>CAKNRQ010000033.1 GCA_930990965.1 uncultured Clostridia bacterium
ACCTCCCCGCGCAGCCAGGCCTACTACATCGCCACCGAGAACGGCGTGGCCAACATGGCAGGCCGCACTACATGGGAGCGCGCCGAGGCCCTCGTGAATCTCGCCCACCCCGATTTCCGCGATGAGCTCATCAAGGCCGCCGAGGATCAGCGCATCTGGCGCCGCAGCAACAAGCGCTGAACGTATATACAAAAAGAGGAGAGCCCTGGCTCTCCTCTTTTTTGACCGAGGCATTTTACTCCGTAAACGGCCCGGCCATACACCCGCGCAAAGCTTACACTCACATAATTTCAACGTGTCTTTTATTATGTAAACCTAAAATTCTGCCCGCCGTTGCGTGTGTACGGCGGGCAGCGTAAGGGGAAGGATGGCTACTGAAGCTATTTTTCCAGCGCGGCATACTGCTCGTCATCGACGGGCTCGAGCCATTCGTTTGAGGTGTCCTCGCCGGGGACTTCGACTGCGAGGTGGGCGAACCAGCTGTCGCTGGCTGCGCCGTGCCAGTGCTTAACCCCTGCGGGAATGTTGACGACATCGCCGGGGTGCAGCTCACGTGCAGGCTGGCCCCATTCCTGATACCAGCCGCGGCCGCCAGTCACAAGCAGTATCTGGCCGCCGCCTTTGGAAGCGTGGTGTATGTGCCAGTTGTTGCGGCAGCCGGGCTCAAAAGTCACGTTGCCGATACCCACCTGCTCGGTAGAGAGCATGTTAAGATAGCTCTTGCCTATGAAATACTGGGCATAAGCGGTGTTTTCGTTGCCGCGGGGAAATACGGTGGTGAATTCTTCGCTCATTTTTTAGGCTTCCTTTCGTGATATTGTTTAATGATTTCTTCAATAAATAACAGTTACATTTCTAACTGGGCAAGCCACTCGGCCACACCGGATTCGTCAACGCCGGAGGCAAACCTGGTGCACTCGAGCCAGTTACCGCTCCCGGCGAGTTCTGCTAGGTTCTCCGAGCTGGTGCTGGCTCCGGAGCTTGCGGAGGTGCAGAAGGGGACAATTGTTTTGCCGTCAAAATCATTCTGCGAGACGAAACTTGACACCGGCCAGGCGGCAACGCCCCACCAGATAGGATAGCCGATATATACGGTATCGTACTCATCCCAGCCATCGACGCTATCTGATACAAGCTCAACGTTCTGGACGACAGATACGCGGCTTTCGGCGTCGCGGTAGTCCAGGTCTTCGCTGGTGTAGGGAGTTGCAGGCTCTATGGCAAAAATATCGGCGCCGGTAATTTCGGCTATATAGCTTGCCACGCGTTCTGTGTTGCCGGTAGCGGAGAAGTATATCACTATAGAGCGCCCAGAACCGCTGCCTGTGTCCGGGCTTGGAGTGGTGACAGTTTCCGGGGCCTGCGTAATGTCGGGCGAGGGGGCTGCGGTATGAGATACCACTTGAGTTTCGCCGCAGGCGGTCAGGCTGAGCAGAAGTACAGCGCCCAGCAAAAGAGAAAAGAGTTTTTTCACGCCTGTTTGCTTACCTCCATGCACTTGCCGATGACGCCGCCGGTACGCAGATACTCATAAGTCGGCATCTCAAAGAGCACAGGCTTGAGAGCCCGGTAGTCAATTTTGCCGTCTGCGGTGAGCGCGCTTTCATCCGCATAGGTGGCATTGATTGAGCATATGAAACTCTCAAAGCCGGGAGTTTCGTATGTGTCTTCTACTTTACAGGACATGCTTACGGGGGATGCGTCTATAATCGGGGTGCCGAACTCATCCAGAGTGTAGTCAAAAGCGGTGCTTTTGTCCTCTTTGGCGCCGCTTACGCAGCCCATACGGTCAGCGCGCGGAAGCAAAGCCTCGTCAACAATGTTTATTGAGAGAAGCTTGCTCTCCCTGATGCCGCGGTTTGAATAGTGTGGGGCAGCCATGCTGACCATAACTCTGTTGTGCCCGATGATACCTATGTGGCCTACAAGCGTCCAGTTAGGTTTTCCGTCCACAAATGTGACGACAAGCACCAGAGGGGTGGGATAGAGCGCGAGAGCATGGCCGATATTTCGCTTCATAGTTTTTTACCTCTTTCCAAATCCGATGTCTGCGTGCCGGCTGCTTTGCGCAGCTCGTGACGCAAATAGTCCAGCTTTTCCAGCTGCCGCTCACGGAAGTGTATCTCGTCCAGAGCGGCGTTGCGCTTGCGGTCCAGCATGCGCAGGCGCTCTGCATCTGAGCCGCCGCGTTCCAGAAGCAGACGCATATATGTCTCTATCTCCTCGCTGCTGAAACCAATGTCGTGCAGAGTCATGATCGTGCTGAGATGTTCGAGGTCTGTGTCGTCATACTGCCAGGCACCCATGACTTTCTTCACAGCGCCGCAGAGCCCCCAGCTCTCGTATTCTCTCAGGATCTCCAGCGGTATCGAGTAGCGCTCGCTGGCCTCCTCCATGGTCACACGACCACCTCCAAACAAAATACAGGCGTCATCACCTGACGCCTGTATTCTAAGTCGGGGAATTAAAAATGTCCAATACTTACTCAGAATCAATCACTATGCCTCGTGGACATTTCTCACCTGCCGCAGAAATTCGCTGGCCGCATCCGAATAGGCCTGGGTCTTTTTCCAGACGAGCACGGTGCCGGTTTTGAGCTCCGGAGAGAGCGGGATAAAACGCAAATCGTCGGAAAAGTCGGCGAGGTAGAAGCCTATGGCAACCCCCACGCCGTTGAGCACCATATTGGCGGCGTTCAAAATGAGGTTGAAGCTGCCCGCGATTTCTATGCGTTCAAAGTACTCGCCAAACCAGGAGGCAAGCTCGTCTTTGACTTGCTGCCGGCGGCTCATGAGCAGAGGCGTGCCCATGAGGTCGGCAGGAGTTACAACCTGCTTTTGCGCGAGCGGGCTGTCGCTGCGCACCAGGGCGCCCCAGATGTCACGTTTGGGCATGCGTATGAAGTCGTAGCGCCCGATTTCCACCGGCTCCGCGAGCAGACCGAGGTCCAGCAGCCCTTTTTCCAGCCTGTCTTTTATGTCGTCGGCGGTGGCGCTGTAGATGTTGAAGCTCACCAGCGGGTGTTCGCGGCGAAAGTCTGCAATGCGTTCGGAGAGAAAGCTCATGGAATTGGTCTCTCCGCAGCCGATGGCTATCTCGCCGGAGAGCTCTTCGTTGCGGTTTTGGAATTCACGCTCGATTTTTTCCGCGAGGTCCACTATCTCCTGCGCCCTGCGGCGCAAAAGCATCCCGTCGTCGGTCAGAATGATGCGGTACTTGCTGCGCTTGAACAACTGCACACCCAGCTCGTCTTCGAGCTGCATTAGCTGGCGCGAGAGAGTGGGCTGCGTGATGTGCAGCAATTGCGCGGAGCGCGTTATATTTTCCTCACGGGCTACAACCAGGAAATACTTTAAAACTCTAAGCTCCATAACTCAACCTCCAATTTGATTTTACCACCGGAACGGCATATTGTCGAGCAAAAATACACTGAGAGCATTTATCTGGCCTGAAACTGCTCTGAAGATATTTTTAAAGTTAGGCTTGCTGTAATCAAGATGTTGACAAATTGGATGTTTGCGCATATGCTTTAAATACTATATAGAGGTATGGGACGGTATGGAAAAGATAAGTTCAAGGAAAAATCCATTTGTGATGCGCCTTCGAGCTCTGGCCTCGGACTCGGAGCTGCGGGCCGGGAGCGGGGAGACTGTGCTTGACGGGGAAAAGCTGCTCGCCGAAGCGCTGGGTTCCGGCTGTCGGGTGACAGGATTGCTGTGCGCGGAGGGGTATCAGCCGCCGGAGGGGCTGGATTGTCCGGCGTACTCGGCTCCGGAGGAACTCGTGAGCTATGGCTCGCCCGTTAAGAACAGCCCGGGCCCTGTCTTTTCCGTGAGAATGCCGGACATAGCGGAACCGCAGCTCGTGGAAAGCGCCGTCGTACTCGAGAACATACAGGACCCCGGCAATGTGGGCACACTGATACGCACTGCCAATGCTCTGGGAATAGACGCGGTGATACTCGCCGGGGACTGCGCAGACTATACGTCGCCGAGAGCCGTGCGTGCGAGCATGGGCGCGGCGTTCCGGCAGTACATTGTCCGCTGTGAGACGCGGGAGCTCTCAAGCGTGGCGCGCTCTATGGGCCTGAAGCTCTACGGCGCGGCGCTTACGCCGGATGCTGCGGACTTGCGCCGGATTGATTTGACGCATGCCGCCGTGGCAATAGGCAACGAGGGGCACGGGCTGAGCCGGGAGCTGCTGGAGATGTGCGAGGACGCGCTTATAATACCCATGAAGCCGGGCAGCGAGTCGCTGAACGCCGCTGCGGCCGGGGCCATAATAATGTGGGAGCTCTCCCGCGCCGCGCTGTAAGGAGGTTTGCGCATGTCGGAGCTGAAGTATTGGGTGTGGCTGGCCTCGATGGAGGATGTGCGCTACAGGGTTAAAAATCTGCTGCTAGAACACTACGGCGGTGTGAGCGGGATATATTTTTCAAGGCCCGCCGACAACGACGCGGTTACATTTCTCAACGATGTGGAGCGCGAGGCGCTTGCCAATAAGGACCTCTCCGGAGCCCGGCGCATCATAGACGAGTGCGCCGAGCACAGTATAGCGATAGTTACCAAGCAGGACGCGGTCTATCCGAACAGGCTTTCTGCAATCTACGACCCGCCGCTGGTGCTGTATGTGCGCGGGCGCCTGCCGAATATAGACGACATGTGCGCCGTGGCAGTCGTGGGTACGCGCTCGGCCACGCCATACGGCCTCAAAATGGCCAAGCGCATGGGCTATGACATCACCCGCTGCGGCGGCCTTGTGATATCCGGCCTGACTCGCGGCGTGGACGCCGCGGCCGCCGAGGGAGCTATGGAAGCTGGTGGTGGTTGCGTAGGCGTGCTTGGCACGGCCATAGATGATGAGAGCACCAATACGGGCATCTGTGCCGACACGGCGTTCTTCGGCGCCCTGGTGAGCGAGTACCCGCCGGGCGCGCCTACTCATTCGTCGAATTTCCGTGCGAGAAACCGGGTGACTTCGGGCCTCGCCGTGGCAACGCTGGTAGTGGAAGCTCCGGCCAAGAGCGGTGCGCTGCTCTTCGCGGACGAGGCGCTCAACCAGGGCCGTGAGGTATTCGCCGTGCCCGGCAATGCGGATGCAGTAAACTCAGTCGGCACGAACCGCCTCATAATGGAGGGCGCGCAACCTGCGCTCAGCGCCTGGGATGTGCTCTCGGGATACGCCGCGCGATTCGAAAACCTCAGCCGTTCCGGCAAGAGGCGTTATGTTCCTGAACAGCCGCTTGAGATGGAGGCAGACAACCAGCCGAGCGATGACGCGAGCGAAGCCGGCAGCGAGGATGCGCAGGAAAAGCAGAAAAAGCGCGGGAAAAAGAACCCGCTTAAAAGGCTGTGGACGAAAAAAGACATTGACAAGCCTGAGGACGAGGAATATATTGACTTGAAGAAGCAGCTTAGCGAGCTGAACGAAACACAGCTTGCAATCGTCTCGGCGATTACGGAAAAAAGCACCCACATAGACGATATAATAGAGCGCACCTCACTGCCGGCAGCGCAGGTGCTGGGAGAGCTCACAATGCTGCAAATCAAAGGATATGTAAGTCAGGAACCGGGAAAGAGATTTTCCCTCAATATAAGTCAGAAGTGAGGACGTTTTGATGGCAAAGGCAAAGACGGCCCTCGTAATAGTCGAGTCTCCGGCGAAGGCGAGGACCATCGAAAAATATCTGGGCAAAGACTTCAAGGTCGTGGCCAGTATGGGCCACCTTCGTGACCTGCCCAAGAGTACTATGGGCGTGGACATAGAGAACGGTTTTACGCCTGAGTATATACCCGTAAAAGGCAAAGAGGAGATCATAGACGAGCTCAAGCGCCGCGCCAAGGACGCGGACATGGTTTACCTCGCAACCGACCCGGACCGCGAGGGAGAGGCCATAGCCTGGCACCTCAAGGAGCTGCTGGAGCTGCCAGACGACAAGGCCGTGCGCGTCACCTTTAACGAAATAACCAAGAAGGTCGTCACCGAGAGCATACAGGCTCCACGCGACATCGACATAGACCTCGTCGATGCCCAGCAGGCAAGGCGTATACTCGACCGCATAGTGGGCTACGAGCTGAGCCCGCTGCTGTGGAAGAAGATTCGCCGCGGCCTCTCCGCAGGCCGCGTGCAGAGCGTAGCCACACGCATGGTCGTGGACCGTGAACGTGAGATAAAAGCGTTCGTGCCGGAGGAGTATTGGCTGCTAGACGCCACTCTGCGCCGCGCCGACGAGAGCGAATTTACCGCCCGCTACTACGGCGAGGGTAAGAAAAAGGCAGAGCTCAAAAGTGAAGAACAGGTCGACGGTATCATCGCCGACGTAAAGGACCAGGACTTCACGATAGACACGGTAAAGCGCGGCAAAAAGGAGCGCAGCCCCTCACCTCCATTTATTACCAGCACACTGCAGCAGGAGGCCAGCCGTCGCCTGGGTATGACTCCGCGCCGCACCATGAGCATAGCCCAGCAGCTCTATGAGGGCGTTGACATCACCGGACAGGGCACCATCGGCCTCATAACCTACATGCGTACCGACTCTCTGCGTCTCTCTGAAGAGGCGCTTGCTGCCGCGCGCAGCTTTATACACGACCACTACGGTGAGGCGTATTGCCCGAGCCAGCCGCGCCGGTATAAGGCCAAGGCCGGGGCGCAGGATGCGCACGAGGCCATTCGCCCCACCAATGCCGCCCTGGCTCCGGAAATGGTCCGCAAGGACCTGACCCGTGAGCAGTATCAACTCTACCGCCTTATCTGGGGCCGCTTTACGGCCTGCCAGATGTCCAACGCCGTGTACGACAATGTAACTGTCGATACCTCCTGCGCAGGGCATACCTTCAGGGCGAGCTACTCCGAGCTCGTTTTCCCGGGCTACACCGCCGTCTATGACGACGAAAAGGACGACGAGAACGTCGCTCCGGTAAAGCGCATACCAAACCTGACGGAGGGCGAGAGCGCCGGATGCAAAAAGCTGGACAAAGAGCAGCGCTTTACTCAGCCGCCCAGCCGCTACACCGAAGCTACGCTGATCCGCGCCATGGAGGAAAAGGGCATAGGCCGCCCGAGCACTTATGCGCCGACGATAACCACAATACTCTCGCACGAGTACGTGGTAAAAGAGGGCAGATACCTGCGTCCCACCTCGCTCGGCGAGACAGTGACCGGACTCATGGAAGAGCGTTTCCCAGACATTGTGGACCTCAAGTTTACGGCGCGCATGGAGGACGGCCTGGACGAGATAGAGAAGGGCGAGAAGGACTGGAAGGCGTATCTCTCCGACTTCTACGGCGGCTTCGACAAGGAGATGAAGGAAGCTGAGAAGGCCATGGAGGGCGTGCGCATAAAGGTGCCAGACGAGGAGAGCGACGAGATCTGCCCCAACTGCGGGCGCAAGCTTGTGTACAAATCGGGCCGCTTCGGCCGCTTCCTGGCCTGCCCCGGATACCCGGACTGTACCTTTACCATGCCGATAGTGGTCGAGATGCCCGGCAAGTGCCCCGCCTGCGGCGGCAGACTCCTGAAGCGCACCTCGCGCAACGGCTATGCCTATTACGCCTGCGAGCGTGGCAAGGATTGTCCCTGGCGCGGCACAGGTGCGGACGGGCGCGAGATAATAGGTTTCATGACCTGGGACGTGCCCACGAAGGACGTCTGCCCCGAGTGCGGCAAGACCATGTTCAAACGCTCCGGGCGTGGACGTTCCAAGCCGTTCTGCATAAACCCCGACTGCCCGAACTACCTCCCGCCCGAGCAGCGCGGCTACAAGCGCAAGAGCGCTGATTCTGGCGAGGCCAAGGGCGAAGGCGCGGAGGGTGCAACAGACGAGGCCAAGGCTGAGACCAAGAAAACGGCCAAAAAGTCCGCGTCAAGCGCCAAAACTTCCGCAGTCAAGAAGACGACCGCGGCGAAGAAAACCACTACGGTCAAAAAGACTGCGGCCAAGAAGACCACGACCAGCAAAAAGGCGGCGAGCGGCAAGGAGGCCGAATGATGCAGACCGTGACAGTCATAGGCGCGGGACTCGCCGGCAGCGAGTGTGCCTGGCAGCTCGCAAGGCGCGGCATACATGTGCGCCTCATAGAGATGAAGCCGCTCAAATACACCCCGGCACACAAGAGTGAGAATTTCGCCGAGCTCGTGTGCTCCAATTCACTGCGCGGCGACGACCTCACAAACGCCGTCGGCCTGCTCAAAGAGGAGATGCGCCGCCTGGGCTCGCTGATAATGGAGAGTGCGGAGACTAACCGTGTGGCGGCCGGAGGCGCGCTGGCAGTCGACCGCGAGGGTTTCTCGAAATATATAACCGAGAAACTCGCAAACGAGCCTAACATCGAAATCGTCCGCGCTGAGGCCACGGATATCCCTGAGGGCGAGGTTGTTATAGCTACAGGCCCCCTCACGAGCGACGCCATGGCAGACAGGATAAAGTCGCTCTGTCCGGAGTTTGACCTGCATTTCTACGACGCCGTCGCGCCCATAGTCACGCTCGAAAGCGTGGATATGACCAGCGCTTACCGCGCCTCCCGCTATGGCAAGGGCAGCGCGGACTACATAAATTGCCCCATGACCCGTGAGGAGTACACGGCTTTTGTAGCCGAACTCCGGGCGGCAAAGGAAGCGCCTGTGCACGGTTTTGACGACGGAGCGGTCTTTGAAGGCTGCATGCCGGTCGAGGTCATGGCCAGGCGCGGCGAGGACACCCTGCGCTATGGACCCATGAAGCCGGTAGGGCTAGTGAACCCGAACACCGGCGAGGAGGACTATGCCGTCGTCCAGCTCAGGCAGGATAACGCCGACGGCACGCTCTTTAACCTCGTAGGATTCCAGACCCACCTCACCTGGGGCGAGCAGAAGCGCGTTTTTTCCATGATCCCCGCATTGAAAGGCGCCGAGTTCGTGCGCTACGGTGTAATGCACCGCAATACGTATCTCGATTCACCGCGCCTGCTCGATGGCTATTACCGTCTTCGCAGCGAGCTTCGGATAAGCTTCGCCGGTCAGATGACTGGTGTGGAGGGCTATGTTGAGAGCGCTGCGAGCGGCATGCTCGTGGGTATAGAGACGGCGGCGCGAGTTCTGGGCCTCGAGAGCGTGGATTTCCCGCGCGAGACAGCCATAGGCGCCCTGGCCGCCTACGTTTCCGGCGGCAGCGTGGGAGATTTCCAGCCGATGAACATCAACTTTGGAATAATTACACCACTGGGCTACAGAGTGAAGGGCAAGCGCAACAAGAATGCGGAGATATCCCGCCGTTCGCTCGAGACAATAGACAAGCTCAGGGAGAAGGAGGTTTTTCGCACTTGAGGATACTCATAGACGCCATGGGAGGAGACAATGCTCCGAACGCTCCCGTTTTGGGTGCGCTCAGGGCAGCGAAGGAGCTGGGTGTTGAAATAACGCTCATAGGCCAGCGCGAGCAGATAGAGCCGCTGCTGGATGGAGAAAAGGGCGCCGACATAGTGGACGCCCGCGAGATAGTTACAATGGAGGACGACCCGAGCACGGCCACACGCCGCAAGAAGGACTCGTCCATGGCTGTCGCGCTCAAAATGCTTCGCGCCGGGGAAGGCGACGCCGTCGTCTCGGCCGGCAGCACGGGGGCCCTGCTCACTGGCGCCACCCTTACCGTTAAGCGTATACCCGGCATTCGCCGCGCCGCGCTTGCGCCTGTGCTCCCTAACGGGGCCAGGGGCGTTATGCTCATAGACTGCGGTGCGAACGTGGAGTGTACACCGGAGTATCTGCTGCAATTTGCGTATATGGGCAGCTTCTACGCTGACAAAATAATGGGCTGCCCGAAGCCGCGCGTGGGACTCCTGAGCAATGGCACAGAGCCGACTAAGGGTGCTCCGTTGCAGAAGCAGAGCTTTAAACTGCTGCAAAAAGCAGGAGAAGCCGGAAGAATAAACTTCATTGGCAACGTTGAGGGCAATGATGTCATGGCCGGTGGCGTGGATGTCGTCGTTACGGACGGCTTTACAGGCAACGTGTTCCTGAAGGCCAGCGAGGGCATGATAAAGTTCGCCCTGGGCCAGCTCAAAAACGTGTTCTATTCCAGCACCAAGAATAAAATTGCCGCCATGGCCCTGAAAAAAGACTTTATGGGTATGAAAGATGGGCTTGATGTGAACAAGATAGGCGGCACGGCGCTGCTGGGTATCTCCAGGCCCGTTATCAAAGCTCACGGCTCCTCGAATGAGGAGGCAATATTCAGCGCAATACGTCAGGCAGTCGGGTTCGCCCGGGCCGGCGTCATTGAAGAGATAGAAAAAAACATAGCACACATGCGCCTCGACCCGGAAGAGGCAGCGGAAATGGAGGAGACAAAATGATTTATGAGAAGATACGTGACCTGGTGGCCAAACAATTCGTAGTTGACGCCGACACGCTCAGCCGCGATACCAGCTTCACGGACGACCTGAACGCGGACAGCCTGGATGTCGTCGAACTGAGCATGACCATTGAAGAGATGTTCGACCTGGGCGAAATCAGCGAGGACGATCTCAAGAGCATAAGCACTATCGGCGACCTCGTCGATTATGTTGAAAAGGCTTCGGCCAACTGAGATGGACACTATCGAGGAAAAACTGGACTACAATTTCAAAAGCCAGAGCCTGCTGATAAATGCGCTTACTCACAGCTCCTACGCCAACGAGAACCGTGGCAGGAGCTGTGAGAGCAACGAGCGCCTGGAGTTCCTGGGCGACAGCGTGCTGGGCCTCGTCGTGGCTGACGCGCTCTACAGGCGTTTCCCGGAGATGCCGGAGGGACGCATGACGCGCATGCGCGCACAGCTGGTGTGTGAAGAGAGCCTGCACCGCGTGGCCTCTGAGCTGGGCCTGGGCGAATACATGCGCCTGGGCAGGGGCGAGGAGCACACCGGCGGCAGGAACCGCACGAGCATACTGGCCGACGCGGTGGAGGCCATTATAGCGGCGATGTACCTCGATGGAGGTATGGAGGTTGCCCGCAGCTTTATCACAAAGCACATACTCTCCACCCTCGACGGGACATACATATCGTTTGGAGACAGTAAGACTGAACTGCAAGAGCTTGTGCAGCGCAAAAGCGGCAGCCAGCTAAGCTATGAGCTGCTCAGTGAGAGCGGGCCTGACCACGACAAGACCTTTACCAGCCAGGTGCTGCTGAACGGAAATGCAATAGGCTCTGGCTCCGGGCGTACTAAGAAAGAGGCAGAGCAGGCCGCGGCCAGAGCTGCGCTCAGGGAGCTCCGTGCAAGATGAGTGCCAGAGAGAGTATTATTCCCGTCTTTGTTCCGCACCTCGGATGCCCGAATGACTGCGTGTTCTGCAACCAGCGGCGCATCTCCGGCTCCGTGACACCGGCAACGCCTCAGGACGTAGTTGAGGCGATAGAGCGGGCGAAAACGCTCACGGGCCCGGAGACGCGCCGCCAACTGGCTTTTTACGGCGGCAGTTTCACCGCCATACCTGTCAGCGAGCAGGAGGCGCTGCTGGATGCGGCCGGGCCGTACCTTGAGAGCGGCGACATAGTTTCGCTGCGCCTGTCCACGCGCCCAGACGCCATAGACGCCGCCACACTAAAGCGGCTCAAAGCCTACGGCGTGGAGACCATAGAGCTGGGCGCCCAGAGTATGTCCGAACGTGTGCTTGCCTTATCTGGGCGGGGCCACACCGCGCAAGACGTGGAAGACGCCTCGGCACAGGTGAAGGCTGCCGGGTTTAAGCTCATCTTGCAGATGATGACCGGCCTGCCTGGAGCGGATGACGAGAGCGACGTGGAGTCGGCTAGACGCATTGCAGTGCTCAAACCCGACGGAGTCCGTGTGTATCCCACAGTCATAGTGCGCGATACGGCGCTTTTTGACATCTGGAAGGCCGGGCGGTACAAGGAGCACACGGTGGAAGACGCCGTGCGTGTCTGCGCGAAAATACTGCCCATATTTGAAGAGGCGCACATACCTGTCATACGCCTGGGCCTCAACCCGACTGAGGACCTCTCCGGAGGCGACGCCGTGGGTGGAGCGTATCACCCCGCGCTCGGTGAGCTCGTAAAATCGCGCATTATGCGTGAAAAGGCAGAGGCTTTGCTTGAGGGAGCATTACCGGGCAGTGAGGCCGTGCTGCGCGTGAATCCGCGCCTCATGAGCCAGCTCGTGGGGCAGCACGGAGCAAACCGCGCCTATTTGACTGAGCGGTTTGCACTAAAACGCCTGCGCATAGTGCCGGACAAATCAATAGACAGCCTGTCAACTTGATAAGTGAGAAACATCCAAATCATAAGATTTGGATGTTTCTGATTTGAGCGGTATGTAAATCGGTGTGAGAATTTTACTAAACTTTTTTCAAGCTGTGACTAAATTGTAACCTTTAGGATGCAATTAAGATACATTTGCGTGTTATACTCACGCCATACGAAAGGGAGGCGGTTGCATGAGCAGCTCCAGGACAAAAGCCATACGTATAGTCGTCGCTACTGCGGCAGCGTCACTGCTGCTTAGCGCAGCGTGTGCAGCGGCTTTCATAATAAGCATGAGCGGAATGTTTAAAAGTGAGGCTGCCGCGCCGGTGCGGGACACTGCGGGCGTGTATACCGTCTGGTGTACAAGCGAGGAGCAGTATGCTTTTGACGATGTGTCGTTGTCAGTTTGAACGTGAGTGTCAAAATGGAATATAAAAAACGAGGTCTGGCTCAGCCGGACCTCGTTTCATTACTGTGTTCTCAGAGTACACCTAAACTTGTGAACACTGCCGACCATAAGAAGAGCGTAAGCGGACAGAGCGCGCTGGTAACTATGACTATGTCGCCGGCAAGTTCGGCGTCGGAGCCCATTTGCTGGGCCATGGTGAAGGATGTTGTTGCGGTCGATGAGGCAAACGCCCCGATGAGCGCAGCAAATTCAATGCCGCGGAATCCTGCGAGATAGCCAACCGTCAGAAAGACAGCGGGAACTATGAACAGCCTGCCGATGCAGACGAAAATCAGGTCGCGCGTAAATTTCCGCATGGCCCTGAAGTCTATAAAAGCGCCCAACAGGAAGAGCATCAGCGGGCTTGCGACACCGGAAAGGCTCTCCACCGCCGAGTCCAGAAACGAGGGCAGCCGGATGTCCAGCAGCAGGAAGGCTATGCCCGCCAGCGATGAAAGTATGAGCGGGTTGGTTGCGAGGCTCCTGAGCGTGGACTTGAGGTTGAATGGGTGACCATTGAAGAGCGTGAGACAGATAACGGCCAATATGTTGAATTCACAGACCACCAGGGCCACCAGTACGGCGACGGAGGAGAGATCGGCACCCGGTATCAGGGAACCGGCTATGGGCATGCCCACTATGACGTAGTTGGAGCGGAAGATGCCCTGAATGATGACGCCCTGTTTGCTCTTGTCTTTAGTGTAGAGCAGGGACGCCGCTATGCTCAGCAGGTATATGACCAGTACGCTGCCAAGCGCGAACAGTATCAGGTCGGGCCTTATCGCCGCTTCCAGTTCAGCGTTATATATGTTGGCGAACATCATGAATGGCAGAAATACCTTAAACGCTATTTTGTTCATCTTAAGGACATCGCCAATGTCCATCAGATTCAAGTGCCGCGCTGCAAAACCCAGGGCAAATATAAGAAATATGGGCAGCACGGCGTTGAGGCAAAGCAGTATGTTTTCCATTTTACCCCCACACAGCCGGAAAAAGAGTTTGTACATTTTTAATTATAGTATCGGCCTTAAAATTTGTCAATTTGGGCCGCAGTGCTCCGCTTTACAGCTTGAAAAACACCGCCTGTTATGATAAAATAATACGCCTTATGGGCATATACGGCTTATATTGCTCTGCCTGGGAAAGGCAGATGTGAGAAAGAGGGATACTTACGTACCTTAAAGCGCTCGAAATCCAGGGCTTCAAGAGCTTCCCGGAGAAGACGCGCCTGACCTTTGAGCGGGAGATAACCGCCATAGTCGGGCCGAACGGCTCCGGAAAATCGAATATCTCCGACGCCATACTCTGGGTCATGGGCGAGCAGAGCAGCCGCACACTGCGCGGCGGCAAGATGCAGGATGTCATCTTTGGCGGTACGGCCAAGCGCCCGGCGATGGGCGTGGCGCAGGTGTCACTCATCCTAGACAACAGCGCCGGTATCTTCGACGTGGACGCCGAGGAGGTCACTATCACTCGAAAGTACTACCGCTCCGGCGAGAGCGAGTACTATATAAACCGCCAGCAGGTGCGCCTGCGCGACGTAAACGAGCTCCTGATGGACACCGGCATGGGCCGGGACGGCTACTCCATAATTGGCCAGGGCCGTATCGCCGAGATAGTCTCCGGCAAGAGCGCAGAGCGGCGTGAAGTGCTCGAAGAGGCCGCCGGTATTTCCCGCTACCGCTACCGCAAGGAGGAGGCCGAGCGCCGTCTGGCGCGCACGGATGAGAACCTCCTGCGCATAAACGACAAGATAGAGGAACTCGAGCTGCAGGTCAAGCCGCTGAAAGAGCAGGCCGAGGTGGCAAAGCGCTATCTCGCCATGCGCGACGAGCTGCGTGTAGCCGAGGTCAGCCTTTGGATGTACGATCTGGACGTGCTGCGCGAACAGGCGGGAGTGCTGGAGCAGGAGTATAACGAGACCAAAACGCTTCTTGAGTCGGCCAAGCGCGAGCTGCAGGGCCTCTATTCCCGCAGTGAAGCGCTCACAGAGCGTATGCGCACTAAGGATGTTGAGGCCGAGGACAGAAGAAGCCAGCTCTCAAAAGTACAGTCACGGATTGCAGAGCAGGAGGCCATTGCCGCGGCGCTCAAGAGCCGCGTCGAGAGCTCCGAGCAGAACGCGGAGCGCATGCGCTCGGAGATGGACGAGCTCGCCACCCGCGTGGAAGAGATAAAGGGCAATATCGCCGCTCAGCGTGACAGAATAGGCGAAATCGACGCCCGGCGCAAGAAACTCTCCGAGGACGCCGAGAGCGCCAAGAATGTCGCCGAGGGGCGCAAAATGCGCATAGCAAACCGAGAGCGGGAGTTGAATGAGCTCACCGACGAGCTCACGCGCCACATAGTGGAGCTCCGCAGCGCCGACTCGCGTATAAATATCATCGAAGAGATGGAACGCGACTATGAGGGTTTCGGCGGCGCGGTGAAAGCCGTTATGCGTGAGGCAAAGCGCGGTTCACTGCGCGGCATACACGGCACTGTCAGCGAGCTGCTGCGCACGGACGAGGATGTGGCCCTCGCAATCGAGACGGCGCTGGGCGCGGCGATACAGAACGTAGTGGTTGACACGCAGAATGACGGCAAGCGCGCCATAGAGTTTTTGCAGCGCCGCAACGCGGGCCGTGCGACTTTCCTGCCCATTGACGCCATACGCGGCGGCAGGTTGGAGCACATACCCGGCGAGGACGAGGGCTGCCTGGGACTCGCCGTAGACCTCATAGAATTCGACGGTCGTTACAAACAGGTCTTTGAAAACCTGTTGGGCTGTACGCTTGTGGCCGAGACTCTCACTGACGCCATAGCCATCTCACGCCGTAACGGCGGCCGTGTGAGGATAGTAACGCTGGACGGCCAGGTAATGAACGCCGGCGGTTCCATGACCGGCGGCAGCGCAGGAAAGAACGCGGGCATACTCTCGCGCCGGAGTGAGCTTGAAAGGCTCCAGGCCGAGCGCGGCAAGCTCGCCCGCCGCCGGGATGAATTGAACGCCAGGACCGAAGAGCTCAAGCGCAGCCTGACGGCGGCCCGCTACGAGCTGGACGTGGCGGCTCAGGAATTACAGGGCATAAATAACGAACTCACCTCTCTGGAGGCCGAACGCCGCACGACGGAGAACGCCGCAGCGCAGTTTGAGGCCCTGCTTGCCGGACTCACGGGCGACAACGCCGCGCGCGAGAAGGCTGTCGCCGACGTGTTGGCCGCCGCGGACAGTTACAGGCGCGAGCTCGGTGAAGTCAGCGAGCGTATAGCTTCATTGCAGGAAGAGGCCGGGAAAATTAAGGAGTCCATCAGTGAGGCCACGCGCAGCCGCCTGGAAGTCGAAGGCGAGCGCACGCGCACTGATAAGGCCGCACAGGAGAAAAATGCGGCCATACTCGACCTGGAACGTGCCCTCGCGCGTGCCGAGCAGAAAAAGCTCTCCTCCGAGCTCGAGGAAAAGCAGCTTACGGACAAGCTCTGGGACGGATATGAGCTCAGTCACAGCGCCGCCGAGGCCATACGGCAGCCGGTGGAGGCCCGTTCCAAAGCCGCCAAGCATATAGCCGAGCTGAGGCGTGAGATGTCCTCCCTCGGGAACCCGAATATAGGCGCGATAGACGAGTACGCGCGCGTGAGCGAGCGCTATGAGTTCCTGGCCGGACAGCGCGACGACGTCGAGAAGGCCAAAGGCGAGCTTTTGGGTATAATTTCCGATATAACCGGGGAAATGAGAAGTATATTCACCCGCGAATTCGAGGCCATAAACGAGAGCTTCAAGGAGACCTTCACGGAACTCTTCGGCGGCGGCAGCGCGGAGCTCACGATAACGCCCGGAGACGACGTGCTCAACGGCGACATAGATATCCGCGTTCAGCCGCCCGGCAAGGCGGTCACAACGCTCACGCTGCTCTCCGGTGGAGAGATGGCCTTCGTCGCCATAGCCCTCTACTTCGCAATAATCAAAGTGCGGCCCACGCCGTTTTGCGTCATGGACGAGATAGAGGCCGCGCTGGACGAGGCCAATGTCAACCGCTTTGCCCTGCACATGCGGGATTTGAGCGGCAGGACGCAGTTCATAGTCATAACCCACCGCCGCGGCACAATGGAGGAGGCAGACCGCCTCTACGGCGTTACAATGCAGGAAAAAGGCGTCTCCAAGGTCATAGAACTGGATCTCGAGGAGGCCGCAAAGCAGATAGAGGAGGAAGACAATGGGGTTCTTCGACAAGATAAAGCAGGGGCTTGAAAAGACCCGCCGCCAGATGGGCGGGCTCTTCGCGGAGTTTACGGGTGAAAACGAGGAGTTCTTTGAGGAGCTCGAGGACTCGCTTATTCTGGCCGACGCGGGTGCAGACACGGCCATGAAGGCCGTTGAGGAACTGCGCGAGCGGGTGCGCACAAACGGACTGCGCGGCGCGGAGGAAGTCAAAGCGGCGCTGGTGGACATACTTGCCGAGCGCCTGAGCGTGGGCAGTTTTGAACTCCAGCTCGAGACCAGGCCATCCGTCATACTTATGGTCGGCGTCAACGGCGTTGGCAAGACCACCACGATAGGCAAACTCGCAGCCAGGTTCACAGTCGAGGGCAAAAAAGTACTGCTCGCCGCGGGCGACACCTTCAGGGCAGCGGCTGCCGAGCAGCTCACCGTCTGGGCCGAGCGGGCGAACTGTGAGATAGTAAAGCACGGTGAGGGCTCCGACCCCGGCGCCGTCGTGTTTGACGCGCTCACCGCCGCCAAGGCTCGCGGTAGCGACATAGTCATTATAGACACCGCCGGCAGGCTTCACAACAAGGCGAACCTCATGAACGAGCTAGCCAAGATACGCAGAATCGTCCTGCGAGAGCTGCCAGACGCTGACTTGGAGACGCTCATGGTCATTGACGCCACGACGGGTCAGAATGGTCTTATACAAGCCAAGCAGTTCTCCGATACGGCGGCCATCACCGGCATCGTGCTGACCAAGCTCGACGGCACCGCCAAGGGCGGCATAGTCTTTGCCATCGCCAACGACATGGGCGTGCCCGTCAAGTATGTCGGCGTGGGCGAAGGAGTGGACGACCTTATGCCGTTTGAGCCCAAGTCCTTTGCGGAGGCGCTGCTGTCATGAGACTGATACTTGCATCAAACAACGCACACAAAGCGCAGGAGTTCAGGGAAATCCTCTCTCCGCTGGGCATA
Organism: uncultured Clostridia bacterium; assembly: GCA_930990965.1. Lineage (GTDB taxonomy): Bacteria > Bacillota > Clostridia > Oscillospirales > Oscillospiraceae > Scatomorpha > Scatomorpha merdigallinarum. Next base: position 17,829 of record CAKNRQ010000033.1, read on the forward strand.
GACGTCGTGACCCAGAGCGAGGCCGGCTGCCACTTTGAAGCCGACGAGACGGGGGAGACCTTTGAGGAGAACGCCTTCATAAAGGCCGAAGCTGCCATGAAGGCGACGGGGGAGGCCGCTGTGAGCGACGATTCAGGACTCGAAGTGGACGCGCTAGGCGGCGAGCCGGGTGTGCGCTCCGCGCGTTACACCGGCCGGCATGAGGACTCCGACGCCGACCGCCGCGCATACCTCATGAAAAAACTCTCCGGCGTGGAACATCGTACAGCACGTTTCGTCTCAGCCATATGCTGCGTTTTCCCGAACGGGGACAGGATAGAGGCCCGCGGCGAGTGCGAGGGCGCTATCGCCACGTACGAGGCAGGAGAGAACGGCTTCGGCTACGACGCCATGTTCATCCCCGAGGGGGAGAACCGCACCATGGCGCAGATGAGCGCCGAAGAGAAAAATGCCATATCCCACCGCGGCCGGGCTCTCAGGAAGTTCGCGCGGCTTTTGGAGGAATACACTAATGCTCACAAGTAAACAGAGAGCCTACCTGCGCGGCCTGGCCGCCAAGGAGGACACAATATTGCAGATAGGCAAGGACGGTATCACAGAGAAGACCGCAGAGACCATGAGCGATATGCTGCGGGCCAGAGAGCTCGTAAAAGGCCGCGTGCTGGAAAACTCCATGCTCACGGCGCGCGAGGCCTGTGATACGCTGGCCGCACGCTGCCGCGCAGAGCAGGTGCAGGTCATAGGCAGCAAGTTTGTGCTCTATAAGCGCAACGAGCAAAAGCCCATTATCGAACTGCCAAAGGCGGCGAAGAAGAAATGAGGCTTGCCTTTTACGGGGGCAGCTTCAATCCCCCGCACCCTGCCCATGTCAGGGCATGCCGCCTGGCCTATGAGAGCCTCAAGCCGGATAAGCTGCTCGTCATACCCGCGGCCACACCGCCTCACAAGCCGCTGCCTGACGGGAGCCCCGACGCGAATGAGCGCATGGAGCTCACGCGCATAGCGTTCCGAGATTTTCCGGAGGCCGAGGTCTCCGACATGGAGCTCAGGCGCGAGGGCAGAAGTTACAGCTCGGACACGGTGAAAGAGCTCAGGCACGAGTATCCGGACGCGGAACTCGTGATGATTATGGGCACCGACATGCTCCTGAGCTTCGAGCAGTGGCACGAGTGGGAATATATCCTCTCCGAGTGCAGTCTGGCCGTGCTGCCCAGAGAAGAAGGAGACATTGCCGGTATTTCCCGGGAAGCCGAGCGGCTGCGCAGCCGGAACGGGGCCAGAATATACGTCCTTGACGTCGCGCCCCTACCCATGTCCAGCAGCGGTATGCGCGAAATGCTGGTCAACCGCCGCGGCGCGGATGAACTGGACGGCGGGGTTTATACGCGCATCATAAAGACGCGCGACTACGGCGCCAAACCTCAGCTCGACTGGCTGCGGGAGCGCGCCTACAAGTTCCTCAAACCCACCCGCGTGCCGCACGTGGCAGGGTGCGAGCACGAGGCCGTCAAGCTCGCCGAACGCTGGGGAGAGGACACCGGAGACGCCGCAGAGGCGGGAATTTTGCACGATATCACCAAAAAGCTCAGTATGGCAGAGCAGTTGAACTTGGCAGAAAAATATGGTATAGTGTTTGATGCGCTCGAGAGGCAGAACCTCAAACTCACTCACGCCATAACGGGCGCGGCACTGTCCCATGATCTGTTCGGGGTTACTGGCCGCGTGTATGACGCCATACGCTGGCACACCACTGGCAAACCGGATATGACCCTGCTGGAGAAAATAATATACCTCGCAGACTACATCGAGCCCACACGTGACTTTGAGGGAGTAGAGCCGCTGCGCGCTCTGGCCTACGAGGATATAGACGCCGCCATGGCCCTCGGGCTCCAAATGAGCCTCGACGAGCTTAAACAGGGCGGGATAGTGCCGCACAGCGCCACCGTCGAAGCGCTCAAGTGGTACGGAAAGGACAAGACCTGATGCACCTTTTCGGAGGAAACGGAAAAAACGGCAAGCACAGTGCCTCGGGCCACGGCTCGGGCGGGAGTGAGCGCCGCGAATACCGGGACGAGATCTACGACGACTACAGTGACGCCGCTGTAAGTGAGCGGGATGAGTACAGCCCGTACGACATAGACGACGATATGGAATACGACCGCCGCTACAGGGCGCGTCAGCAGCGTTATGCTTCAAGACAGGCGGCGCAGGAGCGCAGCCATGAGAGGCGCTTCGCCTCTGACGATATAGTCTCGCGTGAAGAGCGCCGGGCCAGCCGGCCCAAGTGGCCGCGCAGGTTGGCCGTGACTTTCGGGGTGCTGGCCGTGATTATAGTCGGCGCCTTCGCACTCTACCGCAGTTGGGCCACCGCTCCGACGACGGAGCAGGGCGGCCTCAACGACTACGGCACCCCGGCCCCGGAGGAGACCGGCGTTGCGGCCGTGGCGCCTGAAAGCCAGGCCAGCCATAGAGACGGGGTATACACTTTTCTCGTGTCGGGTATAGACGTCGTGGGCTACCACAACGACACAAACCTTGTAGGCATGTTCGATACTGTGGAGGGCAAACTGAACATAGTCAGCCTGCCGCGAGACATGCTCGTGAATGTGAACCTCAACATCAAAAAAATAAACCAGCCCTATGCCGCGGCCAAGAACAACGGGCAGGACGCCACACAGGCGCTGCTCGACACAGTGAGCGACATACTCGGCTATGAAGTGGACATGTATGCCTTTATCAATATCGAAGCTGCGGCAGAGATAGTTGACGCCATCGGCGGGGTGTACTTTGATATTCCCTTCGATATGGACTGGGACGCGCCGGACCAGGACCTCTATATCCACATCAAGGCCGGGCCGCAGACTCTTGACGGTGAGAACTTCGTTAACGCGATGCGCTTCCGTATGTCAAATGACGGCTCCCACTCTTACGCCGGCGGCGACATTGAGCGTATAGAGTTCCAGCAGGAGCTGCTCATGGCCCTGGCCAGGCAGCTGCTACAGATAGGCAACGTCCTGAATATCGGCGAGATATACAGTGCCGTTATGGACAACACCGAGACTAATGTCTCGATAGGCAATATTGCATATCTCCTTGAGCAGTTTATGAAGCTCAGCAGTGAGGATATAACTTTCCAGACCATACCCAACCGCATGGACGGCATGATAAACGGGCTCAACTATGTCATGCCAATTATAGATGAATGGCTGGTTATGCTCAACGATTACCTCAACCCATTCGACCAGGAGATAACCGAGAGCAACATCAACATGATTTCATATATCGAAGGTGAATGGACGATGACTCAGGGCTATATAGCTGGAGGCGAGGAGTCCTTCGCCTACTTCGGATAGTACAGGAGCATAAAAGGCATATAGAAAAGGAGTTTTGCCCAATGCTAACACCCAGAGAAATAGCCGCCGAGGCCGCAAGGGTTCTCGACGCCAAACAGGCCCGTGACATAAAGGTACTTCACACTGCTGATGTCACTGTGCTTGCAGACTATTTCATCATCTGCACGGCTACCAGCTCGACGCACGTAAAGACTCTCACTGATGAAGTGGACCGTGCGCTCTCTGAGCTCGGCGAGCCGCCCCTCAGACGTGAGGGATATCGCGGTGGAGACTGGATACTGCTGGACTTCGGCTGCGTAATAGTCCACATTTTCCAGGCTGAAATGCGCGAATTCTACAACCTTGAACACATATGGAGCGACGCTGAGGAGGTGCCTCTCTCATCCCTGTGAGGCCCTACGGCCTGAGTCGGGGTACTCGGGTCAAAGGGGCCATCGGACAAGAATTTATAAAAAGGGAGAAGCAGATTCACAATGGGCTATGATTTCGCTCGCATAGAAAAGAAATGGCAGAATTACTGGCTGGAGAACAAGACCTATAAGGCCGTAACGGGTGACAATACCCGCAAGAAATTCTACCCGCTTATAGAGTTCCCCTACCCCTCCGGCGACGGCCTGCACGTCGGCCACCCGAGGCCGTACACCGCGATGGACATTGTGGCGCGCAAGCGCCGCATGGAGGGCGAAAACGTTCTCTTCCCGATAGGCTTCGACGCCTTCGGCCTGCCCACCGAAAACTACGCCATTGCCAACCACATGCATCCGCGTGACGTCACCAAGCGCAACATAGAGCGCTTTTCCAAGCAGCTGCAGATGCTCGGTTACAGTTTTGACTGGGACCGCATGGTAGATACCACTGACCCCAAATACTACAAGTGGACGCAGTGGATATTCCTGCAGATGTACAAGCACGGCCTGGCCTACAAGGCCAGCATGCCCGTCAACTGGTG
>CAKNRQ010000034.1 GCA_930990965.1 uncultured Clostridia bacterium
GTGCTTATTCGCATAAGCTTTTGCTTACATTGTTTAATTTACAAGGTGCACTCGCTATCGGTTTTGAGCATCTTTCACAGTGCCGTGTCCCGAGCGCTTGATTAATATACCACTACCAGCCGCGCTTGTCAACACCTTTTTTCAAAAAATCTCGAATTTTTTTGAATAAACCTCTTCTCGATCAAAATACCACTACATATTGTGTTTACACAAGTATAACACGCATATTACTTGATTGGCCATTGCAAATAACTTGCGCAAGACAGGGCATAATACCGGATATGGACGAAAAAAATCTTTCTAGGGATCTTCCTCACCCCGAAAAAAAACCTAAATACGACGCACGGATTTGCCTCGAAGAGCTGCGTACTATCTTCGCTCAGTGCGGAGACTTTGAGTCCAGGAGTATTATGCCGGGGCTCATGCTCTCTTTGCACGGCGTTTCTCTCTGCTGGCTGGACGGACTTGTGGACGGCGTGACGGTCTCTGAGGACGTGCTGCGGCCTCTGACAGATCTGAGCCGCACCATATCTTCTGCCACTGAGGCGCAGCTCATTGACACGCTGCAGCGCGGCGCCGCTTACAGCTACACCGTCCGCAGGCGGCAGGCGCTCGACGACGTGGTGACCGACATGGTCAACGGCTTTTGTGTCATCTGCTTTGACACGCTGGGCGAGGCCCTCACTTTCGATACCCGTACCAAGCTGACGCGCTCTGTAAGCCAACCCACGGTAGAGAAGGCCATCAAGGGCGGCAAGGACGCCTTCGTTGAAACTTTGCGCACCAACACCTCGCTGGTGCGGCGCAAGCTGCGCACACCGGAGCTCAAGATACGGCAGTACGTAGTGGGCAGGCTGTCCGGCACCGGCGTTGCACTATTATATATAGATGGTGTTGCACAGCAGGGCACAGTCAACGAGGCTGTAAAGCGCATTGGGGCCATAGATATAGACGGACTTATATCTTCTGGCGACCTTGAAGAATATATTGTGGACTCGCCTCATTCGCCTCTGCCCCAGCTGCTGCACACGGAGAGGCCCGACACCTTTGCCATGCATCTGCTGGATGGGCGCATCGGCATATTGGTTGACGGGCTTCCGGTGGGATTTCTGCTGCCTGCCGACCTCGCAGCCTTCATGCGCGTACCCGAGGACAGTTCGATGCACTTTGCTGTGGCAAGTATGCTCACGCTGCTGCGCTGGATAGCGCTTATCATTTCACTGCTGCTTCCAGCGGCCTTTGTCGCAGTGAGTATGTATCACCAGGAGATGCTGCCGGTACAGCTGCTGCTGAGTATGACGTCGGCCAAACAGTATGTTCCGTTTTCTGTAGCCACTGAAGTCATAGCCATGCTGCTGGCCTTTGAACTCTTGCAGGAGGCCGGGCTGCGCCTTCCGGACCCTGTCGGGCAGACGGCGAGCATAATAGGCGCTCTGATTGTCGGCCAGAGCGCTGTGGAAGCCAAGGTTGTATCGCCAATCGCGGTTATCGTGGTCGCGCTTGCGGGCATATCCGGCTACACCATGCCCAGCCAGGATCTGGGCGGCACTGTCAGATTAGGCCGTCTGCTGCTTGTTGCCGCTGCGGCCTTTATGGGAATTTACGCGGTCACAGCATGCGCGGCTCTGCTGATATGGTACATGTCGGGGCTTGAGAGTTTCGGTAAAGCTTACACAGCACCATTTACCGGTTCCGACGCCGGTACTCTCTCCCGCATACTTTTGAAACGGCCCAACCGCGCTAACAAATTCCGCTCGGGGCATCTGGCCGGTTGGAACCGTCGCCGTCAGAGATAGGAGGTAAATCCATGCGCAAGGCAACAACCGCTCTCGCGTTCACACTAGCGCTTGCTCTCCCGCTCAGCGGCTGTACCCTGTCAGTATATAACAGCTACAGAGATATAGAGAGCCTGAAAGTAGTGCAGGCGATAGGGCTGGATCTCTCCGAAGATGGGAGCGTGGTACTCTCGGCTGCTACCGGCCCGGACGCCTCCGGGCGCGAGCCTCTGCGTATCACTCAGGAGGGAACCTCTCTGGACGCGGCTATGCGTTCAGCTGAAGAGCTCTCCGGCGGTGGGAGTCTCTTCTTTTCAGGCACAGGTGCGATAGTTCTGGGCGAGGACGCGGCGCTTGAGACCTCGCGCTGGCTCGATGCTCTGGCACGCAGCAAGCAGCTGCGCCTGGATAACGAGCTATACGTCCTGCGCGGAAAAAAGGCCAGCACGTTCATAGCAGGGGACAATGCCCCCGAAGACGTGTTTGCCGACCTTGACTCACTCGCCAAGCGCATCTCAGAGTACGGCCCCGCTCCTGCGACTATATGCGCGGGCGTCTCCCGCTCTCTCTTATCTTCCGGCGCAGCGCTTATCACGGCCATTGAGCTGGAAGAGGGCGCCCTGGGGACCCTGACTGCGGTTCCTGCGGGCTTTGCCGTCATATCAGACGGCGGCCTAATAGGTTGGCTGGATGACGACGAGGCGCTTGGCGCCGGGTTTTTCCTGGGCGGCCCCGGACTGAGCGTTGTGGAGCTCGAGACCGTAACGGTGGAGCTCTCCGGAGCCGAGGTCACCGTCGAACCTGTCTGGGAGGGCGACAAGCTCAGCCGGCTCGACATTCATCTCGCCGTGAATTGCAGTGTGATTGAGGCCCGGGCCGGCAGCAATTTTGACAGCCAAGAGAGCTGGGACGCAATAGAGCGAGAACTGGCGGGAAAAGCTATGAGCTGGCTTGAAAGCGCGCTCGAACGCAGCATAGAGCTTGAAGCTGATTTTCTAGGTCTGGGCAGGCAGGTGCAGACCTCGCATCCGCTCAAATTTGACGCCATGCCCGAGTCATGGGAGCAGCTCTTCCCGGACCTGGACTACAAGCTCTCCGGCGAGGCGAAAATACTCAACATGCGCGAGTATGTCCGCTCGCCGTATCCGGAGGTGGAAACATGAGAGAACCCACGCGCCGGCAGATATTCGCCATGAGCTTTGTCGCGCTGCTCTCGCCCGCCACAAGGCTGATACCCGGCGCGGCTGCCAGAGCGGCGGGACATGCGGCTTGGCTGTGCCCAATAGTCGCAGCGCCTTTTGTTATGCTCGTAGCCGCTCTGGTCTCGCGTGCGCTGTCCACCAAAGCGCAGGGAGAGGGGCTAGGCGAGACCATACTGCGGGCCACTCCGCGTTTTGGGCGCTTCGTCCTCTTCATTTACGGGCTCTGGATGGCTCTTTACGCCGGATTCTCCGTGCGCAGCGCGGCATCACGTTTCATATACACCGTTTATACCGGTTCCTCTCCCTGGCCCTTTGTAGCCGTCGGCCTCGGCATGGGATTGCTGGCAGCTCTGGGTCATGAGCGCAGGCTGGCCAGGTCGTCTGAATTTTTCCGCGTACTGCTGCTCATTGCAGTCGTGCCCATACTTTTCCTCGGCATGGCGCAGGCAGACTGGAGCGAGCTGCTGCCTGTGTCATACCTCGACGCGCCCGGCGTGCTCTTCGGCGCGATTGAGACGCTGGGCACGGTGTGCTTTGTAATAGTAAACGTACCTTTCATTGAGACCGGCGCACCTATTGAAAAACGCACCCGCAGCGCCGTATTCTGGAGCGTACGCGTCTGCCTTTTCCTGGCTGTGTTGATTGCCGCCGTCATCGGCCGGTTCGGCCCTGAGCTCTCCGGGTCGCTCACTTACCCGTTCTTCGCGCTGGTACGCAACACGGGTCTCTTCGGCGTGGCTGAAAGAATAGAGGCGCCAGTGACCGCGCTGTGGGTGCTCTCGGACTTCGTGCTCTGCGCCATATCCCTCATGACCGCTGCGCGCGCAATAACCGCCTCGCTATCGCTCAAAGCCAAACCCGAGCGGCCCAAATACCTTCAGCCCGGCACGCTCGTCACCATCGCCTGCGCCGCGCTCGCGCTCGCCTGCGCCATTGTAATCGCGCCCGACTCGCGTATTATGCGCATCATCTCCGACAAGTGGGTCGTCTTTGCCAACATCGCCGCGATTTTCGCGCTTCTTCTGCCTGCATTGGCCATAACCGCGCACAAAAAGGCAAAGCTGAAATAAACCGGGTTGACCAGAGTCAACCCGGTTTTTCAAATTTTCTTCTCTATTATATTACTGGCAACTATCAAAATTACTGGCTGCACGATGAGTATGACGCCGGTTATTATGGCCGGTACCATGTAGTCGAGAATTATGAACGCCACCGTCGCAGCGCTGAGCAGCAGCCAGTTGAAGCCGCAGGCCATATATCCAGCGCGATATTTAATCTGCACATTGCGCTCGTCTTCGACCTCGACTTCAAAGTCGGGGTTTTTCTTCACCTGCTTATCGTACCAGAGTTCTGTAAAGCAAAGCCCGAAAATTGCGCCGAAGGCCACGGAAAGTCCGATATCTGCCATGTCAGGCAAATCGGCAAAAGCTATCGCCAGCAATATAAAGGCGCACACCACATAGCCGAGATACCATAGCTTTTTCTTATTCTTCGGTTTCTTCATATATAAATACCTCCTCAATGCTCAGTCCGAAATATCTGGCTATTTTGAAGGCCAGAGTTATTGACGGGTTATAGCGCCCATTTTCAAGTGAGCCTATTGTCTGGCGCGACACACGCAGGGCCCGCGCCAGCTCCTCCTGATTTATACCCCGCTCGCGCCGCAGTTCTTCGAGCCTGTTCTTCAACTGCCCACCTCCAAAATGTAAAGTACGCTTTCCATCGTCATCATAGCACAGTGCTCTTGAAATGTCAAGCGTACTTTCCATCACAGGCAAAAAATTTCTCGCCGCTGTATTGGCGGCGAGAAATTGGAAAAGTAAATTATGTGGACAATTTTGTCGAATTATTATGGGCGATATCGCAGTGTCTTTACAATATTACAACCATATCTGCATATTTTACTTTTCTATCGTTATCAGGTTCCAGAGCTTGTTCTCTGTGTACATGCACTCGTAGACGCTGCGCACAACGCTTCTGGCGACGCTGGAGATGTCGCCGGCACCTTTGATGGGCATATACATCAGCGCAGTGTCGCGGCCGGAGAGTATGTAATGGCAGGCCACGTCGCCGTAGCCGTTGCGCTGATAGAAGGCGTGCAGTTTGCGGGCCTTTTCGAGCTCGGGGTACTCGGTGACTTCGAGCAGGATACCCTGCCAATCCTCATAGTGCTCGCGGATGAGCGTGAGGAACTGACCGCCGATGCCGTTGCCGCGCACGTGCGGATAGACGCCGAGCCAGCCGAGCAGTACATAGCCCGTGAGCTTGCTGCGCAGCATGACCGCGTAACCGCACTCGACGTTATGCGCGTCTTTCAACAGCAGCAATTCGGCGCCGCGGGTCATGGCCAACTGCAGCTCAAGGTGGGACGGTCTCTCCCAATCGTGGAAATCGAACTCCATCATTGGGTAGATACGCTTCATATCGGCGTGCCCGCCGCGTTCGATGTGGTAGATAGACATATTCTTTTCCTCCGTAGGGTTCTTTCTTTTCAGGTCTCGTCTGCTCCGGAGCCGTTTTCAAACTGGGAGTGCCAGAGCTTGGCGAACTCCCCGTTTTTCTCCAGCAGCTCTGCGGGCGTGCCGAGCTCTACTATGTGTTCGTTTTCTATTACCGCCACGCGGTCGGCGCCGCGGATAGTGCTCAGGCGGTGCGCTATTATGACGCTGGTGCGGCCCACGCTCAGGGAGTCGAGGCTCGCCTGGATTCTCTGTTCGGTCACGCTGTCGAGGGCGCTTGTAGCCTCGTCCATGACAAGTATTGGCGGGTTCTTCAAAAAGACGCGCGCAATGCTCAGCCTCTGCTTCTGGCCGCCTGAGAGCATGACGCCGCGTTCTCCGACGAAGGTGTCGTAGCCGTCCGGCAGCGCCATGATGTCCTGGTGGATTTCAGCGCGCACGGCGGCGGCTATAATCTCCGCGTCAGTGGCGTCGGGTTTGCCGTAGCGGATGTTATCGCGCACGGTGCCGGCAAAGATAAAGACGTCCTGCTGGATGATGCCGATACTGCGCCGCAGCGACTCCTGCGTCACGGCGCGCACATCGTACCCGTCTATCTTCACGGCGCCCTCGGTGACGTCGTAGAAGCGCTCCAGGAGCTGGCAGAGCGTGGTCTTGCCGCCGCCGGAGGGTCCGACTACGGCCAGCTTCTCGCCCGCCTTTATCTCGAGGTCTATGTCCCGCAGCACCCAGGGCTTGTCCTCGCCGTAGCGGAAGCCCACGCCGTCAAACTCCACTTCGCCCTTGACGTCGCTGAGCTCCATGGCGTCGGGCGCGTCCTTTATCTCGGGCTCGGTGCGCATGAGTTCCATGAAGCGGCTGAAACCGGCTGTGCCCTGCATGAACACTTCGGAGAACTGAGCCAGCTTGCGCACTGGCGTGGTGAAGGTAGACACGTAGAGCGAGAAGGTCATGAGGTCTATGTAGTCCATCTCGCCGCGCATGATGAATATGCCTCCGGCGGCTATGACCAGCACCTGCATGATGCTGGTTGTGAACTCCATGCCGCTCATGAAGCCGCCCATGGCGTTGTAGTACTCTTTCTTAGCGCTCTTATAGCGCTCGTTGGCCTCGGCGAATTTGTCGTCCTCGGTCTTTTCGTTTGCAAAGGCTTTAGCCGTGCGGATGCCGGATATGCCGCTCTCTATGGAGGAGTTTATCTCCGCGGTCTTGCGCTTGACTTCCAGGTTGGCCTTTTTCATGCGCACGCGCTGCGTGAGCGTGAAGCCTATCAATATCGGCAGGGATATGGCCAAAACCAGGGCCAGCCGCCACTCTATTGTGAACATTACGGCCAGCGCTCCGACTATAGTCAGGCTGGAAATGAGTATGTCTTCCGGGCCGTGGTGGGAGAGCTCGGTGATCTCGAAGAGGTCCGTGGTGATGCGGCTCATGAGCGCGCCAGTGCGGTTGTGGTCAAAGAAGCTGAAAGACAGCTTTTGTATGTGGTTAAAGGCCGCGCGGCGCATGTCGGCTTCTATATAGACGCCCATGCGGTGTCCCAGCACGGTGATGAAATAGTAGCACACGCCCTTGAGTATGTAGGCTGCGATCATTATGGCTATGACGATGAAAAACGTCTCAAAGAGCCGGTTCGGCAGCAGCGTAGTCATGGACATGCGCGACACATAAGGGAAGGCCAAATCTATCAGCGAAGCAATTGTGGCACAGGCCATGTCCATGAGGAAAAGGCCCATGTGCGGTTTGAAATAGGAAAAAAACTCGCTCAAGCTGCTTTTTTGCTTTTTCTTAGACATGTTCCGCTCCTGTTCTAAGCCTTCCTTGCGTACTCGTCACGGCGCTTGACAGCCAGGGCGTCGCAGCGGTTGTTCATCTCGTTCTCGGCGTGGCCCTTGACCCAGTACACTTTGACGTCATGCTTTTTAAGCAGGGCGTCCAACTCCTGCCAGAGTTCGAGATTCTTCACAGGTCCGTCCTTGCGCCGCCAGCCGCGCTTTTTCCAACTGTCCAGCCAATGCTCGTTGATTGCGCGCTCTATGTACTGGGAGTCGGTGTAGAGCGTGACGGAGCAGCGTTCCGTGAGCGCGGACAGGGCGGCTATAACCCCCGATAGCTCCATGCGGTTGTTGGTCGTGCTGGCCTCACCGCCGGAGAGCTCTTTTTCATGGCCGTTATACGTCAATATCGCCGCCCAGCCGCCGGGGCCGGGATTGCCGGAACAGGCCCCGTCGGTATAGACAGTCACGGATTTCATTCCTGCTCCTCCGCGATCTCGGGGGAGTTTTCAACACTTTCCGTGTTTTCTGTTGATTCTTCGTCCTCTTCAGGGTCCGTAAGGGCGGCAGAGATGACCTTTGCACCCTCGTTCGGCCGCATTATGCGCACACCCTGTGTGGCGCGGCCCAGGACGGAGATACCGGAGACGTTAGTGCGGATGATGGTGCCGTCGTCGGCGACTATCAGCACGTCCTCGTCGCCATTTACCATGCGCACGTCGGCCACGCAGCCGGTCTTTTCGGTCACGTTGTAGCTCTTCAGGCCCATGCCGCCGCGCTTCTGCGGGCCGGCGTCCTCGCCGCCGCGGAGGTACTCGCTCACCGCGGTGCGCTTGCCGTAGCCGTTCTCGGTTATGCTCAGCAGCTGGGCGCCCTCAGCGGCGGGCAGCGCGCCCACTACGTGGTCGCCGCCGCGCAGCTTGATGCCGCGCACGCCCATGGCGTCGCGCCCCATGGGACGGGCGTCGTTCTCGTCAAAGCAGATGGCGTAGCCGTCCGCCGTGGCCAGCAGTATGTTGCAGCTGCCGTCCGTCACGCAGGCGGAGATGAGCTCGTCGTCCTCGTCTATGTTCAGCGCGCGGATACCGTTTTTGCGGATATTGCGCATCACTTCCAGGTTCATGCGCTTTACCGTGCCGTTCTTGGTGCACAGGAAGAGGAACTTGGCCCCCTCGCGCTCGGGCAGCATGCAGACAACGCGTTCTCCCGGGTCCGTGGGCAGGATGTTCACAATGTTCGTGCCCCTGGCGGCGCGCCCCGCCTCCGGTATCTGATAGCCCTTGCGCGGGTACACGCGGCCGAAGCTGGTGAAGAAGAAGATGCGGTCGTGCGTGGAGGCGGTGAAAACGGTCTCCACATAGTCCTCCTCGCGCGTGGCCATGCCCTTCACGCCGCGGCCGCCGCGGCCCTGGGCGCGGTATTCGCTGGCCGCCAGGCGCTTGATATAGCCGGAGTGGGTCAGGGTGAAGACGCAGGTCTCCTCCTCGATCAGGTCCTCTATGTCTATCTCGTCCTCGACGTCCTGGATCTCGGTCTTGCGCTCGTCGCCGTACTTGTCGCGCAGAGCGGTGAGCTCGTCCTTGAGCACGCCCTTGACCTTCTCGGGGTCGGCAAGCAGGCTCTCAAAGTAGGCTATGCGCTCCTCGAGCTCCTGGTATTCCTTTTCCAGCTTCTCGCGGTCAAGACCCTGCAGGGCTTTGAGGCGCATGTCGAGGATGGCCTGGGCCTGGACGTCGTCGAGGTTGAAGCGGCGCATCAGGTTATCCTTTGCGTCGTCGTAGCTCTCGCGGATTATGCGTATGACCTCGTCAATGTTGTCTTGGGCTATCAACAGGCCCTCCAACAGATGCGCCCGCTCCTGGGCCTTCTTGAGGTCGAACTTTGTGCGCCGGACTATGAGCTCCTCCTGGAAGGTGAGGTACTCGTCGATTATATGGCGCAGGTTAAGTATTTTCGGCGCGCGCTGGTTGTTCACGAGCGCGAGCATATTAATAGAGAAACTGGTCTGGAGCTGGGTCTGGGCGAAGAGCCTGTTGAGGACCACCTGCGGATTTGCGTCGCGCTTGAGCTCTATGACTATGCGCATACCGTTGCGGTCGGACTCGTCGCGCAATCCGGATATGCCCTCGAGGCGCTTTTCACGCACCTGCTCGGCCATGTTCTCTATTAGCAGCTTCTTGTTTACCTGGTAAGGCAGTTCGGTGACTATGATGCGTATTCTGTCGTGTCCGAACTCTTCCATCTCCGTGCGGGCGCGGATTATCACTTTGCCCTTGCCGGTGGCGTAAGCCGCGCGGATTCCGCTCCGGCCCATGATAATGCCCTTTGTGGGGAAGTCGGGGCCGGTTACGTGCTGCATGAGCTCCGAAATCGTGGCTTCGGGGTTGTCAAGCACACAGATACAGGCGTTTATGACTTCGGTCAGATTGTGCGGCGGGATGTTCGTTGCCATGCCTACGGCGATGCCGCTCGAACCGTTGACAAGCAAGTTGGGGAAACGCGCCGGGAGCACGCGGGGTTCCTTGCGGCTCTCGTCGAAGTTGGGGTCCCAGTCAACGGTGTCCTTCTCGATGTCTCTGAGCATTTCGTCAGAGATGCGAGCCATGCGGGCCTCAGTGTATCGGTAGGCCGCCGGGGGGTCGCCGTCTACGCTGCCGAAGTTGCCGTGGCCGTCAACAAGCGGATAGCGCATGGAGAAATCCTGCGCCAAACGCACGAGGGCGTCGTAGACGGAGGCGTCGCCATGGGGATGGTAGCGGCCGAGCACGTCGCCGACGCAGGTCGCGGACTTTTTGAAGGGCTTGTCCGAAGTTAGGCCGTCCTCGTACATGGCGTAGAGTATACGCCTGTGCACAGGCTTCAATCCGTCGCGCACATCCGGCAGCGCACGCGCCACAATGACGCTCATCGCATAGTCGATGAAGCTCGACTTCATCTCGCTTACTATCTCAGAAGAGACTATCTTCTGATCAGGAAACATTATATCTTCTGGCTTATAATCCTTGGCCATTTGGTTACCACCTTATTTATCGTCCCCACCCGGGACATAATATTCGTCCTCGCACCAACGGGCGGGGTTGTTGTCGATGTATTTGTACCTCACCAAATAATCCTGATAATCCCTTATTATATGGTCGTGGTAGCTCCGGTGCCATATTTCAACGCCGGATATTTTATTTGTCGAACGTTTCAGATATGAGATAAACCGCGGTATGGTTTCATTAGTACGAACAGCTCTTGTCGAGCTGTTGTCCGTAAGGGACGGCGTCCTCGACGTCCCGCCAGAGTTTTCAACAAACAACAATAAATGAACGTGGTTTGGCATGATAACATATCTTTCAATGCCAACGCCCACAAATTTCTCGTTCATTTCATTGAGCTTATTTTCAACAATTTTTCCTATACTGGAAAACTCTACTACTATTTTTCCGCATGCATATGTCTCAAGCTTTGGGACGTCGAGGACGCCGTCCCTTACGGGGTTGTCTGCATTATCAGGTAAAGCCACAACCCTGCCAAGCAGGTGACGGCGGTTTTTACATATCACCGTCACAAAGTACATTCCGGTGTCAGAGTATTTCCATTCATCAAACCGCTGGTGCTTTCTCTTGCGTATATCCTCCATCAAACGTCCAAATTAACCACGTACTTGGCGTTCTCCTCTATGAATTCTTTTCTGGGTTCGACTTTTTCGCCCATGAGGATGGTGAATATCTCGTCGGCCTTTACGGCGTCGTCGAGTTCTATGCGCTTGAGGGTACGGGTCTCGGGATTCATGGTGGTCTCCCAGAGCTCGTGTGGGTCCATTTCGCCGAGGCCCTTGAAACGGGATATGTCTATCTTCGCGTTGGGGTTTCCGGCGCGCATTTCGGCGCTTATCTGGTCGCGTTCCGGGTCGGAATATGCCACGCGGCTCTGCTTGCCGCGCGTGAGCTTATAGAGCGGAGGTACAGCGGCGTAGACATAGCCGTGCTCTATGAGCGGGCGCATATATCTGAAGAAGAAGGTGAGCAGCAGCGTCCTGATATGGCTGCCGTCTACGTCGGCATCGGCCATGATTATGACCTTGTGGTAGCGGAGCTTGCTGAGGTCAAAATCATCGCCCAACCCGGCGCCGAGAGCTGTTATGACAGGGTTTAACTTGTCGTTGTTATATACCTTCTCCTCGCGCACCTTTTCAACGTTGAGCATTTTACCCCAGAGCGGGAGTATGGCCTGAAAGCGGCTGTCGCGTCCACCTTTGGCGCTGCCGCCTGCGCTGTCGCCCTCGACGATGTAGAGCTCAGTGAGGGCGGGGTCGCGCTCGTTGCAGTCGCTAAGCTTACCGGGCAGGGTCGCGCCTTCAAGCGCATTTTTTCTGCGCACGTTTTCGCGAGCCTTTCTTGCGGCCATACGCGCCTTGTTGGCTGTCAGGGCCTTTTCTATTATCGTGCGGCCCACAGCGGGGTTCTCTTCAAGGAACTGCTCGAGCTTGTCGCTCACCACGCTGTCAACCAGGGTACGCATGTCGCTGTTGCCCAGCTTGGCCTTGGTCTGGCCTTCAAACTGCGGGTTTGTGAGCTTGACGGAAATTACCGCGGTCAAACCCTCACGGCAGTCCTCGCCGGAGAGGCCGTCCACGTCTTTGAGTAAGTTGGCCTTCTTGGCATAGGCGTTCAGCACGCGGGTCAGGGCAGCTTTAAAGCCCGTCTCATGCATGCCGCCCTCGGGGGTGTGGATGTTGTTGGCAAAGGAGACAAGGACCTCGTTATAGCCGTCGTTGTACTGCATGGCTATCTCGCACTCGGAGTCCTCGCGTTCGCCGGACATGTATATTACGCCGTCGTGGATGGCGTTCTTGTTCTTATTTATAAACGTGACATACTCGCGGATGCCGCCGGCATAGTGCATCGTCTCCTTCTGCTCTTTGCCAGGGCGCTTGTCCTCCGTGGTGATGCGCAGGCCCGCGTTCAAAAACGCCTGCTCGCGCATGCGGGTGTGGAGCGTGTCATAGTCGAACTCCGTGACTTCAAACATCTCCGGGTCAGGGTGGAAGCGCACCACTGTACCGGTACGCTCCGTATCGCCCACAACGGTCATCTTCTGAGTGATGTCGCCGCGGGAGAACTTCATCTGATAGATCTTCCCGTTCTTGTGTACGGAGACTTCCAGCCAATCGGAGAGGGCGTTGACGACGCTGGCGCCCACGCCGTGCAGGCCGCCGGAGACCTTGTAACCGCCGCCGCCGAACTTGCCGCCGGCGTGCAGGACGGTATAGACGACCTCGAGCGCGGGCTTGCCGGTCTGTTCCTGGATATCTACAGGGATGCCGCGGCCGTTATCCGAGACGCATATCACGTCGCCCGGCTCAATCGTCACTTCTATATGCGTGCAGTATCCTGCCAGCGCCTCGTCTATGGCGTTGTCGACTATCTCATATACCAGATGGTGCAAACCCGAAGCACTGGTGGAGCCGATGTACATGCCGGGGCGCATACGAACGGCTTCCAGACCTTCGAGCACTTGAATTTTACTCGCGTCGTACTCCTGTGTTATCTTCTCGTTTATATCAGACATTCGCTTTCTTCCTTTACCTTGATTGGGCTTGTGACGCGCGCCTCGAAAGAGCCGCGCTGGAGAGCTGGGAGAGATATACCCTCGTCCGGCCCGAGTCCTCGCACACTATGAAGGTACGGGGTATATCCTCGGCCGCGTTTATGACCTCGCCGCGCCCTTCGGCGCTGGACAGGCAATCGCGCGTTATCCGGGAATATGTTGCGTTATCCATGTCAAAGACGGCCACTATATCTTCATATCTCACCACGAAGCCGCCGCCGATGTTCACATACATCAGCCCACCGCCTTTCCGCTGCTCACGGTTATCACCTTTGCGCCGGTGCGCTGCGCGATGCCGTCGTCTTCACAGCAGGTTATTAATGTCTGGCCGCCGCCGATGCGGTTTAATACGAACTCCTGCCGCTTGGCGTCAAGCTCGCTGAGGACATCGTCGAGGAGCAGCACGGGGTACTCATCCGTCTCCTGCAGGTGTATTTCCCGTTCGGCCAGCTTTATGGAGAGGGCTGCAGTGCGCTTTTGTCCCTGGGAGGCAAAGGTCCTCGCACTCTTGCCGTTTATGACTATTTCGAGGTCGTCCTTGTGCGCGCCGGTCAGGCACTGGCCGCTTTCGAGCTCTGCCTTGCGGTGTGCCTCCTGATGGTCGCAGACGGCGTAGTAGATCTCTTTCTCACTGGCGAAGGGGTTTTCAACAGTAGACACAGTTTTGTAGAAAAGTTGCAGCTCGTCTGCGCCGCCGGAGAACTCTCGGTGTATCGGCCTGGCCGCCTCGTCTAGCCTTGAGGAAAAGGCTGCGCGGTAGCGTATCAATCTCGCTGACAGCCGGCACATGCGCTCGGAGAAATCATCGAGCGTATAGAGCAGCGACGGTTTCTCGCGGTAGTCGCGCAATATGGCGCTCTTCTGCTCATAGAGGCGGTTATACTCAGTGAGCGCCGCTGCGTAACCGGGCCGGAGCTGGCTTATAGCGTTATCCAGCAGCTTGCGCCGCACTGACGCACCTTCGCGCACTATGGCCAGGTCTTCCGGGCAGAAGAGCACGACGCTTATCGTACCGGCCAGCTCCCCCGCCGTTTTTTTCACGGCGTTCACTGTTATCTGCTTGCGCCGGCCGGGGGTGAGGACGATTTTAATTGTCTGTTCCCTGCCGTGGGCTTCAACGTCGGCCAAAATTTCCGCGCTGCTGTAGCCGAAACCCACCAGTTCCCTGTCGAAACGGCTTCTGAAGCTCCGGCCCATGGCCAGCATGTACACGGCTTCGAGCAAATTTGTCTTGCCCTGGGCGTTCTGGCCGCGGATCACGTTCGTGCTCGGTGAAAAATCAACCGTCTCCCACTCGTAGTTGCGCCAGCCGTTGAGGGCAATGCGCCGGACGATCATGCTCCGGCCACCTCATAGGTCACGCCGTCGAGCTCAACCGTGTCGCCCGGGCGCAGCTTTTTTCCGCGCATAGTGCAAACTTCTCCGTTTACAAGCACTTCTTCGTCCTCAATGGCCAGTTTGGCCTCGCCGCCCGTCTCGCAGGCGCCGGCGAATTTCAAAAAGGCGTCGAGCTTTATAAACTCCGTACTTATTTCTATTCTTTCCATATGATTACTTAGCCAGTCGCACGGGAAGGACCATAAACACAAAGGTGTCGCTGCCGTCGGAGGGGACTATTATGCAGGGCGCGCTGCCGGTGTTTATGCACACTGTGAGCTCGTCTGTCGGGGACGCACGCAGGGCGTCGCGCAGGTAGCGGCCATTGAATCCTATTTCAGTATCGCCGCCGTTGCCGTTGCAGGGGCAGACGTCACGGGCCGTGCCGAGCGCAGTGCCGCAGCGGAAATCTATCACTCCGTCGCCGAACACCAGGCGTATTGGGCTCTTCACGGTCTCATCCACGACGAGGGACACGCGGTCCGTGGCCGAGAGCATCTCGCCGCGGTTGACTTCCATCTTATATTTGAAGTTTTCGGGGATGGTCTTGCGGTAGTTGATGAAATCGCCGTCGAGCAGGCGGGAAATGACCACGGTGTCGCCGATGGTGAAGGACACGTGGCGATCTCCTAGATTTATCATGACGGGATCCTCGCTCTTCGAGCAGAGCCTGGCCACATCCTGGAGCACGGTGCCGGGCACAATGAAGTGGGCGTTTTCGGTTTTGCCGCTCACTTCGGCGCGGCGCAGTGCCAGGCGGTAGCCGTCTACGGAGACTACGGTCAGGCGGTTGCCGTCCAGCTCAAAGAGGCTGCCCATATAGACCGGGCGGCTCTCGTTCGTGGAAACGGCGAATATAGTCTGCTCTATAATCTCAGAGAGCTGCTGCTGTTCAAGGGAGATGGCGTCGGCATAGTTGTTGTCGGGCAGCTCAGGGTATTCATCGGCGGGCAGGCTCATGAAGGAGTACTCGCTCATGCCGCATTTGACCGTGGTTTTGCCGCCGTTTGCGACTTCAAAGGTGACTTTGCCGTCGGGCAGTACGCGCATCATCTCGCCTATCAGCTTCGCCGTCATCACAACGGCGCTGCCGGGCTCTTCAACTTCGGCCTCGAAACTCTGATATATACCTTTACGCAGGTCGTAGCCGGTCACGCGCACATTTACGCCGGCCTGAATCAGCAGGCCCTCGAGCGCAGGGATGGAGCTGCGCGAACTGGCCGCGCGGGAAGCGGCCGCGACGGCGGCCTGAAGTATGTGCTTTTCACAGGTAAATTTCATTTTTGGTCCTCCTCGGGCTCTCGGCCCTCTCGTCAGTCAGTATAGGAAGAATATAATTTCAGTAGTAGTAATAACAGGCGATGTCGATTGTTGAAAACTGCTTCAAAGCCCTGAAAATACAGGCACTTTTGATGTTGACAATTTAGGCAGAGTTTTCAACAGTGACACACAGGAAATATATGTAACAAAAATTATCGACAGCTTTCAACAGAAAAAACTTGAACAACAAACATATCGATGTTGAAAACTCAGGAGCGGGAGTTTATGTTCGAAGATATGTCGCGCACGGTGGCCGCGACGGCGGGGTCGGTCTTTATCATCTCCTCGACCTTGCGTATTGAGGCCAGGACGGTGGAGTGGTTGCGGCCCTCATACTGGGTGCCTATATCCACGAGGGAGAGATTTGTCAGGTTGCGCATCAGATACATGGAGACCTGGCGGGCCATGGCCATGTTCTTGCTGCGGCGCTGTCCGCGCAGGTCAGAGGGCTGGAGGGAGTAGTACCTCGCCGTCTCCTCTATGATGACTTCCGGTGTGGGGATATAGTTGCCGACACGAATGACGTCCTTTATAGCGCGCTTTACGGAGCTTATGGTTATGGTGTCGTTGAGTATTTCCTTGTAGGCCGTGAGGCGCTTTACAACGCCCTCTATCTGGCGCACATTGCTGGTGATGCTCTCTGCAATGTAGTTGACGACGTCGCTGGGCAGGACAAGCCCAAGCTGGGCGGCCTTGTTCAGTATTATTGCCGTGCGGGTCTCTATGTCTGGCGGCTGCACGTCGGCCATCAGCCCGCCCTCTATCCTGGTGCGCAGGCGGTCGTCGAGCTGGGCCATCTCCATAGGCGGCCGGTCGGCGGTCATGACTATCTGGTGTCCGGCCTCGTACACGCTGTTGAAGGTGTGGAAGGCCTCCTCCTGCGTACTGCGCTTGCCGGCGATGAACTGTATGTCGTCCATCAGCAGCAGGTCCATGTTGCGGTACTTCTGCCGGAACTCTTCGCTAGTGCCCGTGCGCACTGAGTGAATGAGTTCGTTTGTGAAGTCGTCGCCTTTGAGGTAAGCTATTTTAAATTCTGGGTGGTCGCGGAGAATCTTCTCGCCTATTGCGAGAAGCAGGTGAGTTTTGCCGAGACCTGAGTTGCCGTAGATAAACAGGGGATTGTAGACTTTGCCCGGATTGTTTGCCACGGCTATGGCGGCGGCATGGGCAAATTTGTTCGAGGGGCCCACGACAAAGCGGTCAAAGGTGTAGCCCTCCATCTCGGGATAGGGAGAAGGTTTTGCCGAGCCGTGCTTTTCGTACTCCAAAAGCTCGTCCCCCGCCAGCACCTCCAACTCAAACTCGCAGGAGAAGAGATCGTAGAGAGCTCCCTTTATCACCTCGCCGAAGCGGTTCATGATAATGCCGCGCTTGAAGTCGGAGCTGGTGTGAAGCACCAGCCTGCAATCAGTCAAGTCTACGGCTGTACAGTCCGAAAACCAGGTGTTATAGGCCGTGGGTGTTATATCTTTAGCGATTATATCCAATATTTGCTTCCATATTTCTTCCAGAGAATCCATCCGCTGCCCTCCTGTCAATAAAAAACGCCCTCAGCCTGAGGACGAACAGGTGATACTTACACCGCTATTATAAACTTTTTTTGTCCGTTTGTCTATATTTGATTTTATATTAAATAATAGTACGCGCGCGAGTAAAATCGTTGAAGCTGTAAAGCCGGTTCTCTGTGTATCAAACGATTGCTTTCGGCAGAGATTGCTGTTATAATTTCTTTGCTATGACAAACCAAGAAAAAATACTGGCTCTTTCAATATTGGAAGATAAAGATGCCGCCGCCCTCCCCTCGCCCGGTGAGAGCGGGCGGCTTCCCGCGCTTATTTCAGGGCTTTCGGCGGTACACAGGGCGCACCTGGCCGCGGCGCTGAGGGTGAAATACAAAAAACCGCTTGTAATCCTCTGCCCGGACGAAGCTTCAGCCAACGCAATAGCTGGCGATGTGGCCGCGCTCACCGGCGAAACCTGCACGGCCTTGATTGCGCGAGACTACGTGTTCTACAGCGCCGACGCCATGAGCCGCTCGGGAGAACAACGCAGAATAAACGCGCTCTCATTCATGATGAACGGAGAGGGCATAACCGTGGCCACGGCCGAGGGCTTTTTTGAGCGCACCATGCCGCCGGAAGTTTTCCGGCGCTCTGTCTTTGAAATAGACATGCACTCAACCATGGCGCCCGAGGACGTCGAGGACGCCCTGCTGCGCTGCGGCTATTCGCGTGCGGTTCAGACCGAGGGGCCGGGACAGTTCTCCCGCCGCGGCGGTATAATCGACTTTTTCTCGCCTGCGCACAACCAGCCCGTCAGGATAGAATTCTGGGGCGACGAGATAGACTCCATGGGTTTCTTCGACACCGGCACGCAGCGGCGCACCGAGAGCATTGAAAAGTGCGTCGTGGTACCGGCCGCGGAGATGCTGCCGTCCTTGGCAAAGGGTGGAGCCCAGGCTCTGGCTGCAGAGCTCAATCAATTGGCTGACAGGGCTTTAAAGCGCCGCTCGGGCGAGACGGGACCGGCCCTGGCCGCCGTACTGCGAGAGGACGCCGACAGGCTCTCATCCGGCGCCGAACTGCCTGCGGCCGACCGTTACGCCTCGCTCATATACGGTGAAACAACCACTGCCCTGGATTACATACCGGAAGACGCGATAATAGTGCTCGACCAGCCCTCGCGCTTTGCCGAAAACGCGCGGGCATATATAAAGCGTGTCACGGAGGCCGTCACAGGCCTCACACGGGCCGGTAAGCTTATCTCCAAGCCCGACGATTACTTCATACCTTTCGACGCCGCCATGCGCCGTCTGAGCGCTATGGCGTTCTATATGGCCGACTCCTTTACGACGGGCCGGTATCCGGCCGAGCCCAGGAGCGTGACGGTCATACGGGCAAAGCAGCTACCCAGCTATGCCGGCAGCGCAACTCAGGCCGCCGACGATATAACCGGATATCTGAAAGCCGGAGTATCAGTTGTGGTGCTCTCCGGAGACATACGCCGGGCGAAGCTGCTGGCAGAGTTTCTAAACGAACACGGAATTAAATGCTCTCTGTCCGAAAACCTCAAGGCCCTGCCAAAGCCCGGAGAATGCGTCATAACGACAGGCAGCCTGTCGGCCGGGTTGGAGTACCCAGGTATACGCCTGGCCGTACTGACGGACACTCAGATTGCCGGCAGCGGCTTCAGAAAGCCCAAACGCCGCGGCAAGCGCAAACTCTCAAACGCCGAGAAAATCGGCTCTTACACAGACCTTGCCGTGGGCGACCTTGTGGTGCATGAGCACCACGGCATCGGACGCTTCGCCGGAGTGGTGCGCATGCCGGTGGACGGAGTTGAGAAGGACTATATAAAGATTTGCTACGCCGGAACGGACACGCTCTATGTCCCGGCGACTCAGCTCGATCTGGTGAGCAAATACATAGGCGCCGGAGAGGACCGGCCCGTAAAGCTCAGCAAGATGGGCGGCGCGGAGTGGCAGCGCACCAAAACCCGCGCCAAAGCCGCGGCCAAAAAACTGGCCGGTGAGCTCATAGCCCTCTACGCCGAGCGCGCGCGGCAGAAGGGTTTTGCCTTCTCGCCTGATTCGCCCTGGCAGACGGAGTTTGAAGAGCGTTTCCCGTATGAGGAGACGGAAGACCAGCTCAGATGCGTGGACGAGATAAAGCGCGACATGGAAAAGCCCGTGCCCATGGACCGCCTGCTCTGCGGCGACGTGGGCTACGGTAAGACGGAAGTGGCGCTGCGTGCGGTTATGAAGTGCATACTCGACGGAAAGCAGGCGGCCATACTGGTGCCGACAACCGTTCTGGCACAGCAGCACTATCAGACGGCGGTACAGCGCTTTGCGGGCTACCCGGTGGAAATAGACGTGCTCAGCCGGTTCAGAACACCTTCCCAAATGAAAAAGGCCCTGGCAAACGTGGCAGATGGCAAGTGCGATCTGGTGATAGGAACGCACCGGCTGCTGCAGAAAGACGTCAAATTCAAGGACCTGGGTTTGCTGGTCGTGGACGAGGAGCAGCGCTTCGGCGTCTCGCACAAGGAACATATAAAAGAACTCAGCCGTCAGGTAGACGTGCTGACGCTCTCGGCCACGCCGATACCGCGCACGCTCAACATGGCGCTCTCGGGTATACGCGACATGTCCACGATAGAAGAACCGCCCATGGAGAGGCTGCCGGTGCAGACCTTCGTCATGGAGCACGACTGGGGCGTGCTGGCCGACGCAATGCAGCGTGAACTCGACCGCGGCGGCCAGGTCTACTATCTCCACAACCGTGTGGACAACATAGAGCGCACGGCGATGAAAATATCCGAGCTGATGGACGGAGCCACCGTCGCCGTGGCCCACGGCAAGATGGACGCCGAACAGCTCGGGCGAATTATGGAAGATATGGCCGACGGGCAGATACAGATACTGGTCTGCACGACCATAATCGAGACCGGCATTGACATACCCAACGTGAACACGCTCATAATAGAGGACGCCGACAAGCTCGGCTTGGCGCAGCTCCACCAGATACGCGGCCGCGTGGGCCGCTCGGCAAGGAGGGCCAGCGCCTACCTCACCTTCAAGCGTGACAAAGTCCTGAGCGAAATCGCGCAAAAGCGCCTCGAAGCTATACGCGAGTTTGCCGAGTTCAACTCCGGCTTCCGCATAGCCATGCGCGACCTGGAGATACGCGGCGCGGGCAGCCTGCTGGGCGCCGAGCAGAGCGGCCATCTCACGGATGTGGGCTACGACATGTACCTCAAACTGCTCGAAGAGGCCGTGCTGGAAGAGCGCGGCGAACCGAGCGAACGGCGCGCCAGCACCACGGCAGACTTTGCCGTCACGGCGAACATACCGGAGAGCTATGTGTCCTCGAGCGAGCAGCGCATGGATCTCTACCGCCGCATTGCCCTGATACGCACCGAGGCCGACGCCGACGACGTGCTCGACGAACTCATAGACCGCTTCGGAGAACCGCCGAGTGCGGTCACCAGCCTTGTGCGTGTAGCTCTGCTGCGCGGAGAGGCCGGTAGAGCCGGTATAACCGACATCACGCAAAAGGGCAATATACTGCGCTTCACGCTCTCAGATTTCGACATGGAGCGCGTGAGCGCCCTCTACGCCCAAAGCCGCTGGAAGGGCCGCCTGAAAGTCGAGGCGAGCAAAAAACCCGTGCTTGCGCTCAAGCTCGCAAGCAAGACAAGGGTGCTCGACGAAGCGGCCGCATTTATAGACGACTGGAAAAACACAGATACAAGTTCCAACAACAAAGGAGAGACATGATGAAAAAGTTTGCTATCTGCGCAATGTGTGCGCTGTTACTGATTTCAAGCCTGGCCGCCTGCGGTACGCCCACGGCCGAGCCCAGCCCGAGCGCAAGCCCTGTGGCTTCACCAGAGGCCACTCCAACATCCACGCCTGTGAGCTATGACTGGAACGCTATGTATGCGGCTTATACCCCCGAGACCGTGGTTATGACCGTGAACGGCGAGGACGTGAGCTGGGGCGAGTTCTTCTACTGGATGTACAATGACTATCTGCAGTACTTCTACGGCTACTCTTTCGACACTATGGTTGACAGCAGCATGAACGTGGGCCAGTATCTGGCCGCAAACGCCATGGCCTACTGCGCGCAGTATCACGTGATTGACCAGCAGGCCAAAGCCAACAATGTAGTGCTCACAGCCGATGACCAGGCTGTGCTCGACGAACAGCTCCAGAGCGATATAGAGTCACTGGGCGGCGAAGAGGGCACCGAGGAGGCCATGTACGAACAGCTTGCCACCCTCTTTGTCACTCCTGAGCTCTATGAGTACATAAACCGCATGAGCGTCACCTACCCCCGCATGTTTATAACCCTTTATGGCGAGAACGGGGCCAATGTCACCGACGAGGAAACGCTTGCCTTTGCTGACGAGTTCGGCTTCATGACGGCCAAGCACATCCTGTTCGTTACTGTAGACGACGAGGGTAACGCCCTCTCCGACGAGGAAAAGGCGGCCAAGCGCTCCGAAGCCGAGAGCGTGCTCTCCGAGCTGCGCGCCGTACCCGAGGCTGACCGTGAAGCGCTTTTCGACGAGATGATGCAGCAGTACAGCGAGGACCCGGGCCTAGAGCGCTACCCCGACGGCTACTGCTTTGAGCCCGGCATGGTGGTGCAGGAATTTGAGGACGGTGTCGCGGCGCTGGATGTGGGCGAGATAAGCGACATCGTCGAGAGCTCAAACGGCTACCACATCCTCCTGCGCGAGCCTGTCACACCCGAAGACGACGTGCTCATGAACACGTCCGAGGTTTTCTCCCTGCGATACACCGCCGCCGTTTATCAGTTCAACGAACTCTACAACGGCTGGCTCAACGAGGCCGACGTGGCCTACACCGCGGACTTTGAAAGCTTCGATATAGCTTCCATAGCTGCCTGAACGCAAAAGTAAAACCCCTTCGCTCAATGAACTGAACCAGTAAAAACGGACAATAGACAAAAGGCCCCCTGTGTAGGAAA
>CAKNRQ010000035.1 GCA_930990965.1 uncultured Clostridia bacterium
AGCTCCTACACCAGGGCTCTTTTTGTACTGTCCGTATATTCTGGGGCCGTTCAACGTGAGTCAGGGCATTTCTTATTGTTTGATCTCAGAAAAAGGAGTGCGCAGAGAGCCAGTCCTCGGCCTTTTTCAGTGCGGCCGGGACGTCGTGGCCCGGCATTATGCCGGCGCACTTGCCGCAGTGTGTGCATTTGCTCACCGGTTGCGTGCGGTCGCGCAGGTTGCCGTAGTAGTTGAGCTCGCTTGAGAATGTGACGTCGAGCTCCTGCATCGCCTCGTTGTAGTAGCGCAGCAGGCCGGCGACGGGTATGCCCTCGGGACATACATCCGCGTACTTCTCCGGATCTGTGAGCTGGAAGGCCACCTTGGCGTCGAGGATGGCCGCCGCCTGTTCGAGGACTTTGAACTCATCCGCACTGAGCGGAGTGAAATCGGAGAGGCAGCGCACGTTTTGCTCTACCTGCTCCACGTCGGACATGCCGCTGAGTACGCTGAGAACGCCGTCGAGGCTGGCGTCGAAGAGCAGCGACCAGTCAACCGCGCTGCGGGAGGGGTTTGCCTCGCGCAGAAAAGCCTCCACATCCTCGGGCACGCTGGCCAGCGTGCCGCCCTTGACGGCCTCCATCACCACGACTTGCTTGCCGTGGCGGCGTATGGTCTCGTAGCAGGCCCGGGCCTGCACGCTCGCGTGCTCCCAGTCGAGGTAGTTGAGCGCTATCTGCACGAACTCCATTTCGGGATGCTCACTGAGTATGCGGTCGAGCACATCTGCGCTGTCGTGGAAAGAGAAGCCGATGTGGCGTATCTTGCCCTCGTCCTTCCAGCGCTGCATATACTCAAACATGTGGCAACTCTTCACGACGCCATCGTAGCGCGCGGCGTTCAGATTGTGCAGCAGATAGTTGTCAAAGTAACCGGCGCCGGTCTTTTCAAGGCTCTCATTGAAGATGGCCTCGACCTGGCTCTCTTCGCTGATAATGAAGGTGGGCAGCTTGTCGGCCAGGAAAAAGCTCTCACGGGGATAGCGCTCTACCAGGGCATGGCGCACTGCCGTCTCGCTGGCGCCGTTGTGATACACGTAGCTCGTGTCAAAGTAGGTACAGCCGTCCTCCATGAAGATGTCAACCATCTTACACACCTGGTCCATGTCTATCCTGGTGGGGTCGCCGTCAAAAACGGGCAAGCGCATCAGACCAAAACCCAGCTTCTTGTTTACCTCAGCCATAGCGTGCAGCCTCCTGTAGTATTTATACCACAGATTCTACAGCAATGCGCGTTGACATGGAATTGCCGTTGGGGATATAATGCATTTACTAAAGGTAAATGCGAAAGGCGATGTATAGATGTACGACAGGCACCTGCTCACATTCATACAGGTTGCGGAGAGCGGTTCGCTTTCGCGCTCGGCCGAGCGGCTATACTTGACGCCGGCGGCCGTGATGAAGCATATGAACGCGCTGGAGAGCAGCTTGGGGGTAAAGCTTATTATACGCAGCAACCAGGGCGTGGAGCTCACGGAGGCTGGGCGTTACATATATACGGAGGCCAAGCGCCTGGTGGAAGAGTGCAACGGGATAGTGCACGAGGCGAGGGCTTTGCAGCGGCACAGCGGGAGAACAATACGTGTGGGCTCGTCGTTTTTGAATCCGGGGCAGGCACTGCTGGACATTTGGAACCGGGTGAATCCGCAGCCGGGGAACTTCAATGTGAAGATAGTGCCGTACAGCGATGACAGGGCGCAGATTTTGTCGGTGGTAAAGTCGCTGGGTACAAAGCTGGACTTTATGGTGGGCGTATTCGGCTCGCGCCGCATGCACGAGCTGGCCGGTTTCTTTGAGTTGGGCACTTATGAGCTGTGCGTGGCCGTGCCGGGAGGTCACCCCCTGGCCAAGAAGAGCAGGCTCGATATAATCGACATGTACGGCGAGAGCCTGATAATAGTCCGCGAGGGCGACGAGACGAACCTCGGCAGCCTGCGTGAAACGCTCCGGCGTGAGCATCCGCAGATACGCCTGGTGGAGACAGACTACTTCTACGACATGGAGACCTTCAACGAGAGCGCTCTCACAGGTTCGCTGCTGCTGACCTTCGACGTCTGGAAGAACGTACACCCCGCGCTGGTGACGCTGCCGGTGAACTGGGATTTCACCTCCCCGTATGGACTGCTCTATTCGCGGAACATCTCCGGGGCGGCGGGCGAATTTCTCGCAGCCTTGCGGGAGGCTATGGGCAAAAAGTGAAAAGAGGCCGCTTCATGCGGCCTCTTTTCATATTTTCCCGTGTGTGAAGTTGTCCGGGCTGCGGTACATGTACGTTTCAAGCGCCAGGGGAGTGCCTATATACTTCTCGTCGCGTCCGTCGGAGAGGAATTCGTCGAGGAATTTTTTGCGCCCGGTCGTGTGGACTACGGGGATGCCGGACATGTCAGAGGTGGCGCGAAGTATGTCATAGCCCTGCCGGAGATCGTCGGCGCTGGCCCAGTTGAGCAGGTTGGAGTTGTTCACAAAGCCGGTGACGGTGGCGCGGGCGAAGTCCTCGAGTTCGCCTTTGAACTTGAGTATCTTCTCCGGGGTCTCCGCGGCGGGGCGAAATACGTTTACTATGTCGTAGACCTCGAGGCTGCCCTCGGGCAGAGCGGCAAAGTCCTGATGGTAGCGCGCCAGTGAGAGAGCGCCGGCCTGGTCGCCGCCCACGTCAAAGACCACCAGGTCCCAATCCTGGTCGAAGGCAGAGGCCACGGCGGCGGGCATATTGGTCTGCGTCACGCCTTTGCCCGCGAAGGTGGGGGAGACAATCTCCACGCTCTTCTCCGTGAGCATAGGGATCTGGTCCGACATGCGGAAGTAGTCGTTTATCCTGTCGAGATCGACCACCAGCGTTCTCCGGCCCGCCTCCGAGGACTTTACGGCCATGTTCAGAGCGATCTCCGTCTTGCCGGAGCAGTAGCTGCCGATGAGTATGATAACTTTTTTCATGTTGCCGGCCTCCTTTGCATAGATTTTAGCACAGAGCGTGAAAAGCGTCAAAAGCCGCCGCAATATGCGGCGGCTTTTGGGATTTTTAACTTATTCGGAGGCGCCAGTTTCTGCGGGCTCCTGAGTGACCTCCGGAGAAGGCTCGACTGAGGGCTCGGGTTCGGGCGTGTCGAGCGGTGCGCGGGAGTCGATGACGAGGCTCGTGAGCGGCACCAAAGTGTCCTCCGCGGCGTTGGCGGCAAAGTTTACCGTTATTTCGTCGCCGGGATTGAGAATGACAGCCTCGGGCGAATCGGCGGCGCTGATGGTGTAGTACTGCTCACTGCCGTCAAGCCTGATATAGACGACGGTGTTGCCGTCCGCAACGGCAAACCGCACGTCTGCCACAGTTCCGGAGGCCTCCGTTGTCTCTCCGGTTATGGGCGTGTTACCGGTTGTAATGCCGCGATCGGCCAGCAGTTCGATGTAGTTCTCCACGCATTCCTCAACGGTGGTGCCGGTGGCAACGGCGTCATACTGCTGCACGTTGACCATGGCATACATCTTGACCAGCTGGCTGGCGTCCTTCAGGGCCATGAAGTAGGTCGGCTGGCCGCCGGTGTTCAGCAGCAGCGGGGCCGTGGCAACATAGCTGTACTGCTGCACCGCACCCTGGGCGCTGGACATGGCGCTGGCCTCGTCGGCGCCGGCACAGGGGTAATAACGCGCCTCTTTGGTGCGCTGATTGACCAGGATGAAGCCGATGTTGCCGCGGTCTCCCGTGACAGATGTGACGCCGGTGTACATCCAGACGTCGTCGTCCTGGGCAATGTAGTTGTAGTAGCTGGTGACCTCGGTACAGCCGCTCTGCCCGAAGAGGCTGTTCCAGAAGCCGCCCTGATAGAGGCCGTAGTAGTTGTACTGCTCGATTATGAGGTCGGCGGTGGCGACGCGGTCGACCCAGAGGGGGATTTCCTCCATCGGCAGGTATTCGCTCTCGCCGGTGACGGCGTTGAGCAGCACCGCGCCGGTGACGTCCTCGCCGCCGAAGAGACCTATCTTCTTGGTTATGACGGTGGCTACCCAGTAGGGCTCGCCCTCCTCGTTGACCTCAAAGTTCACGTCGGAGAACATGAGGGTCGGGTAGTGGAAGCGCAGGTAGCGGTCCAGGTCACGGAAGAAATATTCGCTGGGCGAGTAGCGTATGCCCTGGTCGATGCGGGCGACCTCGACCTCCTGCGTCACCATGTCGATGATGAGGTAGGCGGGGATGCCTGCGCTCTGGTTGTTCCACCACTTGAACACGTCGCCGTAGTTGAGGTAGGTGACGCGCACGGGGCGGTTGTGGTAGTTTATCTGATAGCTCTCGGGGTTGACTTCAAACTGACTGACTAGGTCACTCAGTTCGCCGAGACGGCGGGTGGCCAGCACGTTGGCTGAGGCGTCGTCGAGCATGGGTATCTGGTCAAAACTTATCTCGGCAACATCCTGAGTGAAGTCACCCTGCTCGATGGGCAGCAGCTCGGAGTAATCTCTGGCGCGAAAAACTGTCCAGCCTACGGCTGAGCCAACCAGCGCCACGAGGACGCACAGGCAGATTATATAAAACGGTACTGCGGCCTGTTTCCGGGCGGTAGTTACGTATTCTTTCATGGTGTTCCCGCGGAAACCACCCAGGATGAGCTGCGAAGCGCACCAGACCAGGCACAGAAGTATGATGAAGACGTAAAGGTCACCGGAGTGAATGTTCAGGGCCGGAAGGCTGAAGTAGAAGTACAAAAAGCCGAAAACCACCGTTATAAGCAGGCTTATTATCAAAGCCTTGCCTTTTGACAGGGACTTGCGGGGCTTTTTGGCCTTCTGCTGGCGGTTCGGCGGTGTCCAGCTGTACTCACCGCTGTCAGGGTCTGATTGAAACCCGCCGAAGTTACCGAAATTGAATTTCATGGGAGTCCTCCAAAGTAGTATTAAAACGCCCCTCCCGCCGCAGTTGTTGGGAGGGGTCGTCTTCTGCGTGCGGCTATCTAAGCCCTTTTACGCCGCGCATAATGAAGTCACTGCCCAATTGAGCCATTTGCTCGGGCGTTTCCCTCATGCCTGTATCCAGCCACAGTGTAACTATGGCCAGCATTCCCTGGACAATGTACACGCAGTACATGTCTCTTATCCGCTCCTCGGTGCGGCAGACTTGCGCGAGGAAAGAGCGCAGATACTGGTTACGTAGAGTGCTTACGAAACGCTCCTGAAAGCCTAGGTCGTTATTCGTGCAGATCAAAGCCTTGAAGATATCGGCATTATCGCTGCATAGAGTGAGCACCTCTTCGAGGTAGACGTAGGTTGCGCCTTCCCAGTCCTGGCGTTTGACGGTTACGTTTATATCCCGGAGACTGTCCAGGAACGTATCTTCCAGCTGGCGTAAGAGGTCGTTGGTATCACGATAGTGAGTGTAAAACGTGCCGCGATTTACATCGGCCAGCTCCGATATTTCGCGTACAGTGATGTCGTTGAAGTCCTTGCGGAGCATCAGCGTGGTCAGCGCCTGACGGAGCTGACGCTTTGTTTTTCTGACACGACGGTCAACTTTCTCCCCGCTCGGGCTCTGAGCGAGGACCGTCGCGCGTTGGCGCGGGGTTTTTGCGTTGGTAGAGATGATGGTCCTGATTTCGAGTTCTTCTGCTGCGGCTCTTGGAATTGTTCCCACGGCCACACTCTTCTCCTTCCTCTATAAATTTTTCCCCAGCGCCGGGGGGCAAAGATGCTTATTACAATAATAATACATTTTAGTCGTATAATCAACTACAATTTTGACAAACGGCACAAAAGAGTTAAATCTGTGCAAAAAATAGGTACACTTTTTCGGCAAAGGCCTAAAAACAGTTGCCTCTGGGCTGAAAACGGTGTATCATGACAATAATAAAAATAGAGCGCCAAAGCCGGAAGGAGGGTGGAGGTTGGAGCTGAACAAGAAAAATGTACGGACTATACTGCTCATAATAGTATTCACGGTTTTGCTGTTTTCTGCGGTGCAGAACATCGGCGCTATCTTGGGATTCGTAGTGGATGTCTGGGGCGTATTTGCGAGCGTAATAGCCGGCCTTGCCATTGCATTTGTACTGAACGTACCGCTTAAACTTTTTGAAGACAAGCTCTTTTATGCTCTGCGGGAGCACAGGAACTCCACTGTGCGCCGCCTCCTGCGTCCGGTCAGCATAGTCTGCTCGCTGCTCATCACGCTCGGAGTGCTTATAGTGCTGCTGCTTATTGTCCTGCCTCAGCTCGTTGACGCCGTTGCGGCGGTAATATCGCGCATGCCGGGCTACATCAATGACCTCATAGTTTGGCTTGACGACCTGCTGGCTCCGCTGGATTTCAGCGTCAGCGCCATGCTTGATGGCGTGGACTGGAACGCCGCTTTTAACAATATCAGCAATACCCTGTCCGAAGGCATTGACGGCATCATCAACACCGCGGGCAGTGCATTGGGCACTGCTGCAAACGTCGGCACTACCATAATAAATGGCGCTATAGATGTGATTTTCAGCGTAATAATCGCAGTCTATGTTCTGGCTCAGAAGGAGAGAATAGGCCGCTTCATACGCCGCTGCATGTCGGCGTTTCTGCCTCGCCGCATTGCTCTCGGCATCGAGCGCATCTGTACAATGGCAGCCGAAACTTTCTCAAATTTCATATCCGGACAGCTTACGGACTCGTTTATTCTAGGTCTGCTCTGCTGCATAGGCATGAACATTTTCCGCTTCCCCTATGCCAACATAATAGGTGTTGTTGTCGGCGTCACCAGCCTCGTGCCGCTGGTGGGCTCCTTCGTGGGCATCGTAATAGGCGCTATGCTTACACTCACCGTGGACCCCCTCAAGGCCCTGCTTTTCATAGTTTTCGTGCTGTGTCTGCAGCAGGTGGAGGGCAACCTCATCTACCCCAAAGTCGTCGGCAAGGCAGTCGGCCTGCCGGGAGTCATTGTACTCAGCGCCGTGCTGGTCGGCACAAATATCGCCGGCATTATAGGCGGCCTCTGCGCCGTACCCATCAGCGCCATACTCTACACTTTGCTGAGAGAGGCTGTGAACAATCGCATAAGCCACCGAGTCGGACCGGGTAGCAGGAGTGTGTAGCATCTGGTCTGACCAGAGATTATGTGCAAAAGACACGAATGTGTTAAAACGCCCGCAAAAGCTTGAATCATGGCAGAGATTGTGTTATATTTAACTTACAGGCGATCATGTCATCGCGCGTAAAAAGGCCCGCGTCCAGACGCGGACCGGCAAGAAGACAGTATACGTGCATAGCCGGAGCGCAGTGGGCAGAGCGCTTCCGGCAGGCCGGGGCTTATGCGGGGAGACCGCCGCAGGCACCTGGCGAGGGCGAGACGCACTGGAGTTTACGCGCCGGAGCGTCGCTTCCCACGTCCTTGGCAGGCCCTGATTACCCGCAGGTACCGGAGAAGAGGCGCGCGGCCAGAAGCGAAGCCGCGCGCTGTTTTTGTATGTTTTATTTACGACTCGCAGTTGGGAGATGAAGCCATGGACTTCGGTCAAATCGTAGCGCCTACTATAAAAGAGCTTTTTATAGAGCGCATAGAGGGTATGATACTCTCCGGTGCGCTCAAACCGGGGGACCGGCTGCCGAGCGAGCGGGATTTGGCAGAGCAGATGCGCATAAGCAAGACCATTGTGCACATCGGTCTGGAGGACCTTGCCCGCATGGGCTTCCTGGAAGTTACGCCGAGGCGGGGCACGGTGGTGGCTGATTTCGCCGAAAAGGGCAACCTTGAGACGCTCAATGCCATACTGCGCTACAATGGCGGCAAACTGGACAGGCAGATGATAGTGAGCATAATAGAACTGCGCAGCGCCGTAGAGGGCGGGGCTCTAACGAGGCTCGGACGCCGGCATACGCAGGAGGATATAGCTGAGTTGCGCGGTATGCTCAATGAGTACGCCGAACTGGCCAAGAGCAACCCGGATGTCAAGACCATGGCCGATGCGCTGGCACGCTTCCATTACCGGATATGCACGCTCTCGGGCAACCAGCTCTTCCCGCTTATAATGAACGCATTCAGAGGCGTTGGGAACCTGCTGTGGCAGGACTCGGCCCGCTTCTGGGGACCGGAGGCGCTGCTGGAGCAGGGCAACCAGCTGCTGTCAATGCTTGAAGATGGCGAAGGCGAAAAAGCTGCAGATTACCTTGACTCGCTTTTTAACCATTACCTCGAGAACATGCCGTAAGGAAGGCAGCAAGCCAAATAAAAATCCCGGAACTTGAGGTTCCGGGATTTTTGTATATTCTCTGCTTACAGAGCCTTGTTGGCGTTGATCTTCACGCCGGGGCCCATGGTGGAAGCGGTGACGCAGCTCTTGATGTACTGGCCCTTGGCAGCGGCGGGCTTGGCACGCACGATAGCGCCGATGAGGGTGTTGTAGTTCTCAACGAGCTTCTCAGCGCCGAAGCTGACCTTGCCGATGGGGCAGTGGATGATGTTGGTCTTGTCGAGGCGGTACTCGATCTTACCGGCCTTGGCCTCGCTGACGGCCTGGGCGATGTTCGGGGTGACGGTGCCGGCCTTCGGGCTGGGCATCAGGCCCTTGGGGCCGAGCAGCTTACCGAGACGGCCGACGACGCCCATCATGTCGGGGGAGGCGATAACGGTGTCGAACTCGAACCAGTTCTCGCTCTGGATCTTCTGGACCAGCTCCTGGCCGCCGGCGTAGTCGGCGCCAGCCGCCTTGGCCTCTTCCTCGCGCTCGGGCTTGCAGAAGACGAGCACGCGGACGCTCTTGCCGGTGCCGTTGGGCAGCACGACGGCGCCACGGACCTGCTGGTCAGCGTGACGGGAATCGACGCCGAGCTTGACGTGCAGCTCTACGGTCTCATCGAACTTGGCGCGGCTGGCCTTGCAAACGAGATCAAAGGCCTCCTGGGGATCGTACAGCGCCTGCTTATCTATGAGCTTTTCGCTCTCTTTATAATTCTTACCTCTGAACAATTTGATTTCCTCCTAAAAATGTGGTTCGTCGGAGTTGTTGAACCTGGATTTCAGACTCACTTGTCCTCCCACGTTAGGGGTTGAGTGGAACTCAGTCGCCAACCAGGACGCCCATGCTGCGGCAGGTGCCGGCGATCATGCTCATAGCGGACTCAACGCTGGTGCAGTTGAGGTCCGGCATCTTCTGCTCGGCGATCTTGCGCAGGTCCTCTTTGCTGATGGTGGCAACCTTGTCGCGCTGAGGCACGCCGGAAGCCTTGTCAATGCCGCAGGCCTTCTTGATAAGCAGGGCCGCGGGCGGGGTCTTGGTGATAAAGGTAAAGCTGCGGTCGGAGTACACGGTGATGACGACAGGGATCATCATGCCCATGTCGCCCTTGGTGCGCTCGTTGAAGTCCTTGGTGAACTGGCCAATGTTCACGCCGTACTGGCCGAGGGCCGGGCCGACGGGGGGCGCCGGAGTGGCCTTGCCGGCCGGGACCTGGAAACGGATATAGCCAACAACTTTCTGTGCCAAGTCAAAGCACCTCTTTCATAATATCAAAATATCAAAATAGTAAATAAGCGGCGGGCGTCAGTCCTTGACTGCCTCCACCTGGTCGAGCTCCAGATCAACCGGCGTCTCGCGGCCGAACATGGAGACGACAACACGCACGCGGTCCTTTTCGGGCTCGAGCTCCTCGACCGTACCGAGGAATCCGTCGAGCGGGCCGTCTATGACCTTGACCGTGTCTCCCACGTCAAAGCCGACCACGATCTCGTGCCTCTCAACACCGAGGTCGTATATCTCCTGCTCCGTGAGAGGGATGGCCTTATTGGCAGCGCCGACAAAGCCGGTCGCGCCGCGCACGTTGCGAACGAGATGCCAGCTCTCGTCCGTCATTATCATCTTGACGAGGACATAGCCGGGGAACACCTTGCGCTCATAGGTCTTTTCACCTGCGTCGGTGTGCTCGGTGACAGTCTCCATCGGGATGTTGACCTCCTGGATGAGGTCCGTCATTTTGCGGTTCTCTGCCGCTTTCATAACGGCGGCAGCAACGGCGTTTTCATATCCTGAGTACGTGTGCACCACGTACCATTTCGCCTCTTCAGCCATCGCGCTTACACCAGGTCGATGAGGGTCTGGACTCCGAGAGTGGCCAGAGTATCAAAGAGCCAGAGCGCCACGGCGGCCACGGCCATCATGGCAAGGGCCACGCCGGTGTTGGTAGTCACCTGCTTGGGCGTGGGCCATATGACCTTCTTAACCTCGCTGCGGAATTCGCGGAACCACTTGCCGAGCCGCTTGAAGAACGGCAGCTTCTCGTCGGTCTTCTTTACGGCGTTTGTGGAGGCCTTGGCGGGGGCGGAATTCTTGTTTGCTTCTGCCATTCGACTGAAAACTCCTTTCAGAACGCCTTACTTCGTCTCGTTGTGGACCGTGTACTTGCGGCAGCGCGGGCAATACTTCTTCATCTCGAGACGGTCAGGCGTATTCTTTTTGTTCTTGACCGTGAAGTAGTTGCGCTCCTTGCATTCGCTGCACCTGAGTATAACTTTAACTCTTGCGCCAACAGCCATGTTTCGGCACCTCCTTGTAGTATTGGCCGCATTGCGGCCTTGTTGCCTCCCTGAGCGGGCCGAGACAGCCTTTTCACCCATTTGGGCGCACGAAAAGAGCCTGTCCGGCCGACAGGTAGAATTAGTATAACACCCTATAGCAAATAGGTCAATCATTATTTTTATATGTATCTCGACTTTTTTCAATCATGCTTGGAGAAAAAGTAGGAGTTAGTTCATTTTGCCTTAACAGCCAGTTCATAATAGCTTGGTACATTGTAGATGCTGACAGATGAGTCAGAGAAACGCGGTCACCGGGGGTGCCAGACACGCCGGGCGCGAGGGGTCAGAGCCCCGCGCCGAGAGCTTGGGCGTTGTGCCCTGGAGACCTGCCTATTACGCTTAAGCAAGACGGCTACTGCCCGCCGGGAAGGCTTGCCCTTTCGAAGAGGCAGACCAAAAATTACGCCTTGTGCGTTCACATATATAAGCGTCCGGAAACCCCGGACGCTTAAAATTTTTGTAGTTTTTCAGCCGCAGTCAAAGCCCAAATTCAGCCAGCTAATTTACTGAAAATGGGAAATACTCTGTAGTAAACAGAAAATTTTTGTCTCAATGTTGATTAAAAGCTGTGAAAATCGCGGAATTAATTTTTGTACGCTTGACAGAAAGATTCAGCCGTGCTAGAGTGCAAACAACCTCACGAAAGGAGCCGCGAAACGATGTTTGAACGCAATTTCAACCGCTTTTCCAACAATTTCAGTACCCGCGGCTGCTATGCCGAGGGCACTTTCCGCGCCTCTGAGCGCACTTCCTGCGACAATACCGCGCGTTGCGAAAATACCGTCAACCTGCTTAGCCTGGGCACCGTTCTTGCGGTGTCCATTTTTGTTGCCCTGCGACTTATCGTAATACGCCTGGTAAGCCTTATTAGCCTGGTTGTAGTAAGCATTATAAGCATTATTCGAGTTATTATAGGCTTTACCCCACCCAAACGACCTGTATTGGCATCGGCAAACTGATTTGAGTATACTTCAAACCGGTCCCGACCGTCAGGTCGGGGCCGGTTTTTTGTATAAAACGCAAGTTATGCAAGGAGGACAATCATGAAGAAGTTTATCGCACTCGCTATGGCGCTCGTAATGTGCCTGGCCCTCTTCGCCGGCTGCGGCCAGGAGAGCAACACCGAACCCAGCACTCCGGCCGAGTCTGGAACCCCGGAATCCGGCACCCCCGCTGAAGGCGCCAGCTTCAAGTTCGGCGTTGTAGGCCCCCTGACCGGTGAGAACGCCATCTACGGCAACGCCGTCGCCAACGGCGTGCAGATAGCTGTCGAAGAGATAAACGCAGCCGGCGGCATCAACGGCTATCAGGTTGAAGTCAGCCCTCAGGACGACGTCTCCGACGGCGAGACCTCTGTCAACGCCTATAACAACCTGATGGACTGGGGCATGCAGGTCCTGATCGGGCCCGTAACCACCGGACCGGCCATAAGCGTCTCCACCGAGGTCTATAACGACCGCATCTTCGCCCTGACTCCCAGCGCTTCCTCCCCCGACGTCGTAGCGGGCAAGGACAACATGTTCCAGATGTGCTTCTCCGACCCCAACCAGGGCTCCGGCGCGGCCACCTACATGGGCTCCAACATGCCTGACGCCAAGGTTGCCGTCATCTACCGCAACGACGACCAGTACTCCCAGGGCATCCGCGATACCTTCGTCGCCGAGGCCGAAAACCAGAACCTTGAGGTAGTCTACGAGGGCACCTTCACCGTAGACACCCAGGCCGATTTCTCCGTCCAGCTCACCGCTGCCCAGAGCGCCGGGGCCGACGTGATTTTCCTGCCCATCTACTACCAGCCCGCCTCAGTCATCCTCGCCCAGGCCGACGCCATGGGCTATGAGCCGACCTTCTTCGGCGTGGACGGCATGGACGGCATCCTGACCATGCCCAACTTTGACCTCTCCCTCGCCGAAGGCGTCATGGTCCTGACCCCGTTCTCTGCCGACGCCACCGATGAGAAGACCGTCAACTTCGTCACCGAATACAACGAGCGCTTCGGCGAAACCCCGAACCAGTTCGCCGCCGACGGCTACGACTGTGTCTACGCTCTCAAGCAGGCTATCGAGGCTGCCGGATGCACTCCCGACATGAGCTATGAGGATATCTGCACTGCAATGATTGAACAGTTCACCTCCATGACCTTTGACGGCCTGACCGGTACCGGCATGACCTGGTCCACTGCCGGCGAAGTCAGCAAGCTGCCGCTCGCAGTCGTCATTCAGGACGGCGTGTACGTCTCTGCCGAGAACGCTAAGTAAACAATCACAAGGCGCACAAACGGGGAGGGGGTTTCCTCCCTCCCCGGCGCCGGACAAACATGTAGGGCGCACCAACCCCGGTGCGCCGCTGCGTGCCGTTTGAGCCCGGCGCGCCGTGATTGGTGTGTCCTGCATAGAAAAATGAGGTGGGAAGTTTGGAATTTCTTTCGTATCTGATAAGCGGCGTGAGCCTGGGCAGTGTCTACGCCATCATAGCCTTGGGCTACACCATGGTGTACGGCATTGCCAAGATGCTCAACTTTGCCCACGGCGACGTTATCATGGTGGGCGGGTATATCTCGCTGCTGGCCATGACCTCGCTGGGGCTGCCCTGGCCGGTGGCGGTAATCCTCGCAATGGTTGTCTGCACCGTGCTCGGAGTGGTGATAGAGGGCCTTGCATACCGCCCGCTGCGCGCGGCGCCCAGCCTTGCCGTGCTTATCACGGCCATAGGCGTGAGCTATTTCCTGCAAAACGCGGCCCAGCTGCTCTGGGGCGCCAGCCCGAGGGCGTATACGCCCATAGTTTCCGGCGCGCTCAGCGTGGGGAGGCTGAGCATATCGTACGTGTCACTTATGACTATTGCTGTGTGCATCATCGTTATGATTGCACTCACCGTCTTTACCGGCAAGAGCAAGATGGGCAAGGCCATGCGTGCCTGCTCCGAGGACAAGGGGGCGGCCCAGCTCATGGGCATCAACGTCAACCGCACCATATCCCTGACCTTTGCCATCGGCAGTGCGCTCGCGGCCGTCGCCGGAGTGCTGCTATGCTCGTTTAACACTTCGCTCATGCCGACTACCGGCTCCATGCCCGGCATCAAGGCCTTCACGGCGGCGGTGTTCGGCGGCATAGGCTCCATACCCGGGGCGTTCCTGGGCGGCATACTGCTGGGCGTGATTGAGGCTATGGCCAAGGCGTATATCTCCACCCAGTTGGCCAACTCCATCGTGTTCGCCGTGCTTATCATCATGCTGCTTGTGCGCCCGGCCGGACTGCTCGGCAAATTCGTGCCGGAGAAAGTTTGAGGTGAGCGCAATGGGTAAAAAGATAAAATCGGCCGCCAATAGGGCCCCCAGGCTGAGTAAGGCCGCGAAAATAGACTACGCCACCTATCTCGGCGTCATCCTTGCCTTCGCCGTCGTGACGGTTCTCGGCAGCCAGGGCATGCTCACGCGCTCATTCCAGGGCCAGCTGGTGCCCATCTGCTGTTACATAGTCATGGCCATCTCCCTGAACCTCACAGTCGGTGTGCTCGGAGAGCTCAGCCTCGGACACGCGGGCTTCATGAGCGTCGGCGCTTTCTCGGGCATAGTTGCGGCCATGAGTTTTCAGGCCAGTATACCGAGCGAGCCGGTGCGGCTCGTCATAGCGCTGTGTGTCGGCGCGGCCTGCGCCGCCGTCACTGGCCTCATCGTCGGTGTCCCGGTGCTGCGCCTGCGCGGCGACTACCTCGCCATAGTGACCCTGGCCTTCGGGGAAATCATAAAAGAACTCATAAACTGCCTCATCGTCGGCCACGACGAGAACGGCCTGCACGTGATTTTCAACTTTGACGGCAGCAAGACCATCTCCGACCTGGGCCTCACCGAAAACGGCATAGAGATTATAAAGGGCGCCCAGGGCGCCACGGGTACGGACACCATAGCCAGCTTCACCGCGGGTTTCATACTCATCATGATTACGCTGGTCATAGTGCTCAACCTGGTGCGCAGCCGCTCCGGCCGCGCCATCATGGCCCTGCGAGACAACCGTATCGCCGCCGAGAGCGTGGGCATCAATGTCACCAAGTACAAGCTCATGGCCTTCGTCACCAGCGCCGCCCTGGCAGGCGCGGCCGGTGCGCTCTACGGCCTCAACTTTTCCAACCTCGGCGCTTCGAAGTTCAACTTCAACACCTCGATACTAATTCTCGTGTTCGTTGTGCTCGGCGGCCTGGGCAAGATCTGGGGCTCCATCATTGCCGCAACTGTCCTGACCATACTGCCCGAGGCACTGCGCGGCTTTGAGGACTACCGCATGCTGGTCTACGCAATCGTGCTCATCCTCGTCATGTTGGCCACGAACAGCCCGCAGGCCAAGGCCGTGTTTTCGCGCTCCGTAGGAGGCGTGAAGGGCATCTTTGCCTGCAAGGGCAATAAAGCGAAAGGAGGTGCGGCAAATGGCTAAGGTCAAATCCAAAAACGAGAGCCCGCTTGTGAACATGCCCAGCGACGCATATATACCTGAGCGCGACCTGGACAAGCTGCCGGTGCTGGAGGCACGGCATTTGGGCATAGACTTCGGCGGCCTCACCGCCGTAGACGACTTCAACCTAACCATAGGCCGCACGGAGATAGCCGGACTCATAGGCCCCAACGGCGCGGGCAAGACAACGGTCTTCAACCTGCTCACGAAGGTCTATCAGCCCACGCGCGGCACCATCATGGTGGA
Organism: uncultured Clostridia bacterium; assembly: GCA_930990965.1. Classification (GTDB taxonomy): domain Bacteria; phylum Bacillota; class Clostridia; order Oscillospirales; family Oscillospiraceae; genus Scatomorpha; species Scatomorpha merdigallinarum. Next base: position 15,249 of record CAKNRQ010000035.1, read on the forward strand.
CGGTCACGACACCGCGGGCATGAACACTGTACAGGTGAACAAGCTGGGCGTCGCGCGCACCTTCCAGAACATACGCCTCTTCTCCAACCTGTCGGTTGAGGACAACGTCAAACTCGGCATGCACAACCAGATAAAATACGGCTACTTCGGCGGTATACTGCGCCTGCCCGCGTACTGGAAGCAGGAGCGCATCGCCCACGAGCGCGCCATGGAGCTGCTGAGTATCTTCGATATGCAGGACCTCGCCAATAAGAAGGCGGGTTCCCTGCCCTACGGCGCACAGCGGCGGCTGGAGATAGTCAGAGCGCTGGGTACCAACCCGAGCCTGCTGCTGCTCGACGAGCCCGCCGCGGGCATGAACCCCTCCGAGACGGCCGAGCTCATGGAGAACATCATGAAAATACGCGACACCTTCCAGATAGCCATTATGCTCATAGAGCACGACATGAACCTGGTCATGGGCATCTGCGAAGGCATCTGCGTCCTGAACTTCGGCAAGGTCATTGCAAAGGGCACGCCGGAGGACATCCAGAACAACCCCGTCGTCATCGAGGCCTATCTGGGCCGGAAGAAGGAGGCGTGAGCCGTGGGAGAGATACTGAAAGTAGATAATATAAATGTATACTACGGCGCCATACACGCCATAAAGGGCATCTCCTTCCACGTCAACGAGGGAGAGGTAGTCACGCTCATCGGCGCCAACGGCGCGGGCAAGAGCACCACTCTGCAAACTATTTCCGGACTGCTGCGTTCGCGCACCGGCAGCATAGAATTTTGCGGCGAGAACATCTCCAAACTCCCGCCGCACAAAATAGTCGAACGCGGCTTGGCCCAGGTTCCGGAGGGCAGGCGCATTTTCCTGCAGATGACCGTGCAGGAAAACCTGGATATGGGCGCATACACTCAGAGCGGCGGCAGCGTAGAGGCCGAACTCGAGAAGGTATTCGCGCAGTTCCCGCGCCTCAAAGAGCGCCGCAAACAGGTCGCCGGAACCCTCTCCGGCGGCGAGCAGCAGATGCTGGCCATGGGCCGCGCGCTCATGAGCCGCCCGAAGCTGCTGATGCTCGACGAGCCGAGCATGGGCCTGGCGCCCATCTTGGTCGAGCAGATTTTCGAGATCATTCAAAGGCTGCACGAAAGCGGCACCACCATACTGCTCGTGGAGCAGAACGCCCAGATGGCGCTGTCCGTTGCGGACAGGGCTTACGTCATGGAGACGGGCACCATAAGCCTGAGCGGCACCGGCAAAGAGCTCGCTGAAAGCGACTCCGTGCGCCGTGCCTACCTCGGAGGTTAAAAAAAGATATCACCTCCCACAACCGCGCCGGAGCAGGATGGCTTTCCAGCTCCGGCGCACCTTTATATTATAATGAGGGATTGCGGGGAGCTTCCGGGTAGTGGTATAATCTAGCACGTGAACGGAGGTGCGCTATGGACTATGAAGCTGCTATAAAATACCTCGACGGAGTGTCCTGGCTGGGTTCAAAGCCAGGGCTCGAGCGGGTGAGTGAACTGCTCGAACGCTTGGGCAGGCCGCAGGACCGGCTGCGATTTGTACACGTGGCGGGCACCAACGGTAAGGGCTCCACCTGCGCGCTGCTCAGATACGCGCTCACGGAGTCCGGATTGCGCACCGGCCTCTACATCTCGCCGCACCTGGCGCGCATGAATGAGCGCATCAGCGTGGACGGGCGTGACATAAGCGACGGGGACTTCGCCCTGGCAGTGACCGAGCTTGCGGAAGCTGCCGATGGTATGGAGGAACCCTGCACCCAGTTTGAGCTGACCACGGCCCTTGCGCTGCACTGCTTCGTCAAGGCGGGCTGCGATTTAGTGGTGCTCGAGACAGGGCTGGGCGGCAGATTGGACGCGACGAATGCGATTGGATGCCCGGACTGCGCCGTCGTAACCAACATAGGCCTTGACCACACCGCCGTGCTCGGCGACACGCTCGAGCTCATAGCGGCTGAGAAGGCGGGTATATTCAAAGGCGGGCGGGCCGCGGCCTATGACCTGCCGGAGAGCGTCCGCGCCGTACTGCGTGAGACGGCCGACTTGACGGGGACTCAATTGTGTTTTGCCGACTTTTCTCAGATAAAACCGCTCAGTGACGATTTCGCGGGCCAGAGTTTTACCTATCGCGGGACGGAGTACGCCATAACTCTGCTGGGCGAGCACCAGCTTCGAAACGCCGCCGTCGCTCTGGAAGCCATCGAACAACTGCGCGGCGCGGGCTGGGACTTGCCAGTTGACGCGGTGCGGCGAGGTTTTGCGCGCGCCGTCTGGCCGGCGCGGTTTGAGCGTGTGCTCAAGAACCCGGACTTCGTAATAGACGGCGGCCACAACCCGCAGTGCCTCGCGGCCACGGCCGCGACGCTGGAGCGCTATTACCCGAACACCCGCAGGGTGCTGCTCTTCGGGGCGCTCGCGGATAAGAACTGGCAGGACATGGCGCGGCTGCTCATACCTGTGGCAGACGAGTTCATCTGCGCCACGCCGGACTCGCCGCGCGCGCTGGATGCATCCGTGCTCGCGGAGTTTCTGCGCAGCGAGGGCTGCAAAGCCGAGGCCTTTGACACGACAGAGTCTGCGGTGGATGCGGCGCTGAGGCGCTCGCAGCCGGACGGCATGGCCTGTTGTGTGGGCTCGCTCTACATGGCCGGCGCGGTCCGTGAATATGTACTTGGAAGGGGAGAGCGGAAATGAGGGTTATGGCCCTGGACTACGGCGACGCACGCACGGGGGTTGCAATATCCGACGAGCGCGGTATACTCTGCGGCGACACGCTGGTGCTCACGGAGTGGGACGCGCAGAAAGTCGTCGAAAACGTGGTAAAACTGGCCCACGAGCGAGACTGCGGCCTCATACTGCTCGGCCTGCCGCTGAACATGGACGGCAGCGAGGGTCCGCGAGCGGGGAAGTGCCGGGAACTGGCCGAAGCGCTTCTGGCGGCAGGAACGCCGGAAGTGCTGCTGCGCGACGAACGGCGCACGAGCGTGGAAGCGCACAACATACTGCGCGCCAACGGCAAGCGCGAAAAAAAGCACCGCAAGAGCGTGGACGCTGTGGCGGCGCAGTTGATACTTGAGACTTACCTCGGCAGCGCGGACAACGCCCGCCGCCAGGCAGAGAAATAGCAAGAGGCTCCCGGTAAGACCGGGAGCCTCTTGCTACTATTATATATGCAGCGTCACTTGGCGCGGTACTTGTTGACTATGGCGTGCATGGCGTCCCAATTGTCCTCCATGCCTTTAACCAGCGTAAACTGGGTGCGCGCACGGTCGAGGTTCTGCTGCGGGCGCTGGATGTGGAAGTAGTGGTCGCCCTCAAGATAGTCGGTGAGGAAACGTATGCCACATTCCAGGGTCATCAGCTTTGCGCCCCAGGGCAGGTAGTCGAGCTCGGCGTCAGTCAGCGCGCCGCCTGCTCCCTCCAGGAAGGCGCGGGTGTAGACTTCGTAGAGGTCGAGGTTGAAGTGGACCTTGCTCTGGTCCGGCTCGTCTTCCTCGTTGTCGTTGGCGCCGAAGCGTATCGAGTCGCCGAAGTCGTTGATGGAGAGCCCCGGCATGACGGTGTCCAGGTCTATGACGCAGATGCCTTCGCCGCTGGCTCGGTCGATTAGCACGTTGTTGAGCTTGGTGTCGTTGTGCGTGACGCGCAGCGGAAGCTTGCCTTCGCGTAGGGCCTCGAGCGCAACGGAGCAGTCGGCGGCGCGGGCCTCGACAAATTCCAGCTCGTGACCGACCTCGGCCACGCGGCCTTCGGAGTCAGCGGCCACGGCGGCGCGGAGCTTGGCCAGACGGTCTTCGGTGTCGTGGAAACGGGGTATCGTCTCGTAGAGGGTGTCGGCGCTGTAGCCGCTCAACTCGCGCTGGAAGCGGCCGAAGGCGCGGCCGGAGGCTGCAAAGAGCTCCGGCGTCTCCGCATTTTGCAGGCACACGGTGCCCTCGATGAAGGGGTAGCAGCGCCAGACGCTGCCCTCGCTGTCCGTGTAATAGGGCTCGCCGCCGGCGGTCTTGAACACGGTCAGCGTCTCCCTCTCGGGATCACCGCCCTCGGATGCGAGCCTCTCGCCGAGATAGGCGGTCACGCCGGATATGTTAGCCATGACCTGCTCGGGGTGCTTGAACGCGGCAGAGCTCAGACGCTGGAGTATGAACCTGCGGCACGGATCCTCGCCCGGCTGGGTGTGGACGCAGAAGGTGTCGTTGATGTGGCCGTGGCCGTAGCGCACCGCGCCTACGAGCTCGCCGCCGAAGTCCCAGGCAGACAGGGCCTCGTTCAGATACTGTTCGGCTTTAGACATGCTCATACCTCCCAGAGATTGTCGGGATACAGCCCGGATGCGGTCATATCCGCTATCGCCTTGAGCACAACGGGACGGTCCTCACGATAGGTGACGCCGTACCACTTGTCCGCGCTGCGCAGGACTTTTACGCGGGCCTTGTGCTCGTCCAGGAGCTGGGTGACGACGCTGGGGAGGAAGTATTCGCCCTTGAGCGGGTTTTCGACAACGGCTTTGTCCAGGAAGGCGGGGAAGCGGGAGAGAGCCTCGTCCATGAAGCTCCTGGTGAAGCCCCAGAGGTTCATCGACACGACGGTGTCGCCGCTCAGATGGGTCCAGGTCTCGCCGCCGTCCTCGGTGAAGCGGGCGTCGGCGCCCTCGGCCTCGATACGGGTGCGTTCAGTAACGCGCACGAGGAAGTTGTGCTCGTCCTCTTCGCAGATGCCGCGAGCGACGGAGCCGTTTTCGGTCACCGTGTTGCCGAGGCGGTAGCCAACCATGGCGAACTCGTAGCAGCCGGGACGGTCAGGGTTGTTGGCCAGGTAGTCGTATATCTCTTTAAAGCCCTCGGGGCCGTAGTAGTCGTCGGCGTTGACCACGGCAAACGGGCCGTCCACGACGTTCCTGGCGGCGAGTATGGCGTGGCAGGTGCCCCAGGGCTTCACGCGGCCATCGGGGACGGAGTAGCCGGCCGGCAGGTCGCCGAGCTCCTGGAAGGCGTAGCGCACGTCTATTACCTTGCTAAGACGGTCACCGATGGCGGCCTTGAAGGTTTCCTCAATTTCGTGCTTTATCACGAACACGACGGTCTCAAAACCGGCGCGCCGCGCGTCATAGATGGAGTAGTCTATTATGAGCTGACCGTGGTTGCCCACCGGGTCGAGCTGCTTGAGCCCGCCGTAACGGCTGCCCATACCGGCGGCCATAACGACAAGAACAGGTTTGTTCATATTCTTATCCCCCTACAATTAAATGGTTTGGATAGATTTACTCTGCCGTTTGACGGCTTAATTATAGAGGAATGCCGCCGGGACATTCCTCTATATCTGCTGTTATGTGAAAGTTACGCGTTGTAGCCGTTCGGGTTGGCGCTCTGCCACTTCCAGGAGCTCTCGCACATCTCTTCGATGCCGTACTGAGCCTCCCAGCCCAGCTCCACGCGGGCCTTCTCGGGATCGGCGTAGCACTCGGCGATGTCGCCGGGGCGGCGCGGGTCAATGACATAGGGCAGGGTCTTGCCACAGGCCTTCTCATAGGCGTGCAGCACGTCGAGGACGCTGTAGCCGTTGCCGGTGCCGAGGTTGCAGGTGAAGAGACCGCAGTTCTGGGCCAGTTTCTTGAGCGCTGCAACGTGGCCGCGGGCGAGATCGACGACGTGGATGTAGTCGCGCACGCCGGTGCCGTCGCGGGTGGGGTAGTCGTTGCCGTAGACGTGCAGCTTCTCCAGTTTGCCGACGGCCACCTGGGCGATGTAGGGCACGAGGTTGTTGGGGATGCCACGCGGGTCTTCGCCGATGAGGCCGCTCTCGTGCGCGCCGATGGGGTTGAAATAGCGCAGCAGGGCGACGTTCATCGTCGGGTCAGCGGCGCAGTAGTCCATCAATATGCGCTCCTGGAAGAGCTTCGTGGTGCCGTAGGGGTTGGTGGTGCCGCCGGTG
>CAKNRQ010000036.1 GCA_930990965.1 uncultured Clostridia bacterium
TCAACAACAAGTCCGGCGTCAGCTTCACCAGCTACAGCCACACCGGCCTGCCTGTCGCGGTCTTCGCCGACGGCGTGAACGCTGAAGAGTTCAACGGCTACTACGACAACACCGACATCTACAACAAGCTCGCTGACATGCTCGGCGTTGAGTGAGCCACAGCGCTTAAAGTAAAAAGCTGATACGTAATCACATACCCTGCGGCGAATTGCCGCCCTCACAAGAGGGCGGCAATTTGTCGGACATATGTTTAACACCGGAGAAAACCAATGCGTAAAATATTCAACCGCAAATTTGTATCCAACTACGGCCCCATACTGGTGGGGCTTGTGCTGATTGCAGCGCTCATTCTCATACCGACCGGCTATGAGGACAATTTGGTTTACCAGGAGAGCATACTCTGCCCCGCGCGCGTGATTTCGACTGACGACAGCCGTATTGTAGACACCGGCCTCGTGCGTTCAGGAGACCAGGTGTGCGAGCTGGAAATCCTCTCCGGCGAGTTCAAGGGGACCGTCACCGAGGGCAACAACGACCTCAACGGCTCGCTCGAGCAGGACAAGGTGTTTGTTCCCGGCGACACGGCGCTTGTGCGTATAAACCACACTGACGGGGAGATAGTCAACGTCTCCATGATCGACCACTACCGCATCCCCGGCGAGCTGATACTGGCCGCGCTCTTCTGCGTGCTGCTCGTGCTCTTTGCCGGGCGCACGGGCGTGCGCGCCCTGGTGAGCTTTGCCGTGTGCGTGCTCATGATATGGAAGGTGCTTGTACCCTGCTGCCTGAACGGCGTGAACCCCATCTGGATAGGCCTGGGCGTGGTGCTCATCATGGCGGCCATGACCGTCTCGCTGGTCTACGGCTTCGACCGCCGCGCCCTGGCCTCGCTGGGCGGCTGCGCTCTGGCCATCGCCGTGACCTGCGTCATGGGCATGATTTTCACCGACCAGTTCAAAATCCACGGCGCAGTCATGAGCTATTCCGAGAGCCTGCTCTATTCCGGATACTCCCAGCTCAACCTCACGCGCATCTTCATGGCCAGCATATTCATCGGCGCGTCCGGCGCGGTTATGGACCTTGCGGTTGACATAACTAGTTCGGTGAGTGAAGTCGTGGAGAAAAAGCCGGACATCACCGCCCGCGAGGCGATAAAGTCCGGTTTCACCGTGGGCCGTGCGGCTCTGAGCACGCAGACCACGACGCTGCTGCTGGCGTATTCTGGCGGTTACATAGCCCTGCTGATGGTGTTCATGGCCCAGGGCACGCCGCTCTACACCGTATTCAACCTCAAGTACGTCGCCGCCGAGATACTTCACACGCTTGTAGGCTGCTTTGGACTCGTCACGGTGGCGCCGCTGACCGCCGTTACAAGCGGGATGCTGCTGACCCGCCGTGCAGACAAGCCCGCAGTGACAGAGTGAGTAAAAGAGGCATGCTTCGCAGCATGCCTCTTTATCTTTAACCCTCAACCGCTTCGCGGAAGGCAATGTCAACGTCGTCGGCGTTGGAGCAGATGATAAGCGCCACCGTATCGCCTTGGACGGATATCCTGGCCTTGTCTACCATGGCCGACTGCTCCGGATCATATACGCGGAAAATGCCCTGGCGGTCCTGGAGATGCTTTTCAAGTGAGGCCCGGGCCTCGTTGGCATCGGCGGCGTTGCGTACACGGATGACGGCTATCTCCTCCGCAGTGCCGGCGCTCGCGTATGCGAGATAGTAGCCGGCCACTTTGGAGTAGTCCATGCTGGAAAGGTAGGGGAAGAGCTCCTCGCCGTCTGCGGTCTCACTGGAGACAACCGTCATGTCCGGCAGGGATTCGGCCTGCTCAGTGAGGTCTTTGCCCAGCGCAACGGGGTCTGTGCCGCCGGAAGGGCTGCCGCCGCAGGCAGACAATACGAGCAGAGCCGCTGCAAGCACAAAAAACACAATACGCTTTTTCATCATACGGCCTCCACGGGAATGGGCATAGGCGTGGCCTCGGGCATATCCTCCAACACTCCGGTTTCGCCTGAGTCATATTCACTGTACACGTCGCCGAAGGCGCCGGTTACGGCTTCACCTATGCGGGCGTATTCATCTTCAGTGAGCTCTTCGGTGGGTTCTTCACTGACGTCGGAGTAGTCTGTTATATTTATGGAGAGCAGCACCTTGCCGTTTACGGCCTGCATATTGTATTCCATCCACATTTCACGCCCATTCTGCTCGGCGTACGTCATGAACGCGCTGTCCGTGCTGCCCAGCAGCGCGGAAACCACCTGCTGGGTGTGCTTGTCGGCATCCATAATGAAATAGAGATTCCTGACACTGTCGGCATCGAGCACTTCGCGCACTGCGGCCGGCAGAGTGTAGATGTCAGTGAGTTCCTGCGCACTGCGGTAGGCATAGCAGTATGTAAGGCCGTTGGCGGCGGGGAAGAAGTTTGTGTCCCAGTTGTGGCCGCTGGAGCACATCTCGTCAGTCATGTTGAAGTTGGCGTAATTGCCACGGCCAACGTCGGAATATATGTCAGTGTGGTACCAATCCCCGTCCAGGTTTACCAGGTTCCAGCTGTGGTAGGAGTTGTGGACGACCATGCAGTCTATGTCCATCATCTGCATGAAGAGCCGGAAGGTGGTGGCAAAGCCGACGCAGACAGCCGCGCCGTATTTGAGCACGCCGTAGGGCTCGGCGCTGTACTCCGGCGCCGTGGGTATTACGACGGTGACGCCGCCTTCATGGGCGAGGTTTGCGCACATCCAGTCGTAGACGGCCTTCTCTTTATCATAGGGGGTCATGTCTTCGGTAATAATCTCGTCGAGCACCTTAGAGGCCATATTGAGCGTTTCAAGCTGTTTTTCATCGAGCGCAGACGTGTCACCGGACTTGTAGGCGTCAGAGATGGGCAGTGTGGAGCGAATCATGTACTGCCCGCCCACCGTCACGTCGTCCTCCTGAGTCACGGTGTCGCTGTTTGAACCTATTGCGCTCGCAAGCGTGGAGCTGAGCTCAGTAATCTTCGCTGCCTGTGAGTCAATGCGCGAAAGCGCCAGAGCACCGAGGGTACAGCTGGCCGCCAAACCTATGACAAGCAGCACGCTGACAATTATGAGAGCTGTGCGGGTTGTTTTGTTGCCCGTTGTTGTCTCCATATATGTACATCCTTTCAATAGCGGGATACACCTTGGACGCCGTGAGCGGCATATTGTTCCCGGCATTTTTAATTTCATTTTAAGTTAACACTTGCTCGAGCAATTCAACGGCCTCACTGAGCCGCCCGCCTGAGAGCGCGGCATAGTTGATGACAAGCACGTGCTCGCGGGCTCGCCGCGGGTCAAACGCACAGTCGCTCATGAAGCCCAGGCGCAGACCCAGCTTTTCGGCACGCAGCCGCAGTTCGGCGTCGCTGGCCTTTGTCTTTATTTGCATCAGAAAATGCAGCCCTACTTCCGGCTCGGATATTTCAACCCTGCCGGCAAAACCGCTCCGCGCAAAGGCCGAGAGCACGGCTGAACGCCGGTCACGGCAGGCCTTGCGCAGCCGTGAAAGATGGCGTTCATAGTAGCCGCCGGCGATGAACCTGGCAAGCACATGTTGCTCCAGGCTCGGCACGGCGCAGGAGTAGAAACCCAGCCTGTGCGACCACTCGCCGAGCAGCCGTTCCGGCAGTACCAGGTAGCCTGCGCGCATGCCGGGCGAGATGGTTTGAGAGAAGCTGCTTACGTATATGACCCGGCCCGCGGCGTCTATGCTGGAGAGCGTGGGCAGGGGACGGGGCGCGAAGCCCAGCTCGCTGTCGTAGTCGTCCTCTATTATATACCCGCCCGTGCTCCTGGCCCAGCTGAGCAGTTCCTGGCGCCGCGCCAGCGGAGTCACAAGCCCTGTCGGGTACTGGTGCGCCGGGGATATGTGCAGCACCGCCGCGCCACATGCGCGCAGCTCGTCCAGTCTCACGCCCTGCGCGTCAAGGCCCACCGGCGTGCATACAGCCCCGGAGCCGGTGTAAGCCTGGCGTATCTTGGGATAGCCGGGGTCCTCCAGGGCAAAGGCCGCGCCGCTGAACAGCTGGGCGAGCAGCAAATACAAAAATTCGGCGCCCGCGCCTACCACTATTTGCTCCGGCGAGACCGCCATGCCCTTGTAGCCGCGCAAGTATCCGGCTATGGCCTCACGCAGCTCCATGAGTCCCGCGTGAGGTACGCTCGTGAGCAGCGCGTCCGGGTCCTCTGAGAGTACCCGCCGGGTGAGCTTTGCCCACACTCCGACGGGGAAGAGCGAGGCGTCAACGCTGTTGGAACGCAGATCCAGCTTCCATTTGCGCTCTCCATCCCGTATGGCGGGAGGGCAGCCCTGAGAAGCTGCCACTGCGGGCATGGCCCCAGCGCAGACGTAAAACCCGCGCCTCGGCCGGGCCTCCACACAGCCCTCGGCCTCAAGCTGGCTGTAAGCAGCCTCCACCGTTATAACAGATACGCCCAAGTGCTCGGCCAGAGCGCGTTTGCCGGGGAGCTTTTCCCCGGAGGCCAGCTTGCCCGAGAGTATGTCGCTCCGCAGGCAGTGGTAAAGGTATTCATATATCGGCGTCCGGCCGCGCGCCGTAAGGTCATAGGTCAGCATAGAGCACCTCTGGTATTATTAAAAAAGCTAAAAGTGACTATTTCAATAATATCACATGCGACGTAAAATGCAAGAGCAAAACATCCGACAAGAGGCGATCCACATGACAAACGACAAGAACGTTTCAATGCGCACACGCGCTCTGGTTATGACGGCCCTCATAGCCGCGCTCTCCTGCGTGGCGACGCTGGTAATCCGCGTGCCGAGCCCGACGGGAGGGTACATGAACCTGGGCGACACGGTTGTGCTGCTTGGCGCATACCTGCTCGGCGGCGCCTATGGCGCGGCGGCAGGCGCCATAGGGCCCGCGCTTGCAGACCTGATAAGCGGATATATGGCCTACGTACCGGCGACGCTGGTAATAAAGGCGCTCATGGCTCTGCTGGCCGCAGCGGTTTATCACGCCTGCAATAAGAAACCCTGGTCGCTTGTACTGGCGAGTCTCCTGGCTGAGATGCTGATGGTTGCCGGGTACTGGCTCTATGACGGTGCGCTGATGGGTTCGCTGGCCGGAGCGCTCGCGGGAGTGCCAAGCAATCTGGTCCAGTCGGCTCTCGGCATAGCGGCCAGCACCGCGCTGGCTCTGGCACTGCGGGCTGTGAAGCCTGTCAGGGAGTGGTTCCCTTATCTGTAACTGATGCAGGTTGACCCCGGAAGGCCATTCCGGGGTCAACTTATACCAATTTACCAAATTTATAGACCAAATACACGCAATCACGTTTATTTTAGCCGCCCTGAGTTAGAATATAGACAGCTTCAGGAGGCGATAGGATGACAAATGCAAGTATTAGAGATACAGATCTGAAGCGTTATGAACAGCTGCTCAGGCGCGCTGAAAAAGCGCCTGCAACTGTTGAAAGCTATCTTCGTTCGGCACGTAAGTTCTCTGCCTGGCTGGGTTCCAGAAAACTGGACAGGCAGGCCGCAGCAGACTGGAAATCCGAGCTGATGAGTTCCGGACTGGCCGTGGCCACAATTAACACGCGCATAGCCGCGCTCAATGCACTCGTGGAGAGCATGGGGCGCGAAGAGTGCAAAATAAAGCCGCTGAGAAGGCAGCGGCGCATGTTCCGCGACGAGCGGCGGGAGCTTACACGCCGCGAGTACGAACGGCTTGTTGAGGCAGCGCGTTCGTCGAGAAATGAGCGTCTGGTTCTGGTGATGGAGACCATCTGCGCCACCGGCATCCGCGTGAGCGAACTGCAATTCATAACGTTCGAGCGGGTGACGGATGGCATTGCGGAAATCTCGCTCAAGGGCAAGGTGCGTACCATACTGCTCCCGGGCAGGCTGCGCAGGAAATTGCTTCGCTATGCAAGAGCGCACGGAGTGACGCAGGGAGAGGTGTTCCGCTCAAAGAACGGACCCGGCCTCTCACGCAAGCAGATATGGGCCGAGATGAAGGCGCTGTGCCGCAGGGCCGGGGTAGATGCGGAAAAGGTTTATCCGCACAACCTGCGCCATCTCTTTGCACGTGAATTTTACGGAGAGTGCCGTGATGTGGTCAAACTGGCCGATGTGCTGGGACACAGCTCGCTGGAGACGACGAGAATATACCTTATGACCACGGGAGCCGAGCACCGCGCGGTACTGGAACGCATGAAACTCATCTCATAAAAAAGAAAGCCGGACAGAATCCGTCTTCTGTCCACAACAGGGGCAGATAAAAGGATACATAGTCCCGCTTTTGCTAATTGTACCACTTTAAAATAAGCAAATCAAGCGTGACATTCAAAAATAAACGCAAAAACTCAGGCCGGGATTTTAGTAGTTTCTTACAACCGGCCTGCTCAGTATGACCCAAATTCATGGCGAGTCGCTTTCACAAAAGCGACTCGCTTTTTTTATTTCCTTTATATAAGCCGCCACCAGACAGAAGACGGATTCTGTCCAATACACAGGACGAAGGGATGGTGCGATGCGCAAAACGCTATACGATTTCTGCGAAGAGACGGGGAGGACACTGTTGCTCGAAGAATGGGACGAGCTGGAAAACGGCTCTCTCACACCCCGGGACGTATCTTACGGCAGCAAAGTGCGCGTTCACTGGCGCTGCGCCAAGGGCCACGTCTGGGAAACCAGCGTTACCGGGCGAACCAGCGGCCAGACGGGTTGCCCGTACTGTACCGGACGCCTGCCCATCCCCGGCGAGAACGACCTCGCAACGCTCTATCCCGAGCTGGCCGCGCAGTGGGACAGAGAGAAAAACGCTCCAGTTACGCCGGACATGGTGCTGCCCGGAAGCCACCGCCGGGCCTGGTGGCGCTGTGAACAGGGCCACTCCTGGAGCGTAAGCATCAAATCGCGCACCTGCGGCTCCGGATGTCCGGTGTGTGCGAACAGGAAAATAGTCACTGGCGAGAACGACCTGGCCACGGCCTGCCCGGAACTCGCGCTCGAGTGGGACGAGGAAAAGAACGCCCCGCTCACTCCGCACGATGTCTTTCCCGGCAGCGGCAGGCGCGTGTGGTGGCGCTGCGATAAGGGACACACGTGGCGTACTCGGATATCCTCGCGCTATGAGGGCGCGGGGTGCCCGTACTGTGCCGGGAAGCTGGTGGCCCCGGGAGAAAACGACCTGGCCAGCGCAAATCCGGAGCTGGCCGCCGAGTGGCATCCGACGAAGAACGGCTCACTCACCCCGCATGACGTCACGCCCTACAGCAACCGGCGCGTCTGGTGGCTCTGCCCGCTGGGACACGAATACCCCGCGTCGGTGGGCTCGCGCAACAGTACGGGCAGCGGCTGTCCGTATTGCACTTCGCGCAAGGTGCTGCGGGGATTCAACGACCTCGCCACGGTAGAACCGAAGGTGGCGAAGGAGTGGGCGCAGGATATGAACGGCCTGTTGACGCCCTCGATGGTGACCACGGGCAGCCACAAGCGCGTGTGGTGGCGCTGCGCCGAGGGACATGTCTGGCGCGCAGTCATATTTACCCGTGCCCGCGGGCGGTTCGCCGGATGTCCCGTCTGCGCCGGCAGGGCAAGGAGAAAGAATGTGCAGCCATTTACATATGCCGCGCCCCCGGGCGCGAGACTTACTCACGAGGAGGAAAAAAGATTATGAAGAGACGCCTATTGGCGGTGTTCATGGTCCTGGCCCTACTAGTAGGACTGATGCCCATGGGCGCATTGGCAGCACCTGGCGAGACGCAAGATAGCGTTACCAACACAGAGAACAATGTCACTGTAAATAAAAGCGTGAGCGGCAGTCAGGAAGAAGGCTACACCCTCACGCTGGAGGCTTATGCCTCTAATAAGATAACAACAGTGCCAGGCGAGACCACTCCGCTTGACATAGTGCTGGTTTTGGACACTTCCGGCTCTATGGCTGAAAGCTTTGGCGATGGGCAGTGGGAATATAACGCTGACCAGAGGCAAAACTGGAGTGCGAGCCATCTTGTAGATTGGTACGATTTCTATTACAACAATATTGCTGAAAGCAACTACTATGTAGAAGTGGATGGCGAGTATTATCAAGTCTGTGTGCTGCGAACGCAGCATGGATCCGGCTATGATTCTTACTACACCTATCAGCTCGGGTACTACACCGAAGGGGAGCGGTGGAATACTCTGAGTGATGATGCAAGCTGGGACGAAGAGCGTTACCAAGGCACTCTGTATACAAGGAGATATTCCAGCACAACCAAGCTGCAGGCCATGAAGGACGCTGTTAACGGCTTCATAGACGACGTGATTGCTCAAAACAACGAAAACAGTATCAGCATCGTGTCTTTTGATAGTAGTGCTAATGTTGAAGCGTGGCCTACCAGTAATCCAGATAATCTGAAAGACACAGTAAACCGGCTTGGGGCTGATGGAGGCACTCAGGCTGACGATGGTCTGGATAAAGCCAACGATGTGCTTGATGAAATAAGCCGGGAATCCAAAAAGGTTGTCGTTCTCTTTACCGATGGAGAGCCGGGTGACTACGGCTTCGATGGCACCGTGGCTTCAAGGGCGGTGAACACTGCCAAGGACATGAAAGACGATGGCGTGACCATTTATACTGTAGGTATATTTGATGGTGCCAATCCCAATGCAAACCCCAATGGAAGCTATACGAGCAACGCCAACAAATATATGCAGGCGGTATCCTCCAACTACCCGGAGGCGAGTGTAAGCGACAGGCGAGGGGATAGCAATGACTGGGGGGACCTGACTCTTGGCACAGGTAGCTATACTGGCGGCTATTATCTTTCTGCTGATAATCCTGAAGGACTCAACGACGTGTTCGAAGGGCTTTCCAGCTCTATTACACAGAGTACGCTTGATGTCTACCCCGACGCTGAGGCAGTGCTGACAGACACTCTGTCTAGTTACTTCAACTTCCCTGCGGACCTGACAATCAACGGCTCTGTGGACATGAACAAGGTGGAAGTTTACACTGTTGATGCAGAGAATGTGAACGAAGATGGCGAAGTTACTAGCTGGTCAAATCATCATGGCAATGTTGATGATGTGACCGTTACCATTAATGGCGACACAATTAATATCACCGGTTTCGATTATGTTACCAACGCTGTCACAGAGCAGAATGGCGATGTTTCGGGCTGCAAACTCGTTGTCGAGTTCCCGATTGAACTGGATGAAACTGCAATAACTGAGACCGGTGTATATCCTACCAACGATACGAGGGACAGTAAAGCCGGCCTGCATTACAAAGCGGACGAAGACTCTCAATTTAACGACGAGTCTACACTGCTCGACGATAGCCCCTCAGTTGATGTAAAGGTTGCAGACCCCCTCAACGGCACGGCGGTGACGATAGAGGTCTACGTCGATGGTGAGAAGGTGACTGATCCGCTTGCCCGTCTCAGCTTGGCTAGACAAGGGAGCGAATATACAGCTTTCGATACCACTGTTGACGCGGATGGAACTATTACAGCCGACTTCAATATCAACCCGAATGATGAAGTAAATAACGATTGTGTTGATATCATCATCAGCGATATTGACAACCGGTACGTGCTCGACAGCATCGAGTACAACCAGTCCTTTGGCAGCGGTTCACCGCAAGATGTGAGGAGCGGTTCCGGCAGCTACACTGTGGACAACGTGGCAGATGATACAACTTCCGGCTCTGGCGATGTGGACATGAAGATCTACCTGAGTTCGAAGTACACGGTTGAGTATTATGTAAACGAGCAAAAGGACGAAGGGCTCAGCAACACTAGCGACATCTATGTTGCATACAGGGCAGATGGTTCTGGCAAAACAAACGATGCTCCTACCGATGACAGTGATTCCAACCGCTTCTGGCAGAACAGCGGCTTGTCCACCAGTTTCACTCTGCCGACGTACACGACGGCCACCGGACAAGAGTTCGTCGGCTGGTATCTGGGCAGCATGAACAATGGCGATCGCCTTGCTGCTGAAACGCTGCAGTACATCACGGAAGAAGCAGATGCAGCCGATACAGAAACCGACTACGTAATTAAGTATTACGGTGAAACCCAAACCACCACCGGCACGCTGACTGTGACTAAGACGGTTAGTGGGCTGGAAGGCACTGATACGCTGCCTAACGGCTTTGCAATTGCGGTCACAGGTCCGAATGGTTACAGCAATAGCCTGACCATAAATGATGATACAAGCACAACCACAAACGAAGATGGCAGCATCACCTACACCTGGGAAATCACTGGCGTCCCCGCTGGTGAGTACACGGCGACGGAGGAGAACTACGCCGTCATAGGTTATACGCGCGATGAAACAAATTCCACGAGCGTTAGCGCAGACCTCGCCGCCGGCGGCACTGCGGAGCTTGAGCTGACCAACAGCTACACGAAGAATGCTCCTGGTCTGACCGTTACAAAGAACGTTTCGGAAAGTGGCATCGTTGCCGAGGGCACGCCGCTGACTTACACCGTCGTTGTCGAGAACACCGGCAACGTGGATCTGAGTAACGTCAAGGTTATCGATGACATGTGGACAAGCGGGAAAGTTACGGACATCACCGTGACCGGAGACGACAATGCGGCTCTTGATACGACGGATAAGTCCTACACTATCGATACCCTTGCCGATGACGGCATCGTCACCATAACCTACACTTACACGGTGAAAGCATCCGATGCGGACGGCAACCACCAGATTAAGAACACCGCCACGGCTACTGCCACGTTTGAAAATCAAACTGTGGATGGTAAAGACGACGCAACCGTCACTGTCGGATACACCGACGTGAGCACGACCAAGGCGCTCACCTCCTATACCCGCGATGGTGTAACTAATGATGTAACTGATGATGCCAGCTTCGTGGCGCAGGTCGGCGACGTGCTCAACTACACCGTCACCATCACCAACAACGGCAACACCGCCGCCACCGGCAGTGTGACGGATACGTTTGAGGTTAACGGAGAAGCGGCAGAGCTGGTCTGGGGCACAATGCCTAATGACAACGTGTCTGTGAGTGGCGGTGTAATAAGCTTTGAAAACCTCGCGGCCAATGGCGGCAAAGTGGAGATTACCGCCTCCTACACCGTTAAAGAGGGCGACAAGACCATAACCAACAGCGTGACAGGTGGTGATACCGTCAAGACTGACGTGGCTGAGCTCAGTGTTACTAAGACAACTAATGCCACTAACAACACGGTCAAAGTTGGAGATACGATTGTGTACACAATCGAAGTTGAGAACGTTGGCGGCGTTGCTCTGACGAACGTGGCTGTCAGCGACAACAAGTGGACAAGCAACACGACTATCAGCGTACCTGGCGACCCTGATGCTGCGCTTAATGGGGACCATCAATATATCATTGAAAGCCTTGCTGTAGGTGAAAGCGTAACTATTACCTACAGTTACGAGGCAACTGCCAATGACGTTGAAGAGGGCATAACCAACACCGCCACAGCGACGGCTGGGGACATAACGGTTACCGATACCGCCATCGTCACCGTAACCCCGCAGTACACCCTCACGGTGAACAGCTACTACGAGAGCACAAGCGGAACTCTGTTCGACACTGATACTTACACCCTCGACGATGGAGCCAACTGGAGCGTTGTTATCAGCCCTGAAACTGACGGTACCCACGTTGCCCCGGCGACTGTGACAGGCCCTGACGGCAACTACGTTTTTGACGCAGCTTTGTCCACGCCTGAGGCTGACCGCTCCGGCACCATCTCCGGCCCCGTAACCGTCAACCTCGTCTACTCCCTCGACAACTGGAAGGACGACGAGACCGACGACGATGAAGGCGGCGACGATGTGCCTGATTATCAGCAGGCGCTGATAAAGTACGTTTCCAACGGCAACGGCTCCGTCTCCCCGACAATCCAGGTTGAGACGCTGACTGACGAAGATAACGACGGTACCTACACCGGTGACGTCACCGCCAGCTCCATAGCGACGGCAGAGGACGACTACGCCTTCGACTACTGGACTGAACCGGACGAGCAGACCTCCTGGAACGCCAGCCTGAGCGACACCTTTGCCGCAGAAGGCGGCAAAGAGTACACCTACACCGCGTACTTCGACACGGATACAAATGACGACGAAATCCCCGACAAGTATCAGGTGTTTGTGAACTTCAAATCGGCAGATGAAAATGGCAGCGTCAGCGGAGATACATTCCAAGTGTTTACGCTGAGGGATGAGAACGGAAATCCCACGCAAACCGGCACAATCACGCCTGTAGAGGTAACGAAGGTTGCTAACGAAAACTATCAATTCGACATTTGGACAGAGGGCACTGGAGAGACCAGCGTCGATCCTTTTGTTGAGCGTGAAGTCCAAGGCGGTACTACCATCACCTTCTACGCGCACTTCAAGGGTACTAACAGCGTTTACACCCTCGACAAAGCTCTGACTGCGGTTGACGGTGATGATGTGCCGGAGAACTACAAAGCCCAAGTGGGTGATGTGCTGACTTACACCATCACTGTTACCAATGAAGGCAACACGGTGCTTGAGGACATCATCCTGACCGACACCTTCAACGGCGCCGGAGAGCTTGACTTTGGTACTATAGCCGAAGACGCCGGTTACTCTGTGACACCGGGCGAGGACGGCACAGCAACCATCACCATTACCAGTCTCGAGGTGGGCGAAAGCATTGCAATCGTCTACACCTACACCGTGGTGGCCGATGATATCGGAAACAACCTTGTAAACGCCATATCTGACGGTAACGGCGAAGAGCCGGATAAAGAAATCACAGTAGAAATGGATGATTATACTGTTGAGATCGCTCCGGCGAATATGGTGGCTTATACTGGAGGAACTCCGTATGGCGGCATCACTGATGCAAGTGGCAACATAATCACTGAGACAGATTCCGGCCTGCCGGAGCCCGGCTACCACCTTGTGCTGTCTGCGGCTGTAAGAGAGTGGCTGAATATCGAGTCAGGCGAAGCTGGTGCGCGCCGACTGGAGGATATTCTACACTTTGAGTACGCTGACGGCGAGAATGTGCGCAACTGGGGCCTGGAATACGTTGGAATATACGATGTAGATGAAAGCGGCAACCCAAATCGCTATGTGTACAGTTTGACCCCCAACCGCTCTGATGATGACAACGGTACTCCGGTGCGTATACTCTATAAGAATGGAGATACTGTTGTTAATACTGACGACATTTTGATGAGCAGCGATTACGTGTATGACACGTTTACAATGACCATCAATCCCGGTGGGCTTGAACAGGCAAACATACAAGCTGTATTTGAGATTAACGGAAGTGCCATAAAGGCCAGTGTAGAAGTCGGCGAAGGCACGCTCACCATCCGCAGCACTACTAACTTCGAGTACGTCAACGACCTCGGTACCGACACTGACGATGTCAGCGCCAACGACGGTATAACCGCGGTTCACAACGAGACCAACACCTACTACGTCAACGACACCCAGGTGGAAATCGACACCGATCGGGTGCAGCTGCTGGTAGATGAGGTGTCCAACAGCGCCAGCTTCAACGCCGAAATGGGCGATGACGCAATCAGCCACGTCGAGGATACTCTGGACGTCAACCTGCGCGATGCCGATTATGAGCTCAAGTACATGGACCTCGTTGACAACGCCAACGGCAACACGGTCATCAACATGGACGGTTCCCTGACCATCTACTGGCCGGTGCCTGACGACGCTGAGGGCGACGAGTTCTACGTCGTCCACTACACGGACATGGACCGCAGCAGCATCTCTGACGCCAGTGACCTTGCTGGTGCGAACAAGGAGAACATCAACGACGTTGACGTGGTCAGAATCAACGGACAGGAATACGTGACCTTTACCACCAACAGCTTCTCGCCCTTCGCGCTCGTATATGAGACGGACGACGGACGCAGGCCCAACGTGCCTGATCCGGACGACGAGGAAGAAGTGGACGAGCCTGACCGCGATTACGAACCCAAGTGGCTCAACACCGAGGACCACTTCGCCTACATAGTGGGCTACGAGGACGGTGAGGTGAAACCGAACAACAACATCACCCGTGCCGAGGTTGCCACAATCTTCTTCCGTCTGCTCACGGATGAGGCCCGCGCCGATTTCTGGAGCCAGGAGAACGATTACAGCGACGTGTCCGCTACCGACTGGTTCAACAACGCAGTATCCACCCTGAGCAACGCCGGGATCATCGACGGCTACGAGGACGGCACCTTCCGGCCCAACGCCCCGATAACCCGTGCGGAGTTCACCGCAATTGCCACCCGCTTCTTCGACTACACCGCCGAGTACGAGGGCGCCTTCAACGACGTCTCCTATTCGAGCTGGTACGCCGATTACGTGCAGGCGGCCGTGGACATGGGCCTGGTTGACGGTTATGAAGACGGCGGCTTCCATCCCGACAGCTACATCACCCGTGCCGAGGCGGTCACGATAGTCAACCGCGTGCTGGGCCGCGTCCCGCACGAGGACCATCTGCTCGACGAGGACGAGATGAATGTCTGGCCGGATAACCTCTACGGCGCCTGGTATTACGCCGACATACAGGAGGCCACCAACAGCCACGACTACGACTGGGTCCGTGTGGACAGTGAGACGGTCGAGCGCTGGACGGACAAGCTGACCGAGCGCGACTGGGAAGCTCTTGAACAGGAGTGGAGCAGCGCCTACAGCGGCTGAGTACAATTTAATATTAAAAAAGCTCCCCAACCAGGGGAGCTTTTTTGAGCCGTTGCACTGGCAGCCAAAAGCGGGTATAATCTCTTAGGGTGATACTATGGAACAATCAATCAGTGCCAGCGTACTTGATACGCTGCCCCAGGCCGATGAGGCAAAATGCGATGCGCTCCTGCGCCGCGAGCTGGCGGCGGGCCGCATAAAGCTGGTCATTCTGGACGACGACCCGACCGGAGTGCAGACGGTGCATGACGTCTCGGTCTACACCGACTGGTCGTATGAGAGCGTACTGTCCGGCTTCCGGGAGGAAGGACGGCTGTTTTTTATACTCACGAACTCGCGCAGTTTTACGGCAGAGCGTACCCGCCGCGTTCACACGGAGATAGCAGAGGCTGCGGCGAGAGCTGCGCGGGAGACGGGGAAGGAGTACGTGCTTGTGAGCCGGGGAGACTCCACTCTGCGCGGCCACTACCCACTGGAGACCGAAACCCTGCGCTATGTGACCGAGGCCGAACTCGGCGTGAGTATAGACGGCGAGATACTCTGCCCGTTTTTCCTCGAAGGCGGGCGCTACACGCTCGGCAATACGCACTATGTGCTGAGCGGGGAGGAACTGGTCCCGGCTGCGCGCACAGAGTTTGCCCGTGACGCGACCTTCGGCTATGCCCACTCCGATCTGAGGGAGTACATAGAGGAGAAGACCCGCGGAGCAGTCCGTGCCGGTGAGGTTGTGAGTATAACCATAGATGAGCTGCGCCGCTGCGACATAGAGGCCGTGACAGCCAAGCTCTGCGCGGCGCGCGACTACACACGCTTTGTGGTCAACTCGGCTTCCTATGCCGACGTGAAGCTATTTGCTGCCGCTGTATACCGCGCCATCACGGCGGGGAAGAGGTTTATATTCCGCACCGCCGCTTCGCTTGTGCGTGAGCTGGGCGGGGTGAGCGTGAGGCCGCTGCTGTCGCACGCCGAGCTGCTGCCGGACACGTGCAAAAACGGCGGCGCGGTTGTAGTGGGGTCCCACACCGGAAAAACCACGCGCCAGCTGGAAGAACTGCGGAAGCTGCCCGGCGCTGCCTTCATTGAGTTCAACTCCGACCTCGTAGTGGACGGGGCGGCCTTCGCCGCCGAGACTCTGCGTGTGCGGCGCGAGATGGAGCGGGCAATACGCGCCGGACTCACGGCTGTGGCCTGCACCTGCCGCCGCGAACTGCTGATACCCGGAGATACGCCGGAGGACGCGCTGCTGCGTTCGGTGAAAATATCCGACGCGGTGCAGTCGCTGGTGGGCGGGCTCGAGGTGCGCCCGGCGTTCGTAGTGGCAAAGGGCGGCATAACCTCCAGCGACGTGGGTACAAAGGCGCTGGGCGTGAAGCGGGCTACAGTTATGGGCCAGATTTGCCCGGGCGTGCCGGTCTGGCGCACAGGGGACGAGAGCCGCTTCCCGGGAATACCGTTTGTGATTTTCCCCGGCAACGTCGGCACGGACGCGACGCTGCGCGAGGCGGTGGAAAAACTGCTGAACTGAAAAGCTGCGGGCTCAGTCAGGAGCCCGCAGCTTTTGGTATTAATGGTCCCGGCGGTTACTCGCCGAGCTTGATAAAGAGCCAGTCCAGGATGTCGGAGTAGACCTCGTCGCGGTTGGTCTCGTTGAGTATCTCATGGCGCGCGCCCTCGTAGAATTTGTAGGCCACATCGGTGAAGCCGGCGCGGACGTAGTCGCGGTAAATGCGCGCCACCTGCATTCCATAGCCGCCGACGGGGTCTGCGTCGCCGCTCATGAGGATGATGGGCGTGTCGGTGCGCATGCGGTTGATGGTGTCGGAGCGGTTGAGGATGCCAAGCCCGAACATCATGTCACGCATGAGGCTGGTTGTGGGGATAAAGACGCAGAGCGGGTCCGCGGCGTACTTGTCCACTACGGCTTCGTCGCGCGAGAGCCAGTCGAACTGCGTGCGTGGATTCTCTATCTTGGAGTTGTACGCTCCGAAAGCCAGATTGTAGATGGAGATACTGCGGTGCATGGGGCCGTTCTTGACCATGTCCGCATCGCAGGCCAGGCGGCCCGCCGCGACTATGGGCGCGGGCGGTTGGCCGGTGCCGGAGAGTATGACGCCCGCAACCTTGCTCTGGGGGCAGCGGGAAAGCCAGGTACGCACGATAAAGCTGCCCATTGAGTGGCCGAGCACGAAGTAGGGGAGGTCGGGGTACTTCTCATGCGTGCGGCGGCGCAGCTCTTCCACATCGTCTACGACGTGATACCAGCCGTCGTTCTCAGCGAAAAAGCCCAGCCGGTCTTTAGAGAGCAGGCTCTGGCCGTGGCCGAGGTGGTCGTTGCCCACCACGACGAAGCCCTTGGAGGCGAGATAACGGGCGAAGGGCTCATAGCGGCCTATGTACTCGTTGATGCCGTGCGAGATCTGCACGACGCCGTTTAAGTCGCAGTCCGGTGCCCATTCGCGCACATGTATGGGCGTTTTGCCCTCGCTTGAGGTGAAATAGTACTCGGTTTCGGCGATGTTCGGCATTTGCTTTTGCCTCCTTTTATGCTATTATAGCTTTTGTATAGATTTTAGACTAAACGGTGGCGCAAGTCAATGCGCAAAGGAGTCAGTATGAGTGATATTCTGGTTGTGAAAACTTCCGGCCTCGCCCCCTGGATAGAGGGGCGCTACGGCCTTATTACCGGCTGCGGTGAGGAGCTCATGGATTACATAGAGCGTGAGCACGAATTCCTGCCGCGAAACGAGATGGAGACGGACCCCACGTACCGTCAGATCATCCCCTATGTCGCCGTGACGCGCGGCGGCGAGATCTTTGCCACCCGCAGGCTCAACGCGGGCGGCGAGGCGCGCCTGCACGGCAAGCTCAGCCTCGGCGTGGGTGGCCACATAGAGCGCGTAGACGACGACACGAGCGAGGGCATACTTATGCGCGCGCTCGAGCGCGAACTGGCCGAGGAGATAGCCGTGGAGCAGGTGGTGAGCCTGACGCCCCTCGGCGTCATCAACGAGGAACACGACGAGGTCAGCCGCGTGCATCTCGGCTTCCTCTTCCGCTTGGAGGTCACCGGCGAGGTGAGTGTGCGCGAGACGGACAAGCTCGAGGGCATGTGGCTCACCATAGACGAGCTGCCGGGGCTCGCGGACGAGATGGAGGGCTGGTCCCGCATCACAGCGGACGAGCTCACGGCCGCGCGCGGCATCTTCACCCCCGCCGATATCCTCATCCCGCGCGAGGGCACGGACATGACACGCTGGAGCTGCATAGCCTGCGACCAGTTCACCAGCGAGCCCGCCTACTGGGCCGAGGCCGAACGCATAGTGGGCGAAGCGCCGGGCACCCTGCGGCTTATGCTGCCCGAGGCATATCTGGGCAAGGTCGATGAGGCCGGGGCCCAGGCGAAGATATATGAGGCCATGGACAGCTATGTAAATCAGGGCCTTTTCCGCACGCTTGAAAACAGTTATATATATGTAGAGCGCACGCTGCCCGACGGGAGCGTCAGGCGAGGGCTTGTGGGCAAGCTGGACCTGGAATGCTACGACTGGGCAGAGGGCACCAGGACTCCTGTGCGCGCCACGGAGGGCACGGTGGAGTCTCGCCTGCCGGCCCGTGTGGCCGTGAGGGCAGGGGCGAGTCTGGAGCTGCCGCACATTATGGTCTTTATAAACGACCCTGAAGATACGCTCATTGCCTCGGCTGCGGGCGGGGAGGAGGTCTACGACTTCGACCTCATGCTCGGCGGCGGCCACATACGCGGCGAGAGGGTCAGCGGGGAAGCCGCCCGCGCTGTTCAGGCCAAGCTCGACGCCATGCCGGGTGAGATAAAGTACGCCATGGGCGACGGGAATCACTCCCTGGCCGCGGCCAAGCGCTGCTGGGAGCAGATAAAGCCTACTCTGAGCGAAGAAGAGCGCGAGCGGCATCCGGCCCGCTACGCCCTTGCGGAGATAGTAAATATCCACGACAGCGCCGTGACCTTCAAGCCCATACACCGACTTGTGACCGGCAATGCCGCCCGCAGCGCCGTCTGTGCGCTGGGAGAGAAATTGCCGGCAGGCAGCACCTCCTGCGTGCGTGTTGCCACGGGACGCTCGGTGAGCTACTTCGGCACATCCCTGCCGCTGGGCGAGCTGGTCGCGTGCGTTGACAGCGTGGTCGGAGAGCTGCTGGAGGAGTACGGCGGCGAAGTAGACTACGTCCACGGCGACGGCGAGTGCATGGCACTGGCCGCCGAGAAGGGCGGCGCAGCCATACTCCTGCCCGCACTGGATAAGGGAGAGCTCTTCGGCTACATAGCCGGACACGGTCCCTACCCCAAGAAGAGCTTCTCCATAGGCGAGGCGCGCGAGAAGCGCTATTACCTCGAGTGCCGCAAAATCCGGTAAAACTCAGCGCACGAACTGGCGGCCGGGCGTACAACCCGGCCGCTTTTCTGCCAGAAAATAATCCACAAAATTTCTTGCGAAATTTCTGCGAAAAATACCAAAAAGCTCTTGACAACTCCAGAAAGAATTGATATTATATCGGAGCGCCTTAAGGGCGTAGTATGCGATGAAGCGGGAGATTGCGGCTTTTGCCGGTAACTTCCGTGGAGTATGTCCGGCGTGGGAACACGCACAATCGGGCGGATGAGCTTTTTTCCGTACACGGGCGTATATCGTCCGGCGGGGAGCGGCCGGCCAAAAAGCCGGTTTGTTTTTCGGGCGGGGCCTGATACGCACGGATGCGTGTATGAAAAAAGTTCGCCGTACCACTGGGCGGCCGCAAGGCGGCCTAAGTACGAAATTCAGGAGGAAAAAACATGGCAGCAAACAAAATGATCCGCATCAGGCTCAAGGCCTACGACCACCAGCTTATCGACAAGGCCGCCGAGACCATTGTTGAGACCGCTCGCCGCACCGATGCGAAGGTGTCCGGCCCCATCCCTCTGCCCACCAAGAAAGAGGTCGTCACCATACTGCGTGCCGTCCACAAGTACAAGGACAGCCGCGAGCAGTTTGAGCGCCGCACTCACAAGCGTCTCATCGACATCATGAGCCCGACTCAGAAGACTGTCGAGGCCCTCATGAGCGTCGAAGTTCCCGCCGGCGTTGAGATAGAGATCAAGCTCTAAGGCGCCGTAACAAAGTTAACCCGCTTGCCCGCGACTTGCGTGAACGGGCAGGGTCATGTTGGAGCGGACAGCCCAATGAGCCGCTTCAACCAATAACCGTTAGGAGGATATAGAATGAAGAAAGCCATCATCGGCAAGAAGGTCGGCATGACGCAGATCTTCGATGTGGCCGGCAAGGTCGTTCCCGTCACTGTTATCGAGGCGGGCCCCTGCGTCGTCGTCCAGAAGAAGACGGCCGATAAGGAGGGCTACGACTCCGTGCAGCTCGGCTTCGACGAAGTCAGCGAGAAGAAGCTCACCAAGCCGGAGCGCGGCCACCTGGCCAAGTCCGGCGCGGGCAATCTGCGCCACCTGCACGAGTTCCGCCTCGAGGATTGCTCCGCTCTGAACGTCGGCGACGTCCTCAAGGCTGACGTGTTCAAAGAGGGCGAGCGCGTTGATGTCACCGGCATCAGCAAAGGTAAGGGCTACGCCGGCGTCATCAAGCGCCATGGCGCCCACCGCCTCAAGGCCACCCACGGCACCGGCCCTGTGCACCGTCACGCCGGTTCCATGAACGCCGCTACCGACCCCAGCCGTATTTTCAAGGGCAAGATCGGCGCCGGCCACATGGGCGTGGAGCAGGTCACTGTTCAGAACCTCGATGTTGTCAAGGTTGACCCCGAGCTCAACATGATCGTTGTGCGCGGCGCCATCCCCGGCCCCAAGGGCGGCATTGTGTACCTGAAGAACTCCGTCAAGAAGTTCGTGCGCAAGGGCCCCGCCACCCCGACCATCAGCACCAACCCGCAGAAACGGTCGGCCAGAGGCTAAAGAAAGGAGAGAGTTAAATGCCTAAAGCAGTCATCTACAACATGGCAGGCGACAAAGTCGGCGAATACGCCCTCTCCGAGGCCGTTTTCGGCATCGAGCCGAACGAGGCCGTCCTGCATGCTTCCGTCAAGAACTATCTCGCCAACCAGCGCCAGGGCACCCAGAGCGCTCTGACCAAGGGCGAGGTCAGCTACACCACCAAGAAGCCCTGGCGTCAGAAGGGCACGGGCCGCGCCCGCGCCGGTTACGCCGGCAGCCCGGTGTGGCGTCACGGTGGCGTCGCCTTCGCTCCGAAGCCGCGCGACTACCGCTACAGCCTCACCAAGAAGA
>CAKNRQ010000037.1 GCA_930990965.1 uncultured Clostridia bacterium
GACCTCTACCGCGACGGCTACTATTACTACGGCAAGACCCACGCCCACCCGTGCAGCAGCTTCGCCTACACGGTGAGCAGCAACATCGACCTCATGAGCTTCGACGCCGTGCAGGGCGCGGAACTCATCAACGTACCGCTGCTCATGATAGCGGGAAAAAGCGCCGACACTCTCTACATGACCGAGCACGTCTTCGTCGCCGCTACTGGCACGGACGACAAAGAGCTCTACCTGGTCCCCGGCGCCACACACATCCAGACTTACTGGGTGCCTGAATACGTGGAGCAGATTACGAAGAAGCTGGTTGAGTTCTTCGGCGCGAAGCTGTAATAATTAAAGGCCATGGGGTCTCCTTGAGATTCCCCATGGCCTTTCTGCTTTTCGGTTTACCTGCACAGGAAGGCGTGCCAGCCGTCTTCGCTCAGGTGCTGTTCTATTGTGAATCCCGCGCCGGTTATCGCCGCGGCTACTTCGTCCTGACGTCCGTCGATAATACCGCTGGTGATGAACGCGCCGCCCGGAGCCATGCACTCCCGGGCGTAGGGCGCGAGCGGTATGATGACGTCGGCGACGATGTTGGCGAGGACTATGTCATAGCCCGTGCCGAGCTTGGCGCGCAGGCGCTTGTCCGCGAGCACGTCGCCGGTGTACATGCTGTAGCTCTCCGGGTCTATGCCGTTGAGGGCGGCGTTGTCTGCGGCGGCCTCCGGGCTCTTGGGGTCTATGTCGCAGCCTGTGCAGCTACTGCAGCCGAGTATGAGCGCTCCTATACCCAGAATGCCGCTGCCGCAGCCGAGGTCCAGTGCGCGCTCGCCTCCGGCCACCAGGCCCTCGAGCAGTTCGAGGCACATACGTGTCGTGGCGTGGCCGCCCGTGCCAAAGGCAAGGCCAGGGTCGAGTTTCAGGACCTTTCTCGTGTTCCCCTCCGGTTCCGGCTCCCACTTGGGCAGCACAAGCAGCGTGCCGCCCACAGGTATGGGCTTATAGTACTGTTTCCAGTTGTCTTCCCAGTCTTCGTCGGCTATGGTGCGAGTCTCGGGCTCTATGCCGAGCGCTTCGGTCCAGCGCGCGAGCGTCGCGCGGCCGGAGGACGAGTCCTCGAGGTATACTTTTACGCGCGATACGCCGCAGTATTGGCTCTCAAGTTCTTCGTCCACGTAGTCCCAGAATTGGTGGTTCTCCTCGAGGAAGCGCTTGAAGTCTGCCTCGTCTTCGATGACAAGCCCGTCCGCACCCAAGTCGGTCAGTTTGTCGCAGAGCTCGTCCAGCTTCCCGGCCGGCGCCCGAAACGCCGCCTCTATCCATCTCATAATAGTCGTGTCCCCCATTTGAAAGTTTTCGTCCACCTTTTTCAAAAGGTGGCAGGGTTCCAAGGGGCGGCGCCCCTTGGGCGCGCTCCGCAGAGCGCGAAATATCCCAAAATGATATAAAAGATCAGGAAAGGGTGTGGGGAAACCCTATCAAGGGGTTTCCCCACGCGGCGCAAGCCGCCTTATGTCAAGAAAAGCTCCCCAGAGGGGAGCCTTTCTTTTGTCAATTTAGTCCTTCTCGTCAGTGATGAGGCCGTAGCCGCCGTTCTTGCGGCGGTAGACCACGGTGAAGGCGTCGCGCTCGTCCGCGTTGCGGAAGACGAAAAATTCGTGCTCGAGCAGGTTCATCTGCAAGATGGCCTCGTCCACACTCATGGGTGCAATGTAGAACCTCTTGTTGCGAATAACCTTGAACTCCTCTTCGCCGGTGTCGTCACCGGCGACCTGGTAGGGTTTGATCTCACGCTCTATCGCTCCCGCGCGAAGCCTCTTCTCGAGACGGGTCTTGTTTTTGCGGATCTGCCTCTCGATGCTGGCTACGGCCGAGTCTATGGAGGCGTACATGTCGCCGGTAAGTTCGCTCACGCGGTAGAACATCCCATTGTTCTTGATCGTGACCTCGGCGCGGAAGCGGCCGCGCTCGGTGGAGAAGGTCACGAAGGCCTCGCTGTCCGTTTTGAAGAACTTGTCGATTTTTCCAATTTTCTTCTCCGCATACTCGCGCAGGTCCTCGGAGACGTCCATCTTCTTTTCAGTGAACGTAAACTTCATGGGCTTTCAGCTCCTTCCGGTTGGTTTATATATACTGTACCACAGTTGCGCACAAATTTGAAGTAGATTTTATGAATTTTTCAAAAACTGCTTGTGACGCCGCAAAGAGATGGCGGGGAGGGTTGCCCCTCCCCGCCTCAGCGGTCAGACTATGCGCCGGTCGCGCCTCTGACTGTCGTAGTGTTTGTTCAGGAAAGGACGCACAACGTAATAGATAAGCTTGTTCTCAAGGTTGAAGAAGTAGATAGTAAAGGTCGCTATAAACGTGCCCAAGAGCACAAGCATGAGTTTCAGGACTATGCCAAGGACTTTCTTTTTCATATGCACCTCACCTTTCTCACCACGCCTCAGAGTCGTCAAAGTCCAAGAGCGTGGGGTCAAGCGGCTCCTCGCCGACGACGACGGACATGTAGTTGTTGACTATGTTGCGCATGTCGCGCCGCGAGACGGTGCGGCAGTCCTCCAGGTCGTGCTCTACGAAGATGAAGTAGAAGCCCAGGTCGCGCGCCTGCTCCTCCATCATGGCGTGGACGCCGTTCATGCCCTTGCAGGCGACGTTGTCGTTCATGAGCACCATGTCGCAGTCGAAGTTCTTGGCCCAGTCCCAGACTGCGTTCACGTTGTCCCATCCACCGACGGCGTGGTGACGCATGACGGCCTTCTCCGAGAACAGCGCCAGGTCCTTGATGGCCTCTTCGGGGTCCTCGGTGTTTATCATGTTGTGACCCATCGTGGAGTCCATGTTCAGTACTATACTGACACCCCAGCAGTTCTGTATCCAGGTCGGGAAGTCGGTGTAGTACACTGCGCTCGGCCCCCAAAGGAAGGCGCGGTGACGGGTCTTGCCGCCGAAGGGCATATAGCGCTTCTCATAGCAGCGGCGCATTATCTTTATGACCTTGCGGTCGTTCTTGGTGAAGTAGTCCTCCTGACCGTTGACGCTTGCCCAGGAGTAGAGGCGGTAGAGCGTCTCGGCTATACCGCAGAGGGCTGAGTGCGGGGTCTTGAAGATGTCCCACTTCTCAAGCTCTATCTCGTTCTGCTCGTTCATCTGCCTGGCGCGGGCAAAGAGCGCGTCCCAGTCGTAGACTTCGCCGTACTCGTCCTCTATGAACTTGATGGCGTCTCGCAGAATCTGAGTCGAATACGGGTGCGCGCCCGGCTCGTTGTGTATCATCGCAAGCGTCACGGGGAAGTCAGGCAGGCCTATGCGGCGGCGCTGGAACATGCTCGTGGCCTCACTGGCGTTGCAGGGCATGTTCGTGGAGAGCAGGGCCTTGCCGATAATCGGGAAGTCGTCGTTGAACGTGACGCCCGTCTCGGCCGAGCAGCGCGAACACACGTCGGCCGCAAGTCCGAAGGACTCGGCCACGTCTATGTAGAAGGGCTCCAACTGCTGGTCTATGTCGCAGATGATGAACTCCGGCAGAGTTTGCAGCGGTATCGGTATGAGGTTCGGGAAGCCGCACATGAAGAGCGGCGGCAGCACCTCGTCCATCGGCACCATGCGGTCCGAGAGCGGCCCGCCGCCGAGGCGTTTGTCGTTGGAGAGGACAAGGGCTATCTTCTTCGTCAGGCTCTGCACGATGGCGTGCATGTTCATGTGCGCTATGCGCAGCTCCGGGCCGCGAAAACCCTCAAAGAGGCGGTCTATGAAGGCGAAGGTGCCCAGGTATGAGCCCATCCAGCGGTATTCCCACATGCCCTTGAGCACCGGCAGCGGGGCGCTGGCCACCATCAGGCCCATGCTCTTGAGGTTGTTGAGCCAGGCCAGGTAGTCGTAGAAGGTGTCCTTCGTACCGCGCCACTCGCGGTATTTGGCGATGCCGGTCTTGTCGTAATAGCGGCTGCGCTGGCCGCCCTTGCCGTTTTCGGCCCTCCAGATGGGGTCGAACCTCTGCATCTTCTTGTCAATAAAGGCGGTAATGGGGTTCTTCATCGGACTACCTCCCTTGCCTGTATTTTCTTTATCTCCAGGCTCTCCACGAAGGCCTGGAAGCGGGTACGCAGCTGTCCCACGGAGCCGAGCGAGTACTCCTTCTCTATGGTGCAGCAGGGCACGCCGCACTCATTTTGCAGCACATGCGAAGCGAGAACTTTTTCATAGCTCCAGAACTCGCAGAACTTCATGCTCTCATAGACAATGCCGTCGGCCCGGAACTCGTCAACGAGGCGCTTCAGCTCGGTGTGGCGTTGGTCTATCTTGTCGCCGCTCATGAAGCGTGCGCACTGGTTCCAGTGCAGATAGTGGCGGCAAATGGCGTCAAAGGCCGTCTCTCCCTCGCAAATCTCTATGCGCTCGCGGCTCGGGAAGCTGCCGAAGCAGTAGCGGTCGGCCACGACCATAGCGCCGCAGCTCTCCACAAGCTTCGTGAAGTCGGGGTCGTCTATCTCACTGCCGGCAAGTATAATGCGCGCACGGTACGGGAACTTGGGCTCCGGCTCGCGGGTCCTTATCTCCTCTAGCGTCTCGCGGAGATAGGGCAGGATGAGGTAGTGCGGACACACCTGGCTCACAAGTTGGATGACGTGGAATTCATAGCCCGTGATGGGCGGGTTTTCGAGCTTGCGGAACGAGCCTATCTCAGTTATGACGTCGCAGAGCTCGTTGAACTCGGCAACCGTCTGGCGCATGGCCTCTTCGGAGGTGTCGATGCCGAAGCGGTCGTGCAGTTCGTCTACCACCTTGAGCTTGAGCTGGGCCTTGTAGTAATCGAGGCTCGTCTGGTCCCCCTTCATGGGCGGGTCGATTATCGTGACAAAGAACTTGTCGTTCTTCACGGGATTCAGCAGGAAAAAGTGCTCCTGCATGCGCTCCATGGCCGCGCAGCTCTCTGCCCCGAAGAGAGCGCTCAAATAGTTGTAACCGCCCTCAATGGCGCGCTCGAGTATGCTGCGGACATAGGGGCAGTTGCGGTTGGTCATGTAGTAGGTAGCAATCTCCGGCGAAGTGCATCTCGGCGCGCGCAGGCGCGAGGAAAAGCACCCCGGCAGATTCAGTAGCACCTCCGGCGTATAGTAGCAGTTGTAGCCCAGTCCCAATTTCCCCTCTTCTACGGCCTGAGCCACCAGTTCGTTGTTCGCCTCCTGTAACAGGTCCTCAAAATATATGAGGTGTTTCAGATCCTTCATATTCAGCCCCCTTACTGTATGATCGCCTGGATACTTTGGTCATGGTCAATCCAATGATTTGCACAACTTGCCGCTTTTGTGTGTAAAAATTATAGTATACATTGACCAGTTTGTCAAACAATTTGCGATATTTTTGACTTGTTAATATGGTTCTGAGGCTGCCCAACTCCCTTCCCATACATATATACCCTTGACAAGCTATATACTGTGTAGTACGATGTACTCACAGGAGGCGAGGCAATGAACCTTGAAGAATGGCGCAGCCAGATAAAGCGCGGGACGCTTGAATTCTGCGTACTGCTGTTGATAAGCGCAAAGCCGCGCTACGGCTATGAGCTGATAAGCCGGCTGGAGCGCTGGCCCACGCTTGCAACTAAGGAGAGCACTGTCTATCCGCTTTTGCGGCGATTGCAAAAGGACGGGGCCCTGACCTCGTTCTGGCAGGACACTGCCGAAGGGCTGCCTCCGAGGAAATACTACGAACTCACGGACGAAGGCCGCGCGTATCTGGACGCGATGAAAGCGGAGTGGGCCGGTCTGATTGAGGCCATATCCGAACTGGAAGGTGACAATGACGATGAATAACTTCATGGAAAAGTATCTCGGCGAGGTGGACCGCAGGCTCCGCCGCCTGCCCGTCGCCGAGCGCGTGGACATAGTAAACGAGCTCAAGAGCGAGATAGCCGAGCTCGCGGCCGAGGGGCTGTCGCCGTCCGAAATTGAGGCCAGGCTGGGCAATGCAAAGGAACTGGCCGCCGGGTATCTGGGCGATGCGATAGCCAAGTCGCCGCGTTTTTCCTGGCGCAAGCTGGGGCTGGTGGCCGCGTTTTACAGCTACGCGGGCCTGGGCGGGATAATTATTCTGCCGGTCACAAGCATCTGCGCCGCGGCGTTTTTGCTCTGCGGGGCTGTGTGTCCCATCATCGGAGCGGTGAATCTCGTGTGCGAACTGGCCGGTATTGATTTGCCCTGGGTCATGTTCCAGATAGGCGGCTGGACAGCGGGACCGGCGCTAGGCTTCGTGTTGGCCACAGTAACCGGCGCCGTGCTCATCGCGCTGGGCATAGCCTGCTGGAAGGCCACCGTGGCTTTCATCAAGTCAGTCAGCGGCGCAAAGAAAAAGCTGGAGGGGTGAGATTCAAAAGCATGGACAGCGTATAAAAGCTTCTTAGCCTGTTTCTCCAGGTATCGAGCTTTTATTTTTTAGTTGCCGCACCAAAATCGGCTAACTTTATTAGTACTTCGGAGGGTATGACCATTTTTCCAAGTTCATAGTCCTGCTAATGAGAAGGGGTAAAATAATTGCCCGTTGCGGAAACATCAGTCCACAACGGGCAATTATCAAAAATCTATTCAGCCTTTGTAGCTTGCTATCGGGGCGCGCTTGTGCTCGCTGTTGGCGTGCATACGCTCGATTATGGCCTTGTCGTGGTCGCTGACGGGCTGTCCGCTGAGGTAGGCGTCAATGGCGGCGTAGGTGATGCCCATTTCGCTCTCGTCAGTCTGGCCCTCGAAGAGCCCGGCGCTGGGCGCCTTCTCAATTATGGAGCGCGGGGCGTGCAGGTATTCGAGGAACTCGTAGATTTCGGTGACCGTCAGGTCGGCGATGGGGTTAAAGTCGTGCGCGC
Source organism: uncultured Clostridia bacterium (assembly GCA_930990965.1). Lineage (GTDB taxonomy): Bacteria > Bacillota > Clostridia > Oscillospirales > Oscillospiraceae > Scatomorpha > Scatomorpha merdigallinarum. The sequence goes on from CAKNRQ010000037.1 coordinate 6,842, forward strand.
CATCGCCCCACTTGGTGAAGTAGCCGACGTAGGCTTCGCTGGCGTTGCCGGTACCGGCTACGAGGCGGTTCTCGGCGTGGGCCACGGCATAGAGCGTTACCATGCGCAGACGCGGCGCGATGTTGGCAATGGCCATGTCGGTGAGCTCCGTCACACCCTCGAGCGCGGCGAGCTCGGCCTCGCGCACGGGCGTCAGATCCACAGTGCGCGTCTCAATCTTGAACTGCTCGGCCACTTCCATGCCGTCGTCACGGTCCATGCCGTAGTTGCGGCGGCTGGCGCAGGGCATGATGATGCCGACAGTGTTGTCGCAGGCGGCCTTGCACAGGATGCCGACGAGGGCGCTGTCCTTGCCGCCAGAGTTGCCGTAGACGATACCGGAGCAGTGCGACACGGCCAGGCGCTCGCGTATAAACTCCACGCGCTTTTCAAATTCAACCTTGTAGTCTCTCATAAGAAATGACCTTCCTCCGCTTGGATTCTTCCCAAGCTCTCTTCTCTGATAAGATGATACCACGTTCGCCCCCGCGATGCAAGCAAAAGCCGCCACCCTGCCGAGTGGCGGCTTGACTTTTATGTCTGCTCCGGTTATAATGCAGGTAGAAAGAAGCGCTGCGACAAGCGGTTTTTGGCTTTAGTTAAAGGGACTGGGCCTAAACACTACGCGCGGTGCGCCATAGCGTGCCCAAGAACCGTCACTTGGCCGAGTGGCGGTTCTTGAGCTTCTTGAGGACGAACCTCAAGGAGTAACCACGGAAGTGGATAACAACAGATATGTATTCCATCCGCAATGACCTCCTTTCAAAAGGAGGCCAAAAACCGTCTGCCGAATGTGCAGCGCTTCTCCCCCACTTGCGTGGGAGTACATTCTATCACAGCGCGCAGAACAGTGTCAATAAAAGCCGCCCTAAACGGGCGGCTTTTTGCTATTTTCTCGACGTTTCTATCTCTCCATGTTCACTTTCAAATTTCCTGATACAGTCACGAATCAGTATTAGCACCTGGCTGTTTGCTGATCGCCCTTCATAGTCTGCGACAGCATGAAGCTTGTCCAGCATCGTATCATCTATCCGTACTGTGAGATTCTTCTGCGCCACAGACATGCCCCCAAAATGACCACATTTAGAGTGTAATATACAGTCATCGGCAACTATTTTATGGCATGTTCGTGGTATTATGTCGAAAATGGCGTCAATAAGACGTCAGAATATGTTCACAAATTCTGGTGAGGAGGTAAGCGAGATGGAAGTATACGAGCGGCTTTACTTCTTTCTGTTTAACGCCATAACCGACGCGCTGGAGGCCATAGACTCCGGGCTGATTGCCGAAGCAGCCGAGGCGCTGAGGGACGCGCAGTGTACGGCTGAAGAGCTGTACATACAGCGCGCAGACTGGCAGAAAGCAGACGACGAGGAGATGCAGGAGATAGAAAAGATGACCGAAGACTTTTTCAAAAGCGCCGACTGCAAACTACTGCGCGCAATGCTGGAGGAGACGGAAAGCAAATAAAGCCGCCCCAGTCGTTTGTTACGGCGTTTCTCCCACTTTTAATTGTGGTGACATTATTATATACAGTTCGCCCTGGAACGATAACATTTGAGCGGTTTGACAGGGGGTCAAGCCCTTGACTACAGGGCGATTTTAGTATAAGCTTGCGGAAGAACAACTCCCGCGAGCTTATGTTTTTATGGAGAGGTAGGTCTACACATGCCCGGAATAAAGGACATATTCGGCACAATGGTTTTCTCCGACGCCGTCATGCGCGAGCGTCTGCCAAAGGAGGCGTATGAAGCCGTCCTGCGCACTATGAAAAGCGGACGCCGGCTGCAGCCGGACACCGCTGAGGTAGTCGCTGAGGCAATGCGCGACTGGGCGGTCGAAAAGGGCGCGACGCACTTCACGCACTGGTTCCAGCCCATGACCGGCATCACCGCCGAAAAGCACGACAGCTTTGTCGAGCCCGACGGGCACGGCGGCGTTATCATGGAATTCTCCGGCAAGGAGCTCATCCACGGTGAGCCGGACGCCTCCAGCTTCCCCTCCGGCGGCCTGCGCGCGACATTTGAGGCGCGCGGCTACACCGCCTGGGACCCCACCAGCTACGCCTTCATCCGCGACGGCGTGCTCTACATACCCACAGCCTTCTGCTCCTATGGCGGCGAAGCCCTGGACCAGAAGACACCGCTCCTGCGCAGCATGGAAGCGCTCAGCCGTCAGGCGGTGCGCGTGCTGAAACTCTTCGGGCACGAGGATGTGACGGCAGTTTCCCCCATGGTCGGCGCGGAACAGGAATACTTCCTCGTCGAGCGCGACATGTACGAGCGCCGTCAGGACCTCATTTACACCGGCCGCACCCTCTTCGGCGCAGCGCCACCAAAAGGCCAGGAACTCGACGACCACTACTTTGGCACCGTCAAGCCCAGGATTGCGGCTTTCATGCGTGAAATAAACGAGGAGCTCTGGAAGCTCGGCGTATACGCCAAAACCGAGCACAACGAGGCCGCCCCGGCCCAGCACGAGCTCGCCTGCATATACGACACGGCCAACATCGCCGCCGATCACAACCAGCTCATCATGGACGTCATGCAAAAGACGGCCAAGCGCCACGGCCTGGTCTGCCTGCTGCACGAAAAGCCCTTTGACGGCGTAAACGGCTCCGGCAAGCACAACAACTGGTCCATGGCCACGAACACCGGCGACAACCTCTTCTCCCCCGGCGACACTCCGGGCGAGAACGCCCAGTTCCTGCTCTTCCTCTGCGCCGTCATAAAGGCCGCAGACGATTACCAGGACGTGCTGCGCATTTCCGTCGCGCGCGCCGGCAACGACCACCGTCTCGGCGCGGCCGAGGCGCCCCCGGCCATCATCAGCATCTTCCTCGGCGACGAGCTGACGGACATACTCGAGGCCATCGAGAACGACAGCACCGTCGGCGCCCGCGAAAAGACGCTCTTCAAAGTCGGCGTCCACGCCCTGCCGCCCTTCCCCAAGGACACCACCGACCGTAACCGCACCTCTCCCTTTGCCTACACAGGCTCGAAGTTTGAGTTCCGCATGCCCGGCTCATCTGCCAGCATATCCTCGGCCAACATCGCGCTCAACACCGCCGTGGCCGAAGAGCTGCGCCAGTTCGCCGACGAGCTGGAAAACGCCTCCGACTTCAGCCAGGCGCTGCACGACCTCATTCGCCGCGTAGTGCGCGAGCACAAGCGCATCATCTTCAACGGCAACGGCTATGACCCGAGCTGGGTTGAGGAGGCGCAGCGCCGCGGCCTGCACAACCTGCGCTCCACCCCGGAAGCTCTGCCTCACCTTGTAGACCCCGAAAACGTGGAGCTCTTTACCCGCCACAAGGTCTTCTCCGAGAGCGAGCTGCGCGCGAGGCTTGAGGTCTTCCAGGAGGAATACTGCAAGCTAGTCACCATTGAGGGCAAGACCGCCCTCGCCATGGTCCGGCGTGAGATCCTCCCCGCTGTCAGCCGCTTTACCGCCCGCCTGGCCGAAGCCGCCGCGGCACAGCTCGCCATCCTGCCCAAGCGCAGGGCGCGCTACGAGTGCTCCACCGTCAACCAGCTCACGCAGCTCATGGACGCGGCCTACTCCCTCGCCGGTGAGCTGGAGGACGCGCTCATCACAAGCGAGAGCATACGCGAGCTCGAGCGCAAGAGCTGCTTCCTCCGCGACAAGGTCCTGTCCATCATGGGCGCGCTGCGCGCCGCCTGCGACGACATGGAGTCCGTCACCGCCGATGACGCCTGGCCCATACCCACCTACGGCGAACTGCTGTACGGTGTGAAATAAAATCCAACGGCCGCCCCGCAAATCGGGGCGGCCGTTATTTTCAGCGTCCGTGTTTCTCGGCATACATGGCGGCGGCTTCTGATTCTGAGCCTAGCTCGGCTGCCATTTCATGAAATTCCAGTATTTCTCTCGAATGTATCAGCGCAGCCTGCACGGCTCTGAACTTCTCCTCAAGCTGCTGGACATGTTTGCGGCAAAAGTCCCGCCTCCGGCACAGGCTGTCATCTCCCTGACGTACCAGCGACATGAAATCCCGCATCTCTTTTATTTTCAGGCCGGCCTGTTTGAAGCACTCTATCAGCTCCAGCGCATACAGGTCCCTCTCGCTGAACTCGCGGTAACCCGAATGGCGCCGGTTCAGTTCCGGAAGCAGACCCTCGTTGTCATAGTATCTCAGAGTGGAAATTGACAGTCCCGTCATTTGCGAGACCTGTTTTATGGTATAGCCCACGCCTACACCTCCCAAATTCAGTATAGGCTCACATTACCTGCTCCGTCAAGTTCAGTATTGACTCTCAAGTTAACTTTAGAGTTATACTTTCCACAGACAGTGTTTCTGTTAAAAAACGTTGACGGGAGATGTGCAGATGAAAGTTTTGGGCATTAACGGCAGTGCTCGCAAAGACGGCAACACAGCTATGATTATACGCGCCGTCTTTTCCGAGCTTGAGAGGCACGGCATAGAAACCGAGCTTATTCAACTGACAGAAAAGGAGATTAAGCCTTGCCGGTTCTGTATGGTGCACAGCTGCATGGCATGTCAGGGCAAGAAGGCCTGTGTATTTAAGGGCGATGATTTCTGCGCGATTTATGAAAAAATCAAGTCTGCTGACGGCCTGATACTCGGCTCTCCGGTTTACGGCGCTGACATAACCGCAATTATGCGCAATTTTTTGGACCGTGTGGGCATGGTCAGCGTACTCAATCCTGAGATACTGCGTCACAAGGTAGGCGCTGCGGTGTCAGCCGTGCGCCGCTGCGGCGGCCTTACGACCGTAGACACGCTCAACCACCTTATGCTGTTCAAGGAAATGATAGTTGTCGGCTCTAACTATTGGAACATCGTTTATGGTAAAGACCCGGGAGACGTGCTGCACGATGAGGAAGGTATGGAAAACATGAGAAATCTCGGACAAAATATGGCCTGGCTGCTGAAAAAGCTCAATGGTTAAGCCTTTATAGCAATATGTGCAAATCGCCGCCCGCGGCTTTCCGCTGAGCGGCGAAAAATTTATTCGCTTTAAATCAAAAATGCTATTGACAAATCGCCAGAGATTTGCTATTATAATCGTCGCCGGTGATCGCGCTGGTATAGCTCAGTCGGTAGAGCAGCTGATTTGTAATCAGCAGGTCGGGGGTTCGAGTCCGTCTACCAGCTCCACTGATTGTCCAAGGACGACCGGCTCAAGTGAATATGGGGGTGTTCCCGAGTGGCCAAAGGGGACAGACTGTAAATCTGCTGGCAATGCCTACGGTGGTTCGAATCCACCCGCCCCCACCAGAAAAAGTCCTGAAACCGAAACGTTTCAGGACTTTTTCTATTTCAGCCGGTGCGCCAACATCAGGATTGACGTCAGGCGCTCACGTTGGCACCCAACGCTATAATAATTGAAAATACGAAAGGCTGCGATGCTGTGGAGTGGTTTGAAAACAAGCTATCAGCTGAGAAATATACGCCTGTCACGCGCAGTCAGGCGCTCTGCGCGCTCGATTTCTGGCGCACGGCGCCCTTCTACTCGCCTTCGCCGCTGGTGAACCTGCGCGGCGCGGCAAGCGCGTTGGGGCTCGGCGAGGTGTATTTGAAGGACGAGGGCCGCCGTTTCGGCCCCGGAGCTTTCAAGCTCATGGGAGCGGGCTATGCCATGGCCAGGTCCCTCGGCGCCGGGAGCTGGGATGAGGCGGTGCATGCGAAACGCAAAACGTGCTTCTACACGGCCACGGACGGCAACCATGGCCGGGCAGTGGCCTGGTGCGCCTCGCGCTTCGGGCAGCGCGCGGCGGTGCTCATGCCCTCCGGCAGCGCCGAGGCGCGCCGCGCGGCCATAGCTGCCGAGGACGCTGACGTGACCGTCACCGATATGGGCTACGACGACTGCGTGCGCCGGGCCCGCGAGCTGGCCGGCGCGGACCCAAACGGGATACTGTTGCAGGACACCACCCTGCCAGGTTACGAGACCCTGCCGCTCGAAATCATGCGCGGCTACGGCGCCATCGCGGCCGAGTTAGAAGAGCAGCTCCCCTGCGCTCCCACGCACGTGATACTCCAGGCGGGTGTTGGCTCGTTTGCCGGGGCGCTCTCGAGCGCGCTGGATGAGCTTTTCCCCCAAGCCGCGCCGGTGTTCCTCGTGACTGAGACGGCGGCGGCGCCCTGTCTAATGCTCTCGGCAGAGGCGGGTGAAACGCGGGCCTGCGCGGGCGAAATACGCACCATCATGGCGGGGCTCGCCTGCGGTGAACCCTGCATTCCTGGGCTCCGGTCGCTTCTGGGACGTGCGCGGTTCTTCACAGCGCTGCCGGACATGTGGGCGGCTGAAGCCATGCGCGCTCTGGCGAGGCCACTTGATGGTGACGAAATAGTTGTGGCCGGAGAGTCCGGTGCAGCAGGTTTCGGGTTGCTGCTCGCGCTCATGCGTGACGCCTCGCTCTCTCCACTCAGGGAGGCCGCCAGGCTGGGACCGGACAGCCGGGTGCTGGTTTTTAGCACAGAGACTGCAACTGACCCTATAAACTACAAAAAAATTGTTGGAAACATTGCTAGACAGACTCCGTCTAAGGATGTATGATACATAGAGAGGTGATCTTTCATGGCCAATAACCGTAAAAAAGGGAGCCCGGCAGGCGTTATATTCGCCCTGCTGATGCTTATAGTAATAGTTATAGCTCTGGTGATAGTCCTGCGCTCCTGCGGCACCGGCGGGGAAGGCGGCAACACTACGCCTCCGGTGACAAACGCCGTCACCGATCCGTCCAACGAGCCCGCCTCCACTCCAAGCGGCGCCCAGGCTACGAGTACGCCGAGCGCAACTCCTTCCGCAACGCCTACTCCCACTGCCACACCGACCCCGACACCCACTCCGACTCCTACGCCCAGCGCTGTCGAGAGCAGCGGCTCTTTCCGCTCCGACACCGGCACGCCGCTGAATATAGTCGTTGACTGGCAAATCTCCGGTTCCGGCAGCAGCGCCACTCTGCTCGTGACAGTATACGCCGAGAGCTACAGCCTGCACAGTCAGGGCGCGTGGCACGCCGGCTGGCTCACAATAGGCGGCCAAACCTACTACTTTGACACCGAAGCCATCGACTACGACGGCAACACGCTTTCAACCAATCTGCTCGGCACTGTCGCCGCCAGCATAGACACTGCGAACCTGCCCGCTACAGCCGAGCTGAGCTGGCACTTCCAGGGTTCCTATGGCGACACCGACCTTGAAACAATAACCGCGACCGGCACCATAGGCTAACGCAAAAAAGGGATACGAAACGCATGTGCGTTTCGTATCCCTTTTTGACTTTTCGCGCTCAGTCCGTGACCTCGTCGCGGGAGCGGAACAGCAGCGTGACGCACCAGAGCGCGGCCAGACCTACGAGGGTGTAGATGACGCGGCTGACAGTGGCGGTCTGACCGCCGAAGAGCCACGCGACAAGGTCAAAGCGGAACAGTCCGATGCTGCCCCAGTTGATACCACCGATGATGGCAAGCACGAGGGCAATACGGTCCATAATCATGCCTTGCGGCCTCCTTTGCGTTTTCTCATGCCATAGCTTTACCCGGGCGCAGCCGTTTTATGCAATCGACAAAACTAGTGCTATAACGACTTTTTTCGCTCTTGAATTTTTTGCGCGCTCAAGCTATTATTTAAGCACAGCTTATCCAATTGTTGACCGGCCCCCACCGGTCGGCATGCGGGGACCCGGCTCATATCTTTATCCCACAACCCTGTCTTGGCGGGCTGCCCACGCGGCCCGCCGCCTTTTTACGTGCAAAAACCGCCGCGTTTATTCTTTGTAACGCGGCGGTTTATTTTCATCTTTTAATCGCGGGAGGCTATGTTTTTGAAGATGTTCGCGGTCCTCCAGAGATAGACCAATTTAAGGATGTCCAGGACAATCAGACTTATCGCTCCACCCAGCACAAAGAACAGGCCTACTATCACCGCAGCGAGCAAGGCGCCTCCCATAACTGCGATGCTTGCGTACACCTGCCACCGCCAGAGGCTCCTCCAGTTCCTACTGAGGCCATCGTCCACGCCTTCAAGCACATCGGCATGGCCGTTGTACTCGTTGTATATGCCTACAAGCGCCATTATGGCAGACGCAAGGCCTATTATAAGTGCAAGCGTACCCTCGCCGCCGAGTACAATGATTTTCACTGCATCCAAAACGACGCACGCCAAAAGGAGCGCTCCCGCCTTGCGGTATCTCTCGCTCTCAGAGCGCAGTGCAAAAAGGATTGCGCCATAGCTGACGTTGTAGAGCAAAATTAGCGCTACTCCCGGCCAATACAGTTCCGGAACTGCCTCGAGGACATAGTCGTTGCTGATTATCGTATGGATTATATTCGGTATCACCAGCCAGAAGAGCACGTTTAACCACTTGGCAAGCGGTTTGGCCCTGGCCGCTATCTGTTCTGCGCGCCGCGCCTCCTCTTCGCTCCGGCGTTGTCTCTCATCCGGGGCGCCGTCGCGCCTCGAATACAGTCCGCAGCGGTCGATAAGCGTACACGTCTCGCAGCTCTCGTGGCCCTTTGTGCGGCAACAGCGCGCGATCTCGCAGTTCCCGCTCCAGATTGCTCCCGGCCCGCTCTTGCAGCCAGGACAGCGCTGCTCTGTAAACTCCCGGCACTCCGCGCAGGATTTGCCGCAGTAGCTCTCTGCCATGTCCCACACCCCCATATATTAATTTAAGTCCAGTTTAACATATAAAGATATATGCGGCAATGAGCTTTTATATAAAATGCAAAATATTATGTCCAGGGCTCCACGCTTCCATCGGATAGATCTGCCAGCAGATATTGCGTATAGCCCTCGGGACTTTCCGCTTCAAGTACCACTTTGTCGGGCTGCAGCAGAGAATCGCCGTCCAGCGTGATATAGCGCTCAATATCACTGTATCCCTGGGCGGCAAGGCGAGCCTCTACTTCGGCGACGGTGCATTGGGGCCAATGTGCCGCCGTCACGGCGATACCCGCCACCAGCACCAACACCATAGCGGCAAACTTGATCTTTCCGAGCCTGAACACCAGCAACGCAGCGAAGCGCCAGCGCAGTCTACCGGTGTCTTCGTCGTACATGGGCCTTGGCAGAAGAAAGAACACCGCCCAGAATGCTGTCAAATTGAACGCGAGACTGTTTATCGCGCCCGCGTAGACGCGCTCGTTTATAAGGTCACATACCAGACACACCGCCCCTACGAACAGTGCGTAGCACACCGGGCTGAGCGCCCTTTTCAGAGTGTCCACAGCCTTTCCCCCTTTCCAAAGCAATTAACTCACCGCCGCCCCGGAAAGTCAAGAAAAGTCTATGTAAAATGCAAAGGCCCTCCCGGACCAGCCGGGAGAGCCTTGCTGTTTTTATTCAGTCTTTGCCTTCGCCGCCACAGCCTTTTCCGGCGCGGGGCTTTGAGGGTTGAGACGCCCGTACATGCGGGTGTACTCGTATATCTTGCGGCACAGCTCCTCCGTGAGCTGGCCCGGCTGGAGTCGCCAGCGCCAGTTCCCTGTCGGGTTGCCCGGCTCGTTCATACGCGCCTCGGCGCCGAGGCCGAGATAGTCCTGAATCTGCGCGACGAAGAGATCGGCCACGCTGGACATGCCGCCGCGTATGAGGCCCCAGTTGATGCCCTCACGTGAATGCAGGCCCAGATAGCGGCGCGCGTACTGCGCGTCCGCGCGGGCGATCTTCTTCCACCACTGCATAACCGTCTCGTTGTCGTGTGTGCCTATGTAACACACGCAATTCGGCGTATAGGTGTGCGGCAGATAGTTGCTGGGCTCGCGCGAGTCAAAGGCGAACTCGAGCACTTTCATGCCCGGGAAGCCGGAGTCCTCGACCAGCTTCGTGACGCTCGGCGTCAGATAGCCCAGGTCCTCCGCTATGAAGCGCGTGTCGTGGAACCAATCGCGCAGCACGCCCACGAGTCCGATACCCGGCCCTGTGCGCCACTCGCCGTTTATGGCGGTGGTGTCGCCGTAGGGTACCGCCCAGTAGCTGTCAAAGCCGCGGAAGTGGTCTATGCGTATGACGTCGTAGAGGTGCTTCGCGTTCTCGATGCGGCGTATCCACCAGCCATAGCCGTCGGCTTTCATACGCTCCCAGTCGTAGAGGGGATTGCCCCAGAGCTGGCCGTCGGCCGAGAAGTAGTCAGGCGGCACGCCCGCCACGGCCGTAGGCACATTGCGCTCGTCCAGCAGGAAGCTCTTGGGGTCGCTCCACACGTCGGCGCTGTCCAGTGCGACGTATATCGGGATATCGCCGATTATCTCTATGCCCAGAGAGTGGACGTACTCACGCAGGGCGTTCCACTGTTTGAAGAACAGGTATTGCGTGTACGTGAAGAGGCGTATGTCGCCGTCTAGCTCGCGGCGGTATTTTTCAAGCGCCTCGGGCTCGCGCATGCGCGCGTCCTCATCCGGCCACTCAATCCAGCTCTTCATGCCGAAATGCCGTTTGAGAGCCATGAACAAGGCGTAGTCCGGCAGCCAGCCGCGGTTGGCCTCAATAAAAGCCTCAACCTCTTCCGCGTCACGCTCCCAGCCGCGCTCCGTCGCCAGGGCCAGCACCTCGAATCGGTTCTCGTATATTTTGCCGTAGTTGACGTACATCGCGTCCTGGCCCCAGTCGATGCTCTCTACTTCCTCCCGCTTGAGCAGGCCGTCGTCGATAAGCAGGTCCAGGTCGATAAAGTACGGATTGCCCGCCGCAGCTGAGAAAGAGGAGTACGGCGAATCGCCATAGCTCGTCGGCCCCAGGGGAAGGATCTGCCACGCGCTCTGCCCGGCCGCGGCGAGGAAGTCGGCGAATTTATACGCCTCCTCGCCGAAGGAGCCAATGCCGTACCGGCTTGGCAGGGACGAGATTGGCAGCAGTATTCCGCTTTTGCGCATACAATTACCCCTTTACAGCGCCCGAAAGGACGCCCTTGATAATGTGCTTCTGGCCGAGCAAGTATAGCACAACTATGGGCAGGATTGCAAGCATGATACAGGCCATCATCGGGCCCCACTCAACGCGGCCGTAGCTGCCCTTGAAGAACTGAATCAGCATTGGTATTGTCTTGTACTTGTCTATGTCGAGCACCAGCGTAGGCAGGAGGTAGTCGTTCCAAATCCACATGGCCTCAAGTATTGAAACTGACACCATCGTGGGACGCAGCAGCGGGAACACTATCTTGAAATAGGTCTGGAAGGGGTTGCAGCCGTCTATCATGGCCGCCTCCTCTATCTCCAGCGGCACCGTCTTCATAAAGCCGCAGAACATGAACACGGCGAGGCCCGCGCCGAAACCGAGGTAAATTATCCACAGCGTCCAGGGCGTGCGCAGGTGCAGGGTGTCTGCCATATTGGACAGGGTGAACATGACCATCTGGAAGGGAACTACCATGCTGAAAGCGCAGAGGCCATAGAGCAGCTTAGTAAAGCGCGTGCGCACACGCGTTATGTACCAGGCAAACATGCTGCAGAAGATCAGGATGGCGAAAACGCTGGTCACAGTTATAAATACGCTGTAAAACAGGCTGGAGAAGAAGCCCTGGCGGGCGATTGCATCCACATAGTTGTCAAGCCCTGCAAAGGTTTCGGCCGCAGGGAGTTGGAAGGCCGTGGAGGTGCTGATGGCCGTCGGAGTCTTGAGAGATATCATTAGCACCATGAAGATCGGATACATCCAGAGGACGCAAACTATGGTCATGGCGATACTCCAGAAGCGGTTTACTCCTTTTCTTGCTTTTACCATTATTGCTGCACCTCCTTTTTGCGGGTAGCGCGGAGCTGGATGAAAGATATGGCCACGACAATTACGCAGAATATGACGGCCTTGGCCTGGCCTATGCCCTTCCACTGCGGCCCGGAACGTGAATAGAAGGTGTAATAGATGTTATAGGCCAGCAGTTCACTGTTGTGCATCGGCTCGCCGCCGGTGAGGGCCAGGTTCTGGTCGAAGAGCTTGAAGGAGTTGGTCAGCGTGAGGAAGAGGCATATAGTGATGCTGGACATGAGGTTGGGGAGCTTGACCTTCCAGAAAGTCTGCCAGGGCGTGGCGCCGTCAATCTCCGCAGCCTCAATAAGCGACTCGGGTATGCTCTGCAAGCCGGCTACATAAATTATCATCATATAGCCGATCTGCTGCCAGCACATGAGAATTACAAGGCCCCAGAAGCCTGCTGTGGCATCCAGTTCCAACAGCGGACGCTCAAGAAGCGCGAGAGCGCAGTTGAGCAGTATCTGCCAGATGTAGCCGAGCACTATGCCGCCTATCAGGTTCGGCATGAAGAACACTGTGCGGAAGGCGTTCGTGCCGCGTATCGCACGGGTGAGAATCAGCGCCACTGCAAGGCCGCCCACGTTAATCACTATAGTGGTTACCACGACGAAGGCGCAGTTGTACCAAAATGCGTGTGTAAAGGTGCTGTCGGCAAAGGCGCGCATGAAGTTTGAAAATCCGATGAGTGTGGCGTCCTTGACCGTAGTAAACTGACAGAGCGAGAGGTACAGGCCCTGTATGAACGGTATGATGAAGCCGATGACAAATGCTATAAGCGTTGGAAGCACAAACACCGGCCACCATTTCTTTGTAGCTTTTTCCACAGCTATCCCCCCCCGGAATAGTATTTCGCCGCTCGGGCAGAACGTGCCCCGCGCGGGCGCGCGGCCTGCCCGGGCGGCGTTTAAAAGGGGGGCCGCCGGATATCCGGCGGCCCCGGAAAGCTCAAGCTTTCAAGTCACATTCAGGCTCAGCCGTTGGCCAGGGCGTACTCAGCGGCCCAGTTGTCGACGAAGGCGGTGACAACCTGCTGCCACATCTCGTCGGTCTGGTTGGCGGCGTACTGCGCAAGCGCGGAGCCGAGCATGTTCTTCCACTCCTCAGAGGGCATGGTGGTGAAGTTCCAGGAAACCGGAGTCTTGCCGTCGGCGGTCATCTGAGCGTCGAGCTGGACGAAGAGGTTCTGGCTCTCCGGAGCCTGCTTGAACGGGATGGCAAAGCCCATGCCGGCCTCGCCGGAAGGCATGGCGCCCTCGCCGCCGGTCATGGCCTGCAGGGCCACGGGATCGGTGACGCACCAGTACATGAAGTCAAGAGTGGCCTGGATGTCTTCCTCGCTGGCGTTCTTATTGACGCACCAGTAGTTCTCGGAGCCGGTGCACAGGCCCTGGTTGGCCTCGTCGC
>CAKNRQ010000038.1 GCA_930990965.1 uncultured Clostridia bacterium
TCACCGTTGAAATCTGCTCCAAGTGCCACCCGTTCTACACCGGCAAGCAGAAGCTCGTCGATACCAGCGGCCGTGTTGACAAGTTCAACAAGAAGTACGGCATCAAGTAAGGTGGATAGATCATTGCCCGGCGCAGCGCGCCGGGCAATTTTTATAAAATTGACGCTTATAAGAGGTTTTTTAATTTGAACGATACCACAAGGAAAAAAGAACGTGCCGTGCTGGTGGGCCTCTCGGCCAACAGCATGGACGCATCCGAGCGCTCTACTGAGGAGTCGATGGATGAACTGTACGCCCTCGTGGAGACGGCGGGCGGCGAAGTGGCCGGGTCGCTCCTACAGCAGCGCTCTTCGCCTGACCCGAGGAGCTTCATAGGCGGCGGCAAGGTCGCGGAGCTCAAGGAGCTTATAACAAACGCAGAGTGCGACCTGGCGGTCTTTGACAACGAGCTGACGCCGTCCCAGGCGCGGGTGCTCGGGGAAGAGCTCGGAGTGCGCGTGCTGGACCGCAGCGGCCTCATACTCGATATCTTTGCCCAGCGGGCCAGGACGCGCGAGGGCAAGCTTCAGGTGGAGCTGGCCCAGTACGAATACCTGCTGCCTCGCCTGACGGGTATGTGGACGCACCTGGTGCGTCAGACGGCCTCCGGCGGCTCCTCGCCCATCGGTACGCGCGGCCCCGGCGAGACTCAGCTGGAGACGGACCGCCGCCACATCCGGCGCAGAATCCAGAAGCTGCGTGAAGAGCTCGAGCAGGTGCGCAAGGTCAGAAGCGTGCAGCGCCGCCGCCGCGAGCGCAACGCCATGCCGGTTGTGGCCATAGTCGGCTACACAAATGCCGGCAAGAGCACGCTTTTAAATCAGCTCACCGGCAGCGACATACAGGCCAACGACCGTCTTTTCGACACCCTGGACACCACCACCCGCCGCCTGAAACTCGACGAGGCGCAGGAAGTGCTGCTCTCGGACACGGTCGGTTTCATCCGCAAACTGCCCACTCACCTGGTCGAGTCCTTCAAGGCCACGCTGGAAGAGCTGCAATACGCCGACGTGCTGCTGCATGTCGCGGACATCTCCAGCCCGGACCTTAAAGAGCAGATAGACGTGGTCGACGAGCTCATCGAGCGCCTGGACGCGGGCAAGACGCCGCGCATAATGGTCTTTAACAAGTGCGACAAGTATCTCGGCGAGCTGCCGCACGGTGACAATATAGTGTGCATCTCGGCGCGCACGGGCGAAGGTACGAAGGAGCTTGTGGCCAAGATAGCAGAGATCCTTGGCCGCCAGAGCCGCAGGGTACATATTGCCCTGCCCTATGCCAAGAGCGGAGTTATGGAGGTCCTGCGCCGTGATGCAGCGGTGCTGGGAGTGGAGTACACCGAGGACGGCGTGGAGGCAGAGGTCGTGGTAAAGCCCGAACTCTGGGGCCTGGTGCGCAACTACGTCGTGGAGTGAGATCTGAAAAACTTTAGGAGTGCCGCCATGTTAAAGAAGCTCTCTGCCCCGTTGACCATGTGGCTGATTTTTGAGGCTGTAGCCGTGGGCCTTTGGCTGAGCGAGTCAACGCGACGAGTGCATACTCTGCCTCAAGTGCGTGGATGAGTGCCCGCAGAAGACCCTGAAGCTGTAAAACACGCCTGACTTTAAGTCAGGCGTGTCGTTTTATTCTCCGTCTGCGCGGTTAAGCTGAGGCTTCAGTCTGCGCAGGATGATGAAGGACATCACACCGGCCAGCAGACTCGTGGCGGGGAAGTTTATCCAGATACCAGTCAGACCCAGGGGCCAGAGTATCGCTATGAGTATAACCGGGAAGATAAGCGCCGTCGATACGGAGATAAGCGAGGCCGCGAGAGGCTTCTCTATGGCCAGCATATAACTCTGTGTGGCAAAGGAGAACCAGCGGGTGATGTACGTGAGAGCAAAGAGCCTGAGCGCTCCGGCAGACATGGCCATGACAGAGGGCTCGGGGTTCGATACAAAGAGCCGCGTTATCAGTTCGGGCATTATAACTATGAGCACAGCCGAGCAGAGCGCCACAACGGCACTTGCGCCAAAACAGCAGCGCTCTATGGCGCGCACGCGCGAGAACATGCGCGCACCCCAGTTGAAGCCAACGGCGGGCTGGAGCGAGTCGCACATGCCGTAGAGCAGGGGCTGGACAAAGCCGTCTACATACATAAGTATGCCATAGACGCTCACCGCCGTTTCACCGCCCGTGCGCACGAGAATGGCATTCATAATGATGCTGGTAATACGTCCGGCGATGTTGTTGAGGAAGTTTGGGCTGCCGCAGGCAACTATCTGCTTGAGCATTTTTGCGCTCATACGAGGCCTTGTAAAGTGCAGCAGTGCGCGCCCGCGCAGGAAAGGTATCAGTGCAATCAGTGCGCACACAGCCATACCGAGGCAGGTGGCGAGAGCTGCGCCCCAGATGCCGAAGCGGAAGACACCCAGGAAGAGGAACTCTAACACCCCGCTCAGGGTGCTCATGAGTATGTTCAGCCACATGCTGCCGCGGATGTATCCACAGATACGCAGGTAGTTGTCCATAGCAAAGACGAGCGTTGTCACCGGAGAACAGATGGCATAGACGCGAAGGTATTGTCCGGCGAGCAGGGCAAATTCGCCCTCGGCGCCCATGGCGCTCATCAACGTTGGCGCCAGGATATACAGCAGTGCGCCGGAAACAAGGCCGGCAAGCACTATGAGCAGCACTGAACAGGAAAAGATGTTGTGGGCCTCACGCTCTTCGCCACGGCCAAGGCTCACGGCTATGGGCACTGATGAGCCCACGCCTATCAGGTCGGCAAGCGCGAAGTTTATTATAACGAAGGGCATTGCGAGATTCAATGCGGCAAAGGCCGTCTCGCCCAGGTACTGTCCTACGAACACGCCGTCAAGGGTCTGATACAGCGCAGACGCCAGCATGCTGACAGCTCCCGGCAGGGCCGCCAGGAAGAAAAGCTTTATGGGCGGCGTCTTTGCAAAGAGCGTGGCTGAGTTTCCGTCCATTCCTCCAAGTCCTTTCGCAAGAGTTTGCAGAGCGCAAAAAACGCCCGGTTATTCGCAGAAATAACCGGGCGCACCCGTCATCTTATCTGACCGTGTGTATTGCGATACACAGTCCTCCGATGAACGATATTTGCTTTGCGAGGATAATGTAGCACAAGCGCGGTTATATGTCAAGAGCAGCGGATTTCATGCACATTTGGCGCGCTGTGAAATGGATCAGGACCATGAGCACGAAGCTTTTTGCGCCATTTCCGGCTGCGCCAAGGAATAAAAATGACCGGCCCTGCGGCCGGTCATTTGCTTATTTTACTATGCCATCGAGCATGTCCACCACCTGTCCTACAGTGCGGACATTAGCGGTCTTGTCGTCGGTGAGGACGATATCGTAGTGCTCTTCAAGGCTCATTACCAGCTCGACAAGGTCGAGCGAGTCGGCGCCGAGGTCGTCGATTATATCGGTCTCAGGGGTGATAAGGCCGGGGTCTACTTCGAGCTGCTCGGCGAGGACCTTTCGGACGGTTTCAAACAAGTGAACTACCTCCAATTCAGCTCCACTCACGGCTCTGCGGGCGGTTGTCCGGCTGCTGCCTGGCGGGACGCTCATAAGAGACGACGACACGCCGGTTCGGTTCGGTGCCCGTTGAACTGGTGGACACACCCTCATAGTTTTGCAGGGCGGTGTGTATTACATGGCGCTCGTAGGAGTTCATTGGCTCGAGTGCCATGGAACGTTTGTACTTGACAACCTTAGCGGCCATCTTTTCGGCCAGGTGGACAAGGCTTTCTTCGCGCTTGGCGCGGTAACTCTCGGCGTCTACACTGATGTGGCAGCGCTTTTCACTGCCGCGGTTCACGGCGTAATTCGTGAGGTGCTGGATGGCGTCCAGGGTTTCTCCACGGCGTCCTATTACGGCGCCCATTCCGGGGCCGGAGAGCTCGACGAGCAGACCACCGTTGTCACGGTCGCGGATGGTGATTTCGGCCTTCACGCCCATACGGTCGAGCAGGCCGCGCAGGAAGCTCTCTGTGGCAGCTTTGACGCCATCGGTGTACTTGGGTTCAGCGCTTACAACTGCGGGGGCCTCGGCCTTTGCGGAGGCGGGGGCCGCTTTTGGCGCGGTCTCGGCCGTCTGCTTCTCCTCCGGCTCCTCGACCTTTAAGGCCGGCTCGTCGGGGACTTCATACTCCACGCGCACGACGGCGGGGGAGGCGCCGATACCCAGGAAGCCGCTCTTGGCGCGTTCTACTATCTCGACAGAGACGTCGTCACGCTCCAGGCCCAGTTCTGCGAGAGCTGCGGCGAGGGCCTCGTCCTCGGTTTTACCGGATTTCTCAAGGTATTTTTTCATTGCACATTCTCCTGCTGCTCCCCGTCTTCGGCGGCGGGAGCATCTTCAACAGAGGACTCGTCGGGAACTCCGAGAATGACAGTTTCGTCTTCAACATCGGGGTCGATAGCGTCCACGCCCTCGCTCGCCTCGGCGGCGGCCAGCGTGGCCTCTTCGGCCGTCTCGGGGTTCTCATAGCGGTCCTCGACATAGGCCCTGCCGCGCGCGAAGCGGCGGTTGCCGACCTGGGAAGCGGGCTTCTCCTCCTCGACTATGCCAAGGCGTTCGCGGCGTGCGGCGCGCTCACTCCTCTCGGCAGCGGCACGGCGCTCGGCGGCCGACTGGGCGGCCTGGGCCTGTTGCTTTTTCTTACTGGTGTTTTTGTTGACCTTGGTGGCGTTCATGGCGCGCAGACGCTCGGTCTCCTGGCGTTTTCGCTCAAGCTCTTCCTCGCGCGCCCGTTCGCGCTCAAGGCGCTCGGCGTCCTCCTTGGCCATCTGCTTACTGTAGATTCTGGTGAGCACAACTTCGCGGATGATACCGGTCAGGCTGTTCATAATCCAGTATACGCACAGTGCGGCGGGCATGACGTAGCCTATCCAGAGGCTCATGAGAGGCATGACAATCATCATGGTCTTCATGCTGGAGGCGCTGGCCTGCTGCTGTTGGGAGGTTCCGACCTGGGGGTTTATCTTGCGGCTGATATACATGGACAGATAGCTGAGAGCCGTGGATATCAGCGGGAGCATGAAGAGCCCAAGCACGACCCAGGTGCCGTTGGAGAAGTCGAAACTCCAGAAATGCCAGTCAGGGGTCTGAGACAGGTCCAGTCCAAGGAAGCTGTAGTCCATCTGGACGAGCCTGTCGGAGAGACCGGAGAACTGGTCGAAGTGCTCGCTGATGAACTTGGACTGGTAAATCTGCTCGTAGAAGGTGTTGGTGCTTGTGGTGTAGTTGCTCATGCTGTAGCCGAGCGCAGTGAGCTGTTCATAAATGGCCCCGCCGGGCTGAAGCAGCTCATCGGCGACACCCATCATGATGGTGATGGGCTTGACCACCGCGCGATAGAGGGCTATCAGTATGGGGAAGGGGAGCAGGCTCCAGAGGCAGCCGCCCATGGGGCTGACCTTTTCCTCTCGGTAGAGACGGGCCATCTCCTCGTTGAGTTTTTGCGGGTTGCCCTCGTGCTTCTTCTGCAGTTCCATCATGCGGGGCTGGAGCCTGGTCATGCGCATCATGCTCTTCTTGCTCTTGGCCATGAAGGGCAGCATGACCAGCGCGACGGCCAGTGAGAACAAAATGATGGCCCAGCCGAAGTTGTTTGTCAGCTCATAGAGCCGCATCATCAGCCAGCCAAACGGTGTTGCTATTGCATCAAGCATTGTCTTTAGCTCCTCGGTGAGTCGTCCCGGGCTTGTCCCGGGCTGGTGCTCGCGGCTTTAAGGCACGGGGTCATAGAACTCGTGTTCGCCAAAGTGCAGAGGGTGGCAGCGGCATATGCGTTTTAGCGCCAGCCAGCCTCCCTTTATGGCTCCGTATTTCTCTATGGCCTCGAGCGCGTACTCCGAGCAGGTTGGAATAAAGCGGCAGCAGGGGGGAGTTAGCGGGGATATATTGCGGCGGTAAAAGCGGATGAGCGCGAGCATGAGTTTCTTCAACTCTTCGCCTCCTTCAATAGACCGAGACCGGCGCAGGCGCGGAAAAATTCGCGCTCCAGGCGCCGGTAGTCGGCTGAAACACTCCTGCCCCTGGCCACGATCACTATGTCGAAACCCGGACGGAAGCGTTCTTCGCCCAGCCTGTATATCTCGCGCAGGCGCCGCCTCACGCGGTTGCGCACCACGGCGCAGCCGAGCTTGTTGGAGACGGTGTAGCCGACGCGGTTTTGCTGAGAGCCATTGCGCCTGGCGTAGACTACAAGGCAAGGCTCCGCCGCGCTCCTGCCTTTTCGGTAGGCGCGACGGAAATCGCGGTTAAGCTTTAACGGTACAGAAAACTCCAAACGCTGCCTTCTTTACTTGCGCGGCGTACCGCGCCCCGGCTCAGTAGGAGAGCCTGGCCCTGCCTTTGGCCCTGCGGCGGGCGAGGACCTTGCGGCCGTTGCGGGTGGCCATGCGTTTACGGAAACCGTGCTCCTTCTTGCGCTGACGCTTCTTGGGCTGATACGTGCGAACCATTGAAATCATCCTTTCGGTTTATTACTCAACAAGCGCCGCGCTCTTCGCGCGCCGCCGTAGTTGACTGTTTAAGGGCATAGCAAACCCTCTGCCGGAGGTCCGGCAGAGGGTAATTATATAATATGTAGGCGGCGGCTGTCAACCTATTTCTTTTGCCAGCCACATTCTCAGGCGTCGTGCCCTGAGCCTTTATCTTCCTCATGGTCGAGGAATTTATCCGTGACTTCGACGAAATTCTCCTCGCCGGTATTGTCGCCGCCCATGTCTTCGAGGTCCTCTTCAGGCTGCTCGGGCTCCTCGGGGACGCTTTCGGGGGCCAGACCCTCAGCTTCGAGCGCGCCGGGAAAACGCTTGTCAATCTCGGCGGCCGGGCGCAGGTTGGCGGTGAGCAGCAGGCCGAAGTAGAGCTGCATGACGGCCAGGGCGAAGAACATGACCTGCAAAGCCATCAGCCGGGAGTCAGGCAACGTGACGAAGCAGGAGAAGGCGCCGAACTCGCAGAAGAAGATGGCCGCGAAGGGCCTGGGGCGGCCATAGGCGTGCCCGGCCAGATAGTAGAATGCGAGCAGCGACGAAGCCAGTGCTATTATCTCCGGCGCATAGCTCCACACGACGCTCGTGGCCGCGTCCTGGCGGTAGCTGACCACCAGCCAGAAGCAGCAACAGGCCACGGGCAGGGCGCTTGCAAGGCACAGCCCGGCCTCGAGGGCGCTGCCGCGAGGGGAGCTCTTGCCGTTGGAGCCGGCCATGCCCATAAAGCCACAGGCGAGGAATATACCAAGAAGCGCAAGCACGCGCAGCAGCTTGGCCAACTGTTCCTGCCCTGCCGTAATCAGCAGCGCAGCGCTGCCGCCCGCCATTATGAGCGCGAAGAGCGCAGCGATAGGCAGGGCTATGCGCGTGTTGCCGGCCGTGGCAAGCCCAAACTCGGGCGGCGAGGCCAGGGTTTCGCGCTTCTTGAAAAAGATGCAGAAGCCAAGCAGCGAGCCGAAAGCCGCGATGTACATTATTATCAGTATGATGCCCCACAGGTTGCCCGTGATGTACAGACCGTTTTCTTCAAAGGCACTCATGCCCTGTATCCAGCGGCAGAATATTCCGAAGGCCCCGAAAACGCAGGCGGTACATGTGAGGGTCAAGGCGTGTTTACGCATATGGTCAGACCCGTCCAAATAGAATTTATAAGGCCGCACGAGGCGTCCTTCATGTCATTTTATACCTCGGGCGTGCTCAAGTCAACAGGAAAAGAGGGTGCGTCATGAGAGCTGTGTTCGCCGCCGGGCTGGCATGCCTGGCTCTGGCGCTGTCGGTGACTTTGCTGCTCGTTTCCCCGCCGGAGGCCGGGAGCGCGGAGCCGTCCGTACCTGGAGGCGAGTCATACGCCGGAGACGACGCGGACATAAGCTTCACCGCGCTCGACTCAGGAGAGGTGGTTGAAACCACAATGGAGGAGTGGCTGCCGGGCGTGGTGGCCGCCGAGATGCCGGCGTCGTTTGAGTCTGAGGCGCTCAAGGCCCAGGCTGTGGCTGCACGCACATATATAATGAGCCTCATGGGCGGCTCCAAGGCCGCCCACCCCGAGGCCGACGTCTGTGACGACCCGGGCTGCTGCAAGGGGCACATAGACGAGGAGACCATGCGCGAGAACTGGGGCGAGAACTTCGAGGCAAACTACGCGAAAATCCTCGACGCCGTCCGCTCGACAGACGGGCAGTACATGAGCTACGAGGGCGAGGCAATAGAGGCGGTGTTCCACTCGTCCTCGGCCGGTATGACTGAGGATGCCGCCGAGGTCTGGAGCGCGAGGCCGTATCTTGTGAGCGTGGAGTCACCCGAGACGGCTGACGACGTGCCGAACTATGTCACGAGCGTCACGGTCAGTCCGGCCGACTTCGCAGCCGCCATAGCTGCCGCATATCCCGAGGCGCAGCTCTCGGGCGAGCCGGCCTTCTGGCTGGGTACGACGGCGCGCGATGCGAGCGGCCGGGTTGAAAGCGTCGAGATAGGCGGCGTGCTGGTATCGGGCATGCAACTGCGGGAGCTCTTTGAGCTGCGCAGTACAGCTTTTACGCTCGACTGTACCGACGAGGGATTTCTATTCACCGTGACTGGTTACGGCCACGGCGTGGGCATGAGCCAGTACGGCGCCAACGTCATGGCCCAGGACGGCGCCGCATACTCCGAAATACTCACCCACTATTACCCGGGCGCAGAGCTGGTACACGTGTAGGCCCGCAGCGCGGCGGCAGAGCAATTTGAACACAGGTGAACAAAACCGCAAGGCCGCGTGACTCAAAAATTGAAATGTTCATCATTTTGGCGAAATGTCTGACGGCAGGCGCAATAAAATGGCACCTGTTTCCTTGCTTGAAAACGGGTGCCATTGGTTGACTGCACGCAATCGTTTCATTTGGTGGAATCAATAAAGAGAGCCCTTTAGATATAAGCGGCTTTTTGCCTTGCCCAAAAGATTAAAGCTTCCACTTGATTGTATCCATGTCCACACAGGCGTGAGCAGGATTGCACGGATCAAGGTAAATAACTGGTTGCTGAAAACCAGCAGCCGGCTTTGTCCATGACAAGAGGCTTTTAACTGTATAAGTCCGGCCACCATAAAAGTAGGAGCATTGGACGGCCCACGGGGAGGCTTGTCCGGGCCTGTTTACAAATGTGTTTTTATTCCAGTTGATCCAAACTAAATGCCGAACGGGCTGAATACTCCCTACCACTGGAATGCCGGTCGCTTTTAGATTCTCTATGCGCTGTTCTTTCAGACGGCGCTTCGCCCAACAGACAGCGCCGCCCAATAAAAAGGCCGCGCCAACCGGAATAAAACACCAATTAGGGCCTCCATTAAAGGGGATGCCTGCGATATAAAAGATTGTCCCGAGAAGGGCAAAAAGTATTCCCATCAATCCAAATATATAGGCGCATAAGGCCCAAATCGTTCGGGGTTGACGCATACTGACCCTCCTTATACGCGGATTCGCCGGAGACACCTCTACTCTATCATACAGGGTAGTTTTTCACAAGGTTCATTGATGAGTCCGACGGATTTCAGGTTGTCACTACTTAATCTAAAAAAGGGACCAGGCAAATATTCTCTTGACAACGCAATGCTGCACTGGTACAATAATTTGAAGTGCGGCTTGCAGATATGCCGCCGGACGAATGGCTTTACCCGGGCGCTTCGGCGCCGGAGACTGAGAAGGAGGTTCGGAATGGACGGCTTTGTCATAAAGGGCTGCAATGTGTTCGTCGATGGTCGTTTTGTTCCCTCTGACGTGGAAGTTTCGGGCGGTATTGTTTCCAAATTGGGAAGCGATATTTCTCCTGCCGAAGGGGTTCCTGTTTTTAATTTCAATAATTGTTTTGTTGTTCCCGGTCTGGTTGATGTTCATGTACATCTTCGAGAGCCGGGTTTTTCTTTTAAGGAGACCATTGCGACCGGCACCGCTGCGGCGGCCCGCGGCGGTTACACGGCGGTGTGCGCCATGCCAAATCTCAACCCGGTGCCGGACAGTCCGGCACACCTCAATGTAGAGCTCGAAGCAATACGCCGGGACGCCCGCGTGAGAGTGTACCCCTACGCCGCGCTGACTGTGGGGGAGAAAGGCGAGAAGATGGCCGACATATTCGGTACGGCCGCTGATGCGATAGCCTACTCCGACGACGGACGCGGAGTGCAGAGCGAAGCGCTCATGCTCAAGTGCATGTCGGCAGTGGCCGGGATGGGCAAGATCCTGGCGGCCCACTGCGAGGTGGATGAGCTGCTGCATGGTGGCTACATCCACGACGGCGAGTACGCGAGGGCGCACGGCCACCGCGGCATCTGCTCGGAGAGCGAATGGCGTGAGGTAGAGCGGGATTTGCGCCTGGCCCGCGAGACCGGCTGCAAGTTCCACGTCTGCCACGTCTCGACTAAGGAGTCGGTGGAGCTCATACGCGAGGCAAAGCGCCTCGGCGTGGATGTGACGGCAGAGACGGCTCCGCACTATCTGCTGTTGACGGATGCGGACTTGAAGGAGGACGGGCGCTTCAAGATGAACCCGCCGCTGCGCGGTGAGGCTGACCGTGCCGCGCTCATAGAGGGTTTGCTCGACGGGACAATAGACATGATAGCCACCGACCACGCGCCGCACACTCCCGAGGAGAAATCGCGCGGGCTGGAGAAGAGCCCGATGGGCGTCGTGGGGCTTGAGTGCGCCTTCCCGGTGCTGTATACGGGCTTGGTGAAGAAGGGCGTTATCACGCTCGAAAAACTCATAGAACTGATGAGCACGGCTCCGGCGCGGCGTTTCGGCATCCCGGGCGGGAGCATAGAAGTGGGCAAACCGGCCGATCTGGCCGTTTTCGATACAGACGCGCAGTATACGATAGACCCGCAGCAGTTCGCGTCCATGGGCCGGGCCACGCCCTTCGAGGGCTGGCAGGTTGAGGGAAAATGCTTAATGACAGTTTGTGCAGGGAGGACAGTATGGAAAGCGTAAAGGCAAGAAAGCTGGTGCTGTCGAGCGGCAGCGAGTACTACGGAGAGGGGTTCGGAGCCGACACCGTGCGCGTGTGCGAGGTGGTGTTCAACACCTCCATGGCCGGGTATCAGGAGATAGTTTCCGACCCGTCGTACACGGATCAGGCCGTGTGCATGACATACCCCATCATCGGCAACTACGGTATCACCGACGAGGACTACGAGACGAAGACGCCGACCATAGGCGCGCTCATAGTGCGCGACTACAACGACAACCCCTCGAACTTCCGCTACACCAAGACTTTGGCCGAGCTCATGGACGAGTACGGCATCCCGGGCCTCGCGGGCGTGGACACGCGCCGTCTCACGCGCGAGATACGCAACGCCGGCAGCCAGAAGGCGCTGCTGTGTGACGCGACTCTTCCTCTGGAAGCTGCGCTAGAGCGCCTGAACGCCGCCGAGCTGCCCCACGACCAGGTCAGGCGCGTGAGCTGCACCAAGCGCTGGTACTCCCGCACCTACAACCACCGCTTCACCGTCGTCGCGGTTGACTGCGGAATAAAACTCGGCATGGTCAAGGCGCTGAACGCGCGCGGCTGCAACGTCACGGTTGTGCCCTACAATACCACGGCCGAGGAGATAGACTTCATGGCCCCGGACGGCATACTGCTCTCGAACGGTCCCGGTGACCCGGAGGACGTGCCCGAGGTTGTGGAGACCGTGCGCCGCCTGAAAGGCCGCTACCCCATCATGGGCATCTGCCTGGGCCACCAGATGATTGCCCTGGCCCACGGAGCCAGGACTTACAAACTCAAGTTCGGCCACCGCGGCGGTAACCACCCCGTGCGCGAGATAGCAACGGGCCACATTGAGATGACCAGCCAGAACCACAGCTACGCGGTAGACGCGGACTCCCTAGCCGGAACCGGCCTCGAAGTCACCCACATAAACCTGCTCGACAACACGGTCGAGGGACTCAGGAGCACTGACGGGACCATCTTCTCCGTGCAGTACCACCCGGAGAGCAAGCCCGGCCCTCAGGACAGCGCCTACCTGTTCGACCGCTTCGTCGCCATGCTTGGGAAGGGAGAGTGAGTTAAATGCCGAAGCGCACTGATATACACAAGATACTCGTCATAGGCTCTGGCCCGATTGTCATAGGCCAGGCCGCCGAATTTGACTACGCCGGTACTCAGGCCTGTCTCGCCCTGCGCGAAGAGGGCTACGAGGTCGTGCTGGCAAACTCCAACCCCGCGACCATCATGACCGACACCACCGTCGCAGACAAGGTGTACATGGAGCCGCTGACCGCCGAGTATGTAGCGCGCATTATCCGCTACGAGCGCCCCGACGCCATCGTCCCCGGTATAGGCGGCCAGACCGGCCTCAACCTGGCCGTTGAGCTGCAGAAGCAGGGCGTGCTGGCCGAGTGCCGCGTCGAGGTGCTTGGCACCAGCGTAGAGAGCATAGAGCTGGCCGAGGACCGTGAGAAGTTCAAGGAACTCTGCGAGAGCCTGGGCGAGCCCGTCTTACCCAGTGAGACCGCCGAGACACTTGAGGGCTGCATCGAGGCCGCCGCGCGCATAGGCTACCCCGTAGTGCTGCGCCCGGCGTTCACGCTCGGCGGCACAGGCGGCGGCTTTGCCGACGACGAAACCGAGCTGCGCGAGCTTGCCAAGCATGCGCTGGCCGTCTCGCCGGTACATCAGGTGCTGGTTGAGAAGAGCATACGCGGCTACAAGGAGATAGAGTACGAGGTCATGCGCGACGCCGCCGACACGGCCATCGCGGTCTGCAACATGGAGAACATCGACCCCGTCGGCATCCACACCGGCGACAGCATCGTCGTCGCGCCCAGCCAGACGCTGACCAACCGCGAATACCAGATGCTGCGCGACAGCGCGCTGAGGATAATCCGCGCCCTGGGCGTGGAGGGCGGCTGCAACGTGCAGTTTGCGCTCGACCCGGAGAGCTTCCAGTACTTCCTCATCGAGGTCAACCCCCGCGTTTCCCGCTCCTCGGCCCTCGCCAGCAAGGCCACCGGCTACCCCATCGCCCGCGTGAGCGCCAAGATAGCCGCCGGGCTGCGCCTGGACGAGATCATGCTCGCCAACACCCCGGCCAGCTTTGAGCCCACGCTCGACTACGTGGTCACCAAGATGCCTCGCTTTGCCTTCGACAAGTTCGCGGGCGCCAGCAACAAGCTCGGCACGCAGATGAAGGCCACCGGCGAGGTCATGGCCGTGGGCCGCACGATAGAAGAGAGCCTCTTGAAGGCCGTGCGCTCGCTGGAGATCGGCGCGTACCACCTCTACCTGCCCAAGTTCCACCACATGCCCATAGACGAGCTGCTCGACTACATCAAGGACGGCACGGACGACCGCATCTTCGCCCTGGCCCAGCTAATGTGGCTCGGCGTGGACTACAACCGCCTGTGCAATATAACCGGAATAGACATGCTGTTCCTGGATAAGATCCACAACATAGTTGAGCTCGAGCGCGAGATAAAGGACGAGCCCATCACGCGCGAAAACCTCCTGCGCGCCAAGCGCATGGGCTTTTCCGACCGCCACCTGGCCCACCTGTGGAAGTGCAGCGAGCAGGACGTGTACGAGAAGCGCCGCGAGTTCGGCGTCTTTCCCGTCTACAAGATGATAGATACCTGCGCGAGCGAGTTCGAGAGCTATGTGCCCTACTTCTACTCCACCTACGAGGAGGAGAACGAGAGCATAGTTTCCGACAGGCAGAAAGTCATCGTGCTCGGCGCGGGACCCATCCGCATCGGCCAGGGCGTGGAGTTCGACTACTCCACCGTCCACGCGGTCAAGACCATCCGTGAGCACGGCTATGAGGCTATCATTATAAACAACAACCCCGAGACCGTCTCCACCGACTACACCACCAGTGACAAGCTCTACTTCGAGCCGTTGACCGTTGAGGACGTCATGAACGTCATCGAGCTCGAAAAGCCAATCGGCGTCATCGCAACTTTGGGCGGTCAGACGGCCATCAACCTCGCCGAGCCGCTCATGGAGCGCGGCGTGAAGCTCATCGGTACCGACTGCGCGGCCATAGAGCGCGCCGAGAACCGCGACAGCTTTGAAAAGCTGCTGCTAGCGGAGAACATCCCGCAGCCCGAGGGCCGCGCCGTCACCAGTGTGGACGCGGGCGCCGAAGCCGCAAAGCAGATAGGCTACCCCGTGCTGGTGCGACCGAGCTTCGTGCTGGGCGGCAGGGCGATGCAGATAGTCGCCGACGAGACTTCCCTGCGCTACTACCTCGAGAACGCGGTGCGCATAGACGAAAAGCAGCCCGTCCTCGTTGATCGCTATATCTCCGGCCGCGAATGCGAAGTCGATGCGGTCTGTGACGGCGTGAACGTGTTCGTGCCAGGCATCATGGAGCACGTTGAACGCACGGGCGTACACTCCGGCGACTCGATAAGCGTCTACCCGCCCTACAACCTCAGCGACAAGGTAAAGGCGACCATACTCGACTACACGCGCAGGCTCGGCCTGGCCATCGGCATTGTGGGCCTCTACAACATCCAGTTCATCGTGGATAAGAACGACGACGTGTACATCATCGAAGTGAACCCGCGATCTTCCCGCACTGTGCCCTTCATCTCCAAGGCCACGGGCTGGTCTCTGGCCGATATCGGCACGCTAACCATGCTGGGCGTGAGCCTGCCCGAGCAGGGCATCACCGAGCTCTGCCCGCCGGACAGGGACAAGTTCTTCGTCAAGGCCCCGGCCTTCAGCTTCTCGAAGCTCTCCGGCCTCGACGCCTACCTCTCTCCCGAGATGAAGTCCACCGGCGAGGCCATAGGCAGCGATAAGACGATAAACCGCGCGCTCTATAAGGCGCTGCAGGCCTCCGGCATGCGCGTGGCCAACTCCGGCACAGTTTTTGTGACCATCGCCGACTGCGACAAGGAGGAGGCCCTGCCCCTCATTCGCCGCTTCTACGACCTCGGCTTCAACATCGAGGCCACCGAGGGCACGGCGAAGTTCCTCAAGGACCACGGTATCCGCACTCGCGTAAAGCGCAAGATAAGCGAGGGCAGCGAGGAGATACTCGACTCCATTCGCCGCGGTTACGTGAGCTATGTGATAAACACCCGCGACGTGAGCTCTACCTCCAGCCACTCCGACGGCTATGAGATACGCCGCTGCGCCGTGGAGAACAACGTGAGCATCTTCACCAGCCTCGACACCGTCCGCGTATTGCTGGACGTGCTCGAGGAGATAACCATCTCGATATCTACTATCTGACGGCATGAAAAAAGGCACATTTACTCTGATTAAAAACGAGGCGCTGGTTAGCGACCTGCACAGGCTGACTTTCGCCGGCGACGCCTCGGCCGTGACCAGGCCCGGTATGTTCGCGGAGGTCGAAATACCCGGGTACTTCCTGCGCCGCCCCTTCTCCGTCGCCGATGCGTCGGAGAACTCGCTCACTCTCGCCGTGCGTATACGCGGCGAGGGCACGGCGGCGCTCACCGGCGCCGAAACCGGAGCGCGGTTTGACATCCTCACCGGGCTTGGCAACGGCTTTGACCTCGACTGTGCGTTTGAGCGCCCGCTGCTGATAGGCGGCGGGAGCGGCGTCCCGGCGCTATATATGGCCTGCCGCGAGCTCATAGCGCGCGGCGCAAAGCCAATAGCGGCGCTCGGTTTTAACAGTGCTGCGGAGAGCTTCTACGTCTCCGACTTCGCCGCGCTCGGCGCGGAAACCGTGGTGTACACCGCCGACGGATCGCTCGGGCGGCGCGGCGTAGTCACGGACGCGCTGCTAGATTTTGATTACAGCTATGTCTACGCCTGTGGGGCCGTGCCGATGCTGCAAATCATCGACCACGAGGCGAAGAGCGGCGCCCAGTTCTCGCTCGAAGCGCGCATGGGCTGCGGCTTCGGGGCCTGCATGGGCTGCACGATTGAGACGGCAAACGGCCCCAGGCGCGTCTGCAAGGACGGGCCCGTTTTCCGGAAGGGGGAGATACTGTGGTGAGCACTTCTGTCACGCTCTGCGGCGTGAAACTGGACAATCCCGTGATCCCCGCCTCCGGCACCTTTGGATACGGACACGAGTTCGCGGAAATCTACGATATAAACTGCCTCGGTACTTTCTCCTTCAAGGGCACAACCGCCCACCCGCGCTTCGGAAACCAGACCCCGCGCATAGCCGACGCGACAGGCGGCATGCTCAACTCCGTTGGTCTGCAAAACCCCGGTGTGGACGCCGTCATATCCGAGGAGCTGCCGAAGCTCGCAAAAGTGTTCAAAAAGCCGGTTATGGCCAACGTCTGCGGCTTTTCCGTGGGCGAGTACGTCGAAGTCGCCGAAAAGCTCGACGCCTGCGCACAGGTGGGCTGGATAGAGCTCAACGTGAGCTGCCCGAACGTACACGGCGGCGGCATGGGCTTCGGCACCACCTGCGAGGGCGCGGCCAACGTGACGCGCGAGGTGAAGCGGGTCGTGAAAAAGCCCGTCATCGTCAAGCTGACGCCCAATGTGACGGATATCACGTCCATAGCCAGGGCCTGCGAGGACGCGGGAGCCGACGCCCTCTCTCTTATAAACACCGTTCTCGCCATGCGCATAGACCCGGCGACGCGCCGTCCCGTGCTTGCAAACGTCACGGGCGGCCTTTCGGGCCCGGCCATCTTCCCCCTGGCGCTGCGCATGGTCTACCAGGTCTATGAGGCGGTGAACATACCCATAATCGGTATGGGCGGCGTACATTCGGCGCGCGACGTGATAGAGATGATGCTGGCCGGAGCGAGCGCTGTAGGCGTGGGCGCGGCCAACCTCGTAAACCCCTTCGCTGCCAGGGACATAATAGAGGCCCTGCCGGGGGAAATGGAGAAGTACGGAATAGAAAATTTGGTTGACATAATAGGAGGAGCACACAATGGGTAAAGACGTGATAGTGGCCTGCGACATGCCCGACAGGGAGAGCGTTATGGCTTTTCTGGAGCGTTTCGGTGACGAGCGCCCCTTCGTGAAAATCGGCATGGAACTCTTTTACTCTGCCGGGCCGGACATAGTCCGCGAGATAAAAGCGCGCGGACACAAGATTTTCCTCGACCTCAAGCTCTGCGACATCCCCAACACCGTGCGCGGCGCAATGCGCTCGCTCAGGCCGCTCGGAGTTGACATAATTAATTTGCACGCTTTCGGCACCGGCGATATGATGCGCGCGGCCATCGAGGGGCTGACGGACGAAAACGGCGAGCGGCACACGAAGCTGATAGCCGTCACTGTGCTAACCTCCACGAGCGAGGAGACGCTCCACCGCGAGATGCTGATAGACAAGCCCCTGGCCGAGACCTGCATAGCTTACGCGAAGAACGCGCGCGCGTCCGGCCTGGACGGCGTGGTCTGCTCACCGCTAGAGAGCCCGGTCATACATGAGAATTGCGGCGCGGACTTCCTCACTGTCACGCCTGGCGTGCGTTTCGCGGGCGGCGAAAAGGGTGACCAGGTGCGCGTGACGACGCCCGAGCGCGCAAAGGAACTGGGCAGCGACTATATAGTCATGGGCCGCCCCATAACAGGCGCGGACGACCCTGTCGCCGCCTGGAAGCGTGCGTGCGCTGAATTTTGCGGAGGTGAAAACTGATGGAGAAGTTTGACGTCAACCGCGCTCTTTTGAGCATAGGAGCGGTGTTCCTGCGCCCGGACGAGCCCTTTACCTGGGCAAGCGGCATCAAGAGCCCCATATATTGCGACAACCGCCTTATTCTCACGGCTCCCGAGGTGCGTGCTAATGTCGAGGCCGAGCTTGCCGGGATGATACGCCGCGAGTTCCCGGAGGCCGAAGTGCTAATGGGCACGGCCACCGCGGGTATAGCCCACGCCGCCATAGCCGCGCACATACTCGGCCTGCCGATGGGCTATGTGCGCTCCGGCAACAAGGATCACGGCCGCCAGAACCGCATAGAGGGAAGGCTCAATCCCGGCGAGAAGGTCGTCGTGGTTGAAGATTTGATTTCCACCGGCGGCAGCGCGCTCGAGGCCGTTGAGGCCCTGCGCGAAGCGGGGGCCGAGGTGCTGGGCATAGCCGCGCTCTTCACCTACGGTATGGAAAAGGGCAAAAAGCGCCTGGCCGAGCACGATGTGCGCGCCGTGTGCCTGACCGACTTTGACAAGGTAGTCGCCGCGGCGGCCGAGGACGGCGCTTTCCCCGCCAGCTATGTCCCCGCGCTCATGGCCTTCCGCGACAACCCCGACGACGGGAGTTGGCAGGAGGCGCTCAAATGAGGCACCTCATAGATATACGCGATCTCGCGCAGGAGGAGATAATAGACCTGCTTGACCTCGCGGACGACATATTTGCGCACCCTGAGAACTACCGCGAGCGCTGCCGCTATAAGAAACTCGCCACGCTCTTCTTCGAGCCGAGTACCCGCACCCGCCTCAGCTTCGAGGCCGCCATGATGGAGCTCGGCGGCGGCGTGCTAGGCTTCTCCGAGGCGGCCAGCTCCTCGGCGAGCAAGGGAGAATCTGTCGCGGACACGATACGTGTCGTGGGCTGCTACGCGGACATCATCGCCATGCGCCACCCGAAGGAGGGCGCCCCGCTCGCCGCCTCGCTGCACTCCACCGTACCCATAATAAACGCCGGTGACGGCGGGCATAACCACCCGACCCAGACCCTCACCGACCTGATGACGATACGCCGCGAGCGCGGCTCGCTCGACAACTTCACCATAGGACTGTGCGGCGACCTCAAGTTCGGCCGCACCGTGCACTCGCTGATAGCGGCCCTGACCCGCTGCGAGGGAGTGAAGTTCGTGTGCATATCCCCCGAGGAACTGCGCCTGCCGGGCTATGTCAAGCAGGATGTGCTAGCTAAAAGCGGCTGCGAGTTTGAAGAGGTGCGCGACCTCGCGGAAGTTATGCCCAGGCTAGACGTGCTCTATATGACACGCGTGCAGCGCGAGCGCTTCTTCAACGAGGAGGACTACCTGCGCCTCAAGGACAGCTATATCCTCACGCCGGAAAAGCTGGCAAACGCCAAAGACAGCCTCGCCATACTGCACCCGCTGCCGCGAGTGAACGAGATAGACACGGCCATAGACTCGGACCCGAGGGCCTGCTATTTCCGTCAGGCGCTCTACGGCAAGTTTGTGCGCATGGCCCTCATACTCAAGCTGCTGGAGGTGTGAGATGAACATAGACTCTATAAAGAACGGCCTCGTAATCGACCATATCCGCGCCGGCGGCGCAATGGAACTCTACCGGCTGCTGCGCCTGGGCGACATGGACTGCACCGTCGCCATAATAAAAAACGCGCCCAGCGCAAAGCTCGGACGCAAAGACATCATCAAGATAGACTCCCCCGAGGACATAGACCTCGGCGTCATAGGCTTCGTGGACCCGGAGGCCACGATAAACGTTATCCGTGACGGGGTGCTCGTCGAAAAGCGCCATTTCACGCTCCCGGACCGCATAGTAAACGTACTCAAGTGCCGCAACCCCCGCTGCATAACCAGCGTGGAGCCAGGGCTTGACCAGATATTCTTCCTCTCCGACAAGGAGAGCCACACCTACCGCTGCCTTTACTGCGAGACCCGCGCAGAACTGGACCGCAGGGGATAAATAAAACTAATGAACAGCCCCAGAATATACGGACAGTACAAAAAGAGCCCTGGTGTAGGAGCTAAAGAGTT
>CAKNRQ010000039.1 GCA_930990965.1 uncultured Clostridia bacterium
TAGTAGGGCGGTTGTCTGTAATATTATAGTGCTACTTTACCGTACATGAGCATTTGCTGCTGGTAGATATTGTTGACGCATTTGTGATGCAATGATACAATCAAAAAAACGTGCAGTCCCGAAAAATAAGGACGGATGAGCAGCATGGGAGAAAACATAGACAAAATACTTTTTGAAGAACAGCTTAACCGCCTGAGAGGCGACGAGGCCATACGAAAGAAACGCACGCGCGCCGTGCGCTGGGTGAAGGCACAGCTCGCGCTTGAGCTACGGCGGGAGGCACCGGCGCGTTTCTCTCTCAGCAAGGAACAGTGGCTCCGGTTCAGGCGCGGAGAGGAACCGGGGTTCAACGCGGCGGCAGAGAAGCTGCTGAGTGACTTGAAGCTGCCAAAAGTCAGGCTGCGGCAGTACAGGGCGTTGAAAGCGCACGACAGGCGAATGGCCGCAAAACTGCTGTGGAGGGAACTGCTTGAGCGGGAACTTAAGGACTTCGGTAGCCGTGCCGGAATCCCCAATCCTACTTGGTGGCGCTTTATAAACGTCAAGACATACTCTCATCCCGAAACGGCGTCCAAAGTGATTTCCGCGCTTGGCCTCGGCGCTGCGGAGGAAGAAAAATTGAAAGCTCTGCTGCTGCGCGGCAAGTTTGAGGACGTGGAGCCATTGAAAAGGCCGGCGCGGGAGCACATAAAATCGCGCGGCTTGAACATTACGGAATTCCTTCGGCATTCGTATATCTCCCAGGACGCATGGGAACCGTTCCAGCCCAACGGCAGCGGGACGGTCAGCCAAGGCACGCTGCTGAAGCTCGCCGTCGGCCTGTCGCTTACGCCTGAGATGGCATGGAGCTTCCTCGGGCTGGTGCAGAGCGGCTTTTTCATGGAGTGCGACCTGCACGTCCTTGCATATATGCGCATTTCCTGCGCGCTGATGGGAGGAGAGGCAGACTACATACCTGAAGAACTTGCTGAGCTGCTGGACGAGTATTCCGAAGCGGGCAATTTCGCAAACCCATACCCGCCGGAGGCGCTTTGCCTGGATCAAAAAATTTAGCGCTATTTCACGCCGAGCGGTGTTTTTTCACAACGGACTGTATTCAATTCACGCCGGAACTGCTATCCTTTGCTCACAGGGATAAACCTACGGGCAATTAAAAGGAGGCATTACGGTGAACAATACCAACTCTGCAATACTCGGAAGCGGCGACCATGTCCTGATATACTCCGCTGCGAGCAAGCTTGAAAACGGGCGTACGCTGTATGAAGTCATGACCGGCATGTGGACGCAAATCCGCGGCGCTGAGTCCGATCGGAGCCAGGCCAGTTTGGAGGCTCTGCGCATAATGCACCTTGTTGAGCGCTATACTCAGCTGCATGAAGGCGTTAGCGCAGACAGCGTCCGCGCAGCAGACGTCTACATTGACAGCTTTGACAGCCTCGCCGAAGCCGAATGGGCCATGAGGCAGATATTGAGGGGACTGAATCCGGAAAAGAACAGGGACGTGTCCACAGACGGCAACATCATGGTCTTTGCGCGGGAAGCAGGTGCGACGGACAGATATGATCTGATGTCCTATAATGAGCTGCGCGAGGAACTCATAAGCCGGCTGAGCAAGCTGAACATGTCCTATAAGGGTATGACAAGGCTGTTCAAGCTCGTCAGAGGCGCCGACTATTCGGCCGCAGCCGCGGCCTTCGGGCGGGACGGCTACGAGCTCAAGTGCCTGACCGCCATGCACATGTACCTCAGCAACCCGGGCATGAGCATAGAGCAGGCGGCCATGAACGCCTGTTACGGGGTCGATTTTCAGGCCGTGTGCGACGCTGTCAACATTGGCCGGGTCACCGCCTCTTCGGCGTCGTGCATACTTCTCGTAAGCGCAGTGCCCTTTGCATTTATGGCGCTTAATCTGATAGCTTCCTCGACGACCATAGGCTCGCTCGTGCTTTCCTGCGGCGTAATTGTACTGACCGCCAGCGCGCTCTGCCAGCTCTACGAATATCTGCCGGAGGCCGCCGGCGCAACCGGCATTACCCTCGTCAATCTCGTAAAGAAGGGCGCGGAGACCGTTGAACGCGGCTGGGAGCGCCTGTGCGAGAGCCTTGAGCGCAACGGCGACTACGACTATGACGACGACTATATTGGTGAGGAAGAGGACGAAGCGGCGTTTGCCGACCCGGACTATCCTTTTTGAGCTGGACACAATTCGCAACTGACATAAGCGGGAGGAGCGACGGCTATGGAGGAGGGAAACAAATTGTTATTCCTAGGGCGCAGGTATGAGTTAGGTGACGTGATAGATTATCTGCGGGATTTCACATACGGCGTCACCGCCGTGGGGCTGCATTTCGGCATGGACGAGACGCGCCTCTACCGTTGTTCGCCGCGAGGCGACGGTGAATGGGAGGCAAAAATGCTCTCCCCTGGCGGCGGCTACGCCGTCCCAAACCTGATATGCTACGAAAACGGCAGGCCGGTAATCGGAGAAGCGGCGCGAAACAGGCCAAACGTTATTGACAGCTTTAAAACGCCTCCTGAGTTCTGGGATGAGCCAGCGACAAGCGGCCGCAGCTACGGCGAGGTAATCCACGACTACATAGTAGGCGTCTGGCAGCTTGCGCTGCGGAGCGACACAGAGCTTTCGGAGTCCGTGGCGAGCGGAAGCGCCGTTGTCATCGTAGGATGCCCCGCCCGCGCGGAGTGGACGGGAAAGGACGCCATGAAGCGCTACGCCGAACTCGTCGGCCGGGCCACCGGCTGCAAGGCGGTTGTGCTGCCGGAGCCTAATGCTGTACTCATGAGCGCCGTCTGCGGATATGACGAGTCTCCGCTAGACAATGACAGTGGCCTGTGCCTCCGCAGCGGCGCTCTGATACTCAGTGAGGACGGTGGACATGTGGAGGCTTCGCTGCTCCTCGAGGGCAGGGTTGCGTTCGTTTCAGAGTGGCGTCCCGGCGACGCTCAGAGCATGGACGATTTCGTGTCGCGCGCCGTGGAGAGAGCTGCCGGAGAGGGAGCCGGTGCCGTCGTTGTGACCGGGCGCGGCTGGGAGCTGGAAAAGGCGGCTTGCAAGGCGATAGCCGGAGTGAAGGATGGCTCTGCGCCAGTCCTTGCCGAATGCGATCCGGTGACCGCCGTCGCCGGGGGGCTTTGCAAGGCCTATACGCTTATTGCAAAGGCATCTGTTGCGCTCGACAGGGCGTGGGGCGAGAAGGTCGAACCGCTTATCCGCAGGCACAACGAGGAACTGCTGCGCGAGACGGCTGAGGCGGCATGCAGTCACGCTATGTCCGCGGTATACGAGCGCCTCGCGCCCATACTCGGCGACGGGGAGCCGCACCAGCGCAGCAGCCTGCTCGAGGCCGGAAGGGAAGCCATAGAAAACGACGCCGGGCTGGGCGGCGCAGTTGCCGCGGCGTTCCGGGAGTCGTTTGAGAGGTGCGCGGAGAGCTGCCGAGGCGACATGGATGGACCGCTTCTTTCGTTCGACTGCGGAGTTTACGGAGGGCTGTTTTATGACGGGTTGTTTGACGACAAAGCTTTTGACGGTGAGATTCTCCCCGGCGGGAGCGCACCGGAAAGACCGGATACCTTTTACCTAAATGAACATATGCGCTCTACGGTCGGACACTCCCTGTCCTCAAACATATTCCACAGTGTGTTTTGCACAGTAATTACAGTGCTCTCGGGGGGAGCCACCCTCCTTAACGACGGGCTCTGGCACATGAAGCACATGCACGATGAGGAGGACGAGGGGTTCTCTGCCGAAATGTGCGCCAAAATACTCAGACGGCTTGAGGACCCGCCAGTGCGCAGCCGCAGGCGGGCAGTAAAGGGTCTGGTCAAGGCATTTAAGGATGACGACATGCTCGCCGGGAGCTTCCCGGCGGCAATGTACGGGATGTTTGAAAAAGCCATGGGCTGCTCGCTGCTCCTGCTCGGCACGGACGAGGACGTCACGGACGAGGACGGCGCGGCGGGCTATCGCGGCTAAAATAAGCGCGTGGCGGTGAAAAAACTATGGGAATTTTCGTGATGGGCGGGGCACAGATAAACGGGCCGCTGAAATTCCGCAGACATTTCGATCCGGAGGACTTCCTCCGCTCGCTCGAGATGGCCGGAGGATTTGCCTATATGCAGCTGCGCGGCCTCTCGGCATGGGACAAATACAACAGCGAGGTGCTGTACCAGTCGGTTTTTGCCGGCAAAGGCTGCCTGAACGCTCCGCTGAGCGGGCCGGCAGACTATTTCAGCCAGAGAGTAGGCGCTTTCAGCAGCATGACGCTCAAAGCCGCCGAGCTGAAGGCCGTCAGGGCGTTGGGCGAGGCTCCCGGAGTGAAGGAGACGCTCCACAGCGTCTGGGACACGGCCGAGGCGGCTCAAGGCGAGCTCTCGGCGGCTCACGGTAGTGATACAGCATGGAAAAGGACACGGCTTTTCCTCGCCCTGTCTGCAGGGTATTTCCTCGCGCGCACTGCTCCGGCGGAGAGGCCGGTCTCACCCGCCGCGGCCGCCGCAGCCTATTTGAAACGCCCACGCGAGCTTGACTCCGGGCGCTGGCTGTGTCTCAAAGCTGGCACGGTGACGCTCGCTCAACGGAGCGAATCCTACCGCATCCTGATGGACGAGCGCGCGATGGAGGGCATGATTCCCGGCACGGAGCTGGAGCTCTGCCGCGTGGAGGCCGGGAATGGGAGCGTCGTGCTGGAGCTGCATCTCGGCGAGTTTGATACGCATCCGGTGATGCTTGAAATAGCAGCGGGAGACTACAGGTATTTTACTCTTGCTGGCGATAGGCCGGTGTATCTGCATCCGCTTGAGGTCAAAAACGGATATTATACCATGATACGCCGCGGCATGGACCTGTATCATGGAAAGCATCAAGCCCTCGTACAAGTTGCGGAAGTTAAAGACATCGTGGATTTCGCACCGGAGGCAGACGGAGGCGGCTGGATCACGCTGGGCGGGGACGGGAAGACAGACCTGAGCCATTATTCCAAAAGGGCGATCCCGGCGGCGCGAAGGCTGAGCGGGGGCGGCTGTGTGCAGCTCGTGATGGAGGGCAAGGCCTGCCGCGTGCTCAGGAGCGACGGGACAGTTGTATCAAATCTCTTCGACATACACGGCCGGGGCCTCACGGTTCTGCGCTGAAATGCAGGCGGGTGAATCAGAATGGCTAAAGATGAAATGCATACGGTGATGGACACTGTGATCGGGGACTGCCGAAGGGCGTATGAGTCCAGGACGCCTCTTATAATGATAGACACCGTGGAATATGAGCTCGTGGAGGAGATAGCGCTGTCCGGTGCTCTCGTGGCACCGGCAAGGAGGGCGGGCGAGCCTTATCTGGATATGGAGCTCGCATACTACGAGTTTATCGGCTCGCGCCCGGACCGGCTCTCAGGCTGTGAGAACCTGTTCTTTGGTACGGAGCGCCTTGGGGATACAGAGAAACTGAATGGAGCCGTGGACAGCCCCGGTCTGCCGGGCATTCACATAATCTCGCTGGAGAAGGGCGAACAAAGACAGAAGGGTGCGCCTCAGCGCGTGCTTGACAGCCTGCGCCGGTATGTACGGAGCTATCTCTCATGCCGGGACAACAGCGCGCCGCTGCGGTGCAGCTGTGTGCTGCTGTACGGGGACACTTCGCTGCTGCCTGAGGATCTGCAGCCGTACACTGAGATCGTCGAGGTGGGCTTCCCGTCAAAGCGCGAGCTGCTGGCCCTGGTCGAGCAGATGGCCGCAGAGAGCGGGGGCAGAACGCCGGACATGGACACCATGCAGGAGATCGTCTCAAGCCTTGCCGGCCTCGGCCTCTATGAAGCGCGGCGGCTTGTTTTTCGCCTGCTGAGCGTGCGGACGGGCCGCGGAGAGCGGCTTATAGACAACAGGGAGCTGCGCCGCCTGGCGATACGCGATGTGAAAAAACAGTCCCTGCTGCGGAACGGCGGCCTGCTCACCCTCTGCCGGGTGAAAAAGGAGCGCTTGGCCGGCATGGACAGGTATAAGGAGTGGGTTGACGAGTACAGGCGAAGCATGCAGGAGCCTGAGGACTATCTGCTCCGGCGCGGCACCATGCCGCCCAAGGGAGTACTGCTCTGCGGTGTACCGGGTTGCGGCAAGTCGGAGGCGGCGAAGATACTTTACCACCAGTGTGACGAGCAGCTCCCACTCCTGCAGCTCAGCGTAGATCAGCTTATGGGCGGGTACGTTGGGGATTCCGAGCGCAACATGCGCACCGCACTCAGGCAGGCCGAAGCCATGGCGCCCTGCATACTGTGGATAGACGAGCTGGATAAGGGCTTCAGCGCGGCGGCCTCCGGAGCGGGCGGCGACAGGGGTGGGACCTTCAAGCGCATGTTCGGCCGGCTGCTTACCTGGATGCAGGAGAATGAAAGAGGCTGTTTTATCTTTGCCACTGCCAACGACATTAGCGAGCTGCCGCCGGAGTTTTTCCGCAGCGGGCGCTTTGAAAACCTGTTTGCAGTGTTTATGCCCACAAGCGCGGAGTGCCGCGCCATATTCAGCGAGCAGATGCGCCGCGCAGAGGAGCGGCGGCAAGACGAGGTGAGGAGCCGCTACGGCGACAGCTTTGAGCTGACTCCGCTCTTCGCGAACCGCGACACCGTGGAGAACGAGGAAGACGACTGCTTCAGCGATGAGCATTGCCTGAGGCGCATAATGGACATCTTTGCCGCAAACCGCAAATTCCTCACCGGCGCCGACATAACCAAAATCGTGAACAGCGCCCTCCTGCGCCTCGACGAAAATGCGCCCCTGCCGATAACGGCGGGGCAATGGATAGAGGAGATACGCAGGTCTGCCGATTCACCCGCTTTCTCTTCCTACGGCTGTGGGGAGCGGAATTTGAACAGCATAGCTGCCTGCTGCCTGCGGCTGCTGGGGAACAGCTTTGTCCCGGTCAGCGCTTCACCTATGTTCAGCAGGGAGTGCCTGAGAACCTGCTATAACTCAGAAACGGGCAAGCTGCGCGTTGAATACGCGCTCCCCGAGGGGGAGGAGCCGCCGGAGGACCCTTATGACCGGGCTCTCTATAATGCAATAGTTGAGCGCTTTGAGCGCATAGCGGACAAAATGGAAAACAGCGCCCTTGAGCGCCTGTGCCGTGGATAAACCGGGGTGATACATTGAGCGGAACAGCCTTTTTCCCATTACAGGATGCCGTTGACGAACGACTGGCATATATTGCCGCAATCAGCGGCCCGGGCGAAAGCTGCGCGTCGGTGCTGGCTCAAACCTACTGTGAATTCATGCCCGAGGCCTCGGGAGAAACCGGCCGGCTCATGGCGGGCGTCGTTATCAGTACGGTTGAACGCTACGCCGGTTGGTTTGAAGTGGCAGAGGACAACCCTGAGGGCTTCGCCACGTCGTTCACGCTCTCGCTTGCGCGCTCTGCCGCGCCCGGGGATAAGATGTCCTCACTGGAACGGTTTACATGTATGCTGGAGCATATAACCGGCTCGGAAACGCCGCCGGTTGCCGACCAGACTTGCGAAGATGAAGCGCGGCGCGCGGTAAGAACGCTGCTCTCCATACCGGCGCCCGATTGGCCGGCCGCGGATGAGAACGACGCTGCGGCTTTGGCCGAACTTGATATGCGCGGCGGCGAGTACGGCCGCGCGGCGTGGGAGGCGATGGCGCTCTACACGGCGTCCTGTGAAAACGAGAGAGCCCCAGAGACCACGCTGCGGCAGTTCACAGTCGCTGCCTGCGGCAGCCAGGCAGCCATAGCGACCGCCTGCACCGCCAGGAAAGGCCGGCTCACGGCCGGCCGTGCCAGACGCCGTCTGCGGGCAGCGCAGCTTGTAACGCTCGCGCTGCTGGCGGCAATCGGCTCTACCGCCCTTGCGGTTCTCTTTGCCGGAAGTATTACCGCGGCCGCCGCTGCCTGCCGCCGAGCCCTTATGCTCTGCGCGGCGGGCACGCCGGTGATAAACAAAACGGCGGCGCTTATGCTCGGAGCTCTGGACGTATACCCTGAGCCTCTTGAAGTGGAGCCTGAGTACCATTCCACACCGGAAACAGAAAACGCGCAGACTGAAATAAGGGCAGAATACACTGACGGATTCCTGGCTGAAGAGGAACCGAACTACGACGAGTGAAAGGAGCCGTGAATGCATGAAAAAGCAGACGCAGGAAGAGCTGTTCCTAACCTCTCCGGGCGCGTGCGGCGCGATCAAAACCCATACGGGGCATAGCGCGGCATATAAGCTGCTGTGGGTAAGCGCCGGGCCGGACGCTGTAACGAGAGAGCCTCAGGAAATCAGGAAGCAGTTCCCGCTTGACGGCGCATTTACTGCCGCCGGTCAGCCGTACTCAGACTTGAGCGAGCTTATACACTCCGAGGACGGCGGCGCGTTCCGTGACATATATGGCCGCGAGGTGCTATATGTGCTCAAGCGCTTCCCCTGCTTTGATTTCTATGACACCATGTACGAAAAGCGCTTTGAACGCTGGTTCCTCATATACACCGGCGGTTCTGTCACGCGCGTAAAGTACACGGATGAAACGGACTATGTGGAGGTCTGGGAGGATGCGGCCTCGCTGGAGTATGAGGTTTGGCAGGAGATCGAAGCCCAATGCTGGCATACACTGCCAAAATGAACGCCGCAGCTGCCAGGCGCGCCCTCGCCGCCGCCGAGAGGCGTGAGAGACGAATGGCCCGCCGGGCTGATACCCGTGCGGATGGATGGAGATCTGCAATAGAACGTAAAGTCCCGCAGAAGGCAGCCGCGGGAATCGAGGCTGCGTTTTCAAAGGCGTTTGCGCTGCTGTTCGAGAGCGGCTCCGGACTCATAGAGCGGAGTTGCCGCTCCGGGGAAATGTCGGCGCTTTACTCAGTTCGCGATTCTGCCGTAGACCTCGGCTCCGGCGGTGCAGAGCTGCGGAGGCTTTTCGGGGGAATCTGCCGCTCGAATTTGCGCGTTACGGCGCTCACATCTGTTGAAGGACTTGCTCTCGGGGCGCTGGGCATAGGGCTGCCGGATATCGTGATTTTTCTTGCGGTGCTGCTGCGCGGAGTATACTCAACGGCCATGGGCTATGGATTTGACTGTGCGAGCAGGAGAGAAAAGTTTTTTGTGCTGAAGCTCATGCAGGCAGCGCTGAGTTCAGGGGAGGAGCGCAGGCGCCTGGGCGCGGAAATCGACGCTCTTATGATAGATTGCCCGGAACCGGACGAGGCGCTGTTCAAGAAACAGATGGAGGCGGCGGCATCTGCCTTTGCCGTGGATATGCTGGCTGTCAAGTTTATTCAAGGCCTGCCGCTGATAGGCGTGATAGGCGGCGCGGCGAACCCCGTATATTATCGACGGATAGCCGGTTATGCCGAACTGAAATACAGGCAGCGCTATCTGCGCGGGAAGCTCAATGCATCGCGCGCGAAAGCCGCAGCGGTGCCTGTAAGGGATGCGGGGATAGACCCGAGTTTAGGAGGTACTGCGCATGAAAAATTGCTTTGAACTCAGACAGCACGGGCTCATATGTGAGGCGCTGCGAAAGGCAGTGCTGTGCAAGGGTACAGTTTATCCGTGGAAATACGAATATGTTCATGTTTTTGCAGGACCCCGCAGCTGGGGACACGAGGTCTGCCTGCCGGAGGGAGGCTACCTGATGGAGCGCGGGGAGGCCGTGTACCTGGAAAAAGACCTCATATGCAATTTGGACGATCCGGGCGATATTATCGACTCGATTGCCGTTACGGAAGCGGGGCTGGAGTGCGTGCGGCGCATAGCCGTTGAGGAGGGCGACACCATAGTCTGGCGCAGCCTTGAGGATGAGCTGCGCTGGCGCGAGGTGCCCGGCGGCGTCTGCGTCGTGGGCTGCTATGCCGCGGAAACAGTGGCAATACCTTCCCGCGTCGGCGGCAGGGACGTAGTCCGCGTCGAGCTGGGCGCAGATTCTTTGACAGAGATCTGCCGGGAGCTGGTCATATCGGAGGGTATAGCCGAAGCTGATATTGACCTCAGCGCCGCTCCGGGGCTTGCACGTTTGGAAATCCCGTCGTCTTCGCGGCTGGATGCAGCGCCGCTCGGCTACGAGTTGACGAACTGGTACCGACGCCAAAAGACGGGTCCCGTTTACCTCTGCGGATGGTATCTGGGCACCCCTGGAGGGATTGATGCGCTTGGAAGCGATGAGCTGGCGATTGAGCCGGGAACCGTTGCCGTGGCCCGCGGAGCGGACTTCAGATGCCCATGGAAGAGCATTACCGTCCCGGACAGCGTGAAGTCCATAGGCCGCGTTGCGTTCGCCGCCGCGCCCGAGCTGGAGAGTCTCGTTCTTCCCCCTGATATTGAAATAGGCGAATACGCTTTTGAATATAGCCCGAAGCTGTGTACAGAGCTTCCGCGCGAGCGGCATGTGCTGTCATAGCCGTTGGTAATGGCGCACTTCTATACATGGCCATGTATGTGCAAGAAACAGCCCGGATGCCTGAGTATCCGGGCTGTTTTGCGTCGCTGCGGCGACGTACAAGGGCAAAGCCATTGCCCGTCGGCTAATCCTCTAAGTCATGCATACCGGAGCCTTCTCGGAGGTATCCCTCCAGCGTTCCATCCAGCACCATACTTGCGTACTCGAGCGGCGCGTTGTAAATAAGCCAGCCCATTTCCGTGCGCATGGGCAGCGTGGTGTCGAAGCTGTCCTCAACGCCGGGGCAGTAGATATTTATGTTGCCACCACTGGCATAGCGCAGCTCAACGCAGGCGGTGTCAATGTTAAACTCACAGGATATGAGTTCGTTCATACTAAACTCCTTTCTCATCCCCCGGCCCGCAAGCAGGGC
The DNA here is from genome assembly GCA_930990965.1 of uncultured Clostridia bacterium. Classification (GTDB taxonomy): domain Bacteria; phylum Bacillota; class Clostridia; order Oscillospirales; family Oscillospiraceae; genus Scatomorpha; species Scatomorpha merdigallinarum. The sequence goes on from CAKNRQ010000039.1 coordinate 10,808, forward strand.
CGGGGCGTACCAGAATCCATACCAGAACGAGGTTAAAATGGTATAGACTCAACGGCACAATATGTTCTGAAAATCCATGATATTTTCTAAATATGTCTATTGTGTATGATTATAAGTACGGAATTTGAAAATTCAGACTATGGGGTTCAAGAGGCCGCTGAAAATGCGTTTCAGACTTGACAACAAAGCGCCTGTCAGAGCTCCAAAGGCTCGGTCATGAACCCCGGTACAGAACCTGATTGCAAGTCAACAAATACGTGGTAGTGCAGCCAGCTGGTGGAAAACTGTATTTCGTAAAGGCCGCAGCTGTAACACATCTTGCAATTATTCAACTCGGAAGGGTTTACACCGGCGTAGTCCAGCGCGAGGGAGAGCGCAGGGTGTATGTAAGCTGATTCTTGCGGAACAAAGTGGGGGATACAGGCACTGAAATGACCCAGAATGGCCTTGGCATTCATAAATGTAATACTCCTTTACTAAAACGTGAGGGTATGTTCTGTGTAAAAGGAGTATAGGGGCCATAAATAAATCAGAATTAATGCCGGGATAAACAGAGCTTAAACTCTGCTCTTCACAGCCCGAGCCCGACGAGCCAGGCGCTCACCGCTTCGGGCGCGGTCGTGACGCTGTTGCGGGAAATGGAGAGTGCGTCGGTTACTACGTTCGCACCGGGCTGAAGCTCCTGTATGGTTGCGGGGGTACCGGCCAGACCGCTGCCGCCGAAGCCGTGCGAGTATATGACGGCCGGCCTCCGTCCCGGCGCTTCGGGGACATAGAGTTGCGCGTATATGCTCATGCCGTCGCGCTCGAAACACGTCTCCTGGGTGGTAAATGCGTAGGCCGTCTGCTCCGCTCCGGCGGCGAGGCCGTTTGAGGCGAGGTATGCGTCTATCTCAGCCGTGTCGTCCGCTCTTGTGAACAGGCCGTCGTGTACCGTCGCGCCAGTGGCACAACCAGTGACAAAGGACATGGAGGCGGCAAACTGCTCCTCATCCATAGACGCGGACTGCGTAAAGGGATAGACGTCCACGCCCGTGAGGTCGTAACTTTCGAGGAAGGTGCCGATTATCATGGGCGTGGCGTGCCACCAAACCGGGTAGCCGACAAACACAATGTCATAGCTGTCCATATCCTCCACCGCAGCGTCCAGTTCGGGACGCTCGCTGCGTCGTATTTCGCTGTTGGACTGCATATAGACGTTGGAGTAGTCCTCTCGCGGCGCAATCTCAAAGAGGTCCGCGCCCGTCAGCTCGCTCAGGGCCTGGGCCACCGCCCTCGTGTTGCCGGAATACGAGAAATAGGCCACCAGGACATTTTTGCCCTCCATCGAAGCTATTTCACCGCGCAGCCGCTCCGTCTCGGCGTCACTCAGCGACATGTCGGCCGGGCTGTGGAAGCGCGCCGGGTATCGATACAGGTTATAACCCACGACGGCGAGCACCACGAGAACTATGGCAACAATCATGGCGATAATGCCCTTCTTCTTACTTTTCACAGGCACTCGGTCAGGATGTCGTACACCTCGTCATGCGTCAGAGGGCGCGGATTGCACTTAATGATGTTGCTGCTGTCAGCGACGGCGCGGAGGATCTCGTCAGTTATGGGAGTTTTGACCTCGAGCTGGCTGAGCTTAGTGGGCAGGCCGCAGTCAACAATCAGCGTTTCAAGGGCGTACAGTCCGGCTTCGGCCGTGTCAACGCCGAACACCACCTGGGCAAAGCGGGTGAATTTCTCCCTGGCGTCGCCCACTATATGCCTGTAGTACACGGGCTGGATGACAGCGAGGCCCTGGCCGTGGTTGCAATCGGTGTAAGCTCCCAACTGGTGCTCAATCTGGTGCGCCTGGAAATCGGTCAGGCGTCCCAACTTGAGGATGCCGTTCTCTGCCATGGCGCTGTCCCACATGAGGTTGCTGCGGGCCTGCATGTCGTTCACATCGGCTATCAGGCGGCGCATGTTCACAACGGTGTTGCGCATGACGGCGAGGGCGACGTCGTCCGAGACGTTGTCCTCATCAGAGGTGCCGAGATAGGTTTCCATCGCGTGGCTGAGCGTGTCGAACGCGCCGGAGAACACCTGCATGCGCGGCACGGTCGCGGTGTACGCCGGGTCCAGCACGGCGAAGCGGGCGCTGCTGCCGACAATGCCGCCCTTCCACATTTTCGCCTCGTGCGTGATGACCGCGCCGGAGTTCATCTCGCTGCCGGTGCCGGAGCAGGTGATTACGACGCCCATAGGTATGCCCTCAACGGGGAACTGTCCCTTGACGTACTCATAGTCCCAGATGTCCTCATCCAGCACCGCCTGCGCGGAGATGACTTTGCAGCAATCGGAGACACTGCCGCCACCTAGAGCGAGTATGAAGTCCACACCTTCCGAACGTGCGAGGGCCGCGCCCTCCTGGGCCTTCGTGTACTTTGGGTTCGGCGTGATGCCGTCGAAGTCAACTATCTCCTTGCCGAGTTCTTCGAGCAGGCCGCGTATCTCGCCGTATATGCCGTTGGCCTTCGCCGAAGCGACGCCGTAGGCGAGCATGATCTTCTTATACGCACCCAGCTCCGCGCCGAGCGCCTGTTTGGCGGCGCCATTGCCGAAATACACCTTGGTGGGGTAAGAAAACACGAAACTGTTCATGTACAACTCCTCCTTTTATGCTTTGCCGTTGGCGGCAATCAAATCCTGAAGCGTGACATGCTCGTTGCGGTAACGGGCGTTGGGGTTTTTCTCCGGCATAGCCAGCGCTATGGCCTTCTGCGGGCAGGCGTGGGCACAGGCGAGGCAGTCCTGGCAGTTGCCCGGGATGTGTACGGCGCGGCCGTCCTCGAGTTTCATGCAGTCTGCCGGGCACACGCGCGTACATACGCCGCAGCCGACGCAGCGCTCAGTGACAACCACAAAGTTCTGCCACAGGGCCTCCGGCACGCCGCTCACATTGGCCAGGTACTGTTGGTGCGCGGTCCGGTCCGCATCCGTGACCGGCGAGATGCCGTGCTTGCGCGCCTTGACGCCGGCGGTGATGGCCGCGAGCTGTTCGGGTATGCGCTTATCCAGCGCGCGCTCTTCATCCGTGTCAAAGGCGGGCAGCCAGTTATCTGCCATGTGCAGCGTGTTTATATAGTCCACACGCACGCCGCACTCGTCGCACAGCGCCTTGGCCATCTCTGCCGCGCCGCCATGGCGCGCGCCGTAGGTGACAATGATATAGAAGTAGTCCGTATTGAAAGTGCTCTCACGCAGGAAGTCTTTGACCATTGGCGGCAGTTCGTGACCGTAGATGGGCGAAATTATTCCGATGCTCTCTGCGGTGAACTCGCGCTGCGTGCCCCGCATGACCTGCGGTATGCTGACAGGCTCGGATTCAAGCTGTCTGGCGGCATAGAGGCTGTTGCCCGTGCCGGTGAAATAGAAAACCATCTTTTATGCTCCCTTTCATTTGCTGTTGCAATTTGCGTGATGCTGTGTTATTATCCGGTTGATATAACCGGTTGTTTGAACCGATTATACTAACCGGTAGTTACTATCGGTCAAGGGCTTTTTCGCAAAAGCTTTTGAATTTATTGTGAACGGCAAGGGGGACGGCAAATGTATACGATGATGCAGGCCTGCCGCGAGGCAGACATGACCTACCAGACGCTGAAGTTCTACTGCAACGAGGGCCTTGTGCCAAACGTGAAGCGCGATGTGAACAACCGCCGCGTCTTCGACGAACGCGACGTGAAGTGGATAAAAGATCTCTCAAGCCTAAAGCGCTGCGGCATGAGTATCCAGGAGATGCGCGAGTATCTGCAGCTCTGCCTAGAGGGCGAGGGCACCATACCCGAGCGCAAGCGCGTGCTGGAGAAGAAGCAGGCGGCGCTGCGGGAACAAATTAGGGAGTTGCAGGACAGCATTGACTACATCGACTACAAACAACAGTTCTATGACGACGTTCTCTCCGGGCGGCGCAAATACGTCAGCAATCTGATCCCCACCGGAGACTGAGCAGTTTATAAACTGTTTAACTCCTATTTATTTTTGCTTTAGGCGGGGGGCATAGCATGTTCACAGTCCGCACAGGAGGGACTGTGAACATGGCAGTATTTCATGAAGAAAAGGCATATACGGGACTGAGCAATGCAGAGGTGCGCCAGCGTCAGGAGAGCGGGCGGCAGAACACCGCGCCCGAGCGCGTAACCAAGAGCACGGGGCAGATATTGAGAGACAACATCTGCACGCTCTTCAACTTGTTCAACCTGCTCATCGCCGTCGCGCTTGCGCTTGTGGGCGCGTGGTCAAACGTGCTGTTTATTGCAATCATCGTGCTCAACACGGTGATTGGCATAGTGCAGGAATTAAACGCGAAACGTCTGGTGGACAAACTGTCGCTGCTCAATGCGCCCACGGCGGTGGCGATACGAGACGGCAAAGCCTGTACTATCCACGTGCAGGAGTTGGTCGTGGACGACGTGGTTGAACTCGATTCGGGCGCGCAGGTCAGCGCTGACTGCGTCATACTTTCCGGCACGGTTGAGGTGAATGAATCTCTGCTCACCGGCGAAGCCGAACCGGTGCGGCACGCCCCGGGAGAGCAGCTGCTCTCCGGCAGCTTCATCGTCAGCGGGCTGTGCCGGGCGCAGGTCGAGCACGTGGGCTCGGAGAACTACGCCGTAAAGCTCGCGCTTGAGGCCAAGAGGCTGCGCCGCGTAAACTCAGAGCTCCTACGCTCCATGCGACGCGTAACGCATTTTACGGCGTATCTGATACCGCCGCTGGGTGTGCTGCTCTTCCTCGAGGCGTATTTCCTGCGCGCCGAGGAGGTGGACCAGGCAGTTGTCACCACTGCGGCGGCGCTGCTGGGCATGCTGCCAAAAGGGCTTGTGCTGCTCATAAGCATCAGCCTGGCCGCCGGTATAGCCGTGCTGGCGAAAAAGCGCGTGCTCGTGCAGGAGCTCTTTGCGCTTGAGACGCTGGCCCATGTTGACACGCTCTGCCTGGACAAGACCGGCACCCTCACGACCGGGAGAATGACAGTTGAGGACGTGCTGCTGACGGATTTGGGAGAAGAGCTGTCGTTTGAGGAGCTTATGGCAGCCTTTGTCACAGGTTCACAGGACAACAACGCGACATATCACGCCCTCAAAGAGCGTTTTGGCAGTTCGGGAGGCTTGATGTCCCTCTCTCGAGTACCGTTTTCTTCCGAGCGCAAGTGGAGCGCTGTGACTTTTGAGGACTTCACCCTGGTGGTGGGTGCACCGGAGAAGCTGGCAGGCAGGGCCATTTCGGAGCTGCTGGAGGATACCGTCAGGAGTGGCAAGCGCGTACTTCTGGCCGGTATCACACGGGACGAGGTCTTGCCCGAACAGCCGCTTCCTGAGCTGGAATGGCTGGGAACCATCGTAATTGCCGACGAGCTGCGCCCGGAGGCCGTGGAAACACTGGATTACTTCAAGCGCGAGGGCGTGGATCTGAAGCTCATCTCTGGCGACAACCCGGAGACGGTCGCCGCGCTCGGCGCACGGACCGGGTTCCCGAATGCCGCGCGCTATGTCGATATGAGCGGTATAACGGACGACGCAGGCATAGAGCGTGCCGCGGCAAACTACTCCGTATTCGGCCGCACGACGCCGCAGCAGAAGCAAAAGCTTGTCCGGGCGCTGCAAAAACAGGGCCGCACTGTGGCCATGACCGGAGACGGCGTCAACGATTTGCTTGCGCTTCGTGAGGCCGATTGCAGCATAGCCGTGGCCGAGGGCAGCGACGCCGCCAGACAGATAGCACAGGTGGTGCTGCTCGACTCGGACTTCTCTGCCCTGCCTGACGTGCTTGCCCAGGGACGGAGGGTGGTCAACAACATCACGCGCGTGGCGGCGGTTTTCTTCGTCAAGACAGTGTACTCCGTGCTGTTGAGCCTGGTTTGCCTGCTGCTGAACATACCCTTCCCGCTGATACCCATACAGGTTACGCTCATAGACCTCGTGATTGAGGGCTACCCGGCCTTCTTCATGTCCTTCGAGCCCGACGGGCGCAAGGTAACCGGGCGCTTTTTGCCCACCGTCCTGCGCCGTGCCGCGCCAAACGCGATTGCGATACTGGCGTGTTTCCTGATTCTGCCCGTCATGCCGCTGGACGCGGTACAGGACTCGACGGTGTTTTACCTGCTCGTAGGCACGGTTGGCATCATGGCCGTGTTTAAGGCCAGCCGGCCGATGAACGCTTTGCGCGTATTCCTCTGCGTGACCATGACGCTGGGCTTTTATGCGGCGGTATTCCTGTTCCACTCAATGCTGCATCTCGAGCCGCTGGCGATGCCTGACATACCGGTGTTCCTTGCCCTCTCGCTTGTGAGCTTTCTCATTGAGCGCGGCGTGACGGCACTTATTAAGCTCTTTGACGCCAGAGGTGGCAAAGGGGCGGCTAATTTAAGGGAGGCCAACAAACTGTGACGGTAAGAAAACGCCTCTATATTTCAAACATCCTCATGCTTGTGATACCGGCCGTCGTCTCCGTATTGGCGCTGGTAGCTGGCGTGCTTGCGGTGTTGACCGTAGCCTCACCGGGCATCGATCACGATTTGACCAGCGAGCACGAGTTGAATGAACTTCGCGCGGACATAGCCGGTATGGCGGCTGATTGGCTCGACACCGGCGGGAGTGCCGCCCAGCTCGAGCGGGAGAGCGAAAGCGGAGGCGTGCTGGTCGTCATTGAGCGCGCCGGCACGGAGGCCGCGCGCTTTGGTTCGGTGGAGGCTGACGCTTCCCTCGATGCGGCGCTTGCCGCCCTCGGCGGGGCGGGGACTGTATCCGACGGCGTAACCGAGCTCTACGGGGAACAGCTCTCCGGAGGAGCCGTCAAAATCTATAACCCTGTGGCAGACGCAGCGTCCGGAACCATCCGGACGCTTGCGGTTGTATTCGCGCTGCTGGTCCTGGCAGTCGCCCTGCTCTCCGTACTGCTGACAAACCGCTTCCTCACACGTTTTGTATTCCGGCACATTTCAGGGCCGCTGCTCACGCTCTCAGAGGGAGTGCGCCAGATACGCGACGGGAACCTGGATTTCCACATTGAATACACGAACGACGACGAGTTCAAACCCGTTTGCGAGGACTTCAACGATATGGCAGAGCGCCTCAAGGACGGGGTCGAGCGCTCCCACAGAGAGGAGGAGAGCCGCAAGGAACTCATGGCCGGCATCTCTCACGACATACGCTCGCCGCTGACATCTATCAGGGCGTACGTCGAGGGCCTGCTAGACGGAGTGGCAGACACGCCCGAAAAGCGCGAACGCTATCTGCGCACAATTAACTCCAAGGTAGGTGAGATGGACAGCCTGCTCGGCAAACTGTTCATGTTCTCCAAGCTCGACATGGGCGAGTACCCATACAGTCCCGAGTGCCTGGACGCCGCGTGGGAAATTGGTGACTTCATCACAGCCTCGGCCGCGGACTACAAGCGCCGCGGTCTGGAAGTACATTTAGGCGCATTGCCGGAAGCGTGCATAAACGCAGATCCCATATGTCTCAGGAGCATACTCATGAACCTGCTCGACAACAGCGCCAAGTACAAGGCCAAACCCGCCGGCACGGCGTCCATCTCCGGCGAAGTTGAAGGTGGTCAGTTGGTGCCGCACGTTGACGACGACGGCCCCGGCGTGCCTGACGAGGCGCTCGGGAAACTCTTCGATGTCTTTTACCGCAGCGATCCGGCTCGCCGCAATCCCAATCAGGGCAGCGGCCTGGGCCTGGCCATCGCAGCTAAGGCGGCGGCGCGCATGGGCGGGGACATATACGCGGAAAACCTATCCGGTGGAGGCTTAAGAATAGTGCTCAAATTGCCTTTGGCAAAGGAGGAAGAGGCGTGAAGCGCATACTCATTATCGAGGATGACGAGAGTATCGCCGCCATAGAGCGCGACTATTTGGCGCTGGCGGGCTTTGAGGTGGACGTGGCAGAGACCGGGAACGACGGTATCGCGCTGGGCCGGTCCGGGAAATATGACCTCATACTGCTGGATCTCATGCTGCCCGGTATAGACGGCTTCGCTGTCTGCCGCAAGCTCCGCGAGACGCTGGACATACCCATACTCATGGTGACGGCGCGGCAGGAGGACATAGACAAAATACGCGGCCTCGGCATGGGTGCGGACGACTATATAACGAAGCCCTTCTCTCCCAACGTGCTCGTCGCGCGCATAAAGGCGAATCTCGCGCAGTACGACCGGCTGAAGAATTCCGACGCCCGCGCCCTGGCGCAGATCAGCCTCGGCAACATCACGCTCCACACCGACACCCGCCGCGTCTTCGTGAGCGGCGAAGAGGTAGAGCTCAAGAACAAGGAATACGAGCTGCTCTGCTTTCTCATGTCCAACGCGGACATAGTGTTCAGCCGGGAGACGCTCTACGAGCGCATCTGGGGCTACGACGCCCTGGGCGACAACGCGACGGTCGCGGTACACATCAACCGGCTGCGCGAGAAGATAGAAAAAGACCCGTCCAAGCTGAACTGAACCAGTAAAAACGGACAATAGACAAAAGGCCCCCTGTGTAGGAAA
>CAKNRQ010000040.1 GCA_930990965.1 uncultured Clostridia bacterium
GGCGCGCCGATGAGGCGCGAGACGGAGTATTTCTCCATGTACTCGGTCATGTCTATGCGCACCATATTGCGCTCGTCGTCGAAGAGACACTCGGCGAGGGATTTAGCCAGCTCGGTCTTGCCGACGCCGGTGGGGCCGAGGAAGAGGAAGCTGCCTATCGGCCTGTTGGGGTCGGAGATGCCCGCCCTCGAGCGCTGTATGGCCTCGGTGACGAGCTCGACGGCCTCGTCCTGGCCCACGACGCGCTTGTGAATGACGTCGGCGAGGTGCAGCAACTTCTCGCGCTCGCCCTCCATGAGCTTGCTGACCGGGATGCCGGTCCACTTGGCAACGATATTCGCTATCTCCTCTTCGGTCACGGTGTCGTGCACCAGAGAGTCGTCCGTGCCGCGCTTTTCTGCGGCGGCTTCGGCCTCGGCGAGCTTCTTTTGCAGCTCGGGCAGATCGGAGTATTTGAGCTTGGCGGCCTTCTCGTACTCGAGGTTCATCTGGGCGTTTTCGATGTCGGCATTGAGCTGCTCAATTTCGCCCTTTATGCGCTTGACGGCGTCCACGCCCTCGCGCTCGGTCTCCCAGCGCGCCTTCATGGCGTTGAACTTCTCCTTGTTCTCGGCGAGCTCTTCGGTGAGCTTGGCAAGGCGGTCGCGGGAGAGCTGGTCATCCTCTTTCTTGAGGGCCATCTCTTCAATCTCCTGCTGCATTATCTTGCGGCGAATGTCGTCCAGCTCGCTGGGCATGGAGTCTATCTCCGTGCGTATCATGGCGCAGGCCTCGTCCACGAGGTCTATGGCCTTGTCGGGCAGGAAACGGTCGGTGATATAGCGGTCGGAGAGCGTGGCGGCGGCGACCAGGGCGTTATCGTGGATGCGCACGCCGTGGAAGATCTCATAGCGCTCCTTGAGTCCGCGGAGAATACTGATGGTGTCCTCGACGGTCGGCTCGGCGACCATGACGGGCTGGAAACGGCGCTCGAGCGCGGCGTCCTTTTCGATGTACTTGCGGTACTCGTCGAGCGTGGTGGCGCCGATGCAGTGCAATTCGCCGCGCGCCAGCATGGGCTTTAAGAGGTTGCCCGCGTCCATGCTGCCCTCGGTTTTGCCCGCGCCCACTATGGTGTGCAGCTCGTCGATGAAGAGGATTATCTTGCCCTCGCTCTTCTTTATCTCCTCAAGCACGGCTTTAAGGCGCTCCTCAAACTCGCCGCGGTACTTCGCGCCCGCGATAAGCGCGCCCATGTCGAGGGAGAAGATGGTCTTGTCCTTGAGCCCGTCCGGCACGTCGCCGCGCACTATGCGCTGCGCCAAGCCCTCGGCGATGGCGGTCTTGCCGACGCCGGGTTCGCCAATCAGGACGGGGTTATTTTTGGTTTTGCGGGAGAGGATACGTATTACGTTTCTTATCTCGGCGTCACGGCCTATGACCGGGTCGAGCTCGTTGTCGCGCGCCCTCTGCACGAGGTCTGTGCCGTACTTGTTCAGGGCGTCATAGGTGCTCTCCGGGTCGTCGGAGGTGACGGGGCCGCTCTTGACCTTCGCCAGCTCGCGGTTGAAGGCGTCGCGGGTGACGCCGTGGTCGGAGAGTATGCGTTTTACGGCCGCGCTGCCGGAGTCAAAGATACCCAGCATCAGGTGCTCGACGGAGACGTAGTCGTCGCCCATCTTCTCCGCGACCTTCTCGGCGAAGCGCAGAATCTTATTGAGTTCCGGTGAGGCGTACACTTCGCCGCCGCCTCCGCTCACGCGCGGCAGCTTGCGAATCTCGGTGTCCAGCTCGGCGAGCATGACGTCGCAGTTCGCGCCGATGCGGCCCAGCAGCGTGCCAATCAGCCCGCCGTCCTGGTCAATGAGGGCGTAGAGCAGGTGCTCGCTGGTCAGATACTGGTTGCCGTTCTCCTGCGCCATGGCCTGCGCGGTGTTTATGGTTTCAATGGTTTTCTTGGTATATTTTTCAGCGTTCATGGTGATAACACCTCATTTCGGTGGAAAAGTATCAAATGTAGAGTTTCCTCTGGCTCAGATCGGTGTAGTACTCGCTCTGCACATCGCCGGTGTTATAGCGCCCAGCCAGCCAGCCCTTCATGAGCCGGTCGAAGAGTTTGATATAGTCCGATAGCGCTTCAGCCACCTCGTCGGCAGTCACATTGCGCCCCTCGGGTACGGCAATAGTGCGTACGAATTTCCCGTCGTAGAGCGCGTAGTCCAGCTCCGTGCGCAACAGCGGGGCCAGATACTTGTCCTCAATGTGCTTCCAGAGTCGGAAAAACTGGGTCATGGCCTCTATGAGCGCCGCGCTCTGCGTGCGGAACACCACGGAGAGCTCGCCCAGCGGCCCGTCCGTCGAGCGGAAGAGCTGCACTTCGTACTTGACCGTGGGCCGGTACTTGTACTCCAGGCTCGACTTGAGCGACATAGTCAGCGCCCTCGGCGAGAAGAACGGCACCAGCTCGCGGGAGGGAGCGAGCATCTGTTCCACTGCGTGGAAAATATCGTTTATACGCCGCTCAGGCGTCGTTATGGAGACATAGTCGGCCAGTATCTGATTAATAAGGCTGGAGCGGTTCGTGCCCAGGGAGTGGGCCAGCTCGTCAACGGCGCGCACTACGTCGTCACTGAGCATCAGGCTGTACAGCGTCTTTTTCATATATACACCGCCTCGTGATTTCAATAGAATATATCCGGAGGGATACACGCCCTCCACTGCATTTTGAAGTATACACTCTGACGGGAAATTTGTCAATAGATTTATATAAATTTAAAAACGAATTATTTGTTAACAACATCAAGTTTTGCCTCGGCTCCGGCTTGCTATCTCTGTAAAGCAAAAAAATTGCGCCATGCTCTTGACAAGAGAACTGTATTATTGTATTATGCACTTAGTACAATAATACAGAAAGGAGGCCGCCATGGAGTGGAGAATCGAATCGGACGCGCCGATATATTCGCAGCTGGCCAAACAGATACGCATCGGCATAGTGTCGGGCGAGTACGAGCCCGGCGCCAAGCTGCCGAGTGTGCGCGATCTGGCGCTCGCGGCGGGGGTGAACCCAAACACTATGCAAAGGGCGATGACGCAGCTTGAGCGCGAGGGACTGGTGTTCCCGCAGCGCACAGCCGGGCGGTTTGTGACCGACGACGCTCAGTTAATAGCACAGGCCAGGCAGACACTGGCCAGAGAACAGGCTGAGGCGTTCCTGACGGCGATGAACTCGCTGGGATACAGGCACGAGGAGATACTGAGCCTGGTGACAGCAATGGTAGAGGAGGATGGACATGGCAGTACTTGAATGCAACGGCCTTTCAAAGCGCTATGGCAGCGCGGTCGCACTCGACGGTGTGGCTCTGAAAGCGGAGCCCGGGCGGCTTTTGGGGCTGTTGGGCCCGAACGGTTCGGGCAAGACGACGCTTATAAAGATTGCCTGCGGCCTTTTGCAGCCGAGTTCGGGCACTGTGAGCATAGCCGGCAAGACGCCGGGCGTGGAGACGAAGAAATTGGTAAGCTATCTGCCCGACCGCATGTGCCTGCCGAGGCACATGAGCGCGCAGCAGTTATTGAACATGTACGCCGATTTCTATGAGGACTTTGACGAACAGCGTGCCGGTGAGCTGTTGACGAGGCTGGACGTGCGGCCCGAGCTGCGAGTGAGGCAGATGAGCAAGGGCACGCAGGAGAAGGTGCAGCTGGTGCTGACTATGGCGCGCCGGGCCAAGCTGTATTTGCTCGACGAGCCGATAGGCGGCGTGGACCCGGCCACGAGGGATTTCATAATCGACACAATAATGAACAACTACGCCCAGGACGCCGCCGTGGTGATAAGCACGCACCTCATCTCCGAGGTGGAGCGAATTCTGGACGACGTGGTTTTCATAGACCGGGGCCGGATAGTCATGGCCGGTGAGGCCGACGACGTGCGCGAGCGCTCCGGAAAGAGTGTGAACGACCTATTCAGGGAGGTGTTCAGATGCTAGGCAAACTTTTAAAATACGAGTTCAAGGCCACGGGCAGGGTGATGTTGCCGTTCCTGGGCGGCCTGCTCGTGCTGGCGGTGGTAGCCAGGCTGGCGAGCTCAGTTATAGGGAACAACCGGGTGTTTGACCTTTTGAGCACACTCATCTTGATGGCCTACTTCCTGAGCCTTGTGGCCATGGGCACGGTGACTGTGGTGCTGCTGGTGTACAGGTTCTATCGGAGTATGCTGTCGGACGAAGCGTATTTGACCTTCATGCTCCCGGCCGGCATCAACGCCCAGCTGTGCAGCAAGCTGATAACCGCAGCTGTGTGGCTTATCGTTGCATTCGCAGCGCTGGTGCTGAGCCTAGTTATCGTGACCTCGCCCTTCGAGCTGATGCGTGTGGTTTTCTCCGATTTGGGCGCCATCTTTGAGCGCTTCTATGCGGCAACGGGCGTGAGCATGTTGGAAGTGATTGCCTGCATCCTCGAAGTGCTGCTGGTGATACTGCTCATGTCAGTGGCAGGCTGTCTGATGTTCTATGCCTCAATGAGCCTCGGCTTCGGATTTGCCGAGCACAAAGTCCTCTACAGCATACTGATATTTATAGGCTTCGGCATCGTAACACAGATACTCTTCGTGCTGCTGATGGTAGCTCTGGGCATGGGCCTCAACTCCATGTCGCTGCATGCCATAACCTGTATGAGTGCTTTGGATATCGGCCACGCAGTCATGCTGAGCATATGCGCCGCAGAACTGGTCTATTGCGGAGCTCTCTATGCAGTCACAGCGCTGGCGCTCAAGAGGCGGCTGAATCTGCCTTAATCAGCGCAGACGGAAATGAATACAATACGAAACGAGGCGAGGTCCGTTCAGGACCCCGCCTCGTTGTGCAGGTGTGCGAAGCGCGTGCGGAAAAGGCCGCACCAAGCCCGCCGTGTTGCAGCCGGAAGCGTTATTTTGCGTACATTCTGCCGACAATATAGTTCGACACCCGCCTCGGCAGGAACTTTGCCGCAACCGCCGCGGCCTTGTACGGCAAACCGAGAGCCTTGAGCGGCGCGCTGCTGCGCCGCAGCGCCATTTTGGCTATGTATGCCCCGGCGGCTTCCGGGCTCATGCCGGTCTCCTCGTCGTGCTCCATCTTGGCCACTGAGCGCGCCACGCGCTCTCCGTAGGGTCCGGCTTCGGCCGTCTTGCGGCGCGCCCCGGTGAAGCCGGAGTGTATGTCGCCGGGCAATACGGCGCAGACGCTTATGTTGAAGGGCCGCACCTCGTTTTGCAGCGCGAGCACGTAGGCGTCTATCGCGGCCTTGCTGACTGAGTACCAGAGCTGGAACGGGATAGGCAGTATGCCCGCGATGGAGCTCATGCAGACTATGCGCCCGCCGCCTCCGGCACGCATGTGCTTCAGGGCTGCGCGCACAGTGTTGTCCATGCCGAAGAGGTTGAGCTCGAGCTGGGCGTGGGCGTCGGCAGAGCTGGTGAATTCAGCCGCGCCGGATATACCGAAGCCCGCGTTGCAGACGAGTATGTCCAGCTTACCGGCCCGGGATATGACCTCGTCCACTGCGGCGGCGACTGCGCTCTCGTCCGTGACGTCGCAGTCTATGTGCTCCACGCCCTCGGCGGGCTTGAGGTGGCGGGAGAATTCAAATACCCGGCAGCCCGCCGCGGCAAGTTCCGCAGCCGTGCAGCGCCCTATGCCGCCGCTGCCGCCGGTGACTATAGCTACTTTCATGGGACAGACCTCCTTGAATCATGAATGATATCACCCGCAACGGGAGCTGTCAATAAGCAAAGGGAGCGCCATAGGCGCTCCCTTAGTCACTTTTTAATGAAGCTTATGAGCTTTGAAAAGACTCCCGTGCGCTCCGGAGCGGGCTCCGGTTCGGACTGTGCGGCCAGGGCCAGGTCCATCTGGAGCTGTTGGGCGTCCATGCGCTCGCCGCCGCTCTGTACATGGGTGTAGCCGCCGTCGGCGTGCAGCTCGCGGGCCTTGACGTTGTCGTGGAGGCAGGCGTCCATTATGCCGTGGAGCTTGGCGCGCACGGCGCTGTCGTATATGGGACAGGCGGTTTCAACGCGGCGCTGGGTGTTGCGGGTCATGAAGTCGGCAGAGGAGATGTACATGCGCTCGCCGTCGCCTTCGCCGAAGACGTATATGCGCGAGTGCTCAAGGAAGCGTCCTACAATGCTGACGATGCGTATGTTGTCCGTCTCTCCGGGAATGCCGGGCAGGATGCAGCAGATGCCGCGCACCACCATGTCTATACGCACGCCGGCGCGGGAGGCCTCGCGCAACTTTTCAATTATGTCCATGTCGGTGAGCGAGTTTATCTTGAACTTCATGCGGCCCTGCGCGCCTTTGGCAATCTCCTCGTCCATGAGCCGCAGCACGGTGCGCTTGAGCGAGTAGGGTGAGACAAGCAGATGCTTATACTCCCCGTCGAGCTCGCCGATGCACATGTTCTTGAAGAACTCCACTGCGTCGGCACCTATGTCCGGGTTCGCCGTGAGCAGAGAGACGTCCGTGTACTGCTCGGCGGTCTTTTCGTTGTAGTTACCGGTACCGACCTGGGTGATGTAGCGTATCTCGCCCTTCTCGCGGCGGGTGATGAGGCAGATCTTGGAGTGAATCTTGTAGTTCTCAAAGCCGTAAAAGACGGTACAGCCCGCGTCCTCGAGCCGTTCGGACCAGTCAATGTTGTTCTGTTCGTCGAAACGCGCGCGCAGTTCTATGAACACGGTGACGTCCTTGCCGTTTTCGGCGGCGTTGCACAGGTATTCGACCAGCTTTGCGCGGCTGGCCAGGCGGTATATAGTTATCTTTATCGATATGACGCTCGGGTCTGTGCTCGCCTCTTTGAGCAGGCTGAGGAAGGGCGACATGCTCTCAAAGGGGAAACTCAGCAGCCGGTCAGAGCGCGAGACCTGCTTTATCATGCTCTCGGCGGTACGCAGCCCCGCCGTGCGGCAGGGTTTGAATTCGGGGTAGGTTAGCGTATGGCGCAGCTCCTCGTCGCTGAGCTTTCCGGCCAGGGAGAAGGCGTAGTCGAGGCGCAGCGGGGCGCTGGTGAAGTAAATCTGTTCGTCAGTGACGGGCAGGCGGCGCTTGAGGTATTCGAGGAAGTCGCCGCTTATGCGGTCGGAGAGCTCGAGCCGCACGGGCGCGAGGCGGGTGCGCTGCCTGAGCGCCTTGCGCATCTTCTTGCGGAAGTCCTCGTTTTCCTCTATGTCGAAGGCCTCGTCTTCGGGGTTTATGTCGGCGTTGCGCGTGACGCGGAAGACGCACTTGGCGCGCACGTCGTAGCCGGAGAAAATGTCGCCCGTGTGGTGCAGCAGCAGCTCCTCCATGTGGATGTAGCGCAGGCCGGTTTCACTCGGCAGAAACAGCACGCCGGGCAGCGCTTCGGGCAGGGGTATGACGCCAAAGACGTCGCGCGAGCGATATTTGACCCAGGCGCCTATGTGCAGGACGTTGTTCTTAAGGTGCGGGAAGGGGTGGTGGGTGTCAACAATCTGCGGGGAGATTATCGGCTCGACCTCGCTGCGGAAATAGCGCTGGCAGTATTTCTTCTCGCTTCCGCTCAGCTCGTTCCACTCCAGGCTGTATATGCCGTAGCGCCTGAGCAGCCGTTCCAGGCCCACATATACGGCCTCGCGCGTGCGGTAGAGCGGACGCACGGCGGCGTAGATGGCGTGAAGCTGTTCGGCCGGGGTCATGCCGGAGCGGGAGTCGCGCCCCTCCGGCTCCACGCCCATGAGGTCAAAGAGACTGCCCACGCGTATCATGAAAAACTCGTCGAGATTGCTGGTGAATATGCTTGCAAACTTGAGCCGCTCTAAAAGCGGTACGCTGTCGTCAGCTGCCTCTGAGAGGACACGTTCATTGAAGGCGAGCCAGCTGAGCTCGCGGTTTTGAGTGTAAATGTGAGCGCTCATATTCGTACACCTCTGGATTCAAGTACACTGAGCATATAGCCCTCGCGCACGCCGTAGGGGCTCGTGATAACCGTGCGCGAGCCGTAGAGTTCAGCAGCCGCGGAGAGCAGCGCTATGCCGGGGAGCATAGTGTGTATGCGCTCAGGCGCTATTTTAAGTATGCGCCGGGTCAGCTTTTTCGGGTTATCCTGAGCCTGGCGCAGAACCTTTGAGAAGAACTGGGTGTCATAGCCCTCGCGGGGCGGTTCGCCTACCATGCCGCGGTAGAGCGCCAATGCGCCGCGCGCCGTGCCGCCCACGCCGCACATGGGCTGGGCAGAATAACCCTGCGAGTCTGGCAGGGCGTTTGCAAGGGCGTTCCTGGCCTCGGCCTTGAGCGCGGCCAGTTCGCCCGCGGTGGGTATTATGCCGGAGACACAGCGGTTGAAGAGGCTCAGCGAGCCCAGAGGTACGCTCCTGGCTGTTGCGGCCCGGCCGGCCCTGAAGAAGACCAACTCCGTGCTGCCGCCGCCGACGTCCACCAGCAGCCCCTCTTCACCCGGCAGGGAACGCACGGCGCCCCTGTAGTCCAGCATGGCCTCCTCATAGCCTGAGAGCACGCGGATGTCAAAACCTGTGGCCTCGCGCACGCGCTCTATTACGGATTCGCGGTTGCTGATGTTGCGCAGCGAAGCCGTGGCAAAGGGGAGCGTTTCGCAGTCAGGCAGCAGATCCACCGTGTCGCGGAACTTGCCCATGACCTCAACGAGCCGCTCAATACCCTCTTCGGACATCTCGCCGCGCTTGTCAACGTAAGCCGCAAGCCCGGCGGTGTATTTATTGTTCAGTATGGCCGTAATTCCCTCGTCATCCACGCGGTAAACTACAAGCCTTATAGTGTTTGAACCAATGTCTATGACGCTGTACAATACTATCCCTCTCTTGCAATTTTACATACACAGTTATTCTACCACGTACACGGGCAATTTTTCCGCAAATCCGCGTGAAGTAAATGTAAAAAGTAAGTTAATTTGAAACAAATGCAAATGCATGTAATGCGCAAGTTAAATCTTGGTAAACGGTGTTGACAAGCCATAAAGGCGGTGATATATAAAAACTGCCGTCTGCGCGCCGTTTGCGGTGCGGCGCAAGGCGGGTCATTTTCAACGAAGCTGGGGGCGTCTGCGTACCGATGAAAACAGGAAGATTACATTTGAAACAGCAGTACAAAGTCCTGTTGGTGTCTGCGGCCCTGGTGCTCATTGCCACGGCGGCGGCCCTGCTGTCGCGGGCCGGCTCTGCCCAAATGCCGCGGCTGACAGACATCCGCAGCGAACAATCCCTTGCAGGTTTCATCGACGGCTGGCTGGCAGAGAACGCGGACAACTTGAGGTACGGCGCATCGACCATCGACGCGGAAGAATGCGAGATAGCTGTCCTGGCAGTGACAGAAGAGGCCCCGTATGCGGCAATATACTTCAGGGTAACGGCCACGGCAGAAGTGGACGGCACCGGCTATGCCGACTGTATCGCGGTGTTTGAAGCATACGGCGATGGCGGGATGTACAGATATACGACCGGTTCAACGTACACGGGAATAGGCCGGCGGGCGTTCACGGGCGAGGGTTTTCTGACCACGGGGCTCCGGGACTGGCTCTACGTTGCCGCGCTCGACAACTCGTCCCTGGGGGCGAGCGCGTATCGCTTCGAGTATAACGGCGAGGAGTACGCCGGGGACATTGACGGCAGCGGCTACGTGCTGGATATAAACGTGCTGCCATACGGAACAAGCACGGCGGTCACGGATGTGTACCTGCTGGACGAGGCGGGAAATGTGGTGGAACAGGTCTATTAAACATAGTAATACCCCCTGATGTACGTGATTTTATACATCAGGGGGTTTCGTTTACCATTTGTTGTCCACGCGCTCGGCGAAGCCGGGGAAGTCGCGCACACGTATCTTTTTGCCGTTGTCCAGTACGGCCGTTCCCGTGAAGAGCCCGAAGATTTGGTGCTGCTCGCTCTTGAGGAGTTTGACGTCCATATTGGCGGCGCGGTCGAGGATGGGCTGGAAGTCCATGTCGAAGCGGTTGTCGTCGCTGGTGAAGCTCCAGGGTGACAGATAGTCGAATTGCCCGGCCCGGCGCGGTATGTTGAAGCTCACGCGCGAGAGCTTGTGGAGCTTGCCGTCGTAGATGAGGGCGTTCTCGGTCGCGGCGGTGGTGTCGCCAAAGCCGTAGCCGATGTTGAAGCCGAAGGGCACGCCGTCTGCCTCTCCAGAGGCGCTGCCCCAGTACCAGGTGTTGCGGTAGGGCCAGACTCCGCGGCCCCAGTCGAGCACGCCGAAGGCCGTGTCGGGCGTGAAGTCATAGCGCCGTGAGCGCACCGTGACCGAGCCCTCCGCGCGCAGGCAGTTTATCTTCTGGTTATAGTAGAAGTGGGCCTTCTGACGGAAGGGCGTACACATGACGATGCTCTCTTCCGGCTCCTGCGTGAGCAGTATTTCGCCCTGTATGGGCAAGCTGCCAGAAAAACCGCTCATGGAGAAGGTGAGCCTGCGCCCGTCGGAGACGTGCCTGAATTCCATGGAGTAGTCCTTGCCGCGTACAACTACGTCGCCGCGCTGCGAGCTCTCGGGCAGGTGCCTGCGGCCGAGCGGCAGCACGCTCATGGGCGAGGCCGTGTGCTGCCAGAGGTTCTCCAGGTCTATGAACGAGATGGAGTCGAGGCCCATGTAGCCGTTGTCGGCCACGGTCAGGGCGAGGGCCCAG
Organism: uncultured Clostridia bacterium; assembly: GCA_930990965.1. Lineage (GTDB taxonomy): Bacteria > Bacillota > Clostridia > Oscillospirales > Oscillospiraceae > Scatomorpha > Scatomorpha merdigallinarum. The sequence continues at coordinate 10,642 of CAKNRQ010000040.1, forward strand.
CGGCCGTTATTAATAAGGTAGTAGTCCCACTCTTTGATTCTCACGGCGGGAGCCTTGACTGCCCGGCGCGAGTATATGGGCAGGGCCGAGCGTGCGAAGCCGGGCTCTGCGATGTTGCCGTTCGCGTCCAGCAGCGAGCGCTCGCGCGTTATTTCGTGCTGCATTATCATAAGCCACGCTCCTTCTTGATGCGGCGTATGTCGCTGCCCGCAAAACTGAGAAGCTCATATTCACCGGCGAGGCGCGAGGCCGTCTGCGGGCCGTAGCGGCGCACAATCTCCTCGTCGGAGAGGTTGGTGGATATTATGGTCTGGCGCGACTCGATGAGCCGCGTGTTTACAAGTTGGTAGAGTGCGGAAACCGTGAAGCTCGTCGTCATCTCCGTGCCGAGGTCGTCGAGTATCATGAGGTCGCACTCGAGGTAGTCGCGCACCTTCACCGAGGCGGCGTCACGCTCGGCCTCGTCCCGCGAGAAGCGCTGGGCCTCAAACTCACCGAGGGCCCTTGGCGCGCTCTCATAGGCCACGGAAAAGCCGTTCGAGGCTACCTCGCGCGCGATGCAGGCCGAGAGAAAAGTCTTGCCCAGTCCCGGGCCGCCCCTGAAGAGCAGGCTCGGCGAGGCAGAGGAGAAGTTGGCCGCGTACTCGCGGCAGTAGTTGTAGACGAACTTCATTATTTCACGCGGCGGGACGCCGCTCGAATCGGGCTCGGCGCTGTAGTAGTCTGCGCGGAAGTCGGCAAAGGTCTCGCCGCCGTCGCGCAGCAGCCCGCTGAGCTCGCGTGTGAGCTCGGACTTATACTCGCGCTTTAGGCATTCGCACAGCTCGGCGCCCAAATAGCCGGTGTCGCGGCAGAGAGGGCAGGAGTATATATCGTCGAGGTATGCGGCACCCAGCCCTTCGCGTTCGAGTATCGCGGCGCGCTCCGACTGAAGGCGCAAATTGGCCTCGCGCAGTGCGTCTATCTTCTCCGGGGCCCGGGCGTCCTGGGAGACGGCCAGGGCGCAGAGCCCGGCCATCTGGCTGCGCAGCTCGGAATCTATGGCCTTCAGGCGCGGCAGGCGCGCGTATACGCGCTCGGTACGCCTCGTCTGTTCGGCGAGGTTTTCCTCATGACGCCGCGCTATGGTCTCGCGCGCTTTTGAGAGTATTTTTGCGTTGTACGCCATGTGCTGCCGCCTTTCTTTGAGAAATTAACCGTTACTTTTGCCGCCTCGGAGCCTGTCGTAGAGCTTGCGCATGCGCTCCAGCTCGTCCCGGTTGGTGGCGGCGGGCTGCTCCTGGGGCCTCGGCGCTGCCTGACGGCGCCGGGGCGCATCGCGCTGTTCTATCTCCTCGACGGTGTGCAGGCCCTTTTCGTGCCAGGAGCGGATGATGCTGTCCATGTAGTTCCACTTGAGCGCGCCGGTGTTGGTGACCGTGCGGTCGTAGGCGAGCTCTATGGCCTCGCTCGTGAAGCCGAGCGCAAACCAGCCCTCGATATATTTCCGCTCGGTGGGCGAGAGCTGGCGGCTGTTTATGCCGAAGGAGCGGCGCAGCCGCTCCACGCCGGAGCGAAGTTCCTCGCGCTCGCGGATGTAGTCCTCGGCCTGTTCCATTGTCATTATCTCGCGGTTGACCCAGACATAGGCCTCGCGCTCTATCTGTCGCGTGGTGGGCACGCGGCCCGGGCCGTATTTCCTGCGGCACTCCTCAGCGCAGTGGTGCAGCAGCATCATGATTACGTCTGTGGGCAGGCCCAGGTGGTCGTAGATGCCGAAGAGCGTGCGCGTGTCGGCGCCGGTCAGCGTGTGGCCCAGCACGCTCTCGCACTCGGCGAGTACCGCGCGAAAGCCTTCATCCTCGCTCGAGCGGCGCACGATCTCCTCGGCGGTGTATTCGGGCAGCGAATCCTCCGGGCCAGGGCTCTGCTGCATGGAGAGCAGGCCGAGCCGGCGCAGCTTGCCGGCCGCCGCGTCGAGCTGGCGGCGCGTCATGCCCAGCTCCCGGCACAGTTTGTCCTCCGGGGCCTGGCCGCGGCGCATCAAATATATGTACAGCAGAGCGCAGTCGCCGTCTCCGCAGTCTATGAGCTTGTCCGCGTCACGCGCGCTCATGGAGCAGACCTCGCTCCTGAGCTTGTAGCCCCTTTCGTCCATGCTTTCTCCTTTGTGGGTTCGTAATAGTCTGGACACATATTTTATCATCTTTTTTAACTTGTAGCAAGAGGCAGGGTTGTGGTATAATCTAAACTGTATCGTTATAATTCGGTAAACGTTTTGTAATCACTTCGTTTCACGGGAGAGATATAATGTTGGAGGTCTTAGCCTGCGCCGGGAGCGCCGAGGCGGTCATCGCCGCCGTACAGAGCGGCGCGGACGCGATTTATATACGCTTTGGCGGCCGGGGCGCACACGGTTTTACAGAGAGCGCGCTGGCTAAGTCGGTGCGCTATTGCCGGGTGCGCGCCTGCCGGGTCTATGCCGAGTTGGACACGCTGGTGGCCGACTCCGAGGTCGCGGCGGCAGCGGACCTGGCCAAGCGCGCCTGCGAGCTGGGCGTGGATGCCATTATAGCGCAGGATCTCGGCTTCATCTCCATAGCCCGCGCCGTCGCGCCGGACATACCGGTCTTTGCGGGAGAGCGCCTGGGCATACACAACGCGGCCGGGGCCCAGGCCTTGCGCCAGCTCGGTGTGAAACGCATCTTCCTGCCGCGCGAACTCTCTGTGGGCGAAATAAGGGCGCTGGCCTCGCGCTCGGGAGTCGAGCTCGCCGTCCTCGTCCACGGGGACCCCTGCCCGGCCAGAGCGGGGCAATGCTGGCTCTCGGCCCTGACCGGCGGCAGCAGCGCCAACCGCGGCGACTGCTCGCGCGTCTGCGACGGCCGCTTCAGCCTGGGCGGCCGGATGGACGACTATCCCCTGGCTTCAAAGCCGGTGAACCTGATTTCCAGACTGCCTGAGCTCGAAGCTGCCGGCGTCTGCTGCGCCGTTATAGGCGCTGATGAGCGACCCGAGCGCCTTGCTGCTGCGGTGAGCCTGTGTTCTGCCTGCTCGCGGGAACACCGTGTGCCCACGCGCCAGGAACTCGACGAGTTTGAGACCGTCTTTGCCGGACGCGAATCCACGGACGCATATATGGACGGCAAGATAGACGAGAGCGCCGGAGCGCCCTTCGTGCCCGAGCGAGATGACATGCGCGCATCCGAGCGGGCCATGAGCGCGGTGCGCCGCGGCTACGGAAACCGGGAACTGCGCCGGGTACAGGTGGAGTTTTTCGCCGCCGTAAAGCCGGGCCGGCCTCTGCTGGCCGGTGTGCAGGACTCCGACGGCAACCGCGCCGAGTATTCGGGCGGCGTCGTGGGCGATGTCCCGGGAACTGCGCTCACAGCCAGCTCGGTCTCGAGCGAGATGCAGCGCACAAAGGGTACTCCTTATCACTGCAACAGAGTGCTGACCTTCGTGCCCCCCGGATGCAAGGCGCCGCCCGACGCCATATCCATAGCCAGGTCAAAGCTCATCCACGAGCTGACGCAAAAGCGCGCCGAGGTGCCGAAACGAAGAATAGGACAGCTCCCGGCCATAGAGAGCGCGAATGCGCCGAGTACACGGCTGGACATCTGCGTGGAGGTCAAAAGCGCCTCCCAGCTCAGTGAGGAACTCGCCGAGCTCAGGCCGGCCTATCTGTACCTGCCGCTGGAGCAGATACCCCAGGCCGCTCCGGAACTGGAGCGTTTTACGGAAAAAGGCGTCACCATAGCCGCCGTGCTGCCGCGTGTCATACACGACCGCGAACTCGCCCAGATGGGCGAAATGTTGGGCCGGGCCCGCGCCGTGGGCGTCACCCAGGCGCTGGTGGGAAATCTCGGCCACGTGGCCATTGTGCGTATGGCCGGTATGGAGGCCCGGGGCGACTACGGGCTGAATATCTTCAACTCCTATGCCGTCGCTGCGGCCGAGGGCGCCGGGCTTCTGAGCGTCACCGCCAGCTTTGAGCTCAAGCTCGAACAGATTAAGCAGATGTCCAAGTCTATAGACGTAGAGATAATAGGTTACGGGCGCTTGCCTGCGCTGCTCACGGAGCGCTGCATCATCAAGGCGAGTGCGCGCCGCTGCGCCTGCGAGAGCAATATGAGGCTCTCGGACGCCTACGGGCGGGTGATGCCGGTGCTGCGCGAATATGTCTGCCGCAACGCGGTATACGGCCCGGAGAAGGTGTACATGGCCGACAGGCGCGGCGATATAATGCGCGCGGGCGTGTCCAGGATGCGTCTGCTCTTCACCAATGAACTTGCGCGCGAGTGCGTGGAGGTCACGAAGTCCTGCATGGGACAAAGTTCGTACAGGCCCAACGGCCTGACGAGAGGATTCTATATAAAAGGCGTTGAGTGATATGTCTATAATTCTCGCCTCCGCGTCCCCCAGACGGCGCGAGCTGCTGGAGAACGTCGGAGTACGCGATATGAAAATAATCCCCGCCCACGGCGAGGAACACGTGCCGGAGGGCGCCGGGGCAGATGAGGCCGTCATGGCCATCTCCAGGGCCAAGGCCGCGGAGGTAGCGGAACAATGCTCCGGAGAGGACGTCATAATAGCTGCGGACACCGTAGTCTGTCTGGACGGCGACATCCTCGGCAAGCCACACAGCGAGGCCGAGGCAGAGGAGATGTTGAGCCGCCTTTCAGGCAGGGAGCACGAGGTCTATACCGGCGTCACGGTGATGCGCGGCGGTGAGACGCTCTGCGGCGTCGAGCGCACCGCGGTGCGCTTCCGCGCCCTGACCGCCGCCGAGATACGGGCCTATGTCGCCACTGGCGAGCCGATGGACAAGGCCGGCGCCTACGGAGCACAGGGAGTGGCCAGCCTCTTTGTGGAGGGCATAACAGGCGACTTCTTCAACGTTATGGGCCTGCCAATGTGCAGGCTCGGCCGCATGCTGAATGAGTTGGGTGTGAGTCTGCTGTGAAGGAATACCTGAAGAAAAACGGAATACGCCTCGGCGTCATACTGCTGGCCGTAATACTTGTGGTGACGGTGTCCTCACAGGTGCTGGGCGGCAGCGCGGGCTTTTTGACGAATATCATCGTGGCCGTGCGCGAGCCCATAAACAAGGCCGCCACTTCTGCGGGCAGCCTGCTTGACGGACTCTACGGCTATATCTTCGAGTACGAGCAGCTCCAGGCAGAGCTGGAAGCCACGCGCAACGAACTGGCTGCGGCGCAGGAAGAGGTGCGCGCGGGCCAGGAGGCCGTGGAGGAGAACCGGAGATATGAGGAGCTTCTGGGCTTTGCCGAGGACAACCCCGACTACGTCATGGAGCAGGCGAGGATAACTTCCTGGAGTGCCTCAAACTGGGCCAGCAGCTTCATGATAAGCAAGGGCTCTGATGACGGCATTGAAGTCGGCGACGCAGTGATAACCGAGTCCGGCGCGCTGGTCGGACAGGTCAGCGAGGTGGCGGCCACGTCCGCGACTGTCAACACCATCATCGACGTTGATACCCGTGTGGGCGTGCTGGTCGGCACCAACGGTTCGGCCGCCATGCTCGTCGGCGACTACACGCTTATGACCCAGGGCCAGGCCCAGGTCACGTGGCTCACCGAGGGCGCGCAGCTCTTCCTCGACGACACCATTCTGACTTCCGGCTCCGGCGACCAGATCCCTTCCGGGCTCGTAGTGGGTACGGTCACCAGCATACAGAGCGAAGCCGCCGGACAGACCGAGTACGGCATAATCACGCCGGCTGCCGACCTCGGCTCTCTGGTGCAGGTCTTTATCATTACCGACTTCGGAAACTCCGCGTCTCAAAACAGCGGCGATACCGGCAACACCGGCAGCACTGGCGAGCAGACCAGCCCGACGCCGGAGCCAACGGCGAGCGCCACGCCTGCTGCGGAGGGCTGATATGATAAGGGACCTGATAAACAAGGAAAAAATACGCCGATGCCTGCTGTATCTGGTGTATATCCTGGTGGCCGGTTTCTTTCAGGATACGTTCTTTTCGTCGATTTCCCTCTTCGGCGTGAAGATGTTCTTCATGCCCGCCGCCGCAGTGGCAATAGGCGCCTTCGAGGGCGGCGTCTGGGGAGCTGCTTTCGGCCTCATCGCCGGTTACCTCACAGATATCAGCTATGGCAACGTGGCGCTCTTCACGGCGCTGTTCCCGGCCATAGGCTTTTTTGCCGGCGTCTTTGCGCGCTGGTTTGTGAATGCGAGCCTGTTTGCCTACCTTATCATGTGCTTTGCAGCCTTCGCTGTCTCGGCGGCGTTCCAGGTGTTCGAGCTGGCGCTGCGCGGCAACGAGCTGCTGCCCATGCTCTGGACGGCGCTTGTGCAGTCGCTCTGGTCGCTGCCTATGGCCGCGGTGCTGTATTTCCCCTGCCGGGCGATAGGCAGAAAGAAAGTGTAGCGTGCGGGAGAAAAATACGTGTATACCAGTGTAAGCCTTAATACCACGGAGAAAGGAGCACTATGGGAAGCAAGATAAAGACATCAAGAGTTGTGGCCTTCGGGCTGGTGGTCGCGGTGCTTATAGCGTTGTGCGTCGGCACGCTCTACAATGTACAGATATTAAACGGCGCGGCCTATTACGACGAGAGCGCGGACAACAACGTGAGCCGCGTAGCCGTCACCGCTGCACGGGGAAACATACTCGACCGTTACGGCCGTGTGCTCGTCTCCAACCGCGAGTGCTATAACCTTGTTATAAATACAACCCGACTGTTCAGCGACGAGATCGAAGACCCAAACGCCCTGATACTCGAGATGGTGAACATCGTCGAGGAGTCCGGAGAGGAGTTCATTGACGACCTGCCCATCACGGACGCACCTCCCTTTGAGTACACGGAAATGAACGCCGTGCAGCGTGAGATGCTCAACGCCTACTTCGAGCGCCACGAGCTCGCCGAGGACACCTCTGCCGTTGAGCTCATGAGCTACTTCCGCACCCGCTACGAGATAGACAACAGCTATTCGGCAGAGGACATGCGTAAGATAAGCGCCATACGCTATGCGCTCAACGTGCGTTATGCCATCAACACCTCGGAGTACATCTTCGTGGAGGACGCCTCCATTGACCTCATAAGCAACATCATGGGCGCCGTGGGCAGCGTCATAGAAGTGGAGTCCAGCTATGTGCGCGAATACAGCACCCAGTACGCCGCCCATATCCTCGGATACATAGGCGACATGACGGCTGAGCAGCAGGAGCAGTACATGGTCGGTGACAACAGCGGCTACAGCTACGACACCAAGGTAGGCCAGTACGGCTCAGAGCTGGTGTTTGAAGAGTGGCTCCACGGCACCGACGGACTCAGCCGCGTCACCCGCAACAGGGAGGGCTCGATAACCAACACCACATATGAGGAGGACCCGGTGCCCGGCAACCACGTCTACCTCACAATAGACATCCAGCTGCAGGAGGCTGTCGAGCGCGCGCTCGAGAGCGGCATCATAGGCCTGCAGCAGCAGCGCGACCAGGACAACCTGGAGGCCCAGCAGGAGGGCCGCACCGATGAGATACGTGAAGATATAAAAGAGGGCGCCGCTGTCGTCGTTGACGTCAAGACAGGCAACCCTCTGGCCATAGCGAGCTATCCCACTTTCAACGCGGCCACCGTATATGAGGACTGGGCCGAGCTCAACGCCGTCTCTGACGACCCGAACGATCCGCGCCCGCTTTATAACTACGCCCTCCAGGGCGTGTACGCCCCCGGCTCAACCTTCAAGCCGCTTGTGGCCCTTGCGGCGCTCAGCGAGAGCATCATAAACACCGAGACACGCATAGAGGGCCAGGGCGTCTTTACCAAGTACATTGACCAGGGCTATGCCCCTGAGTGCTGGATATACACCCAGACTGACGGACAGATAACCCACGGCAATGACAACGTCTCCGAGGCGATACGCGATTCGTGCAACTACTTCTTCTACACCATCTCTGATATGATGGGCATAGATATCATGGACGAGTACGCCGAGCTCTTCGGCCTGGGCGAGAGCACGGGCATAGAACTGCCCGAGGTCACCGGCAACATGGCAAACCCCGACACCCACCTCAACTACGACGTGGACGAATGGGTGTACGGCGATACACTGCAGGCCGGCATAGGCCAGTCCGACAGCGTCTTCACCCCGCTGCAGCTCGCCGAATACTGCGCTGCCATTGCCAACGGCGGCACGCGCTACAGCGCCAGCATACTCAAGAGCGTGCGCAGCTTCGACTACTCCACCCAGCTCTACGAGGGCAAGACGGAGGTGCTCAGCACCGTAGAGAGCGCCGACTACAACTGGGCCGCCGTGCAGCAGGGCATGTACCTGCTGGCCCACGACATCAACAGTTCCTCGGACGTTGTGTACCGAGCCTTCAACAACTACTCCTACAACGGCGAGTATATAGGCGTCGCCGCCAAGACCGGCACCTCGCAGCTCGGCGAGGGCGTCACCAACAACGCCATCTTCATGTGCTATGCGCCCTATGACGACCCCGAGATTGCCATTGCGATAGTAATATCCCGTGGCTACTCCGGCGCCAACTGCACCAGCATAGCCAAGGACATACTCGACGCATACTTCAGCCTGGACAGCGGCAGCGATGCCGTTGACAGCGACAACACGCTTCTCCAGTAAAGTACAGAAAAAACCGGCCCCGGTTTTTCTGAACTGCCCCAGAATATACGGACAGTACAAAAAGAGCCCTGGTGTAGGAGCTAA
>CAKNRQ010000041.1 GCA_930990965.1 uncultured Clostridia bacterium
AGCTCCTGACGGGCGTAGAAGCCGTCGTTGACATAGTCGGCCAGTTCAGAGAGGTATGCCGTATTCAGCGAGCCGTCGCGTTCCGTGAGGTCTGGCATCTGCGCCGGCACCTCATTGGCCCCGGCACTCGCTGGACCGAAGACCACAAGTCCCAGGCCCGGCACGAGCAGCAGCGCGAGTATCAGCGCCACAAAGGCAAGTTGTACTTTCTTCACGCTGCACCTCCTAGAACTGGAAATAGATGAAGGGTGCAAAGCCGCCGCTCGCAAGCGCAGAGGCGCACACTACTACCAGGGCTAGGCAGCCAAAATAGCTGGCCAGCTCAAGATTTCTCTCCACACGCTCACCCGAACGTTTGGCAAAGTCACGCATTTTGCGGAGCACCGGCAGTGAGAATACTGCGGATAGCACGAGCACTGCAAGCGTATAGCCGTCCACGCTGCGCGCCAGTAAGAGCTCTCCAGCCAGGGTAAAGTCCCAGCCGGCGAACATCGCACCTATGATTTCAAAGCCCTGTGACACGCTCTCAGCACGGAACATGGCAAAGCCCAGGCACACGGCCAGGAGCGTATACACGCGCGAAATGGCCCGGCCTACGGCTGTTTTCCTCCAGCGCGCAACGTCGAGCACTTTAAGGCTCTCGAGCGCCGATAGCAAGGCGTGCCAGGCTCCCCAGAGCACAAAGGTCATATTGGCCCCGTGCCAGAGCCCGCACAGTACGAACACCACGGCCTTATTGAAAGCAGTACGCCACTTGCCGCGCCGTGAACCGCCCAAGGGTATGTAGAGGTAGTCCCTGAACCAGCTCGAGAGCGTGATGTGCCAGCGCCGCCAGAAATCGGTTATGCTGGTTGCGGCATAAGGGTAGTTGAAGTTCTCCGGGCATTCAAAGCCCAGCATGGCGCCGAGGCCCACCGCCATATCCGAATAGCCGGAGAAGTCGAAATAGAGCTGCAGCGAGTAGAATATCGCCCCCAGCCAGGCCATGCGCGCGTCTAGCGCTTCCCCGGCTGAAAACGCCGCATCCACCAAAATCGCACACCCGCCGGAGAGCAGGAGCTTCTTAGCCAGGCCGAGGATAAATCTGCGCAGGCCGTGCGCCATTCTCTCTATACTGCGCTCGCGGGAGGCGAGCTGCCCTTCAAAGTTTCCAAAGCGCGAGAGCGGGCCGCTCATGATCTCTGGCAGGAAGGAGATATAGAACAGCACCCGGAAGAAGTTCTTGGAGCCGTCCTCCGGACGTCTGTATGCGTCCACGACATAGCTGATTCCCTTGAATGTGAAGAAACTCACGCCCGCCGGAGCCACAATGGCAGGCAGATTAAGTGGCACCCCGATGAGGGCCAGGCCCTCGCCAAAAAAGCCCAGGTACTTGCAAGCGCCCAGCAACGCCAGGTTGAGCACTGCCGCGCAGGCCACGGCCATCTTTGCACCGCGCATGGCCCAGAGGCCGAGAGCCCAGTTTACAAGCGCGCTCGCTATTAGGGCGGCGAGAGCCCAAAGCTCCCCGAAGGCGTAAAAAATCAGACCCGCCAGGCATAAAAACACGTTTTTAGCCCGTATCGGACGTATTACTGCCTCGAGTATCAGCAGCAGCGGTAAAAATGTAAAAAGAAATATAGCGCTGTCAATGCTCATCCAAACTGTTCCCCATAGACGTAATTCCACTGGTTGGCCTTCCACGGCCCCATTGCGTACATATCAACGTCGTAGCGCCCACGCTGATAGCGGTAGGCCATCTCGAGCTCCACGTCGTAAGTAATCCTCTCGCCCTCGGCGTCGTACATTATAACCCAGCCGTGCGGGTCGTGGTCCCAGCCGACGGTACCGGCCACTGCCGTGGCATCGTAGCCCAGGCCACGCGCAAGCGCCCAGAACGCCGCGGCGTAGTTATAGCAGTTTCCGCGCGAAGTGCTGAGCATTGTCACGGCCTCATCTATCTGCCAGCCATCGTCACCCACGGAATAGTAGTTGCGGCGCAGGTAGGTGAAGTTATCGCGCACGTACAAATACGCCGCGCGCAGCATCTCCTCACGTGTCTCATACTCATCGCATATGGGCACAAGCGCCTCGGCGACCAGAGCGTCGAGCTCGGTACTGCCCGAGGTATAGCGCCCGTCAGGGCCGTAATACAGCCCATCCACGGTTTCGTCCATGTAGAAGAGCCCCGCATCGTCTGCGCGGTAGAGATAACCGTTGAGGTTAACGAGGCCCTCTTCGTAGTGCACGGCGTCGCTGTCATCTATGCACTCGGCCATGGCGTCAGCTCCGTCGCGCAGCGGGTCAAGGTCGGCGGCAACGACACGATATTCAGTGTCGTAACCCCAGGAATCGCCATAGAGCGAGTTCATATAGAGCGGATAGATCACCTTGGCGCACTCGATGCGCGTCATGGGCTCTGTGCCGCTCAGGCCTTCGAGCATTTCCGGTGCGAACAAGCCGTACAGCGCCTCGAAAAGCTCGCTCTCGCTCACAGTCTCCAGCTCGTCCATCCCATCCGGCTCATAGTCTGCAAACATGGCCGCAATCCCGCCGGCTAGCTCTTCCCCGCTCACCGGCGCATCGGGGTGAGAAAGCCCGTTCTCATCCAGGGAGAGCCATGGCGCCATCTCCTCAACCAGCGCCGGAGCGACAAGCGCTGTGTATGACGCGTTATATTCGACCGGCTCACTGAGGTCGGCAGTCTGACCCGAAGGAGAGATCCAGGCCACAATGCGTTCGCCATCCATTGCGAATGAGGCCAGCTCATCCGCATTGAGCACATCGCCTGGCTGGGCGTGAAGAGTGTGCGTCTCATCCCCCACTGTTAGCGTGACCGTCACACGTGTAAACAGCCCATCGCCCCACGCTCCACACGCAAGTACAACTGCCAGTATGGCACACAGCAGTAAAATGCTTTTCTTTTTCACCGGCATATCCCCCATTATTACATTTCTAAGTATTAATAATAATTCATCCACGTGGCTATTTCAAGCAAATTCGACATTTTTCGTCAGCATAACCACGCATTGAACATAATTATATGTCACATAGGTGGATGTGTCCAATACCTTGCTTCTATCCCCTTCCATACCTCGCGTTTATGGCTTAAAACCAAGTTAAAATTCCCACTTATTCTGAAGTGTCTAAATTTGAAGCCATGCGCTTTGCATGACATCATACTTTGTCTCTGTCCGCTCGACAAAAAACGTAAGTACAGTTTTCAACGCTAAAGCGCTTGCCCTGCAAGGGTTTATATGGTATAATCCACAACCGTGGAAATCTATACAATGCGCGCCGCACGGTGCGGCGCAAGGGAAGGAGTGGGTTTATGCCTGAAACCGTAGTGTTTTCTGACTCCTATGTCTGGACGTTTCTGGGCCAACTTGCTATTTTGTTTATTGCCATACTGGCCGGAAACGTTTTACGCACATGGGTACCGTTTCTGAAGAAGCTGTACATTCCCGCTGCGATAATAGGCGGTTTTCTGGTACTTATCCTCAAGCAAATACCGTTGTTAACCCCGCTGGTAGAAAACAGCACAATGGAGATTATAACTTACCACTGCCTCGGCCTGGGCTTTGCCGCAATGGCGCTCAAGACGGCCAAGGAGGAAAAGAAGGTCTCCACTGTCAAGGTAGTAGAATCCGGCGCAATCATGGCCGGAGGTTATCTGATACAGGCTCTCATCGGGCTTGTCATCTCGATATCATTTTTCTATGCCGGAGGCTCGTTCTACGCGGCGGGACTTATTTTGCCTATGGGCTTTGGTCAAAGCACCGGCAGCGCCCTGAGTTGGGGCAGCAACTTTGAAGCGAACTACGGTTTTACCGGCGGCGCCAACTTCGGACTTGCAGTAGCCGCTATCGGCTTCATCGTTGGCAGCGTCTTCGGCGTTATTTACCTCAACATCGCCACGCGCAAGGGTCTCGTCAAACCCCGCCGTGCACTTGCCGCAGAAAAAGACCGCATTATTATCGAGGACCCGAATGAAATACCCAACAGCGAGAGCATTGACAAACTGACCGTCCAGATTTGCCTTGTGGCCCTCGCATATGCCGGCGCCTACGGCATAATGCTTCTGCTGGCTGCCGTACCGGTACAGGCGATCGGGGATTTGGCCTGGGGCCTCAACTTCCTCTGGGCACTGGTGGCGGCTTTTATAATCAAGACCGTCATGTCGGCGCTGAAGAAAAAAGGCGTGATAAAGCGCTACTACACCAACAACCACCTGATGGACCGCATCAGCGGCACCATGTTCGACGCCATGATAGCTGCCGGCATTATGGCCATCGACATTGAGGATGTCATCGCAAATATTTGGCTGCTCATTGCTACATGCGTCATAGGAACAATCGTCACGTTCTTCTATGTACGTGCGGCAACCAACCATGCGTACAAGGGATATGCCGTAGAGAGTTTTCTCACCAACTTTGGCACACTTACCGGCACGCTCAGCACGGGCATGGTGCTGCTGCGCGAGATTGACCCAGACTTTGTAACTCCCGCGAGCAGCAACATCGTGCTGCAAAACATACCGTCCATAGCTTTCCTGGCCCCTTTGCTGCTCTCACTCGGTTTTGCAGCTTCAAGCCTCACCAACACGTACATAATGTTCGCCGTGTATCTCGTGCTCTTCCTTGCATATAATATCTTTCTCTTCCGCAGAAAGATATTCAAGAAGAAATATGCAAACAAGCCCGAGGAGGAGTGGACGGAGTGAACACGGCCGGAAAGAAACAGGCAACACATTCGGACGCCTTTTACAAGCATATTTACACGCTTTTCAAGCCCATTTTCAAAGTCGTCGCTTACGTCGCCTATGGAGTATGGGAGCATCATCCGCGCCACTATGACGAGCCGGTGCTGATATTGGCCAACCACACGTCAGACCTGGACTTCCTGGTCGTGGCCACGCATATCTCCAACCACATGTACTTCGTATCCAGCGATCACGTGACAGCTATGGGACTCTTCGGCTGGGGGTTCAAGCACTGGTTTGATCCCATAACCGTCACCAAGGGTTCCAGCAAGGCATCCGGCGTTATAGACATCATGAGGCGCATCCGGCGTGGGAACTGCGTACTGCTCTTCTGTGAAGGACGCATAAGCCACAACGGTAAGAGCACATACATAACCCCTGCAACGGCCAAGCTGGCAAAAAAGCTGGGCTGCAAACTCGTCACTTTCCGCTCAAAGGGCGGCTTCTTCATAGAGCCGCGTTGGCAGAACTACCTCAACAGCGGAAAGCTCTTTGAGGCGGGTATCGTACATGAGTACACACCGGACGAACTGGCCGCCATGAGCGCGGACGAACTGCTTGAACATATCCGCAAAGACCTGTATGTTGATGCCTATGCCGAGCAGGAGAAGTACATGCGGCCGTTCAAATTCCGGCACGGTGTACGCGACATTATACGTTATTATGACACCTGCCCGCGCTGCGGCGGCCTTGACACTCTGACTGCTACGGAGGAACGGGTACAGTGCTCCTGCGGCTGGCAGCTCACAATGGATGAATACGGTTTCTTCCACGAGCCGGAGGGCAAGATACGCACCGCATCCGATTGGGAGAAGCTGCAGCTTGGCAACTACCGCTCCCGCTTCGGGCGTGGCGACTTTCCCAGCGAAAACGGCGTAGAGATTTTCGAAATTGGTGAAAACTTTGCCCAAACTCCCCTGTCCGGTGACCTGCTTACCAGTTCGGCCGAAGGGCTCGAAATCGGTGGCCTGACCCTGCCCTTCCGTGAGATGACGCCTCCCGAGATTCTCAGCGGCGGGCGCCGCCTGGAACTCACCTGCGGCAAACGGAGCTATCTGCTGCACAAAGAGGACGCCTGTCTCAACAAATACGTAGAGCTCTACAAATGGGCCGAAGAAGTACGTGGAAAAGCATAAAAACAAGGCACACGGATTCAGTCCGTGTGCCTTTCTGTTTGCCGGTTATTTCATCAGTGCCTTGTTGTAGCTCTTCTTGCCGCGGCGCAGTATTACGCCGGCCTTGAGCTCGTCCTCAGTGAAGGTCTTGGCGATGTCGTCTACCTTCTCGTCGTTGGCGGTGACGCCGCCCTGCTGCACGTTGCGGCGCGCGTCGCTCTTGCTGGCGCACAGGCCGGTCTTCACGAGCAGAGTGAGAACGTCTATGCCGCCGTCGGTGAGGTCGTCAGCCGTGAGCTCGGTGGTGGGCATATTCTCCGTCACGCCGCCGCCGAACACTGCGCGGGCGCCTTCGCGTGCGCGGTTGGCCTCTTCTTCGCCGTGGACAAGGCTGGTGAGCTCCCAGGCGAGTATGTCCTTGGCCTCGTTTATCTTGGCGTCCTTCCAGGTGCCCATCTCGTCTATCTGCTCGAGAGGCAGGAAGGTCATCTTGCGCAGGCAGTTCATGACGTCCGCGTCGTCGATGTTGCGCCAGTACTGGTAGAAGTCGTAGGGGCTGGTCTTGTTCGGGTCGAGCCAGACAGCGCCGGCCTGAGTCTTGCCCATCTTCTTACCCTCGCTGGTCAGCAGCAGGGTGATGGTCATGCCGTAAGCGCTCTTGCCGAGCTTGCGGCGAATGAGCTCGCGGCCGCCGAGTATGTTGGACCACTGGTCGTCGCCGCCGCACTGCATCACGCAGTCGTACTTCTGGAACATGTGGTAGAAGTCGTAGCTCTGCATTATCATATAGTTGAACTCGAGGAAGCTCAGTCCGCGCTCCATGCGCTGCTTATAGCACTCGGCGCGCAGCATGTTGTTCACCGAGAAGCAGGCGCCGACGTCGCGCAGCAGCTCGATGTAGTTGAGCTTGAGCAGCCACTCGGCATTGTCCAGCATGAGGGCCTTGCCCTCGGAGAAATCTATGAACTTGCTCATCTGGACTTTGAACTTCTCCGCATTGGCCTGAATCTGCTCCTGGGTGAGCATCTGACGCATGTCGGTGCGGCCCGACGGGTCGCCGACCATGGTAGTGCCGCCGCCCAAGAGGGCGATGGGCCTGTTACCGGCGAGCTGCAGGCGGCGCATCAGGTTGAGAGCCATGAAGTGACCAATGTGCAGAGAGTCTGCCGTGGCGTCAAACCCGATATAGAACGTCGCCTTACCGGCATTGATAAGGTCACGAATCTCCTCCTCGTCCGTGAGCTGGGCGATGAGTCCCCTGGCTTTGAGTTCCTCAAAAATCTGCATCGATCTTTCCCTTTCGTATTTAATTTCCGGGCAGAACCGGCTCGGCCCGGATACGAGGCATAAATGCCTGGATAATTACTTTTTAATGCGTGTGTTCTTATAATACCACACCAGAAACACTGCGGCGCTTATCATTATAACCGCAAAGCCGACGCAGTAAATGACGCTCGTATATCCCTCAATGAACACCGAGGCGGTCATTACGGCCGCTCCGAACAGCCAAACGTACATTGCCCGCAGTATCCCGCGCCTGGCGCGCTCGCGTCCGATTTTGCGCTGGCGCTCCGGTGTGTCTGTTCCAAACGGAGAGCAGCAGTCTATGAGATTGGTAAAGCGCATTCCCAGTGTGAGGCCGACAAGTGCAGCATCGAACACTCCGGTTATAACCAGCAGCACCACAGCTTCCGTGCTCATACGGCCCGCCTCTCCTTGAAGGTTTTACCCGGGATTACTTATTCTCCTCAATGAGCTCGGCGGCGCGGTCGGCGCACCAGGCGCAGAATCCGCTACATACGCTGTGGTCGCCGCCCACTGCGTCGAGCAGCTCCTTGCAGCGTATGGCGCCAAACTTCTCTTTGAACTCCTCGGCGAGCTTGGCGGTCTCAATGGCCATCGGTCCTCCCGGCTTGCCGGCACCGTCGGCGCCAATGGTGAGGCTCATGGCCGTGACAGCGCCCGTGAACGCGCCGCAGGCCTCGCCGCAGCGCAGGCCGCCGCCCAGTCCGGTACCCAGGGCCTTCGCGGTCTTGTCATCAATGCCTACCAGTTCCTCAAGGGCGCAGATAACGCTCTGTCCACAGTTAAGAGTGGCCTTCAGTTCAGCAGCTTTTTCACCATATTTCATATATTTACCTCCCGTTCCCGCTCTATTTATTTTTCTGTTTCTTTATATACACACGCCGCGTCGAGCTGCTCTTCAGCGCTCTTAAGCGTTGTGTCCGTTATGTTGTCGCCGCCGTGCAGGCGAGCAATTTCACGTATCCGTCCCGTCCTGTCCAGAGCCGTGACCGCAGTATACGTGCGCCCGTCGCGGGTGGCCTTTTCCACGTGGAAGTGAGTATCTGCCATGGCGGCTATCTGCGGCAGATGCGTGACGCAGATGACCTGTTTGCGCCTTGATATATGCGCGAGCTTTTCTGCTACGCGCTGCGCGGCCACGCCGGAGACGCCCTCGTCTATCTCGTCAAAGACCAGCGTGTCGGGGCCCGCGCGCTCAGTGAGCACGTCCTTCATGACGAGCATAATTCTCGCCAGCTCGCCGCCGGAGGCAATACGTGATATCCTGCCCAGGGCCTCGCCGGCGTTGGCGCTCATCACAAAGCGAACATTGTCGCCGCCGCTTGAATCGAAACCTGGACTGCCTTCGAGAGGTAAAATCTCCACCTCGAAGCGCACATTCGGCATGCTCAGGTCCTTAAGTCCGGCCTGCACGCGCTCTTTCAGGCGCTTTGCCGCTTCAACGCGTTTATGTGTAAGTGTCTGTGAGGCATTATACGCCGCTTTTTCTTTTTTTGCAAGCTCCATTGCCAATTCTTCTCTCATGGCCGTGGAGTTTTTTAGCTTTTCGTACTCCTGCCCGGAACGCTCCAGGAGGTCTATAAGCCCCGCTTCGTCACACTGATAGCGTTTTTCAAGCCTGCGGAGCTGGGCAAGGCGCATCTCAAGCGCGTCATACTCTCCCTCGTTTATGTCCAGTCCCTCGCGGAAATCGCGTATGCGTTCGGCCGCGTCGGCCAGTTCGTTCATTGCGCTGGCAAGTTCGTCCGAAGCCTCGCCCAGCTCGGGCGCCATTGCGGCTGCGCGGGCGCACCAGTTCTGCGCTTCACCCGCGAGCTCAACGGCGCTGCCGGAGTCGCCATATAGCGCCTCATAGGCCGCGTCCAGCGCCTCAGTGAGCTTTTCAGCGTTCCTCAGCAGGTCGCGCCGGGCCATGAGCTGTTCTTCCTCACCCGCCGAAAGCTTGGCGCCGGTGAGCTCCTGCACCGTTCTCTCTAGCTCTATGAGTTTCATCTCGCGCTCGCGCTCATTCAGATCCAGCTTGCTGAGCTCGTCGCGGGTCACACGCCAGGAGTCATACTTCTTCCTGTACGCCTCCAAATCCGCGTCCAGCTCGCCAAAGGCGTCAAGGTAGGCGCGGTGATTGGCCTCGTCCAGCAGCGCCCTGCCGTCGTTCTGGCCATGTATGTCCAGCAGCAGTGTTCCCAGCGAGCGCAGCTCGCCCACGGTGACGTATTCTCCGTTTACCGTCGCTGTGTTCTTACCCTCGGCGCTTATGCGGCGGCGTATGAGTATGCCTTCGCCGTCATCGTCGTACGAGCCCGCGGACTGAGCGTCCAGGTCCTTTTCGCGGAACCATTCGTCCGTGGCCTTACCGCGGGTAAAAATCGCCGACACGCCGGCCCTTTCGGCGCCTGTTCTCACCAGCTCGCGGCTGACACGTGCTCCGATTATGGC
The DNA here is from genome assembly GCA_930990965.1 of uncultured Clostridia bacterium. Classification (GTDB taxonomy): domain Bacteria; phylum Bacillota; class Clostridia; order Oscillospirales; family Oscillospiraceae; genus Scatomorpha; species Scatomorpha merdigallinarum. The sequence continues at coordinate 9,598 of CAKNRQ010000041.1, forward strand.
CTGGAGCGAGTCTATGACAATGCTCTTGCCCGCGCCCGTCTCGCCGGTGAGAACGTTCAGCCCCGGGCTGAGCTCTATGTCTGCCTGTTCTATAACCGCTATATTATTAATGTGCAGCTCTTTGAGCATTTGCCACCTCGCTATTGTCTCGTCAAAACCAGCGCGCATCGAAGTCTCGGAAGACCGGCTCCGGTCCCTCCGCATAGGGGTCGTAGCGCTCTATGTTGCAACCGAACTCCTGCAAGCGCGCTATACGCTCTTCGCTCCAGAGCACGATGGTCACTCCGTCAAAGCACTCGCTGCGGCCGTCCACCCTGTTCTCGAAGTACCACTCCACTGCAGTCCGGTTCTCCGAGTGGAAGAACTGCTTTATGTCCCAGCGCAGGACCCGGCCTCTGGTGTTCCACTCTGTAAACCAGTGTTTTATTTCTCCGCTGCCGTGGTATTCCGGGCCCCAGCTCTCTATGTACACAGCTTCAGGAGTAAATATCTCCTCCAAGCCGGTGCTGTCGGCCCTGAGCCACATGTCAAACCAGGTGCGGATAACCTGCTCGCGGCGCGAAACCTTTGCGTCGTCCATACGGCTTAAAACAGTTTGCGCACTTCCTCACAGAAGGCCTCGGCGCTCTTCACATCGCGCATGGCCATGAACACGGTGTCGTCACCGGCGACCGTTCCGACCAGGGCCGGGATATCCATGCTGTCCATCGCACTCGACGCCGCCTGGGCCAGTCCGGGCAGGGTTTTGAGTACAATAAGGTTCATAGCTGTGTCGCAGCTTATAACGCCCTCGCGGAAAATCTTGCGCAGGCGCTCGCTGTGCTCGGCCGAGCCCGCCTGACTGGGCACGGCGTATCGGTAGTGCCCTCCGGCCAGTTCTTTGACCAGGCGCAGCTCCTTTATGTCCCGGGAAAGTGTGGCCTGGGTGGATTTTATACCGCGCTTTGAGAGCTCGTTCATAAGCTGATTCTGAGTTTCAATGTCCTGCGCAGAGATTATCTCCAGTATGACGTTTTGCCTTGTTGACTTCATTGCTTCCTCCTAGCTTATGGTGCGGCCAGTTTTCCTAGGGCCGTATCGTAAAAGCTCCTGCCGCCAATGTCGGCGAGCACCAGCTTGTTCTCACTGCGTTTTACGTGTACCTCGTCTCCCGCGCCCAGTTCTATAGGCGCGCTGCCGTCTACTGACAAGAACACCCTACGATTGTCCCGGTGCGTCGGGGTTATGCATACGGCGCGCTCCGGAGCCAGCACAAAGCATCTGGCGCTCATGGAGTGCGCACATATCGGTGTCACGATTATATTTTCAGCCTCCGGCTCAACAATCGGCCCGCCGGCCGACATGGAATAGGCCGTTGAGCCCGTTGGCGTAGATGCTATGACTCCGTCCCCGGAAAAACTCGCTATACGCTTGCCGTCCGAGTAAACTGTCAGGTCAACGCAGTTCACGTCGCTCTTCACCACTGCGTCGTTGAGCGCACAGTCAAGGACGCTCTCGCCGTTGGCGCGCACGAGTGTGATTTCCAGCAGCATGCGCTCACTCGGCGTATAGTCCCCGGCTGCGGCCCGGCGCACGAGCTCCAGGTCTTCAGGTTCTATACCCGCCATGAACCCCTTTGTGCCCACGTTCACTCCCAGCATGGGAATGCCCAGCTCTATAACCTGCCTGGCCACATGCAGCATGGTGCCGTCGCCGCCGAAGGTGATAATCATGCAGGCACCCTCTGCCGCTCTGGGCAGGGCCACCAGTGATGAATCCGTAGGTACGTCCACAAATGCAGGGCTTATGACGGTTTCAAAGCCGTCCTGCTCCAACATAGCCTTTGCAGCATTGGTAAGAGAGAGACCGCGGTCTCTGTACGGGTTCGGTGCGAGGACGATTTTTTTCATCATTTGTCCAGCTCCCCATGGGACGCGGCAACCAGCCCCGGTATATCGGGCTCTATTGCGCTCCCGGCGTCCCTTTTAAGATAGGCCAGGTATTCTATGTTTCCCTCAGGCCCGCGTACGGGCGAATAGTCCAGGCCCTGGAGCGCGTAACCTGCCTCCGGGAAAAACTCCACCATCTCACGCAGCACACGCTCGTGCACCGCGCGGTCGCGCACCACACCTTTCTTGCCCACGTCGGCGCGTCCGGCCTCAAACTGAGGCTTTATGAGGCACACAACCTCGCCGCCCGGCTTCAAAAGCCCGTGCAGCGGCGGGAGTATGAGGCGTATGGATATAAACGAGACGTCCATTACGCCAATGTCCATCTGCTCGGGGAACATATCCGGCGTCAGGTTTCTTGCGTTTGTACGCTCCATGACCACCACGCGGCTGTCCTGCCTGAGCTGCCACGCCAACTGGCCATAGCCCACGTCTACGGCGTAGACTTTTGCCGCACCGTTTTTGAGCAGCACGTCCGTAAATCCACCTGTGGAGGCCCCGCAGTCTATGCACACCTTGCCCGAAGGGGCTATTGGAAAAACCTCAAGCGCCTTGGCAAGCTTGAACCCGCCCCTGGACACATACGGGCAGGCGCTGCCGCGCACCTCTATCTGGTCCTCGTCGGCAACGGCTGTACCCGGTTTGTCCGACTTTTGCCCGTTTACGTACACAATACCGCTCATTATCGTGGCCTTGGCCTTTTCGCGGCTCTCGGCCAGGCCTAGCTCGAAGAGCCTCTGGTCGAGGCGCTTACCTTTCATGCGCTATAACTCCCTTCACCGCGGACACTATCGCCTCAGCGTCTATTCCGCGCTCGTGGCGCAGCTCCTGAGTAGTGCCCTGGCCGACTATGCCGTCGCCGAGGTTCAAAAGTCTGGCCCTCAGTGCCATACCACGTTGGGCCGCCTGAGCCAGCAGCTTTTCTCCGACGCAGCCCGCAGCGCAGACTTCCTCCGCTACGACCAGCGTATCCGTCTCCAGCTGTGCGAAAACCTCATCGCACGGCAGCAGACAGATGCGGCCAAGCTTGATTATCTTCACATTGACGCCCTCAGCAGCCAGAATACGCGAGGCAGCGAGCGCCTCATTTATCATTGTGCCGTAGACGACGATGGCTGCGTCTTTTCCATCGCCAAAAACACGTACAACGTCCGCGCCTGATCCGCGATACTCGCCCTCGCCGCCGCGCGGATATCTGAGCGCGACAGGGCCTTTACAGTCATAGAGCGCTGCGCGGAGCATTTCCCGCGTCTCAGCGAACGAGGCCGGACACCATAGCGTCATTCCCGGCACGCTTGAGAGATACGCCACATCAAAGACGCCATGGTGCGTCTCGCCGTCCTCGCCTACCAGCCCGGCACGGTCCACGCCGAACACCACATGGAGGTTCAGGAGTGAGACGTCGTGTATGAGCTGGTCATACGCTCTCTGCAAAAAGCTCGAGTATATTGCCGCCACAGGTTTTGCACCCTGCTTGGCCATGCCGGCCGCCATGGCAACTGTATGGCCTTCAGCTATACCGGTATCGAAGAAACGCTCCGGAAAGCGCTTTTCAAACCCCGAAAGCCCCGTGCCGTCAGCCATAGCAGCAGTAAGGGCAACTATGCTTTTGTCCTCAGCGGCCAGGTTCTCCAGCTCACCGCCAAAGGCCATGGAAAAAGTGGGCCCGCTTTTCTTGAGCACGCCGGTCAGAGCATCATACTGGCTTACGCCATGGTATTTATCCGGATGCAGCTCGGCCATGGGATAGCCGCAGCCCTTTTTCGTTATCACGTGCAGCAGCACAGGACGGCGCATATCCCGCGCCCACTTGAGCGCGCTCTCCAGTGCCGGAATGTTGTGGCCGTCCACTGGCCCGAGGTAATAGAATCCCAGGTCGTCAAAGACATTGGCCGGCAAAATGGCGCCCTTTACATGCTCCTTGACGCGGTGAATGGCGTTATACACCGGCTTTACCTTGCCGACAGTCTCTCGGTAACGGCGCTTGAACTCAAAGTACGCCGGACGCACGCGCATGCGGCTTAGAAGCCGCGCCATGCCGCCGACGTTTCCGCGGATGCTCATACCGTTGTCGTTGAGTATGACCACCAGCGGCTCGCCGGACTGTCCCGCATTTGAAAGGCCCTCATATGCCAGGCCGCCCGTGAGCGCACCGTCGCCTATCACGGCGACGACGTCATAATTCTCACCCGCCAGCGTGCGCGCCCTGGCCATGCCTAGCGCCACGCTCACGCTGTTTGAGGCGTGACCGGCTATAAATGCATCCGTGTCACTCTCACTGGGCTTCGGAAACCCGGACACGCCTCCGCTGTGACGCAGCCGCTCGAAACCCGCCATACGCCCGGTGAGCAGCTTGTGCGTATAGCACTGGTGTCCCACGTCGAAGACTATACGGTCGCGCCAGGGGTCGTATACCCGGTCCAGCACGACCGAGAGCTCTGTCGTCCCGAGGTTCGAGGCCAGGTGACCGCCGGTGTGCGACAGGCTTTCTATCAAAAATGCGCGCACTTCAGCGCACAGCTCAGGCAGGCGCTCATCCGGCAACGCGACGAGATCCTCATGAGTGTGTATATGTTCAAGTATTGACAACAATATCGACCTCTAAAATTTTCTTAAGCACATCATAACAAAAACCGCCCGACTTTTCAATATCCGTCGGGCGGTTTCTCTGTATTTATTCAGTTGACATGCATACTCACTTCATCCGGGTAGCCAGCTTTGCAGCCATCTCGGAGAGGAAGCCGTCTGTGTCGATGCCCGCCACGGTTTGTACGGCCATCTTGCTAATCTCGTCCACCATACGGGCGCATTCGGCCTCGCCATAGAGGCTCATGAAAGTGGTCTTGCCTTCGCGCTTGTCGGAACCGATCGGCTTTCCCAGCTCGCTCTCCGTGCTGAGCACGTCGAGCATATCGTCACGTATCTGGAAAGCCGCGCCCAGCTGGGCGCCATACTGCGCGGCCGTGTCTATCGCAGCTTCATCGGCCCCGGCTGCGGCGGCGCCAAGCATGCAGGCCCCGGCAAGCAACGCACCGGTCTTGCGGGACTGAAGCTCACTCACTTCCTCAGCCGAAAAAGTGCGCTCCTCGGCGGCCAGGTCCATAAACTGCCCGCCGCAGATGCCATCGATACCGGCAGCTCCGGCCAGTATCTCCGCGCATCTGGCGCGGCGCTCTGCCGGCAGCGCGGAGCGCAGTATAGTGCCGAAAGCCTCGGCCTGCAGTGCGTCGCCCGCGAGCACTGCCGTGCTCTCTCCGAAAACCTTGTGATTGGTGGGCTTGCCGCGCCTGAGGTCATCGTTGTCCATGCACGGAAGGTCGTCATGTATTAGTGAATATGTGTGCAACATCTCGACAGCGCAGGCCACAGGCAGGGTTTTCTCCACATCTCCACCCAGCAGGCGCGAAAACTCCAGCACCAGCACGGGGCGTATGCGTTTGCCTCCAGCCGTGAGGCTGTAGTCCATGGCGTCGAGCAGTCCGTCAAAATCAAAGCCGCGCTCTTCGCCGAAGCAGGCTTTCAGCGCGGGTTCCAGCATGGCGAGATAAGAGTCGTAACGCTCCTGGTAAGTCATTCTCCCGCCTCCTCAAACGGCTCCTCGACCGGGCCGCCGGCTCCCTCGCGGAGCTTCACAACGCGCTGCTCGGCCTCATCGAGCTGTTTTGTACAAGAGGCCACCAGCGCGGCGCCCTCCTCAAAGAGCTTGAGGGAATCAGCAAGTGGCGCGTCGCCGCGCTCTAGCATGCGCACTATCTCGCCCAACCGCGAGAGTTGCTGCTCGAAGCTGGGGGTATTGTCAGTTTTCTTGTCCATATATTTCCTCCACTTTGCAGCCCAACGCGCCGGATTCAAGGCGCACTGTGAGTTTATCGCCTATTTTGACCTGCTGTGAGTCCTTCAAAGCCGCGCCTGACTCGTCAAGCGCTATCGCGTAACCGCGCGAGAGGACTTTAAGCGGGCTCAGAGCGTCAAGCTTTGCCCCCAGGCGTGCGTACTCGTTTTTCTTCGCCGCTATGCGGGCGTCCATGGCCGCATTCAACCGGGAGGCGAGAGCCTGCGTCCCCGAGCGTCCGGTGTCAATAAACCCACCGGCGGCGATAAGCCGCACGCGCATGTTCTCGAGCGAGGCGCGCTGCCTGTCCACAAATCCCGTAGCCGTGCGCAGCACTGACCGGGACGAGAGAGCCTCCAACTGCGTCCTGTCCCGTGCTATAAGCTTCACCGTCGCGTTTGTGAGGCGGCGCATGGCCGTATCAATGGCCAGCATAAGCTCCGTGGCGTCAGGTGCGGCGAGCTCAGCGGCGTTTGAGGGCGTGGCCGCGCGCAGGTCGGCCACGTAGTCGGAGATAGTCACATCCGGCTCATGCCCGACCGCCGAAATAACCGGTATCTCACAGTCGTAAATGGCCCTGGCTACGCGCTCGTCGTTGAAGGCCCACAGGTCTTCTATGGAGCCGCCGCCGCGCCCGGTTATGACTATGTCGGCCAGCTTGTGCGCGCTGGCATAGCGCAGCGCCGCGGCTATCTCACCCGGCGCCTCCACGCCCTGCACCCGCACCGGCAGCAATAGGATTTTACCCAGCGGCCAGCGGCGGCGCAGCACGCGGATTATGTCGTGCACCGCAGCGCCCGCGCTCGATGTTATGACGCAGATGCGCTCAGGATAGCGCGGTATCGGTTTTTTATGCGCTTTGTCAAAAAGCCCCTCGGCCTCCAGCTTGGCCTTCAACTGCTCGTACGCTATTTGCAGATCGCCAAAGCCCTCCGGGACCAGCGCCTCGCAGTATAGCTGATAGGCCCCGTCCCTCGGATAGACGCCAATGCGCCCATAGGCGGTGACACCCATGCCGCTCTCGGGTCTGAAGCGCAGTTTGCCTGCGGCCGAGCGAAACATCACGCACTTGAGAGAGGCTTCCTTGTCTTTGAGCGTAAAATAGTGGTGGCCTGAGGGGTATATCTTGTAGTTTGAGAGCTCGCCGCGCACGGCGACAGCGCCGAGAAAGTCATCGCCATCCACGAGCGCTTTCATGTATGCGTTGAGCTCCGAGACTGTCAGAGCCTCGCGCTGGTTCATTGCCCGTTCTCCACTTCTGCGCCCGATTCGAGCGAGCGCATATAGCCGCCGAGCACGCCGTTTATGAAGGAGACCGTCTCAGGCTCCTCAAAGTTTTTGGCCAGCTCTACGGCTTCGTTTATAGCTACGCCGGGCGTGACATCCGCGTCGTCGAGGTATACTATCTCGGCGAGGGCGCAGCGCAGCACGGCCATAGCGGTACGGGTTATGCGCTCAGGCCGCCAGCCGTGGGCATTTTTGCGCACCAGCTCGTCGAGCTCCAGCCTGTGCTCGGTTGCAAGCCCGACAAGTTTTCTGATATATGCGAGGCTGGCTGCATCGGGGGCTTCCGTGATGGCGCCCTCCTCGTCTGCCAGGCTCTCGAGGTGCTCAGGGGCAAAATAATCGTCAACAAGCGCGTCCGGCTCCTGGAGCGATGCCGCCTGAGCGTAAATCAGCCGGACTGCGGCCTCTCTCGCCCTCGTCCTGGTCATTTGTCGAAAGCCACGCCGGAGACGTGTACGTTCACCACAGGGCTGCCCATGCCGGTCATGGATTCGACCGCAGCAGTAACGGCGTCCTGCACCTGCTGCGCGACACCCACGACGTTGGAGCCATAGCGGACCATGATTATGATGTCCACGGTGATCTGGCCGTCCTGAATCTGAACCTTCACGCCGCGGCCGACGTTCTTGATGCCGAGCAGTTCGGCCAGTTCGGCGCCGGCGTTGTTAGTAAGCGCCGCGACGCCGTCTATCTCGCCGACAGCGGCACGGACCATAGAGTAGAGCACGTCTTCAGAGATGTTAATGCTGCCGTGCTCGCCCTGGCAGGTTATATAATTCTCTCCCATTTCGGGACCTCCTTGTCTTTATTGCAATTACGTATTGTACCACAGTATTGGGAGGAAATAAAGCTTTTGTTTGCGAATTTGATGTTTGCAGGTGGCACACGGCTTCGCAGTGCACGTGATTATACTATATGTCAGATATAGAAGCGG
>CAKNRQ010000042.1 GCA_930990965.1 uncultured Clostridia bacterium
TGGACGCTTGCGAACGGGCGAAGGCTGTGGCATCTATAGTGTTGCGATGTTCCAAGCCGCCGTGGCTGTAGCCACGGCGGCTTTTTTGTTTGTACAATAAGCCTTGACAGCGAAGCGCGCTGTGGCACTATGAAACTGAGGTGAAGAGCATGGGAACTCTACAGGCCGTTTTTCTCGCTATAATTATTGTCTTCCTCATTAGCGCTGCGGTAGCTCTTATGTTTGGAGTGGCCCGCCTGATTTGGGGGCGCTCGGCTAAAGTGCCATTTAGGCTGCTTGCCCTGTTCCTGTGCCTGTCCGGCGTTATCATGCTGTGCATGTCTGTCGCTACAAGCCTGACGTAATGAGACAATAACCCACCCCGTGGCATCGCCACGGGGTGGGTTTGCATTAAAGTTCTTTTACAGCCTGATATGCGGCACCTGTGGCGTCTCCGATGCGTCCAGGTTCGGTGCAGTCGCCGACGTGTACGACCCTGTCAAACCTGCGCTCAAGCTCGTCCAGGAGGCCGAGCTCGGGGCGTATGCCGAGAGAAAGTACTACGGCATCGACGGGAATTTCGGCGGGACCCTCGTCTTCGGTAGTTTTGAGGTCAATGTATCCGCTGATGTTCCTGAGGCCCTGTATACCGGCGCTGATAAATTTCCCATGATAGGGTTCAGTGATGATGGAGCCGTCGCGTATCTCACGTAGCGCGGTGCAGGTTTTGAATTCAGCGCCACGGTCAGACAGGAATTTCTTTGTCATATTGACGTTGTATACAAAGATTCCGTCGCCGAGCATGGGCTTCATTTCGACGATTATGACTTTGTTACCGTCGTCGGCCAAGCGCTCGGCGGTTTCCAGCCCAGTCATGCCGCCGCCTATGACGGCGACAGTTTTGCCGGTCATCTTTACTTTGCCGTTCAGCACATCGAAAGAGGCGATGCCCTTTTCTATTCCGGGGATCTTGGAAGGGACTATGGGCAGCCCGCCGCAGGCGAGGACTACGGCGTATGGATTCATGCTTTCAAACTCGGACAGCATTGCGCTCGTAACTTCGGTGTTCAGGTGTACTTCAATGTTGGGGTTCTTCTGGACCTGGCGGGTGTAATAAGCAATCAGCCGGTCCATGCGGTACTTGTTGGGGGCCTTGTTTGCGAGATTCAGGCTGCCGCACAGTTCGGAGCGCTTGTCATAGAGCTGGATCGAAAAGCCGCGCTCTGCCAGCGTCAGAGCGGCCTGTATGCCGGCGGGGCCGGCTCCTATTACTATTACCGTGCCTTCGCCGTGCTGTAAGGGCATGAGATTGTCAATCTCGCGGCCGAGCGTTGGGTTTACGGCGCAGCGTATCTGCTTGTCCTCGGCGTTGACGCGGTAGACACAGTAGTTGCAGGATATGCACGGGCGTATATCCTCTGCCAGTCCGGCGCGGGCCTTATTTGCCCAGGCGGGATCAGCGTTCTGGGCCCGGCCCAGCAGGACGAAATCGAACACTCCGTCGGCGAGCATCTGTTCGGCCTCTTCAGGTGTGCGAGTCTCGTTGTTGCCGTAGATGGGCACGTGCAGCTCGCGCTTGAAGCGCTTGAGATATTCGTTGCGCCATCCGGTGGGAATATCGGGAGAGCCGGTGCGGTTTGCGCTGCCGACGGAGAAGTTAAAGGCGTCTACGCCGTGCGCTTCAAAGTACTTGGTTATTTCCAGCATGTCGTCTATGCTGAGCTCACCTTCGTAGCCGTCTTCGTCAAACAGGTGGATGCGCAGAGTGACGGCAAAGCTGTCTGGTGTGCGTTCGCGGATTTTGTCCACAATCTCAGTCACGATGCGGCAGCGGTTTTCCATGGAGCCGCCGTATTCGTCCGTGCGCTCATTTCTGATGGGACAGATGAACTGGTGCAGGAGATAGAAGTGGCCCACGTGCAGTTCAACGCCGTCCGCGCCGGCCCAATAGGCGTGTTCTGCCGCGTTTGCAAAGGCGTCTTCTATTTCATGAATCTCTTCCACAGTCAGCTCATGCGCGAGCTCTGTGCGGCCGTGCATCTTTGAGGGCATCGCGGTGGCCGAGACTATCATGTTGCCGTCGTTGTATTTGGACGAGCCGCGGCGGCCGGGGTGGTGGAGCTGGCAGAAGAGCTTGGCCCCGTACTGATGTACACGTTCGGCCAGCACGCTCATAGCGCGGCGATCGTTCAGGTTCCAGAGGTGGATCTGACCGCTTTTGCCGATGCCGGAAAGCTTGGAGTCCATGACGGATATGTAGCCCGCTATTATAAGGCCGCAGCCGCCTTTGGCCTTGGCGGTGTAATACTCGACTGCGCGCGGCGTTATCTCGCCGCTGGCCTGCCCCAGAGTTTCTTCCATGGGCGAGAGTATCACCCTGTTTTTCAGCTCGCAGCCGCCAATCTTTCCTCTGCTGAAAATTCGTTCGTACACTTGAATGCCTCCTCTTGATTTGCTTTTTGACTTGATGATGACAAATAATTGTCTATCTTTTAGTGCAACTTTACCATGCAAATCAGTGGAAGGTCAAATATAGGAATTCACGAAAGCCGATATAAAACCTTTATGCCGCCGGCTGTGTTCGACAAAGCGCCATCCGCGGACCTGGGAGATGGTTTGGTGCGGCAGTACGAATTGTGACCGGGGCGAATATAGCTCAAAGTACAGGTCGGGGACATCGCTACCGCGATGTCCCCGACTTTAATACTGTGGATTGACGTCTCAGTTAAATGCAGAAATACCGTCTTTTCTAACTTCAGAAATATCCGGCTCCCCGTGTGCGATAACGTCTATAATATGGTTTTGAGTGTAAATACCATAATGAGCCCATCTTCCGGGATAGTATGAGCCGTCGTCGAATCTGCAGGCATCTGTTACTGTGTGCAGGTATGAGAGAAATTCGGATTTTTCAAAGGTGATTAGATAGCGCCCGCAGCTGACGGCTTCGGTATCGTATGAACTGAAAGATTCATTTCTTACCTGATAGATTATGTAGTCGTGAAAACATATCTCGTACAAACAGTCTTTGTTTACTTCTATGGGACACGTTTTTGACAGTATTTCACTTAGCGTCAGCTTAGTCGTGACATCCATACCTTCAAAGTCCGGTATATTGCTGCCCGGTTCTCCGGCTGCGGCGCCGGCGATTGTTATTCTGAGTTCCTCTTGCAGCCCGTCTGAAAGAGAAACCAAAAATGGCGCATGACTGCCCAGTTTGGCATCCAACATTTCAAATGTTATGACTTCGCTCACATCCTTAAAAGTTGATAATACAGGTTGAGGGAATTCGCTGCGGAAAATATGGCGTGGCAAGCCGGAACAGACTCAACGCTTGAAAACGACAGGTAAAAAATAACGTCGGAGCAAAGCGAACTTTGCTCCGACGTGGCGCGGAAGGAGGGATTTGAACCCTCGCCCGGCTTCAGACCGGCTACTCCCTTAGCAGGGGAGCCCCTTCGGCCACTTGGGTACTTCCGCCTGTCAAGCTTGTATATGATAGCATAAACTTTTTATCTTGTCAACACAAACATTGACACGGGGCGAAAAATAGGTTATGCTCTGCTCATGAGATACGACACTGTTATTTTTGATCTTGATGGAACCCTGCTCGACACGCTCGACGACCTCACCGACGGCGTCAACCACGCCCTGGCCAACTTCGGTTATCCGCTCGCAAACCGTGAGCAGATCCGCGCCCGGCTCGGTTACGGCTCGAAATATCTTATCGCCAAGAGCGTGCCCGGCGGCTATGACGATGAGAACTACCAGGCCGTCTTTGATGACTACCTGGAGTACTACAGTGCTCATTCGAGCGTAAAGACCGCACCGTACCCCAGCATCATGCAGCTATTGGAGGAGCTGCGCTCGCTCGGTGTGCGTTGCGCAATAGTCTCCAACAAACCTGACAGCGCAGCCAAAATCCTGGGCGAACACTGGTTCGGCTCCCTCGTGGCCACTACAGTCGGAGACCGTGAAGGCATACGCCGCAAGCCCGCGCCCGACACCCTGCTCGAAGTCATGCGTCAACTTGAAGCGAAACCGGAGAGCACTGCCTACATAGGCGACAGCGAGGTGGACATAGAGACCGCCCAGGCCGCCGGGGTCGATTGTATCTCCGTCAGTTGGGGCTTCCGCACAAACGAGCAGCTCATGAACAGCCATGCCAGCCTGATCGTCTCCGATGCCGCAGCATTGAAGGCAGCGCTGATGCGCTGATATAATACGCAGCACAAAGGGGAGGGCCCACGCCCTCCCCCTTTTCTATTGTATCACACTACCGAGTCGAGCATCTTGGCCATCTCGGCGCGGGTCAGGCTGCCCGAAGGGTTGAGCCCGGCTTCGCTGCCCTCGACTACGCCCATGTCTATAAGCGTCGCCGCAGCTTCGCGCGCCCAGTCCGCAACCGCGCCGCCGTCAACAAAGGTGTCGAGTATAGCCGTGTCGCCCGGCTCGTACTCAACGTCAAGCGCGTTGAGCGCGCGGTAGAGGAAGGTAAAGCCCTCCTGGCGCGTGAGCGTGTCGTCCGGGGCGAAAATTCCCTCGGCCTTGCCGTCGGTTATACCGTTCGCCACGGCCCAGGCCACGGCTTCGGCGTAGTAAGCATCCGGTGCCACGTCGCTGAAGTCAGAGGTCAGTTCCACCTCCGGCTCTCCGGCCGCGCGGTAGAGCATCAGTACGAAGTCTCCGCGCCTCATACTCAGCGAGGGACCGAACTCCGTGTTGGAGACGCCGGTCACTATTCCCGCCTCGTAGAGATTCTTTACGCTCTCAGCCGCCCAGTGCCCGTGCATGTCGGAGAACTCAAAGGCCAACTGGACTTCTATCTCTTCCGTCACGCCGCCGCACTCAACGACTATCTTGCCGCTGGCCGCGCCCGTTCCTTCAGCCGTGAAAACGCCGTCTTCGGTTATCGTACCGATGTCGCCCTCCACCGAATAGCTGACCACGCTGCCGTCCATGAGCACTTCACGCAGCATGTACTGCGCCGCCACTTCAAGCTCTACGCTCTCGCCGTTTTCAGCAACCAGCCGCGTCAGCGTCTCGCCGGTCTCCGCGTCAGTCACGCGCAGGCTGTCCACCTCATCTATTACATGCAGCGTCGCGCTGCCCGAGGCGCGCCCGGAGTTCAGGCTTATTGTGTCCTCGCCCGCGCTCTCAGGGGCCGTGTAGGTCCCGTCGCTCACGCTGCCGCGGCTTGCGCGCGCCGTCGCATCGTCCGGCACGGAAACCGTATGCAGCGCCGCATCCGTCGCCGTAAAAGTTATGTCAATCGTGCTGCCGGCGAGGACGAAGTCCCCGTCCTCCACAAGATGCAGCCGCTCGGCGCGGCCGTCGGGTTCGGAGTCAGTGACGAAGAGTATGTACGAGCTCACCGCGCGCAGACTGCCGTCAGACGGCTCGTTCACCACGGTGAAGCCGTCGTTTCCGGGGTAGCGCAGGCTCATCACAGACGAACCGCCGCCATCTAGGTTCACAACATCCACACAGCCCATGCTGAGCAGGTCGTTGGCCAGCTCGCGCATAGTGGCGCCCACGGAGGCGCTGGAGCGGCCGTCAAGGACGTAGTATATCATCGTGCCGTCGCTCTTAATTCCCACCGCAGTACGGGGGTTCGCGTCGGTTATGGAGCTGTCCCAGCCGTTCGGGTTGGTCATCGCGCCGTCCTCGGCCAGTATGTCGCCGCAGCCGCTTATCCATTCGGCGTCCTCGAGACGCTCGTCGGAGCACACAATGTCGAGAGTAACGCGGTCGCCCTCCTCGAACCAGTCGAGGACGATGTCGATTCCGGCGGCCTCACTGGCGGTGAGCACGAGGTTGTCCTCGCCTATGGGCACGCTGCCGCCTTCGGTGCTGATCTCTGTTACCTCGAGCTCAAGCTCGCCGCCGAGGGTGAGCTCATCTCCGTCTACTATCTCGAAACGGATGAACCAGCCGTCCCCGGCAGTACGGGTCGAGACGGTGGAGAAGTGTTCGCTGTACAGGAAAGCGCCGTTATTTGTGCGAGTTTTGTTGAAATGTGTTACGGTGTATTCTGCGCCGCTGTCTTCGTTCGTGAAGTTCAGCTCCACTTCTGGCCTGGAGCTGACGTAGGCTTCGCCGTCTATGAAGGCAAGGGCGTTGTTATTCTCGGGAGAGGATTTGTAGACCCCGTTCTCAACGACCATGCCGGTGGGCACGTCCATAGTATCGCCGAAGTCCGCGTTCACCGCGCCTACAACGTTATAGCCCAGGCTCTCGGCATAGGAAATCATCTGCTCCACGGTAAAGCCCCCGAAGATAGTGTCGCAGGCCATAACTATGGGGTAGATGTCGCTGCCCGGTTCATTTATGAGCGTGAAAGTCTCGACCCGGCCGCGCGAGCCGTAGCTGACGGCGTTCTCATAGCTGAAGCCGTCGGCCAGTTCGGTGACGTTTATGTACTCGGCCTCGCCCGTACCGTCTCCGTAGGCCAGAGCAGGCGTTGCGAGTATGAGCACCGCGAGCAGCACACTGAGCAGTCGTTTTTTCATGGGTTTCCTCCTCCCTGACGGCGCCCGTCATTTTCCGAGCGCTGCGCTTCTTCTATCGTCTTTTTAGCGCGGCGCATAACCAGTACGGCCAGCACTATTATCAAAACTGCGGCTATGAGCAATATGACAGGCACGATAACTGCCACTGTAAGCAGCGCGCCCTGCTGCGCCGCAGATGTCAACATCAGATTCACATAAATACCCCCTGACGGCATTAAGACGCCGCAAGCCGGAATATGTTTCATAATACCACACATGCTGCCTCGTGTCGATAGAAAAAACTCCCTAGAAGGCTGGGCACCTCGTATAGATGCGCCGCCGTTCACAACAGCAGCCAAATCATGAGCGGGATTGTAACCGCGCTGAACACAGTGCTTGCAAAGACGCACTGGCTGGCATAGGCCTCGTCCTTTCCGCTGCGGATAGCCAGAATTGTAGCCAGTGTCGCAGTTGGGCAGGCGCTGAGTATGACTATGACGCCGAGTAGGATTTCATCGTGCACAAACGGCTTCAATACGAAAAAGCACACTACAGGCGCTATTATGAGTTTTAAAAAGCAGACCATATAGACCCGCCAGTCACCGAGCGCCTTCTTTATAGACATGGCTCCCAGGCTCGATCCGACGATGAGCATGCTCACCGGCACAGTACCGCCGCTGATTACATCCAGGCACTCGATAACCGGCCCGGGCAGCTTCCATCCCGTCATAAAGAATCCCACCGCAATTACTGTGGAGATAAGAGGCGCTGAGAGCGCATTCTTTATGTTCATGCTCTTTACGTCTCCGTCTATCATGGCTATGCCCAGCGTGTAGACGATTATATTGTACGGTATGTTCGAAATGGTTGCCAGCAGCAGACCCTCTGCCCCATAAACCGCTTCAACCAGGGGAAAGCCCACAAACACCGTGTTCGTAAAGCAGACCGAAAATGCCGCGATCCCGCCCCTGGCCGCATCCATGCGCAGCAGTTTGGCGCCCAGCAGCCCGATAATGGCAGGTATTATCAGCATTACGCAATAGATGAGCATATCCGCTCCCAAATCAGAGAACGACAACTCCAGCTCGGCAGTAGTGACTGAGTTGAGTATCGTGAACACCAGGAATACGTTCAGCACCACTTTTGAACTAGAGCGCGTAAACTCCTGGTCGGTTACGCCTATTTTTGTGCAGACAAATCCCACCGCCATGATGAACACAAGTATGCCCATCTGGGTGAGTACGGGTCCCATATCCATTTCCAACACCCCTTATAACCTTGTTCAAACAAAAAGGCACCCCGGCTCACGTCGTCAGCCGGGGTGCATATAGACCAGCTTACATTATTATATGTGTATTTGTTTATATGTGCAGTATCAACGTGGCCAGCGCAAAATATATGAGCAGCGACACCGCGTCGGTGATGGTACTTATAAGCGGGCTTGCCATGACAGCCGGGTCAATGCCTATCTTCTCCGCAGCCATGGGCAGCGTACAACCAACGCTCTTGGCAAATATGACGACAAACACCAGCGTCAAGCTTACCGTAAAAGCCACCAGCGGAGTGACGGCATCGTTTCCCAGCAACATCTTGTCCACCACCAGCATTTTCACAAAATTCACGCAGGCCAGACAAATGCCGCAGATGGCCGCAACACGTATTTCCTTCCAGATTACTCGCAATATATCTCCCGGTTCCGTGTCGCCTATGGACAGGCTGCGTATTACGGCCGTCGAGCTCTGCGAGCCCGAGTTGCCGCCCGTGCCCATCAGCATGGGTATGAAGCCCGTGAGCACGGTCACCTTTGAGAGCGCATCCTCAAAGTGCGTTATTATCATGCTTGTGAAGGTGGCGCTGAGCATGAGGAACATGAGCCAGGGTATACGTCTCTTCCACAGCTCCGTGACCGTGGCGCGGGAATACGGCGTGTCCGAGGGCGAAACGCCGCTCATGAGGTCGAAGTCCTCCGTGGTCTCTTCCTCAAGGACGTCTATGACGTCGTCTACCGTGACGATGCCTACGAGGCGGTCTTCCTTGTCCACAACAGGTATGGCCAGCAAGTCGTAGTCAGATATACGCTCGGCGGCCTCGCTTCGGTCGTCGGTGGTGCGCACGAATATGACATTCGTGTCCATGATGTCCTCAATGGCCGCATCGTCGTCGTGCAGAAGCAGGTCCTTGACAGTGACGACGCCTTCGAGTTTGCGGTGTGCGTTCGTGACATAGCAGACGTAAATGGTCTCCTTGTCTTCGCCCACGCGGCGTATACGCGCGATGCTCTCGCGCACGTTCATGTATTTTTTCAGGTCCACGAACTCTGCCGTCATAATGCTGCCGACGGAGTTCTCGGGGTATTTGAGGTACTGGTTTATAAGCGCTCGCGTCTCTGGTGTCGCCGTACGCATGACACGTTTGACGATGTTGGCCGGGAGCTCTTCCATCATGTCCACGGCGTCGTCTACGTACATGTCTTCGACTATATATGAAAGTTCCTTATCAGTGATGGAGTTTATAATCTCCTGCTGCTCCGGGGCGTCCAGCTCGGCAAAAACCTCCGCTCCCCGCTCCTTGCTCAAAAGCCTGAAGACGGTCATCATCTTCACCGTGTCATCTTCGCCCAGTTCTGTCATGAACTCTGCTATGTCGAACTCGTTCATGTCTTCGAGCTCGTTTTGCAGCGACTTAAGCCTCCGGCTCTCCAGCATCTGCAGCAGCTTTTCCCGCCTCTGCTCATAGTTGCGCTCTTCCATGGCTCACACACCCCCTGGTAGCCTGTTCGGGGGAGCCTCCGCATTCCCTGCGCCGGCTGTGCCCCAAAATATTAAATCCCCATGTAGTCCTTCTGCTCCGTTGTCATTGTGTCTATTTCAACACCGAGACTGGCCAGCTTGCGGCGCGCCACAGCTTCGTCTATCTCGCGCGGCACGCTCATCGGCGCACAATCGAGCGCTCCGGCATGCTTTGCCAGATACTCGGCCGAGAGGGCCTGTATGGCAAAGCTCATGTCCATTATCTCAGCCGGATGGCCATCGCCGCAGGCGAGGTTCACCAGCCTGCCCTCGCCGAGCACAAAGAGTTCGCGGCCATCGGGCATGACGTAGCTTGTTATATTGTGCCGTGCCTCGTACTTGCGCACAGCCATCTTCTCGAGAGCGTCCATGTCGATCTCGACGTTGAAGTGGCCAGCGTTTGTGAGTATCGCGCCGTCGCGCATGAGCACAAAATGCTCCGCGTTCATGACGTCCTTGCAGCCTGTGACCGAGCAGAAAATCTCGCCCACCTTCGCCGCTTCGCGCATGGGCATGACTTCGAAGCCGTCCATGACGGCCTCGATGGCGCGGATAGGGTCAGTCTCGGTTACTACGACCTTGGCTCCGAGGCCTTTGGCGCGCATAGCCACGCCCTTGCCGCACCAGCCGTATCCGCACACTATGACCGTCTTTCCGGCCACGACCAGGTTGGTCGTGCGCATAATGGCGTCCCAGACGCTCTGGCCTGTGCCATAGCGGTTGTCGAAGAGGTGCTTGCAGTCGGCGTCATTTACTTCGACCATAGTGAAGGGAAGCTCGCCCGCTTTTGCGAGCTTACGAATGCGGTGTATGCCGCTGGTGGTCTCCTCGCAGCCACCGATTACGCCGCTGCAGAGCTCGGGGAACTCGGTCCGCATGGTCTCAAGCAGGTCGCCGCCGTCATCAATTATAATATTGGGGCCGTGCGCGAGGACGTTGCGGATGTGTCCGAAATACTCCTCCTCGCTGGCGCCGTATACGGCGTGTACTTCTATGCCGCCGTCAGCAAGCGCTGCCGCCACGTCGTCCTGTGTGGAAAGCGGGTTGGACCCGGTGACATACATCTCGGCGCCGCCCGCAGCGAGCACGCGGCAGAGATACGCCGTCTTTGCCTCCAGGTGTACGCTGAGAGCTATCTTCATACCTGCAAATGGCTTTTCCCGGGCAAAGTCGGCCTCTATGCCACGCAGCACGGGCATGTTGCGGCGTACCCAGGCTATCTTTTTCTCGCCATATGGGGCCAGAGCTATATCTCGTATCTCGTTCATCGAGTTTCCCTCCTCAGTAATGTGTCAAAACCAGGCGATACTATTTTATTTTATCACCTGATATCCCGTTATTCAACTTAAATTCGCGTAAAGCAGACGTAAAAATGCCGCCGCTGAAATCAGCGGCGGCATGCGCTTTTCATTTTGCCTCATCCTCTGCGGCAGGCGATTCTGTTTGTACGGACGGAGAGCGCGTCCATACCCGGCCTATTCCGTAGAGCACAAAGACCACAATCAAGACCGGCAAGGGTCCCAGGCCATAGTCAAACACGAGCTCGCAGCCATAGGTCATGATAAGGATGGCCAGAATTATGCAGCCTATTATTATCAACCATTTTTGCAGCTTGCTCAATTAACTCAGTCTCCTCAGGAATTGCCGTACTTCTGGAGGCACTCGGGGTGCTCCTTGATGTACTTCTTGTTCTTGATGTTGCCAATGATGATGACCGGGATGACGATGGCGACCAGAGCGAGGTAGCCGTCGTAGCCGTAGGCATAAGTGATGATGTCGCTGATGCCGATGAAGCTCAGGGACATGCAGATGGCGACCATGACGACGCCGATGACGGCCATGCGCACCTTCTCGTGGATGTTGCTGCGGACAAAGAACTTCTTGTCGATACGCAGGATCATCGTGTAAATAAGGGTGACGCAGGTGGAAATGAAGGCGCAGAAGAGGAGGATGGAGTAGCAGGCTACCAGCCAGCTCCAGCCTATCTCATTGCAGATGAAGAGGTTGGGCAGAGCCTGCTGTCCAGCAGCAATGATGTCGTCCTTCCAACCGAGGAGCATGAGGCCGGAGAGGGCCAGCATGCCGCCGTTCATGATGCCGCCGAGGATGCCGGCCTTCTTGACACCCTTCTGGTTCAGGGTGACAGCCGCGGCAATCATGGGCGGGATAGAAACGCACTGGAAGCCGCAGTATATAACGACGCCTCTCCAGAAGCCCTCGCCGGGGTTGTTCAGCGGCTGGCTGAACGCATCGAACACAGCGTCGGGACGGTTGGCTATACCGACAATAATCATCAGGCCGGCCGTTACTATGATGCCGACCGTCAGCACAGTGGAAGCTGCAATTATCAGCTTAACACCGAACAGACACAGCAGGATGAGCACAGCGGCGACGATAATCGTGCTGCCGACAATGCCCAGCGCCGGGACAAACTCCTGCACCAGCAGCGCGGCGCCGTTGATGGCGGCTGCGACAGCGGCAAGAATTATGATTATGTAGAAGATCTCAAAGCTTATGGCAAGCTGCGGGTATGGCTGCCAGAGTTCGCGGAAAGTGTCATTGTAGTTGTCCAGGCCGCGCAGTCTGGCAAACTTCATAATAACGTATATGACGTACGCCAGAACGCCCATGGATATGAGCGGATAAATTGCGGCTGTCCAGCCGTAATTTACATAGTAGCTTAGTACCTGGTTACCGGTAGCAAAGCCCGCGCCAACGTGGGTGCCGAACCACACGGAAGCAACGGAGAAGCCGGCTGCCAATGTACCCTTGGTCACTGCCGATTTTTCATTGGGGTTTTCAGACATAAATCTCGGCGCTCCTTCCCATTTTTAATTTTGCTCTCTCTTCTCTCATAGCTGCATCCAGCAACATAGCAAGATTATATCCGGAGTTTGAAATTGTTTCAATTCATGTGCAAATTTGTGAACATATTGTTAATAATGCTTTCACCTAAATTCATTTCAAGCCCCATTTGCCGCAGCTGCTTTTAACTGGACCAGTTGTCATTTTTTTCACATCATTTTTGAATACTTTTGTCCGGTTAGTCAATTTTTTAATTAAGTTTTTTTGTCTGCGTTTTTGCTTTTAGCAAAAGCATTTTTTTCGAGGCAGTATTGTATGATTTGTAGAAATATTGCATACATCTTGATTTTGCCGGGCGCATTGTGGTAAATTAGTAGTGCGAAAAGAAGTCAAGCAAGTGCAAAACCTTGCTCAGTGCACAGAATTTGCTTCTCAGGTGGTTGTCTTTTAATGAACAGGGAAAAGCTTGAACACTATCTTGAACAAAATCCATTTGCAAAGCTGAGCGACGTCGTTACCCAGATTTTGTATGATGAGATTATTGTTCTTGACATACCCCCTGCCTCTAAATTGAACATAAACCAGATTGCGACTGATCTGGGTATTTCCCGCACTCCCGTCGTAGAGGCAATCAACCGTCTCCAGGCCATCGGCTTTGTGGAGCAGAGGCCTCATTCGAGCGGGTTCTATGTCACGGACATGAACATGCGCGACATGATAGACCTCTACGATGCGCGCACCGCCATTGAGTGCGAGGCCGCGGCGCTTTGCGCGGAAAATGCGTCTTCCGAGGCCATAGCCCAGATGGACAGTCTGGCTACTGAGTTCAAGAAAGCCGTACCTAAGCTTGACGGCATACGTCTCAAAGAGACGGATATGCCATTTCACAAGCTTATTGTCGAAGCCTCGGGCAACAAGTACCTTATACGCAGCTATAATGAGCTGTTGCCAAATCTCAAAATGTATCAGGGTTCCTGGACGAAGTTTATCAATCCCGGCAGCACAAACCCCTGGTCCAGTCAGGTAGTACATCAGCATGTGGCTATAGTCTCCTCTATAAAACTGCATATACCGGCCCTGGCCCGCCAGACCATGGCCGAGCACATACAGTCAAGTCTCAACTTCGTGGCCTATTGTGATGACAAGGGCGACCCCTTCGCCATTTTCAAACGGGCTCCGGAGAGGGAAAAAGGCAACAAGTGAGGAGGAGAACACAATGAAAATAGCAATGATAGGCTCCGGCGCAGCCGGGAGCGTGTTCGCGGCGTATCTGAGGCGCGGCGGCGCCGACATGTACCTTGTCGATAAATACAAGGCCCACATGGACAAGATTGCCTCCGACGGTCTCACCTTCCGCTGCAAAGG
Source organism: uncultured Clostridia bacterium (assembly GCA_930990965.1). Taxonomy (GTDB): domain Bacteria; phylum Bacillota; class Clostridia; order Oscillospirales; family Oscillospiraceae; genus Scatomorpha; species Scatomorpha merdigallinarum. The sequence continues at coordinate 13,427 of CAKNRQ010000042.1, forward strand.
AGAGGAGTGTGTCCTCACCGGTTTCCACACCTCCCCGACAGCGACGGAGCTTCCCGTTATGGATATAGTAATCCTCATGGTGAAAGCCACACAGACCGACGGCGTTATGCCCGAGGTCATGCACTGTGTGGGCGATCACACTGTCGTGGTGTCTCTGCAAAACGGCATCGGCAACGACGAGATTCTCATGAAATACGTACCCAGAACGCGCATAATGTACGGCGCGGGCGTCATCGGCACTGAACTGGCCGGCCCCGGCTGCTGCGTATCCAAGCCCGAGGACGGCATTCAGATGTTCTTCGGCGCGGTGGAAAAGAGCCCCGAGACCGACGAAGCCGGCAAATACCTCGAAGAGTGCTTTGAGCGCGGCGGCTGCCACGCCAGCTTCGAGGACGACGTGCGTGTCCTGCTCTGGAAAAAAGCCGTCACCAACAGCGGCTACAACGCCGTGTGCGCCGTGACCCGCATGCGCCTGCACTTTGCCATGGACAACGAGTGGGGCATGAAAGTACTTATGAACGTCTGGAAAGAAGGCTGCGCCGTAGCGAAGGCTCTCGGCGTGGGCGACATCTGGCCGCTCATCGAAGGCGACATCGCCAACCTTCGCGCCAACCTCGGCGACTACTACCCGAGCATGGCGCAGGACGCGGTGCTGCACCACCGCCAGACCGAGATAGAAGTGCTCAACGGCGCCATAGCAATGTACGGCGAGCGTCTGGGCATCCCCACGCCGTACAACAGCGTACTTGCCGACCTCATCCGCTGCATTCAGGCGAACTACGACAATCAGTACGGCGAAGCCAACGGTTAAACCGCTCTCTCCGTCTCCGAGAGGAGACGTAACTCATAGCGCATAAACAATCGCAGACGCCGGCCCGTCCGGCTAAGCAAACAAACAGGAGGAAGAGAAACATGAAAATCGCAATGGTAGGTTCCGGCGCTGCCGGCAGCGTGTTCGCCAGCTATCTTCGTGCTGGCGGTGCGGACATGACCCTGATCGATCCGTACAAGGCACACATGGACGCCGTCCGCGACAACGGCATGAAGTTCACCATCTATCCCGACAAGACCACCGTGCTGACCGGTTTCCACACCGCGTACACCGCTGACGAGGTCGATACGATGGATATCGTCATCTTCATGACCAAGGCCAACCAGCTCGAGAGCGCCATCGTGGGCGCCAAGCACTGCATCGGCCCCAACACCGTTCTCGTCAGCCTCATCAACGGCCTGGGTAACGACGACAAGCTGCTCAAGTACTACCCCGCCTCCCGCTGCATGGTCGGTTCCGGCGTTATCGGCACCGCTCTCGACGGCCCTGGCGGCTGCGTCTCCACCCCGAGCGAAGGCGTCATCATGAACTTCGGCGCCCTTGAGAACAACGAGCTCACCGTTGCCGCCGGCAAGTACATGGAAGACTGCTTCAACAAGGGCGGCTGCGAGGCCGTGTTCCGTGAGGACGTCCTGCCCTTCATCTGGAAGAAGGTCACCGTCAACTGCACCGTCAACACCGTCTGCGCCGTGACCCGCCTGAAGATAGGCTACGTTGAGAACAACCCCTACGGCAAGAAGCTGTTCCACAACGTCATCCGCGAGTGCTGCGCCATCGCCAATGCGAAGGGCATCCCGATGGACGCCGACGAGTTTATCCGCGTCGATCATCAGCACATCATCGACAACATCAGCGACTACTATCCAAGCATGGCCCAGGATATGCTGTACAAGAAGCTCCGCACCGAGGTTGACACCCTCACCGGCGCCATCTCCGACTACGGCAAGCAGTTCGGCATCCCGACTCCGACCTGCGACGTGCTCAGTGACCTTGTCCGCTGCATCCAGGACAACTACGACAACCAGTACGGCGAGAAGAACGGCGCCGTAAACGCCTGAGACGTCAACTAAATCTCCGCGTGGCGGGGGAGCAATGGAGGAAGACATGAAAGAGGTAATAATTCTCATAGGAAACTACGGTTCCGGCAAAACCGAGCTTGCGCTCAACTTTGCCTTTGAGGCTGCGAATCAGGGCAAAAAGGTCGAGCTTCTCGACTTGGATATGGTCAACACATATTTTCGCCTCACCGACCGCGGCAACCTGATAAAGTCCAAAGAGATACGCCTCGTGTCTCCCAACTTCGCCAACAAGGGCGTCGAAACGCTCTCTCTCCCCGCGGAAGTGGCCAGCGCCTTTGCGCTCGACTGGGACACCGTCATCTTCGACGTTGGCGGTGACCCGGCGGGTGCCACCGCGCTCGGACGCTACCATCAGGACTTCATGGAGTTGCCCGAAGGCAGCCTGAAAGTCCTCAACGTCGTTAACACGCGCCGGCCCATGGCCGGCACTGCGGATAAGCTCCTGAGCCTCATGGAAGGCATGGAGCGGCATTCCCGTCTCAAAGTCAGCGGCTTTGTGAACAACACCAACCTGGCGCGCCTCGCCTCGGTCGATGATCTGCGCGACGGCTACGAAATAGTCAAAGAGGCCAGTTCCCGCTCCGGCGTGCCCGTGCTCTACACCTCCGGTCGGCCGGATATACTCGCCGAGTTCATGGCCGAAGAGCACGAGGACAGATATATCGGCACCCCCCTGCCGATACAGACCTACATGCACCGCGACTGGGAGACTTTTACGAAGCACGGACTTTGATTCCGCTAGTTGAATAGTTGCGCCACCCGGGGCCGCAGCTTCGGGCAGCCGTGATTTATTCATAGACGTAAGCCTCACAGATTTCAAGTAAACTTATTTAAAGAAATGAGGTAGAAGCATGGTCAAATTTACCATTAACGAGGAGCTGTGCAAGGGCTGCGGGCTTTGCGTGCGCGCGTGCCCGAAGAAGATACTGCAGCTCTCCAAAACCAAGCTGAACGCCAAGGGCTATCATCCCTGCGAGATGACTGATATCGACGCTTGCATAGCCTGCGCGTCCTGTGCCCGTACGTGTCCCGATGTGGTCATCCACATCGAGAAGGAATGAGGAGGAACGAGATATGGCATTGACTCTGATGAAGGGCAGCGAGGCCATAGCTGAGGCCGCCATCCGCTGCGGCTGCCGCTACTTCTTCGGCTACCCGATAACCCCGCAGACTGAGATTCCCGAGTACATGTCCGAGCGCATGCCCGAAATCGGCGGCTGCTTCCTGCAGGCCGAGAGCGAGGTTGGCGCGATTAACATGGTCTACGGTGCTGCCGGCACCGGCGAGCGTGTTCTGACCAGCTCCTCTTCCCCCGGCGTTTCCCTGAAGCAGGAAGGCATCTCCTACATAGCCGGCGCCCAGTTGCCTTGCGTCATCATGAACGTCATGCGCGGCGGCCCCGGCCTCGGCAGCATCCAGGCCGGCCAGGCTGACTACTTCCAGGCCACCAAGGGCGGCGGCCACGGTGACTACCACCTCGTCGTCTTCGCCCCCGCCTCCGTCCAGGAGAGCATAGACCTCATGAGCGTCGCCTTTGACACCGCCGACAAGTATCAGTGCCCCGTCATGATAGTGGCCGACGGCATGATCTGCCAGATGATGGAGCCCGTCGTACTCCCCGAGATGAAGGAGTACAAGGTTGACCTCGAGAAGAAGCCCTGGGCTGCCAATGGCCACGGCTTCAGCAAGAAGAGCGGCCGCAGCATCATCAACTCCATGTACATTGAGACCGAGGACCTCTCCGTCCACAACGAGCACCTCCAGGCCATTTACCGCGAGATTGAGAAGAACGAAGTCCGCTACGAGGCTTACAACATGGAAGGCGCCGAGGTCGTCGTCACCGCCTTCGGTACTGTCGCCCGTATCGCCAAGAGCGCCATCGACGATCTGAAGGAAGAGGGCTACAATGTCGGCCTGTTCCGTCCCATCACCCTCTGGCCGTTCCCGTACAAGGAGCTGCATGACGCCGGCGTCGCGCCTGGTGTGAAGGCCGTTCTGGACGTAGAGCTCAACGCCGGACAGATGCTTGAGGACGTCAAGCTCGCCATGAACGGTGAAAACAAGGTTGATTTCTTCGGACATTACGGCAGCCAGATGCCGACTCCGGAGGAGATCAAAGAGAAGCTGCTCAGCATGAGG
>CAKNRQ010000043.1 GCA_930990965.1 uncultured Clostridia bacterium
GGAACGGCAAAATTTTTTACACTTCTATTACTTCTTTATCGCACATCAGTAAACACAGCGCGTATGTCGTACAATTACAGATGGGTGGCTCAGAGATAGGTCCTAAGGACCCGTTGTTCGACGACTATCTGGAAACTGAAGGGGTGGTCAGAGACGCTATAAGTAGCATTACCGTGCTTGACCCCTCGTCCGTGCCTGAGCTGAACACCGCCGCTCTACCCGTCAAAGCGGGCGAGCTTGCGGCCAAAGGTGATGTAACGATGACGCGCGCCGAGGCGGCGCAGCTGGCCTTCGACCTGCTTGCCGCAGATAACAAGGATGAGGCGTACCCACTCGATTACGCCGACGTCAGCACCAGTAGCGAATACGCGCACGCCATCGCATATCTGGACAGCTACGGCCTGCTGACACGCTATTCGAGAGAGGGAGAGGACTTGGACGGGAATCTGTTTCGGCCCAACGAACCAATAACCCGCGCGGAGTTTGCCATGCTGCTGCACAGACTGTCTTTTAAGACTTTTCCTCATGCATACGCTGCCGGCCTTGAAAATATTGAATATGAGTATTGGGCGTCTCCATACGTCAATTATGCCTGGCACTGTGGCTGGCTGGGGCTTGATGAGAACGGAGACATCCGTCCTGACGAGCCTATAACTACCACCGAAGCCGTGCAAGCGCTGTTCGTCGTGGCCGAGATAGGCTACCCCACGCCGGGGGGTGGACTTTGAATAACATAGAGGAGGTACTTACGTGAAACATATAGTCCCGCTGGCTCTGGCTCTGCTCCTTCTCACCGCCTGCGGCGCCCCGGCGGTGGAGCCTACGGCGTATGTAACTCCGACCCCGACGCCGGAAAACTTCTGCGAGACAGACTTTGTCGCGGGGCCAGAGGAACAAGCCTATACTTATAACGATGAAAAACTCGGTCTGACCTTGTTTATTCCCGACGAATTCGCTCCGTTCGTGGCCTTAAGCGAGGGAATAGAGTTCTGGGATGAGAACGGTGAGAGCATCTCCCTCTATTACCTCCCGCCTCAAAGGGAATATGGCTGCTCGCTGATGGAGTCAATTGTACGTGTGCCGAGGCGCGATCACTTTGACCCGGAACGCTTCTACAACTACTACACGGCTTTCTTCGGAGTCGTGGCCGCAAGCGAGGACAGCCTGTACGTGCTGGTTGACCCAATCGGTGGAGTCATGATCGGCCACGAAACGCTGGAAGCATACACGGAGCTTTGCGCAAATATGGAAAGCGACTTCTTCAAGGAAAATATGCGCGTCACGGCGCAGGACGCGCTCCCGGAGCTGACGGCTGAGAGCGTCCTCGCCGCCGCCGAAGCGCTCTCGGCCAAGGGCGGGGCGACTATGACGCGCGCCGAGGCCGCGCTCTGGGCAGTGGAACTGCTCACGGCCGGCAACAAGGACAAGGACTATGAGCTACGTTATACGGACGTGGAACCGGGCACGGACGAGGCGCGGGCGATAGCGTATCTCGACAGCTACGGAATATACTACGGCCACGACGAGGCCCTTTTCCGTCCCGACGACCCGCTCACGCGCGCGGATTTCGCCGAGCTTTTGCAGCGGATGCAGCTTGCGCGCTTTCAGCTCACACAATATCCACATTGGTACGGTCCCCCTGTCGAGGTTTCGGACCTCGATGAGGGCCACTGGGCCTATAACGCCCTCAACAGAGCGTACAAGGACAGCTGGCTGGCCATTGAGAACGGTCAAATACGCCCAGACGACGCCATCACCGCCGCCGAAGCCGCCTCGGTTCTGAACGCACTGTACGTGGAGGCCACCGGAGCCTGATAATCTGCACTGCTGTGCCTGAAAATTTATCTGATTGGGGTTTTATCATGAGTAAAAGCAAGAGACTGATAATCTTCTGCGCTGGCTTTGCGGCGGTACACCTTGCGATAGCTGCGTACCTGCTGTACGGCTATCCGTACCGGTCTAATATCGACAGCTATTGGATTTTGATACTGCTCGCTCTGCTCTCCAGCACAGGGCTCTGGGTATACGGCTATCTGCTCTCCTCGTTCCTGCAAAAGTCCGGCGGCGGGAGGGCGGCTCTCAAGCGGGCGCTGAATTTGCAGTTCATACCCTGGTTCATACTGCTCTCGCTTCTGCTGGGCAACATGTACTTTCTGGCCTCGGGCCTGCGTCTGGAGAGCTTTCCGTTTTCTCTTGGCGTCATAGCCGATTACGGCGCGTGCTGCGCGGTAAACTACCTCTGCTTCCGCAACAAAGACAGGCAAAATTAAAGGAGTCGCATAGCGGCTCCTTTTTTGCGCTTATTAGTCCTTCCTGCTCACAGCCAGGTCGTAGAGCTCGTTTTTCTTGTAGCCCGTCACTTCGGCGGCCAGGCGGCAAGCTTCTTTCAGGCTCTTACCCTCTGCGCGGTACTCGTTCACGAGTTCGAGCGCGGCCTCGGGCGTGTAGTGTTCGCCCGCATCCTCCGGCGCGCCGTCTATCACTAGCACAAACTCCCCGCGCGGCGGGTTCTCCTCGCCGTACATGGCCACGGCTTCGCCGAGGGTAGTGCGTATAACCTCCTCGTGCAGCTTCGTCATCTCTCGGCAGAGCGCGATCCTGCGCTCCGCGCCGAAGGTTTTGCACAGGTCTTCGAGCATCTTTACGAGCTTGTGCGGCGCCTCGTAGAAGATCATAGTGCGCTTCTCGTCTTTCAGCGATTCGAGGTGTTCCCGGCGGCTCCTGCCAGAAGTGGACAGGAAACCCTCGAAACAGAAGCGCCCGCTCGGCATGGCGCTGATGGCCAGCGCGGTGACGGCGGCGCTGGGTCCCGGCACCGAGGTGATTTCAACTCCCGCCTCGGCGCAGCGCACTGCCAAATCCTCGCCCGGGTCAGACACGCTGGGCATGCCGGCGTCGGTGACCAGCGCGCAGTCCTCGCCATTCAGGATGCGCTCGAGTATTTTCACGCCGGAGCGCTTGGCGTTGTGCTCGTAATAGCTCACCAGCGGCTTTTTTATGTTGAAGTGGTTCAGCAGCTTCAGGGTCACGCGCGTGTCCTCGGCGGCGATGAAATCCACCTCCTCGAGCGTGCGCAGCGCCCTCGGCGAGATGTCGCCCAGGTTTCCTATCGGCGTGCCAACCAGATAGAGCTTTCCTGCCATACTCAGCCCCCCAAATGATAGATGCGCCGGGCCTCGGCGCTGTCCCTGCCGTCCTCGCCGTGCAGCACGAGCACCGGCTCGAGCTCGAGCCCGGGCCTCGAAAGCCGCGCCGCCTCGCAGAGCATCAGGCTCGGCGCGCTCTTTGCCGTGTGCTGCACAAGCCGCAGGCGCTTGGGCTCCATGCGCTGCCGCGACAGTTCGGCGAAAACCTCAGCCAGCCGGGAGGCCCTGTGTACGAGGCAGAGACGTCCCCCCTGCCTGAGACTGCGCGCGGCGGCGCTTACTATGTCCGCAAGCGTACACTCGCCCTCGCTGCGCGCAGCGGCGCGGCGCGGCTCGCTTGCAGTCTTACCGCTCCCGCCGGGAAAATACGGCGGGTTGCAGACGGCTATATCGCAAAAGTTTGCCTCGGGAAGGTTCCTGCTGTCGCGCAAGTCGCCGCATGTCACCGTTACTTCGTGGCCGTTCGCGGCGAAGTTGCGCTGCGCGGCGAGCGCCGCCGGACCGTCCAGCTCCACGCACTGCAAGTTCAGCCCCGGCTCGCGCTCGAGCAGCAGCAGCGAGATGAGCCCCGCGCCGCAGCCGAGCTCCAACACCCGTGCCCCCGGCCTCAGACGCACGAAGTCTGCGAGCAGCACGCTGTCCGTCGTTATAGGGAAGGCGTCACCTCCCTCGTATTGCGGCCCTCCCGGCCATAGCTCCGACATAGGCAAACTCCCATTATAAAACAAGCCCGCCAAAGCGGGCAGAGATATTCGCGCGCGGCCGGTGTATAGACTCCCGGCCGCGCGTTTGCGCAATTATTGCTCCTCGATAGCTTCGGTGGGGCAATTCTCCTTGCAGGTGCCGCAGGCGATGCACTTGTCCTGATCGATGACGTACTTGTCGTCGCCCATGTCGATGGCCTCAACAGGACAGTTGGCAGCGCAGGTGCCGCAGGAAACGCAGTTGTCAGTGATAACGTACATGAATCTAACCTCCGTTCATTGTATATTTATACCGGCATAAACAGCCTGATGTACGGAAGTATTTTAACACATAGAGCGGGAAAAGCAATATAAATTTTCGACGCACATTTTTGTGTACTCCGTTTCAGGCCGCTTTGCCTGTCTGTCACAGGAAATATTCCACGCCGCCGGCGAATATCGGCTGGTAGGCCTCGCCGGGCACGTTGGAGTAGAGGCCCGAGCCGCTGCGCTCGGAGTGGCCCATCTTGCCGAACACGCGGCCGTCCGGGCTGGTGATGCCCTCCACGGCCAGCACGGAGCCGTTCGGGTCGTAGCGCAAATCCATGCTGGGCTCGCCCTCCAGGTCCACATACTGCGTGGCGAGCTGGCCGTTTTTGCGCAGCGTCTCCAGCAGTTCCGGCGGGCAGATGAACCGGCCCTCGCCGTGGGAGATGGCGACCGTGTGTATGTCGCCGACGGCGCACTTGCTCAGCCAGGGACTCAGGTTCGAGGCCACGCGCGTGCGCACGAGTCTGCTCTGGTGGCGGCCTATGGCGTTATAGGTCAGGGTCGGGCAGGTGCTGTCTGTCTCTACTATCTTACCAAACGGCACGAGACCGAGCTTTATGAGCGCCTGGAAACCGTTGCAGATGCCCAGCACCAGGCCGTCGCGGTTGTTTAAGAGCTCGTGTACGGCGTCGGTGAGCCTGGGCGCGCGGAAGAAGGCGTTTATCAGCTTGCCGCTGCCGTCGGGCTCGTCGCCGCCGGAGAAGCCGCCGGGCATGACCAGCATCTGGCTGCGGCCCAGCGCCTCCGCCATACGCTCCACGCTCTCCGCGACCTGCTCGCTTGTGAGGTTGCGCACTATGAGTATTTCGGGCTCGGCCCCCGCGCGCTCGAGGGCGCGGGCGGTATCGTATTCGCAGTTGGTGCCCGGGAAGACGGGGATGAGCGCCCTCGGCCTCGGATGGCGAGTGAGGGGTTTCACGCGCTCTTTGGCCTCGAAGGAGAGCTTTTCCACCGGCACGACCTCCTGTCCGGGCGCAGTGAGGTGGGGATAGACCTCCTCAAGCCTGTGCTCCCAGGCGGCCTGGACACGGTTGAGGTCCACGCTCTCTCCGGCGGCGCTTATGTTGTACTCACCGGTCACAACGCCCAGCGTCTCACCGGCTTCGCAGTCCGCGTCGAGCTCGAGTATGAAGCCGCCGAAGTCCCAGCCGAAGAACCGCCCGGCGTCAAAGCCCGCGTCGAGTTTCACGCCGAGGCCGTTGCCGAAGCACATCTTGCAGAGGCCCTCGGCTATACCGCCGCTGCCGACGGACCAGGCCGCATGCACCTTGCCCGCGCGCATGAGCGCCTCTATCTCTTCAAATAGCGCTATGCTGGCCCTGGCGTCAAAGGGGTCGGCGTGCATATACGCCACGCGGCTGCCCGCGCGCTTGAACTCAGCGCTCACGGCGTCGGACACCTTTCCAGCGGTGACAGCGAAGGAGACGAGGGTGGGCGGCACATCGAGTTTTTCAAAGCTGCCGGACATGCTGTCCTTGCCGCCGATGGCTCCCGCGCCGAAGGCGAGCTGGGCGTCGAGCGCGCCGAGCAGCGCCGCGAAGGGCTTGCCCCAGCGTTCGGGCTCTGTCCGCAGCCGTTCAAAGTACTCCTGGAAGCTCAGGTACGCGCCCTCGTGTCCGAAGCCGCTTGCCACGAGCCGTGCCAGGCTCTCGTACACGGCGAGATACGCGCCCCTGTAGGGGTTTTGCTCGCTCACGCGCACCTCAAAGCCCCAGCTCATGGCCGAGCAGGTAGTGGTGTCGCCCATGACGGGCACTTTTGCGGCCATGCACTGGGCCGGTGTGAGCTGATTTTTGCCGCCGAAGGGCATAACCACCGTACCGGCGCCGATGGTGGAGTCGAAGCGCTCGGCCAGGCCGCGCCTCGAGCAGCACTCGAGCGAACCCATCAGGGACTCGAGGCGTTCAGCAAGCGTGCCGCCCTCAGCAAAAGGCGAGCGGTCGGCCACGCTCATGGGCTTTACGCTCACGCGCGCGTGCTTCTCCGCGCCGTTGGTGTTGAGGAATTCGCGCTCTATGTCGCAGACTATCTGTCCGCGCCAGGTCATGCGCAGTTTCGGTTCGGCCGAGACGGTGGCGACGGTGGTGGCCTCGAGGTTTTCAGCCGCCGCCGCGGCCAGGAAGGCCGCCTCATTGCGCTCGGACACCACGACCGCCATGCGCTCCTGGCTCTCGGATATGGCCAGCTCCGTGCCGTCGAGGCCGGCGTACTTACGCTTTACGCGGTCGAGGTCTATATCCAGGCCGTCGGCGAGTTCGCCTATGGCCACGCTCACGCCGCCCGCGCCGAAGTCGTTGCAGCGCTTTATCATGCGCGTGACCTCGCCGTTGCGGAAGAGGCGCTGAAGCTTGCGCTCGACGGGGGCGTTGCCCTTCTGCACTTCGGCCCCGCACTCGGTGAGGCTGTGACTGTCGTGGGCCTTGCTGGAGCCCGTGGCGCCGCCCATGCCGTCGCGGCCAGTGCGGCCGCCCAGCAGTATGACCACGTCGCCCGGCTCGGGACGGAGTCTCACGACGTTTGCCTCCGGCGCCGCGGCCACAACCGCGCCTATTTCGAGGCGCTTGGCCACATAGCCGGGGTGGTAGAGCTCATCGACGAGGCCGGTGGCCAGGCCTATCTGGTTGCCGTAGGAGCTGTAGCCCGCCGCCGCCCCGGTGCACAGCTTGCGCTGCGGGAGCTTATTGGGCAGGGTGTCGGAGAGCGGCACGGTCGGATCGCCCGCTCCGGTGATGCGCATTGCCTGATAGACGTAGGCCCTGCCGGAGAGCGGGTCGCGGATGGCGCCGCCGATGCAGGTCGCTGCGCCGCCGAAGGGCTCTATCTCCGTCGGGTGGTTGTGCGTCTCGTTCTTGAACATCAGAAGCCAGGGCTCGTCCACGCCGTTGTTGTCAACGGTTATATGTATGGAGCAGGCGTTTATCTCCTCGCTCTCGTCGAGCTCACGCAGCTTGCCGGTGTGTTTTAAGTACTTCGCGCCTATAGTGGCGAGGTCCATAAGCGTCACGGGCCTGTCCTCGCGGCCCAGCTCGCGCCGGATGCGCAGGTAGTTTTCATAGCTCTCGCGCACCTCTATATCCTCTATGCTGGCCTCGTCTATTACCGTGCCGAAGGTCGTGTGGCGGCAGTGATCGGACCAGTAGGTGTCCAGCACTCGGATCTCGGTCACTGTGGGGTCGCGGCCCACCTTGGCGAAGTACTCGCGGCAGAACTCGGCGTCGTCGGCGTCCATGGCGAGGCCCATGCGCGCTATGAGCGCCTCGAGGCCCGCGCGGTCGAGCGCGGTAAAGCCCTCCACGCGCGCAACGTCTGGCGGCTCGGGGTAGTCCACCGACAGGCTCTCGCGCGTCTCCAGGCTCGCCTCACGGCTCTCCACGGGGTTTATGACGTAGCTCTTCACCCCGGCCAGGGCGGCGTCGTCTATTTCGCCGTAGAGCAGGTAAACCTTCGCGCTGAGCACGGTGGGCCGCTCTGCCTGGGAGATGAGCTGTATGCACTCGGCGCAGGAATCGGCCCTCTGGTCGAACTGTCCGGGCAGGTACTCGACGGCGAATACCTTGTCCGCGCCGGGCAGCTCATACATCACTTCGTCCACCTGCGGCTCGGAGAACACCACCGGCAGGCACTTTTCAAAGAGCCCGGCGTCTATGCCCTCAACGTCGTAGCGGTTCAGCAGCCGCAAGCCGGTCAGGCCCTGCGTGCCGGGCAGGGTACGGAATTCGCCGAGGGCGCGGCGCGCCTCCTCGTCGTAAGGGGCGCGCTTTTCGACGTATACTCTGTAGACCATACTCAGCCCTCCATAGCCGCGAGCGCTCTCGCGCCGATATCGCGGCGGTAGTGCATATCTTCAAAGCTTATCTTCTCCGCTGCGGCATACGCGCCGTCAATGGCGCCGCGCAGGGTATCGGCCGTCACTGAGAGGCCCAGCACACGCCCGCCGTTGGTGACAAGCGTACCGTCTGCAAGCTTTTTGGTGCCTGCGTGGAAAACTTCGGCCTCGCCGCCGGGCATCTGGCCGCTCACCAGGCCGGAGATGGCAAGGCCCTTCTTGTAGCTCTTCGGGTAGCCGCCGGAGGCCAGGACCAGGCAGCAGGAGTATTTGTCTGCCCACTTCACGTCCACTTCCGAGAGCCGGCCGGCGGTGACAGCTTCCATAACCGTCAGCAGGTCAGTCTCAAGCAGCGGCAGCACGGCCTGGGTCTCGGGATCACCGAAGCGGCAGTTGTATTCAATCACCTTCGGCCCGTCCTTTGTGAGCATGAGTCCGAAGTAGAGGCAGCCTCTGAACGGGCGGCCTTCGGCGTTCATCGCCCGCACCGTGGGCAGGAATATCTTCTCCATGCACTCCTCAGCTACGGCGGGAGTGTAGTAGGGGTTAGGGGCTATGGCGCCCATGCCGCCCGTGTTGAGACCCTCATCGCCGTCCAGCGCACGCTTGTGGTCCATGCTGGACACCATCGGCACAAGCGTGTTGCCGTCCGTAAAGGCGAGGACGCTCATCTCGGGCCCCTCAAGGTACTCCTCTATGACCACTCTCGCGCCGCTCTCGCCGAAAGCGCGGTCAAGCATGGCGTTTTTGACGGCGTCCACGGCCTCCTCGCGAGTCATGGCGACCACGACGCCCTTGCCGAGCGCGAGGCCGTCAGCCTTGACCACGATGGGCGCCGGAGCGCTCTCAACGTATTTGAGCGCGGCTTCGGCGTCGTCAAAGACCTCGTAGGCGGCGGTGGGGATGCCGTACTTCTTCATCAAGCCCTTGGCGAAGACCTTGCTGCCCTCTATCTGGGCCGCCCTCTTCTCGGGGCCGAAGCAGGGTATGCCCACGGCCTCGAGCGCATCCACCATGCCGAGGCAGAGCGGGTCGTCGGGCGTGACGACGGCGTAGTCTATCTCGTGGTCCTTGGCGTAGGCCACAACGCCGTCTATATCCGTCGCGGCCACACCGGCGCAGATGGCGTCTTCGGCGATACCGCCATTGCCGGGTAAGACATGTATTTCATTAGCTTTGGGACTCTTTTTGAGCGCACGCACAATGGCGTGTTCGCGCCCGCCGGAGCCTATGACGAGTAGTTTCATGTTTTGTCCCTCCTTGGTGGATGGTACGCGGTGGTCCTCCGGGGCAGCGCACTTTTGATGTAAGCCCCCCCGGAGGGTATACCTCAATGGTGGAACAGCCGTATCCCGGTGAAGGCCATGACCATGCCGTACTTGTTTGCGGTCTCAATCACGTTGTCGTCGCGGATGCTGCCGCCTGGCTGGGCGACGTACTTGACGCCGCTTTGCGCCGCGCGCTCGATGTTGTCACCGAAGGGGAAAAAGGCATCAGAGCCGAGCGACACGCCTGTAAACCCGGCGAGGAAGTCACGCTTTTCGTTCTCGGTGAGCTCCTCGCGGATGAAGCGGTCTATCTCGTTGTCGCGCTCGGCGCGCTTGAGGCTTGGGTCGAACTTGAGCTCGAGCACCTTCGGGTGGCGGCGCAGGTGCCAGGTGTCGGCCTTGTCGCCCGCCAGGCGCGTGCAGTGTATGCGGCTCTGCTGGCCCGCGCCGACGCCGATGGTCTGGCCGTCCTGGGTGTAGCAGACGGAATTCGACTGCGTGTACTTGAGCGTGATGAGCGCGAGAAGCAGATCGTTTACCGCGTCTTCGGTGAGCTCTTTGTTCTCGGTGACGATGTTCTCAAGGCACTCGCGGGTGATGGGCAGAGAATTGTAGCCCTGCTCGAAGCGGATTCCGAAGATGTCGCGCTGCTCCACGGGCGCCGGCTCGTAGTCGGGGTCTATCCTCACGACGTTGTAGCCGCCCTTGCGCTTGGTTCTGAGTATCTCAAGCGCCTCGGCAGTGTAGCCGGGGGCGATGATGCCGTCAGACACCTCGGGCACCAGCAGCCTCGCCGTCTCAGCGTCGCAGACGTCCGAGAGCGCGGCCCAGTCGCCGTAGGAGCAGAGCCTGTCGGCTCCCCTGGCCCGGGCGTAGGCGGTGGCGATGGGCGAGAGCTCGCCCTCGGCGAAGAACACGCGCCTGTCCTCGTCGGAGAGAGGCCTTGCTATCGCCGCACCCGCCGGGGAGACGTGCTTGAAACTGGCCGCGGCGGGCTTGCCGGTGGCGCGCTTGAGCGCCCTGACCAGCTGCCAGGAGTTGAGCGCGTCCATGAAGTTGATGTAGCCGGGGCGGCCGTTCATGACTTCGACGGGCAGCTCGCCGCCGCCGGCCATGAAAATACGCGCGGGCTTCTGGTTCGGATTGCAGCCATACTTGAGCTCAATTTCCTTCATTTACGCTTCCTCCCCGTACTTGTTGATTATAACCTCCATGCCGCCCACGCAAACATAGAGCGAAACGCGATTGTCCTCGTTAAGCGCGTCCCAGAGCTTTTCGGCCAGTTTCACAGCGTCCAGCTCGGGTATTTCCACCGCCACCGGCTCGCCGTAAAAGCTCGGCAGCGGGGAGCCAAAGCCCTCGTAAGTGCTGATGAAGTGCCCGCAGCCGCTCTGCGCGGCCTCGTACTCATAGAAATAGCGCAGGCAGGGCTTCCCGTCCGGCGCGCCCGCCTTGAGGATGGAAAGCTTGTAGCTCCCGTCCGGGCTCAGGAGGCCGGAGATACGCGGCGTCCAGTTCGGTCCGTCGGGCTCAAACTCTCTCGTGCGCAGCGCCTCGGCGAAGGTCTTCCCCGCGAGAAGGTAGTCGCGCAGGGTGTCGGTCTGGTCGCCGTTTGTGACCACGAGGCCGCGTCCCACGCGGCGCACGGGGTGGTATATTATGAGGCTCGGGTCTACCATCTTGCTCTCGTCATACGCCTTTGTGCGGATACCGTCGGCGGTTCTCTCAAAGACGCGGTTGCGGCTGTTCTCGCTGCGGCCCATGATGAAGTACGCCACGGCGCTCTTGCCCGAGGGCGTCGCGCCCAGCAGTATGCCGCGTCCCGGGTAGGGCCGCTCTGAAAGATAGGCGAAAAGGTCCGTCAAATCACTCTCTCCCTTCCAGCTCTTCCGCGACGGCCTCCGCGGCCGCCGGGAGTATTATCCACTCTGCCTGCTCCATGACGCGCCTTTGGAGGACCTCCGGCGTGTCCCCGGGCAGGACCTCCACCGCGTGCTGGGCAATTATTTCCCCGCCGTCGGGTATCTCGTTTACGAAATGTACCGTCGCGCCGGTCACTTTCACGCCGCGAGAGAGCGCGGCCTCGTGTACGTGCAGGCCGTAGAAGCCCGCGCCGCAGAAAGCCGGTATCAGGCTCGGGTGTATATTTATCACCCGTCCGGCCCAGCGGCGCGTGAAGTCCTCGCTGAGTATCCTCAAAAAGCCCGCGAGTATTATAAGGCCCACGCCCTCTTCGTCCAGCAGCGCGTTCAGCCGCTCTTCAAAGCCGGATTTCTCCACATATTCGGCGCGGATACCGGCCTTTTTCGCCCTCTCGAGCGCGTAGGCGTCTGCCCTGTTTGAAACTACAAGCGCAAGCTCCACATGCGGCATCTCGCCGCGCGCCGAGGCGTCTATGAGCGCCTGGAGATTGGTCCCGCCGCCGGATACGAGTACCGCCGTTTTCAGCATAGCTCGACCGCCCCGTCGGTGGCCGCGGCTATTTCGCCGCAGATGTATGCGTCAGCGGCGCCGTTTTCAGCAAGCGCCGCGAGCGCCGCGTCCGCGCTGTCTTTCGACACGACGGCGCACATGCCGACGCCCATATTGAAGGTGTTGTACATGTCGCGCTCGGGTATGTCGCCCTCACGGGCGAGAATGCCGAAGATGGGCGGCGTCCTGAGCGCGGCCTTCTCAATCTTCGCACACAACCCCTCGGGAATGGAGCGCGGGACGTTCTCGTAGAAGCCGCCGCCGGTGATGTGGCTGAGCGCGCGCACGCCGGCCGCCTTTATCATGGCCAGCACCGGCTTGACGTATATGCGCGTGGGCGTGAGCAGCGTCTCGCCCAACGTGCCGGAGAGTTCGTCGTAGCGCTTCGTGAGCGCGCCGTGCTCCACGTCGAACACGCGGCGCACGAGGGAAAAGCCGTTGGAGTGCACGCCGCTCGAGGGGATGGCGATAACCACGTCCCCGGCGGTCATGGTGGTGTTGTCCAGTATCTTGGCCTTGTCGACTATGCCGACGGCAAAGCCCGCGAGGTCGTATTCGTCCTCGCCGTAGAAGCCGGGCATCTCGGCGGTCTCGCCGCCGATGAGCGCCGCGCCGGACTGCACGCAGCCCTCAGCCACGCCGGAGACTATGTCCGCTATGCGCTCGGGCACGTTCTTGCCGCAGGCGATGTAGTCGAGGAAAAAGAGCGGCTCGGCGCCGCAGCAGACGACGTCGTTGACGCACATGGCCACGCAGTCTATACCCACGGTGTCGTGCTTGTCCATGAGGAAGGCAATTTTCAGCTTCGTGCCCACGCCGTCCGTGCCGGAGACGAGTACGGGCTCGCTCATACCGGCGAGGTCGGGCTTAAAGAGGCCGCCGAAGCCGCCCAGGCCGCCCAGTACGCCGGGGGTGTTGGTGCGCTGCACGTGTTTCTTCATGAGCTCCACGGCCTTGTAGCCGGCGGTGATGTCCACGCCGGCGGCGCGGTAGCTTGCGCTCTCGCTTATCACTTACGCATCCTCCTTCTCACGCTCGCTGAGTTTCTGCTCGAAACGGCTCTTGGCCGCGCGTTTGGGTATCTCGCAGGGGTAGTGGCCCGTGAAGCAGGCCGTGCAGAAGTTGAGGTGGCTGTTGTCAGCCAGCTTGGTGACGTTGTCAGTGCTGAGGTAGCCTATCGAGTCCACGCCTATTATCTCGCGTATCTCCTCTATGCTGTGCTGCGCCGCGATAAGGTTGTCGCGGGAGTCTATGTCCGTGCCGAAGTAGCAGGGATAGAGGAAGGGCGGCGCGGAGAGGCGCACGTGTACCTCCTTTGCGCCCGCCTCGCGCAAGAGCGAGACTATGCGCGCTATAGTCGTGCCGCGCACTATGCTGTCGTCGACGAGGATGACGCGCTTGTCGCGCACCGTCGAGGCTATGACGTTGAGCTTGATCTTCACCGCATTCTCGCGGCTGGACTGGCCCGGCTGGATAAAGGTACGGCCTATATACTTGTTCTTCACGAAGCCCACACCGTAGGGGATGCCGCTCTGGCGGGCGTAGCCGAGCGCGGCGTCGAGGCCGGAGTCTGGCACGCCTATCACCACATCGGCCTGTACCGGATGCTCGAGCGCGAGGAAGGCGCCCGCCCTCTGGCGCGCCGTGTGTACGCAGCTACCGTCAATGACGGAGTCCGGACGGGCGAAGTAGATGAACTCAAAGACGCACTCGGCGCTCTCGCCGCCGCAGTGGCTGCGGTCGGACTCTATGCCGTCGCGGGAAATCGTGACGATCTCGCCGGGCTCCACGTCGCGCAGGAACTTCGCGCCTATGGAGTCAAGCGCGCAGCTCTCGCTCGCCACGGCCCAGCCGTCCTCCAGCTCGCCTATGCACAGCGGCCTGAACCCGAGGGGGTCGCGCGCGGCAATGAGCTTGCGCGGGGACATGACCGCGAGGGAATACGCGCCCTTGAGGTAGTCCATCGCGGAACACACCGCCGCCTCAATGGAGCCGGTGCGCAGCCGTTCGCGGGTTATCACGTAGCTTATGACCTCGCTGTCCGAGGTAGAGGAAAATATTGCGCCCTTGAGCTCCAGCTCTTCACGCAGTTCGCTGGCGTTGGTCAGGTTGCCGTTGTGCGCCAGGGCCATGCCGCCCTTGACGTGCCGGATAACGATGGGCTGGGCGTTTTCGCGGGTGCGCCCGCCGGTGGTGCCATAGCGGCAGTGGCCTATTGCCATCTGCCCGTGCGGCATTGACCGCATGACCTCGGGCGTGAAGACCTCGTTGACAAGGCCCACGTCCTTGTAACCAGTTATGACGCCATCGTCGTTTATCGCCATGCCGCAGCTCTCCTGGCCGCGGTGCTGAAGCGCGTAGAGGGCGCGGTAGGTCATGGGGACGACGTCTTCGCCCGAGCGTGTGATTATGCCAAATACGCCGCACTCCTCGTGCAGCTTGTCGAAGTATGCGTCCATTTTACCTCACTCGCCGATGATGCGGCGCATGACCTCCTGGTAGGCGTCCTCGACGCCGCCGAGGTCGCGGCGGAAACGGTCCTTGTCGAGCTTCTCATGGGTCTCAACGTCCCAGAAGCGGCAGGTGTCGGGGCTGATCTCGTCGGCCAGCACAATGCTGCCGTCCGGCAGGCGGCCGAACTCGAGCTTGAAGTCCACGAGCTCTATGCCGTGCTGCAGCAGGAAGGCCTTAAGCACTTCATTTATCTTGAAGGAATAGGCCTTTATGGTGTCTATCTCCTCCTGAGTGGCGAGCTTGAGGGCCAGGGCGTGGTAGCTGTTCATGAGCGGGTCGCCCAGCTCGTCGTTCTTATAGGAGAACTCAATGGTGGGATTTTCAAAAACGATGCCCTCTTCAACGCCGTAGCGTTTGGCAAAGCTGCCCGCGGAGATGTTGCGGATGATGACCTCGAGGGGGACTATACTGACGCGCTTCACCAGCGTGTCGCGGTCGTTGAGCTCTTCAACGAAGTGCGTCGGGATGCCGTTTTCCATGAGCAGGCGCATCAGGCGGTTGGTCAGGCGGTTGTTTATGACGCCCTTGCCCATGATGGTGCCGCGCTTCTCGCCGTTGAAGGCGGTGGCGTCGTCCTTGTAGGAGACTATGCACAGAGCCGGATCGTCGGTGGCGTAGACCTTCTTGGCCTTGCCTTCATACATCTGTTCGCGCTTTTCCATTATATTATCCTCCTTTGAGATTTCAGGCGTTGAGCTTGGCCTGCAGGGCCTCGTCCTTGGCTATGGTGGCCTCGGTCATCTTCACGCGCATGGCGTCGAGCTTTTCAGCCAGCTCGCCGTCGTACACGGAGAGTATCTCCGCGGCCAGCAGCGCGGCGTTCTGAGCCCCGTCGATGGCGACGGTGGCCACGGGGATGCCGGAGGGCATCTGCACCGTGCTCAAAAGCGCGTCCAGGCCGTCGAGAGTGCTGCTCTTTATCGGTATGCCTATGACGGGCAGGGTGCTGTTCGCGGCCAGCGCGCCGGCCAGGTGCGCCGCCTTGCCCGCGGCGGCAATGATGACTCCGAAGCCCTCGGCCCGCGCGTTGACGGCAAACTCCCGGGCCTGCTCAGGCGTGCGGTGCGCGCTCATGACGCGCGCCTCCACGGGGATGTCCAGCTCGCGGAGCTGGGCCACGGCCTTCTCCACAACCGGCCAGTCGGAATCGCTGCCCATTATCACGGCTACCTTCTTCTTATCCATTCTCTCTCCTCCAAAAAAGATGTCAAGGTCACGGCAAAAATTGCCGTGACCTTGCAATTGTAGTGTTCATTTTGCAGACACTCCACCTATGAAAAAGACGGAGGCGCGGAGAATATGGGCGCACCTGTCCCCACGACCGTAGATTCGCAGCCGGGTCATGCGCACCGCCTCCCTGGTAGAGTATATATAGATTTTACCGTCTCCTGTCCAAAAACACAACTTTTTTTGCCGCCCTCACAAATTTTCAGATACTTTCACAAGTTTTCTCCGTTACAATATGCGGTTTATGCCGAATTTCACCGCGTCATGGTGGCGTTAATGTACGCATCAATTTTATCATTCACGCCGTAAAAGTGCAAATATCTCTACGCAGCAGGTAAAAAGTGTGTTAAAATAGTCTTGCGCAGGCAGCGCAACCAGAATAAGGAGTGACAGTTATGACTATAGAAGCCAGGCCCTTCGGCCGCAACTCATACGGCGAGGCCGTGACGGCATACACCCTCACCGGCAAAGGCGGCGCGAGCGTGGAAATCCTCGACCACGGCGCTACGGTGCGCTCGCTCATCGTCCCGAACGCCGCCGGTGAAAAAGTAGACGTCGTCCTCGGCTATGACACCATAGGCGAGTATGAGAGCAACGACGGTTTTCTCGGGGCGAGCATAGGCCGCGTGTGCAACCGCATCGGCGGGGCGCGCTTCTCGCTCGGCGGGCGCGAATACGTCCTCTATGCCAACGACGGAGCAAACCAGCTCCACGGCGGGGCGCGCGGCTTTGACAAATACGTCTGGGACGTTTCGGCCGAGGACGGCAAGCTCACGTTCTCCCGCCTGTCCCCGGACGGCGAGGAGGGCTATCCCGGCAACCTCAACGTAAAAATAAGCTTCGAGCTCACGGACAGCAACTGCCTTACCATAACCTACGACGCGGACACTGACGCCGCAACTCCCGTTAACCTCACGAACCACAGCTACTTCAACTTAAACGGTTCCGGCGACGTACTCACGCACAGGCTGCGCCTGAACGCTGACCGTTTTTGTGAAGGCGCGCCGGACTGCCTGCCCACGGGCCGTCTGCTGGACGTCACCGGCACTCCTTTTGACTTCCGCAGCGAGCGTGTTCTGGGCGAGGCCCTGGCAGAAGAATGCGAGCAGACGGCGCTCTTCGGCGGCTTTGACCACAACTACGTCCTCTCCGGCTGCGATGCCGCGAGCGTATACGCGCCCGAGAGCGGCATAGCCATGGACGTATACACCACTCAGCCCGGCATGCAGCTCTACACCGCCAATTCCCTCTCCCACCGCACCGGCAAGCACGGCTCCGTCATGCTGCCCCACTACGCTCTCTGCCTGGAGACCCAGCTCTTCCCGGACGGCATGAACCACTACGGCTTCCCCTCGCCCATACTGCGCCCGGGTGAGCACCTGCACAGCGAGACCCGCTATGCCTTCTCAGTGCGCTGATGCACGCAAAGCAAAAAGCCCCGGCCGTGAACTGCCCCAGAATATACGGACAGTACAAAAAGAGCCCTGGTGTAGGAGCTAA
>CAKNRQ010000044.1 GCA_930990965.1 uncultured Clostridia bacterium
AGCTCAAGTTCCCGGGCAGCAAGGTCGCCGGCTATGCCAACACCTTCATCTTCCCCGAGATCCAGTCCGGCAACATCGGCTACAAGATAGCCCAGCGCCTCGGCGGCTTTGACGCCTACGGCCCCATCCTCACCGGCCTGAACGCCCCCATCAACGACCTCTCCCGCGGCTGCAACGCCGAGGAAGTCTACCAGATGAGCATTATCACCGCCGCTCTCGCCTGAGCCGGAAAAGCACTTTAAAAGCAAAAGGGAAGGCCGATGCTGCCTTCCCTTTTGCTTTATCGAAAAGCCTCTAAATACCAAAAAGCATCCGCACAAGCGGATGCTTTTTGGGGAGAGAGAGAAATAAGATCAAAAATGAGAGGAGACATTGCGAAACGATGTCAACTGTGCGTTACACATTTCACAATCCGTCAGTATAATAGCACACGGCGTAGAATTTGTAAATAGGCAAAGGCAAATAATTTGTGAAATTATTATTAATAATTTTTTGACATATTGTCTATAAACCGCCCCATAGCCTGCTGACGCACCAGGAACTGACTATGAATCCGGTGAGATCGGCACAGAGAGCGGCAGGAACGGCGTAGCGGGTTTTCTTCACGCCTGCGGCGGCAAAGTACACGGCGATGACGTAGAAAGTGGTTTCGGTGCTGCCCAGCATGACGGCGGCGGTGCGGCCTACAATGGAGTCCGCGCCGTGTTCGGCTATCAGGTCCCCGGCCACAGCCAGCGCGCCCGAGCCGCTTATGGGCCTGAGCAGCATGAGAGTTCCCGTCTCCGGCGGTATGCCCAGCAGACTCAGCAGCGGTTCCAACAGCGTAATGAGCGCATCGAGCGCCCCGCTCGCACGCAACATATATACCGCCGTTAGAAGGGCCACAAGCGAGGGAAATATCTTCAAGACGACGCGCAGTCCGTCCATCACGCCTTCAGTCATGGCTTCAAATACGTCCACGCCCTTTATGACACCGTAAAGGGCCGCCAGGGCGATAATTGCCGCGGGAATAAGGGATGCCGCAGCGCTCATTTGCGTGACAGGGCCTCGAAGAGTTTGGCCGCCAGTATGCCGGCCATGACAGAGGTTGCGGAACTGAGCCAGACAGCGGGTAATATATCAAAGGGCGCCGCCGCCCCATTAGCCGCGCGCACGGCGGCCACCGTCGTTGGCAGCAGCTGTATGGACGCGGTGTTTATCACGACAAGCAGACAGAGCTCCGCGCTCGCCGCGCCCGGCTTGCCCTGGCGCGCCATGCCCTGCGCGGCTTTGATGCCCATAGGCGTGGCGGCGTTGCCCAGGCCCAGAAAGTTTGCCGAGACGTTTGCGCACAGCGCGGCAAAAGTCTCCTTGTTTCGCGCCGCACGTGGGAAAAGTTTTCCGAGTGGGCGCGAGAGGGCTCTGGAAAGCGCGTCCATTATGCCGCTTCGGCGCATTATTTCCAGCACCCCGCACCAGAGACAGATCAGCGCTCCCGTGCTCAGCACAAAATCTACCGCCGCCCCCGCTCCCGCCAGAGAAGCCGCACCTGTTGATTCAAATTGTCCGTTCAAGCTACCAAATACTACGGATATTACAATGGCCCCTGCCCATATTCTTGACATTTTGTGTAACACCTCCAATAAACTGCCTTAATAATTGGCACATTTCCCTGTGGATAAGTATTCCGTATCTGTTGACTTTATGACAAATCTCGTATATAATTCTATAAGTGCCGTGTTATATGCTCGGCAGATTTGGAGGGAATTTTATGAAATCAACAGGGATTGTAAGAAAAGTCGACGAGCTGGGCCGCATTGTTCTGCCCATAGAGCTGAGAAGAACGCTGGATATCGCTGAGAAGGACTCCATGGAGATCTACATAGAAGGCGACACTATCATACTCAAGAAGTATCAGCCCGCGTGCATCTTCTGTGACAATGCCAGGGACATCGTAACTTATCGTGGCAAGAATGTGTGCTCCGACTGCATTCGTATGCTCGAGGAAAAGATTTAACCACCTGGCACAATAAGAAAAAGCAGGACTCCGTCAAGCATCGGAAGCCCTGCTTTTATTAATTAACGGCAGCCGCTTAGCTGGACGACATACAAAGAGCGCGGCAGTCAAGGCGAACTTAGCTTTGACTGCCGCGCTCTTTTTCGTTTAATAAACCTGCCTGTACTGCACGCCCTTGACAAAGCAACTGTACTATGCGTATAATACGGTTGGAAAGCGTACTACTCGAGTAATACAGTTGGGAGGTGGTCGGCCTGATATCCTTTGAGGGCTTTAAGCCGGATGGGAACGAGCCCATATACCTGCAAATAGTGGGCTATGTCAAACGCGGCATAGTGTCGGGCGAGATAGCCTCCGGGGAGGAGCTGCCCAGCCGGAGAATGCTGTCGGCGCTGCTGGGCGTGAACCCCAACACTGCTCAGAAGGCCTGCCGCATGCTTGAAGAGGAGGGAATACTGGTGTCGCACACCGGAGCCAAGAGCTATGTGACGTACACCGAGGAAAAGCGCCGGGCTCTGACGACGGAGCTGGTGGCTGATGGGGTGAGGGCCGCGGCGCTGCGGCTCAAGCACCTGGGAATAACGCTTGACGAGGCCATACGGCTAATAAGCCGGGCCTGGGAGGAGGACGAAAAAGAATGAAAAAGCATCTGTCTGTGTTCATGCTGTCGGCGAGTTTTGCCTTCTGGCCGACGCTCATCGTGTCCCTGCTGGGGGCGGCGGGGTCCTTTGCGTGGCTGTACAGCCTGCGCGGGAGTGAAAACTCTAACTACATGCTGGGCTCCGAGCTCTTCAGCCAGCTCATGATTCCCATATATGTGGGCGTGGCGCTGCTCTTCATCCTGCTCACGCTGAATATGCGCGAGCGCGGCGGCGTACAGCCGGGCTACACCCTGCGCCGCCTGGGCGTGGATGAGCGTACCGTGTTCATCTGGCAGGCCGTTGTGGGGGCCCTGTCCTTCTTCATCTTCATGATGTTCCAGGCAGCGGTGTGCTTCTTCTACGGGCTCTGGCTGCAGAACCAGGGGCTCGGCGTGGCGGGCAACCTCTCCGTGCTCGTGGGCTTCGTGAACGGGCTCTACACGCACGCCATGCTGCCGCTGGGCGACTTGCCGGTTTATCTGCGCATGCTGGTGGTGTATCTCACTCTGGGCGCGGCTGTGGCCTATGCCTCGTTCATGGGCCGCCGCGGCAAGACGGCCATATCCCCCTTCGTGGTGCTGGCGGCGACGCTCGTGCTCATGGCGTTTCAAGCGCAGGTGGCCTCGTACACCTATGAGGTCATAGCCATAGGCACCGGAGCCATCATCTGCTGGTGCTTCTGGGCCTCGATATCCGGACGGCTCAAGGACGGCGACAACGAGGCCGTGCAGAGCCCGCAGGGGGGAACTGAGGAGTGAAAAAGGCCGAGAGACTGGTCCCGCCTGGCTTCGATGTTAAACTGGAGCTCAAATACTGCGTGGCCGCCCTGGTCGCCGCTTCAGCCGTGCTGCTCCTTGGCTACCTGATACTCTACTCCGACGGCCGCAACGGCATGTACGAGTGGGTTCGAGGCGTGCAGAGAGAGCGGGAAGGGGCGGTGTTCCCTGACTGCAAGAGCATGCTCATGCCGGGACTCGTGGCCTTTATTATTGCAAGCGCGGCCTTCCTGGCCCTGGTATGGCGCTATGTGAGCTACCACTTCAAGGGCGGCAGCCGCTGCATATATACCATGCGCCGCCTGCATTCGCGGGGAGAGCTCTATGTGCGCTGCGGCGCGCTCCCGGTGCTGGGGCTGCTGGCCTGCCAGATAATCTGGCGGCTGCTCTCACTCGGCTGCGGCCTGGCTTATATGCATTTTACGCCCGAACGCTGGCTCGCGCCGGGGGCCTGGGACGCCATAGTCCGTTTCGTGATGTACTGGGGAGGTTAATATGTTTGAAATAAAGAATGTCAGCAAGCAATATGGTTCCCGTCAGGCCCTCAAAAACGTGAGCCTTAGCCTGCCGCGCGGCGAGCTGGTGGGGCTTTTCGGTGAGAACGGCGCCGGCAAGAGCACGCTCATGAAGTGCATGCTGGGCTTCGTGCGCTACACCGGGCATATAACGCTCGACGGCGAGCCGGTGACTACAAAGAACATAGAGCGCATCGCCTTTGCCACCAGCGAGCACTCCTTCTTCCCGGATTTGAGCCCTGAGGGGCATGCGCAGTTTTATTCCGATCACTTTCCCAAGTTCAACCGCCGCCGCTTTGAGGTGCTCATGGACTTCTTCGGCCTGCCCATGCACGGTGCGGCGCGCAGGCTCTCAACCGGCCAGAAGAACCAGTTTGAAGTTGTGCTCGCACTGAGCCAGGGCGCGGACTACATCCTGATGGATGAGCCATTCGCTGGCAACGATATTTTCAACCGCGAGGACTTCTACAAGGTCCTGCTCGGCATACTCGGCGAGAACGAGACAGTGCTGCTCTCGACGCACCTCATAGAGGAAGTGGCGGGCTTTATAGGCCGGGCCGTGCTGATACACCAGGGCGAGATAACCGGCGACGTGTACATGTCCGAGCTGGAAGAGCGCGGCGAGAGTCTGGTGGACTACGTCAAGAACGCCTGGAACTACCGCGCCGACCGTATAGCCCGCGCCATAAACGAGCTGGACACGGAGTAGGCCATGAGACGCACATCTACGGCTTTTGTAGCGCTCTGCGCTCTCGCGCTGTGCTTTTTAGTGTTCGGCAGCGCCGTCGTGTGGGCTCAGAGCGGGAACTTCGTTCTCTCGCGCGAGACGGTCTCGGGCGGGACGGTGCGGGCCGGAGTGCAGGATAGGCTCGTGATAAATTCGCAGGCCGTCTTCACGGCCCTTTCCGGCACGGAGGACGACCGCGGAAAACTGAGCTTTTCACTGCGAAAGATAGACCCGTATCCATTTGTGCCCGAGGTGTCCTCGGCCTCGCTCTCGGTTTCAAATGCCGCAACCCAGCAGCTCAGACTCTATACGCCGTATATTGCGGAGCTCATAGAGGAGTTTAAGGAGAGCGGCAAGAGCGCCATGAACGTCCAGCTTTACCACTATACGGACTCGCTGCCCGTGACGCTTGTTGGAAACGGGCTGCTGGACGCCGCGACAGACTTGCCCGTGTCGCTCAACGACGTGTTCCGCATACCGCTCCCGGAGGGCGCAAACATACGCATACAGCGCATTGGCACCGCGGTTGCAGACATTAATGTCTTCTACGGCGGCGGCTATGTGGCCGAGGCCTCGAGTACTTTTGACGGGGAGTATCTCTACCTGATAGTCGAGGTGCGCGAGCGCGACAGCCGGCGTCTGGCCGACGGCTCCATGATGCCCGGCGGGGAGTGGGGCGTCTGCCGCGTGCCGGTGGAGCGGCGCCGGGACGAATACCTGGCCCGGCTCGACGAGGTGGAGAATATATACCCGCTCGGCTCGGACTGGGACGAGGCGAGGCTTTTCCTGGACGAAGCTGCGCTCCTCATCTGCACGAGGGTGGACGGAGAGGTGCGTTTGCACGTGCTGGACCTGGTGAGCCGCAGCGCGAGTGAGACCGTGTTGTTCGACAACGAGACACTGTCGGGCTACGGTGGAGCACAGAGTATAAACTACCTTGAATACTATCCCCGCGGCGGCAGCGGAGTGTTCCTGCTCGACGGCAAGTTGGCCGCGGCGGTGGACTTTACCGGCGACCTCGAGGTGCTGGACACGGCCGTGATGCCCTATGAGCCCGTTGAGCTCTTCACCACGGGCAAGAGCAGTTATGACCTGATCTCCGGCGCGGTGGAGAGTTACCGGTATACTGGCGCGGACCTTGCAGACTGCGCCTGGGCTGAGGGGAGATTCTACGCGCTCCACACGGTGTTCGTCCGATTGGAAAACGGCAGGGCGGTCTCGGCGCTGCTGCTGACCGAGTGGGACGAAGGCGGCGTTCTGGGCGCCGAATTGCTAACAACCCAGCTCTCGGAGCTGGTGTGGAGATACGGACTGAGCGAGACGGCGCAGATAGTGCCCGCGGGTAACAGCGCCGGATAAGGAGGGAGAAATCATGTCACGAGGCAGGCTCTTTGCAGCCATGGCGGCATTGGCTGTGTGTATCTGTGCCGGGCTCGGCATATACATGCGAGCCGCCTGGCGGGGTGAACGTCTGGACGGCGAAGTGATCCTCGGCGAGAGAGGCGACGCCGCGGGAGTGTCGATGGGCGAGCTGGCCGTTATTGACGGGCACTTCAAGCTGGAGAAGGGCTATGAGCCCGAGACCGGGCTGGCACCGGCGAATATGAGCTGCGGCCCGGAGGAGATAGACTACGAGTTTTTGACCACCTGTCCGGAGATAGGCATCAACTTCGATGCGTTTGAAACCAGCGACACCGGAGATGCGCAGTACAAATTTACCGGCGAGGCGGCAGACATAGTCGACGCGGCCATCGCCGCGCGCGAAGAGTGGCAGGAGGATGAATGGGAGTATTACGAGTGGGACTTCGACCTCGCGGATTACATGGACTACTACCCGATAGAGTGCGGTGTAAGATACATTTCCGATGAGCAGACCGGAGTTTTCGGCCGCTATATCGCCGCCGTGCTCAACGGCAAATTCCGCATACCCGTGGCCGAGGGGAGCATATACACGGCGCGAATTTGGCAGGACGAGGACGGCTATTATCACTTCTCCTTCCGCGAGAGCGAGAGGGCGGGGACCATCTATTCCAGCGACAGCGCCTACACTAGCGAGGGTTACATCTACTTCACGGCCAACGTCCTCACCGCGGACGGCGCCCACCCGGATGGCGGCACTCTGCCCGGCGGCGGCTGGGGCGTGTGGCGCATGAGGGCCGAGGCAATAGACCCGCCCGACGAGGACGGCTGGTGGCGCGCCAACTGCTATGCCAAAGGCGATCCGGAGAGCATAGAGAACGTATACCTGCTGCCCGAGGGCTGGCAGGAGGTGAGGGTGGACGTGAGCCACGACGGCAGGAGCGTCTACGTGGCATACGAGCTGGATGGCGAAATCCACCTCACAGTGCTCGACGCGGCGACGGGCGAGGTGCGCGGCAGCGCGCGTCTCTTCTCCCGCGCGGAGCTCAAAGAGTCCGGGTGCGAGGTGACGGTGGCAGAGGGCGTTTTGACGCTCTATCAGCAGGAGGATTGCTTCGTTTACGCGCTGGAGGACAAAATAGCCGCCGCGGCCATGACGGATGGCGGCGTGGGCGAGATATTCACCGCACCGGTGCAGTGCGGCGCACTGCCGGAGGAGCTCGAATATGTGCGTGAGGAGCTCGGCTTCACCGGCCTTGACTACGCCTTTGACGGCGAGAGGATAGCCGCGCTGCTCAGCACGGCCGAGTTCTGGGACGAAGGGTCTAGACCGACCTACAGGATTTACAGGATATTGAATCTCGCCTCGCGCGAGGGCGTCTACTACTCCGAATGGCTGCGCGAGCCGTTCGGGTACACCAGCGCATGGAGCGTGGTGGACTACGTGGACTACAGCGTGAGCTTTGAATAAAAGGGAGGGATTACATGAGAGCCGGCAGACTGTTCGCAGCATTGGCGGCGGTGGCGCTGCTCTTTTCAATAGGCGTGACGGTGTACGCCGGAGCCACGGCGCGCTCTGTAGAGCTCGCTGGGGAGGTGCTCTATGGCGAGCGCTCCGAGGCTTCTGGCGTGAGCGTGCAGCAGAACCTCTCCGCGCGGGAGCACATGGTGTGGCAGCTCGACTGGGACGCAGGAGCCGCCACAGCGGAAAACGGCTACCGCTGGACGCTACTGCCCACGGTATACCTGCCGGGACAGATGAGCAGCACCTGGCCGAGACTCAGCATAAGTGGACTGGTGCTCAGCCCCAGCATATGGTTTATGACGGCCGGAGAGATAGAAATATACGAGGACTCGTACGCGGCCTATGCCGATGCGCTTCGTGACGGCCTGAACCAGTATGGTCCGGATGGTGAGTTCACATATAGCTTCACACTCAACGACTACACCGGCTATTACCCTCTGAGCTTCGAGGCGATGTACCTCAACTGCGTAAACGGCGGTGAAACTCTGGACATCTATTCAACGTATTTGGAGTCTATGCGCGTACCGCTTTCAGGCGAGGTGAGAATGGAGCTCAACTACACCAACTTCGACAGTGTGGCAAGCGCAGAGTTTATGGCGGCCGGCGACGCGGAAATTTGGGCACAGTCGGACAGTATCTGCACGCCGGAGGGATATTTCTACTTCGTCTTCGGCCTGCGCGATGGCACGGACTTTGAACTGCTCGACGGCAGCGAGCTGCCCGGCGGCGACTGGGGGCTCTTTCGCATGCGTGTGACCAATACGATGCTTGAGGACAGAAGCCCGAACGGCGCCACACAGCTCTTCCCGCTCGACGAGGAGAACTCGCAGGGGCGCTGGTGGGTGGAAACCGGCTTTGAAGTAGACGTGGACGCCGGGAACATTGAAAACGTCTGCGACCTCGGCCGGGACTGGGACGCCGCCTGGCTCGAACTCTCTTACGACGGCCAAAGCGTGCTGCTCTACACCCAGCGAGGCGGGGAAATATGGCTCACGGTGCTCGACTCCGCGAGCGGGGAAGTGTTGCAGGATGAAAAGCTGTTCACGCTGCGGGAGCCGATGAGCGCCGAGGATGCAATCTATTTCTCAAGCCTACCCGTGACGCACTACGCCGCGGCAGACAGGACCGTATTTGTATACGACTACGGCGGCGAAATGTATGCGCGCACGGCGTCCTACGGCTCGGGGCGTTATACAGTGGAAGAAATCACAGTCCTCACGCCGCCCGAGCTGGATGACGTGGAGTTCCGGGACGAGGACCTGCGCTCCTTCGCCTGCGACGGGGAAAGGCTCGCCGTGCTCTCGCACATCTACTACGAGCGCGGCGGCGAGTACGATTGCGCCCTGCTGCTGAGGATATACCGCGGCGGGGAGCTGACATATGCCGAACTCATACACGGCGAGCGGCACTACATCGGCGAGGACACCGAGCACACGGAGATAGTGATGATAGACGGCAACGGTTTTGAGGAGCAGCAAAAGCACGCCGACGCGTGAAAACGGAGCTTTAAAGGGGAGGGAGAGACTTGAAAGGTAAGGCGGCGGCCTTTATGGCCGTGCTGGCTATAGCTGCGGCGTTCGGCCTCGGCGCGGGGATATACCTTGAGCGCAGCGCGTCGAACTACGCCTTTGCCGGCGACATAGTGTACGGGGAGCGCGACTCGGCCGGGGACTTCGCCGTGAGCGAGAGCCTTGTGCTCTCCGAACACCTGAGGCTCAGCACGCTCTACAGCCCCGCCGGTGGCGAGAGCCGCGCTGAGTCCGACTGGGGCTCCTTTCCGCGCACCGACATCTGGCGCCCGCCCTCTGTGGAGTTTGACTTCACCGAGGCCGAGGTTGCAGGGGACGTTGAGGACCTGCTGCAGGACAATGCGCTGCTGCGGAGCATTTACGAGGATATATCGCAGGAGTACGACGGCTCGGATGACTTCCTGGCAACTTTCGACCTCGCGGACTACACTGACACCTACACCGTGACGCCAGTGCTCGGAAGCATGGACGACGGATATGTGGACCTGCGCGGCGAGCCCTTCGGGGACATGTTCTATATGCCGGCGCCGGAGGGGAGCATATACTCCTGCGAGCTCTATCGCGCGGGAGACAGGCTGCGCATGCTGGTAACGCCGCTCTGTACCACAAGGGGCGAGAGCGCCTTTACGAGCGAGGGCTATGTCTATTTCACCTTCAGTATAGCTTCCGAGAGCGGCGAGCACCCGGACGGCAGCACTCTGCCCGGCGGCGGCTGGGGCGTGTGGCGCATGCCCTGTGAGTTCCCCGAGGAGGCCAAATCCGGCGAGCGCTGGTGGACGGGGACTGAGGAGAGCTACAGGGCCAACTGCGACACGACTGCGCTGGAGAACGTCTACCTCCTGCCGGAGAACTGGCAGGACGTGAAACTTGAACTCAGCTACGACGGGCAGCTTGTACTAGTTCTCACGGTAGAGGACGGCGCGCTCTATCTGACAACGCTGGAGAGCGCGAGCGGCGAGGTCGTGGACCGCCTGGAGCTCATAGACTCGGAGCGTTTTGCCGCCCTGGGGCTTGAGGCCGATTTCAACGGCGCCGCCTTCCGGCACTTCTCAAAGCCGGGCTACAGCGTTTTCCTGCTCGACGGGCGCGTAGCGGTAGTGGTAGGATACGACGCTGGGAACTGCGAAGCGCTCCTTGTAGCCGATACCGGCTGCGATGCGCGGCCAGATTACGTGTGGGAGGAGAACTCCATCGCCTACAGCCTGGTACTGGACTGCGCCTGGGATGGGGAGCGCGTGGCCGTGCTCAGAGAGACCACTGTGCGCGGCAGGACGGACGATTACCTGCACTGCCTGGTGCTGAACGTGGCCGGGGAGGACGGGCTTGAATACTCAGAGTGGTTAAACGGGCCGTTTGCGCTCGGCCAGCCCGGGAACGGAAGGCTTGAGCGCTCATTGGAGACGGGAGGCGGGCAAAATGAAAAGTAAGGCGGCGGCATTCCTGGCGTTGTTCGCAGCGGCGGCGCTCTTCTGCGCCTGCGCGCTTGTGTACTTCGATGTAAACGCTGCTGAGCTCGCGCTTGAGACGGCCACGCTCTACGGCGATGAACACGCGGCGCGCGGCGTGAGGGTTGAGGACGAAGTCAGGCTCAACGACCGCCTGGTGTGGGAGCTGGGCGCGGATCTTACAGATGGCAGCCACGACACAAAGAGCCACTGGGAGCTCATGCGCCGCCGTACTGGAAATTACGAGCACGAGCCCGAGCCGGAGATAATGGTGAAGCAGCCTTACTTGAGCGGCAAATATTACAACATAGACGAAGAGACAGTCTTTGACTACCCCTTCCAAGAGCGCATTTACCGGGAGCTCGCCGCAAAGCTCGACGGCGACGGGACCGTGAGCGAGCGCATAAAGCTCGCGGACTACGTCGAGGACTATGAGCTGCGGGCCCATTATTCTCCCGACGGCCGCGGATTCGATGGCACAGCCGGCTACACTTTCACGCTTCCCGTGCCTGAGAGCGCTGTGGTTGAGGTTGCGCTTGAGCGCGACGGAGGCATCGAAGAGTTGGCAATAGATCATGTGACGCCGCAGAACTACTACAGCCAGAGCGTCTACGACGGGGAGGATATATACCTGCTGCTGAATATGAGGGAGGACGGCGAACTCTTGGACGGCGCCGCCCTGCCCGGCGGGGACTGGGGCGTCTACCGCGTGCCCGTGTCGGACGGCGGTGCGGACTTTGAAAACGTTGAGAACATATACGCGCTCGGCACGGAATGGGAGAGCGCCAGGCTGACCGTAGAGCCGGAGCGCGAGCGGCTTCTGCTTTTCACCGGCGAGGACGGCGGCGTATACCTCACGGTTATTGACACGGAGAGTGACTGCGTGCTGGGGCGCATGGAGCTCATAAGCGCCGAAGAGATAGCCGCACTCGGCTGGGGCGACGAGAGCGCGCTGCTGCACGACATGAATGTCTACACGGGCAGCGGCTACTTCGCCGTTAAGATACGAGATATCGTCGCGGCAGCAGAGCAGTACGCGGGGGCCTATGAGCGCCTCTTTGTGCTCGGCCTGAGCTCGCTGCCCACGCCGGACGGTGAAAGGAGCACCGGCGGCCAGCGGCTGGATTTTGTGCGCGACGGGGAGAGGTTTATCATGCTCGAGTCCGGCGAGACATACGCAGAGCCCAGAGGCGTCTATCCGCACTACAGGCGCGTGTGCGTCTTTGAGCGAGGCGAACTCGCCTACTGCGGCTGGCTGGAGTGCCAGCTCGACACGGGCCTTATGGAGTATGCCTGGATGTCATCAGGTACATATAACCCACTTGAATATTCGCTGCGTTTTGACGCAAGCGTGTACGTGGATACAGCGGAAGGAGGGAGACAATGAGAGGGAGAGCCCGAGCGCTATTTGCGCTCGCCGCGCTGGCGCTGGCGCTGTGCGTGGGGCTGAACGTGTATCTGAGCGGAGAGCAGTCCAAGCTCGCCTACACGGGCGAAGTGCTCTATGGCAGCCGCGAGGAGGCCGAGGGCGTGAGCATTGCGATGCACGCGGTCAATTCGCGCCATCAGCACCTGAACACCACCTACTATCCCGTCAGCGGCGAGAACGACTCCGAGGGACACTGGAGCCTGGCAACCTACAAATGGGAGTACGGGGGAATCGAACCCGCGCTGAGCATCACAACTGCCGGAATTAACATCGGCTTTAGTTGGAGCGGCGGTGAGGTGGAACGTATCTTTGAGGATCTTGAAGGCTGGCAGCGCGAGATGGCAGAGTACGCCCGCGCCCGTATAGACGGCGAGAGCGGGCGTTGGAGCGGAAAACTGCTGCTCAACGACTATGTGGACAGCCTGCCGGTCCACCTGTTTGCCCGGTGCGTGAAAGGCGACAGTACGGACCCGGAAAACCCCTGGGCAAATGTAGACGTGGACGAGCTTTTCTGCGTCCCCATACCGGGTGAGGTGTGGATGGACGTGTCCCTGAGCTTGAGCACGTCCGACGGCTACTCCGAAGGTGAGCTGGATATCTCGCCGAGTAACGGCAGGTTCGTGAACTCGGACAGCTACTCGGTCTGGGCGAGCGACGAATACATGTACTTCACGGCCTTGTTCTACACATGGGACGAGAACGGAGAGAACTTTGAACTCCTGGACGGCAGCCACCTGCCCGGTGGCGGTTGGGGCATATGGCGGGTGCGCTGCGCCTCGGAAAACGGCTGGTTTTACGGTCCCACAAACACCGAGACGCTCACGGCCGACTTCGACACGCTCGAGAGCGTGTACACCTTCCCGGAGGACTGGGAGAACGTCCAGCTCACCATGGACGAGAGCGGGGAGAGACTGCTGCTGCTCTCATTCCAGGACGGCGAGCTCTACTTGACCGTAATCGATGTGGCGAGCGGGGACGTGGCGCAGCAGACAAAGCTCCTCGACGCCTCTGAGACCGCGCGGCTGGACATAGACCGGCACAGCTACGCCGACTTCTACACGCAGGACAGCTTCACGGCGATGCTGATTGGCAACGGCATGGTGGCCGTTGCCAATACCGGGGCAGGGGAATACGAGCTCGTGTGTGCCTATGACCTCACGGAGCTGCCCGCGCCGGAGTGGCTGGAGGCTAAGGGCAACTACTACTGGGCCGATGACTACCTCTTCGCCTGGGACGGCGAGCGCATAGCCGTGTATGAACAGGGGGTTGTGGACAACATATCGTCACAGAGAGCCTGGAATGAGGCCTACCACCGGTTGAGCATTTTCCGCGACGGCGAGCTTGTGTACTCCGAGTGGCTGACGACCCAGCTCGACTGGGCTTATCTGAACAACGTGACGCGGGAATATGAGCTGAAGATGGAATAGGAAAACCCCGGTTGACATCAGGTCAACCGGGGTTTGAATTTTACGCTTATTCGGGTTTGCCGAGCATCTTGAACATGTTCTTCTTGTAGGCCTCCACGCCGGGCTGATTGAAGGGGTTCACGCCGGACATGTAGCCGCTGATACCGCAGGCGAGTTCAAAGAAGCACACGAGTTCGGTGAAGCCGTACTCGTCGCGCCTGGGCGCGCTAACCACGATGTTGGGCACGCCGCCGGAGATGTGCGCGGCCTTGACAGCCTCGCGCGCCACGGAGCACACGTCGGAGAAGTCGCGCCCGGCCAGGTAGTTGAGCTTGTCTGGGTCGCCCATGCGGAAGGGCACGGAGTACTTCGTCAGCGGCTCGGAGAAGCTCACGACGGTCTCAAACATGTTGCGCGGCCCGTCCTGGACGTACTGGCCCATGGAGTGCAGGTCGGCGGTGTACTCGAGGCTGGCGGGGAAGATGCCGATGCCGTTCTTGCCTTCGCTCTCGCCGTAGAGCTGCTTCCACCACTCGGCCATGAAGCGGAAACTCGGCTCATAGCAGGCCAGCAGCTCGATGCCGTAGCCGCGGCTGTAGAGGTGCTGGCGCGCGGCGGCGTACTGCCAGGCGGGGTTCTCGGGGCTGCGGAGGTCCATGGCCTGGAAGAACTCTATGGCGTGGTCTATGATGGCGGCGACGTCTATGCCGGCCACGGCCATCGGCAGCAGTCCGACGGCAGAGAGCACGCTGTAGCGGCCGCCCACGTCGTCGGGGATGACGAAGCGCTCCCAGCCCTCGGCCACGGCCATGTCGTGCAGCACGCCGCGGTTGGCGTCGGTGGTGGCGAAGATGTGGCGCTTCGCGTTGGAGCCGTACTTCTTCTCCAGCAGCGCCCTGAAGACGCGGAAGGAGAGCGCCGGTTCAAGCGTAGTGCCGGATTTGCTTATGACGTTCACGTCAAAGTCGTCGTCGCCAAGTTGCTCGATGATGCCGTTTATATAGTCGCCGCTGAGTCCGTTGCCGACGAAGTAGACGTGCGGCGAGTCGGCGCGCTGTATGGGGCGCAGAAGCTCGATAGCGCCGCGGGCGCCGAGATAGCTGCCGCCGATGCCGACGACAACGAGCGCCTTGGAGCGGGAGCGGATCTTGTTGGCGGCAGCGATTATGCCCTTGAGCTCGGTGCGCTTTATGAGCCTGGGCAGCTCCAGCCAGCCGGTAAAATCTGCACCCTGGCCAGTCTTCTCGCTGAGCACCCTGTGCGCAGAAGCGGCGGCGGCAAAGTCGGGCCCAGACGCCTCAAAAAACGATTTGCAACCGGTGAGGTCAACTTTGATCATGTTCCTCAGTCCTTGTCCTTTGGAATGCGGCAACAATCTGCCGAAATGATTATACTACATTTTCCCGGAAATACAAGTACCAAATCTCATGGATATAGGACAAAGTGGGGAAAGACGAGCAAAACTTGTCGAGAATTGCCTATCAAGTGGGGAATGCAGGCAGACAAAATAGCTGCCTGAACAGGCTGAGCAGAACGCCGCCTGCGCCCAGCTTTTCCACCGCCTCCGAGGAGACGAGCGGAACTTCCACCAAGGTCTCGCCGGAACTGGAGAGCGTGAGCGATCCCAGGCGCTCGCCGGCGCCTATGGGGGCGGCCACACTCTCCGGAAGGGAGACGTTCCTCTCAAGGGCTGAGGCCTCGCTGCGGCGCAGCAGGATATGGTCCGAGCCCTCAATGACCGGCTGCACACTTGCGCGGACGCCGCCGGAGACCAGCACGGGCGGCAGGGCCGAGTCCGCAACGGGGACGAGCGCCCAGTTGGTAAAGGCATAGTTTATGAGCGTGGAGGCGTCGGCGTTCCTGTTGGCCGAACTGTCAGAGCCCATGATGACGGCTATATACTCCGTGCCCTCTCGCTCTGCGCTCGCAGATATGCAGTACCCGGCCAGGGTGGTCCAACCGGTTTTGAGGCCCGTGCAGCCTTCCAGGGAGCGCAGCAGGTGGTTAGTGCTTGAAAGGCCGAACTCCCCGTTACGGATGCTGTCCATCCAGATGGTGGTGTAGTCCTTGATCCACTCGTGGCTGAGCAGCTCGCGGCTCATTACGGCTATATCCAGAGCGCTGGTGTAGTGCTCGGGGTCGTCAAAGAGGCCGGTGCAGTTCGTGAAATTCGTGTGTTGAAGGCCAAGTTCAGCGGCGCGCTCGTTCATGCGCGCAATAAAGACCTCCTCGCTGCCGCACAAGTGCTCCGCGAGGGCCACGGCGCAGTCGTTGGCTGACACCACGGCCACGCACTTAATCATCTCAGACACGCTCATCTGCTCGCCGGCTTCCAGCCATATCTGGCTGCCGCCCATACTAGCAGCGCGTGCCGTGGCCGTGACGGTATCGTCCAGGGAGATGGCGCCTGAGTCCACCGCCTCGGCGATGAGCAGCAGCGTCATGACCTTGGTCACAGAGGCCGGGGCGCGCTCCTCATTCTCGCCCTTGGCGTAAAGTATGGTGCCGGTGGATTCCTCCATCAGCACCGCGCAGGGGGCGTTTACGGATATGTCTTCGGTGGCCAGCGCGCTGCACGGCGCCAAAAGTATCAAAGAGAGAATTATAGCAGCTGTCCTCTTCATTGTGTCCCTCCGAGCTTTTTGTATAAGCTATTCGCTGCTGGGTACGGATATGCAGCGGTATCTCAGGTTACGTAAATTATGTGCCAAAGCATTAAAATGAGGAAATGCCTTTGTGTACGTTCTGTAAAAAAACTCGTCTACAGAGCGGTTTCGCACATTTCCAACAGCTTTTCCAACAACGAAAAGTGTCGAACGATGTTAGTATAAGTCGAAATTGAGTTTACATAACATCAAAAGGCGGCTGAAATACTATTGACAAATTGCCAAATAGGAGTATAATGCTCATGCAATTTAATCAGCCTTATCAAGAGTGGTGGAGGGACCGGCCCTGTGAAGCCCGACAACCTGCGTGAGCGCAAGGTGCCAAATCCGGCGGTGTTTTATCGAAAGATGAGGATGACTCAACGAGTAAAGCCGCCGGTTTAGCCGGCGGCTTTTTTGCGCTGTAAGAGCCGAAGAACCTCTCACCGAAGCTTGCTGCGCCCGTGGGTGCGCAAACTTATTACATCGTTATAAAATTACAAAGGAGATATACAAATGGCACACTATCTGTTTACTTCCGAGTCCGTAACTGAGGGACATCCCGACAAGGTCTGCGACCAGATTTCGGACGCCGTCCTTGACGCCATACTCGAGCAGGACCCCAACGGCCACGTCGCCTGCGAGTGCACTGCAACCACCGGTATGGTCTACATCATGGGTGAGATATCCACCAACTGCTACGTCGATATCCCGAAGATCGCCCGCGGCGTCCTCAAGGAGATAGGCTACGACAACGCCGCCTACGGCTTTGACTGCAACACCTGCGCCGTGCTCACCGCCATTGACGAGCAGAGCGGCGACATCGCCATGGGCGTCAACCAGTCCCTAGAGCTCAAAGCGGGCGAGAGCGGCGACGACCTCACCAACGGCGCCGGCGACCAGGGCATGATGTTCGGCTACGCCTGCGACGAGACCCCCG
>CAKNRQ010000045.1 GCA_930990965.1 uncultured Clostridia bacterium
TAGACATGACCGAGTACATGGAGAAATACTCCGTCTCGCGCCTCATCGGCGCGCCTCCGGGATACGTCGGCTACGACGAGGGCGGCCAGCTCACCGAGGCCGTGCGCCGCGCGCCGTACTCCGTCGTGCTCTTCGACGAGGTTGAAAAGGCGCACCCGGATGTGTTCAACATCCTGCTGCAAATCCTCGACGACGGCCGCATAACCGACTCTCAGGGCCGCACGGTGGACTTCAAGAACACCATAATTATCCTCACCAGCAACCTGGGCAGCCAATACCTGCTCGAGGGCATACAGCCCGACGGCAGCATCTCCGCAGAGGCCCAGGAGGCCGTCAAGGCCGAGCTGAGGCGGTCCTTCAGACCCGAGTTCCTGAACAGGCTGGATGAAATTATCATGTTCCGTCCACTCACCCGCGAGAACCTGACCGGCATCATCGATATCATGGTCGACGGCCTGCGCAAGCGTCTGGCCGATAAGAGCCTGAACCTCGTCCTCACGGACGCGGCCAAGCAGCTCATCATCGACCGCGGCTACGACCCGCTCTATGGCGCGCGCCCGCTCAGGCGCTATCTGCAGAGCAGCGCCGAGACGCTCATCGCCCGCGAGATACTGCGCGGCGACATCCCCGCCGGCGGCACCATAACCCTCGACGCCGAAGACGGCGACCTGGTCTGCCGCCACGGCGTTGCTGCCAAGTGACAATAAAAGTAATTACTCCCCCGGAGCAATCCGGGGGAGTAATTTTATGTGCGGTCACCAGGTAATAGATATGCGTGAGGCCTCCTGCACGTAATATGGGGCCACCGGGCTGCCTCCCGGGAAAGTTATGCCGAGATCCGGATCCACGGAAAACTGCGTGGCCCCATCCAGTTCCATCTCCTGGTGTGCAT
The DNA here is from genome assembly GCA_930990965.1 of uncultured Clostridia bacterium. Lineage (GTDB taxonomy): Bacteria > Bacillota > Clostridia > Oscillospirales > Oscillospiraceae > Scatomorpha > Scatomorpha merdigallinarum. The sequence goes on from CAKNRQ010000045.1 coordinate 893, forward strand.
AGGCCGCGCTCACCCCCTCGGAGTTGCCCTCCTTGATAAAGCTTAGGTACATAAACGCCCCTTCGCCGCCTGTGTTCTCGTCTCCAGTCAGGGGGAAAGACGCCGTAGCTCCACCGCCGAATTCGTCTATATCTGCCACGTCAAACGCCTGCGACTCGCCGTTCTGCCAGTAGAAGCCGCCCACTGTGTCGTGACTCAGCGTGCCGTTTTCCAGAGTTATGCCCATGACGTCCCGCAGCCTGGGCGCAGCCGGAGTCAGCCATGTGACCGCGCACGAGACCAGCGCCGATGTTTCGTCTGTCTCGTATATGGCGGTATAGAGCCTCACCCAGCCGCCGGACGTATCGCCGTCCGGCTCAGGCGAGGCGGTCGCGGCAAGATATTCCTCATAATCTGCCTTCTCCATGACCACTTCACCGGTGTCCGTTGTGTATATCCGGGCATAGTCCGTTCTGTCAGCGGTCAGCCTGCCGGACGACACGGTCTCGTACAGGAAATCGGCAGTCTCGCTTTCGAGGCCGCTGAGGACCTCCCGCGGGACGCCGAAACCCTCGCTTATTTCCCCCAACTGGTCGCTCCCACCGCCGGTGCAGCTTGCCAGCAGCAGCGCCGCGGCCAGAAAAACCGCCGCGGCGGCGATTTTACGTCTTTTCATAATGAATGCACCCCCGGAACCAGATTTTTCGCGCGTTCTCTTAAATAATATATAAGCACATGCGGCGCTTTAGTCAACACTCAATAATAATGGCGCGCGAAGTGCGCCCGCCGCTTCTTTTCAAATCCTCCGCGGCGTGCTATAATGCGGCTATACGTTCACGGGAGGATAAAGACATGGAACTTTTACACGGCCGTCCGGCTGACTGCACGGGCAGGCTTGAGCGCGAAGTGCGCACTTACGACTATCTGGACGCCCTCGGCATAGAGTACTGGCGCACCGACCATGCGGACATGCCGGCCATGACCATGGAGGACTGCAACAAGATTGACGCCGTGCTCGGCGTTCTGATCTGCAAGAACCTCTTCCTGTGCAACCGCCAGCGCACGAACTACTATCTGCTGCTGATGCCGGGCGACAAGCCCTTCCGCACCAAAGAGCTCTCAAAGCAGCTCGGAGTCTCTCGCCTCTCCTTCGCCAACGAGGAGGACATGCTGGAACTGCTGGATTTGCAGCCGGGCGCGGTCAGCGTCATGGGGCTCATGAACGACAAAGAGCACCGCGTGCGGCTGATAGTCGATGGCGACGTGCTCCGTCAGGAGTACTTCGGCTGCCACCCCTGTGTGAACACCTCCAGCATGAAGATGCTCACGAGCGACATGGTGGACAAATACCTGCCCGCCACGGGCCATGAAATGACGGTCGTCGAGCTGACCGGACAGGATTAAAAAAGCACCGGACCCGCACAAGGCGGGTCCGGTTTTTTCATTTAAATCTCGTCGAGTATTTCCTGGCGCTTTTTCTCGTATTCCGCGTCAGTGATGAGCCCCTTGTCGTGCAGCTCGGAGAGTTTTATCAGCCGGTCCTCGACGTCGGAGGCTTCGGGCCGCGCGCCGCTCTGGCTGCTGCCGGCGTTGTTCTGGACTTCCTCATCCTCGATATAGACCTCGGGGCTGATGTGCTTGGTGCCGCCGAAGGCCAAATACGCGCTGGTGACAATCATAGCGGCGCAAATGAGGCACCAGATCACGCCGAAGGCCACAGACATGGGCATTATCATGGTGAAGCCTATCACGATAAAGATGAGGCCCACAACCATGTTGATAACCGCGCCCACACGGCTCGCGCCGCTGGGTTTGTAGGTTATACGCTTGCGGCGGCGGTTGCTCATGCCTGCTTCTCCAGCTCCTTCGCCAGCTTGACGAGGCGGCTGGTGCCCAGGCGGTCGGCGCCGAGTTCCACGAACTTCTCCGCGTCGGCGATGGACTTGATGCCGCCGGCGGCCTTGACCTTGACCTCGGGGCCGACGTTGGCGCGCAGGAGCGCGACGTCGTCGAAGGTGGCGCCGCCGGTGGAGAAACCGGTGCTGGTCTTTATGTAGTCGGCTCCGGCCTCGGTGACGACGCGGCACATTTCAAGCTTCTCGGCCTCGGTGAGCAGGCAGCACTCGATTATGACCTTGAGCACCTTGCCCTCGGTGGCGCGGCGCACGGCCTTTATGTCCTCAAGCACGCCCTCCCAATACCCGTCGCGGGCCATGCAGAGGTTGGCTACCATGTCTATCTCATCAGCGCCGTTCTTGATGGCGTCGGCGGCCTCAAAGGCCTTGCTCTCAGGGGTGGAATAGCCGTTCGGGAAACCGATAACAGTGCAAATTTTCATCTGCTCGCCGACGTAGGCCTTGGCGCCTTTGACATGGCAGGCGGGAATGCAAACGCTCGCGCAGCCGTACTCGATGGCTTCGTCGCACAGGGCGCGGATTTCTTCATTGGTGGCAGTGACGCTCAGGAGGGTGTGGTCACAGCGGGATAGTATTTCGGAAAGCTCCATAATTAAACAGCTCCTTATCCAATGTTGGCCTCATTATACTATACTCAGCGGTAATATACAAGCTCGTCCGGGAATAAGCTGTATCACCCGCGAGGCGATGTGGACGCCCCGCAGTCAAACGATACGGAGGAGATGCAATGGACGAGTATGTCACTCGAAACTACGCCGTGCTCAAGGGTGTCCTCGCCTCGCCGCCCAGGTTTTCGCACCTGAGCCGTGGCGAGCGTTTCTACACTTTTCCCGTCGAGACGCGCCGGCTGTCGGGCGTGACGGACACCATAAACGTGATAGCCCGCGAGTCCCTGCTCACCGGAGTTGAAGTGGAAGAGGCCGGAAAAATTTGTGTCACGGGCGAGCTGCGCAGCTTCAACAACAAGCGCGGAGAGGGCGCGAAGCTGGTCATCACCGTCTTCGCCAAGGCCATCAGCTTTGACGGCGGCGAGGACATAAACACGGTCAGCCTGGACGGCACGCTCTGCAAAGAGCCCACCCACCGCCTGACACCGATGGGCCGCGAGATCTGTGACCTCATGCTCGCCGTAAACCGGCGCTGCGGCCGCTCGGACTATCTGCCCTGCATCTGCTGGGGCCGCACGGCGAGGGAGTATTCGCACCTGCACGTGGGCGACCGTCTGGCCCTGACCGGACGCATCCAGAGCCGGCCCTACATAAAGCTCATAGACGGCGAGCCAGTGGAGAAAGTGGCCTACGAAGTCTCCATACTGAGCTGAATGAGGCCGCCGGTCAGACCGGCGGCCTCATTTTAACGTCAATACTGCGGCAGTTCGCCCGCGCGGTAGAGCTCCAGCAGCTCAGTCAGTGCGGTTATCCTGCGCCGGAGCCCGGCGCCCTCATCGGTGTCCGCTATGTAACGGCGGCGCGGGAACTCCTCTATGGACACGCTGTCGCTCTCTATGTCGGCGTTCTCGCTGAGCACTTTGGCCACTCCCTCGAAGGGGCGGTGGCTCTTGAGCCTTATGCCGTGCGAGCTGTAGATCAGCGTGTATCCGGCGATGCCGGTGGTCTTTTGATACGCCTTGCAGAAGCCGCCGTCTATGACGAAGAGCTTGCCGCCCGCCTTGACCGGGCTCTCGCCCTTCCTGGCCTTCACAGGCGTGTGGCCGTTTATGATGTGGCCGGTTTCGGGGTCAAGGCCGAATTCGGTGAGTATCATGCGGGCCGTGTCCTCGTCGTCCCAGTACTTGAAATAGGGGTTGCGCGGTTCGGCCCAGGTGCTCTCGTCGTCGATCAAGGCACGCTCGAAGGTGTGGAACACTCTGCCCGAGAAGGGGCTGTCGTTGCCGCACCAGAGATACCACATCATGTCCAGGGCGCTCTCGTCGCCCCGCGCCCAGGCGCTCTTCACAACGGCGTCGGCATAGTCCATGAGCGCCTTGCCGGAGTACCACTTGCCGCCGTGGCGCACGCGGGCGAACTTTCCGTCCGGCGTGAGCGGTATGCAGCCGTGATAGAGCAGGTTCCCGTTGCAGGTGAGATAGGTGCTGCCGCGCCGGTAGATGAAATCCAGGTGCCGGCGCAGGCTCTGGCTCTCTTTGAAGGCGTCGACGTACTCGTCTATGAGTTCACGTTCCTCGTCCGTAATACGGTAGGGATCGGCGGGATCTATGGTGGGCAGGTGCGTGGTGTTGAGCGGGTACACGCCCGTATCGAGCTGTACCGTCCAGTCGCTATAGTTTATCCGGTTGAGCATGAGGCGGTCGTCCATGCCGTAGCCGGGGTGGCGCATGATTATCTGGCCCTCAAGCTTAAAGCCGAGGACAGATAGGGCGAGCTTGCGCGTCTTTTTGTCCGCAGAGCCGTAGACGCGCTCGCAGAACTCGGAGAGCGGGCGCAGCGACACGCCGTAGCGGCGTTCAAGCGTGAGTTCGTTTGAGTAGTCGCAGGTTATTCTCAGCACCGTGAACACACAGGCCGCGCTCCCCGAGGCCGCGCCGAGCCAGAGTATGTCGTGGTTGCCCCACTGTATGTCTATGTTTCCCTGGCGCATGAGCGTTTCCACTATGCCTGCCGGCTCGGGGCCGCGGTCGAAGATGTCGCCCACGACATGCAGCCTGTCCACAGCCAGGCGCTTGATGAGCGTGGTCAGCGCGGTAATGACGCTCTCGGCGGCGCCGGTGGCTATTATGCTCTCCAGGATGGTGTTGTGGTAGTGGTGCTGGTTCGCGTCCTCGTCGCGCTGGATGTGCAGCAGCTCATCCAGTACGAACTCCCAGCCCGAGGGCATCTGGCGGCGCACATGGGCGCGCGTGTACTTGCTCGATAGAGTCTCGGCCAACAGGCAGAGGTCCTCGAGCGTGTCGCGCACGCGCTCGTTCGTGAGTTCGCCTCGCTCGCGCAATGCGGCGAGCTCCTCGCGCGGGTAGTATATGATGGAGCACAGCGCCCTGCAGGCGCGCTCACCGCGCTTGGCCTCCAGGAGCCGGCGCACTTTCTCGAGTATTACGCCCGAGCAATTGTTGAGTATGTGCCGCACGGCGTCGTACTCGCCGTGCAGGTCGCTGATGAAGTGCTCCGTACCCTTGGGAAGCGTAAGTATGGCTTCAAGATTTATTATCTCTGAGCACACGGACGCCTCGTTGGGGTATTTTTCGGACAGCAGTGAGAGGTATTCCCGGGAGAACTCGCCCATAGTCTTGCCTCCAAAAGCAGAAATTTCTACCTCGATTGTACACTGCCCCCGGCGAGCTTGCAACCCATAATTTGAGCAACATCTGCCTTTTGCGCAAATAAAAACGGGCCCTATCCGGGCCCGTTTTAAATCACCGTGCTGACACAGAGCAGCAGAGCAAGCAGCGCCACGTTGCTGGCGGTGAAGCTCAGGAAATACCGCCCGCGCTGCTGCGGATATTCGCGTGTGACAGCTTTGTATGAGATAAGGCTGGCCATGGACGCTATCAGCGTGCCAAGTCCACCCAGATTGCAGCCGATTATCAGCCCGTTCCACTCAGTCGTAAAGCCGGAGAGCAACAGAGCAGCGGGGACGTTGCTTGTGACCTGGCTGGCGAGGACGGCGGCAAGCTCCACATGTCCTGTCAGCACGCCCGACAGGAAGTCGCGAAAGACGTCTATGCCCGAGATGTTGCCGATGAATATGAAGAACGCGGCGAATATGCCGAGCAGCGAATAATCTATTGCACCCAACAGGGAGCGATCAGCCGCGAACATATATACAGCCGTCACCAGCGCTACCACCAGCGGCGGCACTATATCAAAGAGCCCGAGCATGCAAAGCGCGAGACCGATGGTGTACACCCCGAGGCTCTTCGCACCTGAGAGTTTCACCGGTACGGCTACCGTCGCCACCGGCGAGGCCCGCCGCAGCATCACGGCGGCCGCAATACACACCGCCGAGACCGCCACATAGGGCAGCATGAGCGCGCAGAGAGCCCAGAAACCCATGCCGCTTTTGGCGTAGAGGTAGAGGTTCTGCGGATTGCCCATAGGCGTGAGCATACTGCCCAGATTGGCGGCCAGGGTCTGGAGCACGACGAGAGGTACCACCTGACGCTCCTGCCCGGCCATGCGCAGCACGAGAAGGCCGAAGGGCACGAAGGTAATGAGCGCCACGTCGTTCGTAACAACCATGCTCGTCACAAAGGGCAGGAACACCAGCACCGCCATGAGGGCCCGCGAAGTGTGCGCACGGCGCAAAAGACAGTTTGCCAGGACGACGAAGAGCCCCGCCTTCTGATAACCCTTCATGACAGCCATCAGTGAAAACAAAAGCGCCAGCGTGTCCCAATCTATGTAGCCGATATATTCCGCGCTGGGCGGCACGAAAAACGCCGACACAAGCGCCAGCAGCAGCGCCACAGACAGAACCGTCTCGCGGCGCACAAAGGAAACGCACCCCATAGCAAAACTGTGCAACGCAAATCCCCATCCCCACAAAAATTGCCCCATAGGGGCAGCGCTCTACATTATAGTCACAGGCAGCAGCAATTGCAAGGGTTTTATTCCAATATTTTTACTTGAGCGGCAAGCAAAAAAGGGCGCCCTTGCGGGCGCCCTTTGGCGTTTTCAGAGGCGTATTCAGGCCTTCTTGAGCTCGGCGAGCATCGCGTCGCAGACCTCGTCCATATCGCCAACTATGCCGTAGTCGCAGTAGTTGAAGATGGGGGCGCTGGGGTCGCGGTTGACGGCGATGAACTTCTCAGCGTCAACGCCGGTGGTGTGGTTGACAGCGCCGGAGATGCCGAAGCCTATGTAGAGCTTGGTCTTTATCATGACGCCGCTCTGGCCGACCTGCAGCTTATAGGGCAGGATCTCCTTGTCGACCAGGGGCCTGGTGCAGCCGATCTTGCCGCCCAGGAGGGCAGCGAGCTCACGGTACTTGGGCAGGCTCTCTTCCTTGAGGCCGGCGCCCAGGCAGATAAGGCACTCGGTGTTGGCTATGTCGAGCTCGGGATCGAAGGCGTCGGCCTTGTACTCAAGCAGCTTGGTGCGGATCTGCTCGACGTCGAAGCTGATGCTCTCGTGGATGGTCTCGATGTTCTCGCGGCGGCCGGTCGGGGCGTACTTGAAGGTGCCCGGACGCAGAGTGCCGACCTGAGGACGCAGCACGGGGATGGTGATGACGGCCATGATCTTGCCGCCGGCGGCGGGCTCTACGAACTCGATGTCGGTGGTCTCGGGGTTGTAGATGAGCTCGGTGGCGTCACTGGTGCAGCCGGTGTCGAGGCGCACGGCGAAGCGGGGCGCGAAGTCGCGGCCGTTGGTGGTGCCGCCGACGAAGACGACGGAGGGCTTATACTTCTCGCACAGCACGGTGTAGAGGTTGGTGAAAGCCTCGGTGTTGTAGCGCTCGTAGCCGGTGCCGTCTACGAGGATGAAGCCGTCAACGCCGCACTCGGCAATCTTGTCGAGCTCGCCGTCATTGACCTTGCCGGGAACGACAGCAATCAGCTTGTCGCCGCTCTGGTCGCAGAGCTTCCTGGCCTCGCAGCAGAGCTCGAGGGTTACGGGATGGACGACGCCGTTGTTGACTTCGGCGTGTACCCACATGTTCTTGTAGTCTCTCTTATCCATTGTCAGCGCCTCCTCATTCCTTGATAAGCGACATGAGCTTCGCTACGGTGGCCTCTACGCTGCCCTCGTCCAGCATGATGCCGGGTTCGGGGAGCACGGGCGGGAACATTCTGGGGACCTTCGTGGGGGAGCCGGGGTCGCCGATAAGGTCTTTGTTGAGGCCGGGGATATCGTTGGAAGTGAAGGTTATGATCTCGGCCTTCTTGGCGCGCATCTTGCCCTTGAGGTTGGGGATGCGGGCGGGGTAGTTGGCCTTCTCCATGGTGAACAGGCAGGGCATGGTGACTTCGAGCTTCTCAACGCCCTCTTCGAGCTCGCGCTCGACAACCAGCTTGCGGTTCTCCTCGTCAACGGACTCGATGAGGGAGCAGGAGGTTATCTGGGCAGCGTCGAAACGCTCGGCGAGCTGAGCGCCCATCTGACCGGTGGCGCCGTCAACGGTCTCCTTGCCGCAGAAGATGAGGTCGTACTTGTCCACGCAGTTGGCAGCGGAAACTATGGAGTAGCTGGTAGCCAGGGTGTCGGCGTTGCCGAAGGCGCGGTCGGTGACCAGGACGGCCTTGTCGGCGCCGGCGGCTATGCACTCACGCAGGACTTCCTCAGCCATCGGGGGGCCCATGGTGATGACGGTGACTTCGCCGCCGTAGGTCTCCTTGACCTTGAGGGCGGCAGACAGAGCATTGGCATCCAGCGGGTTGAGGATGGCGGGGACGCCGTCACGGATAAGAGTACCGGTCTCGGGGTCCATCTTCATCAGATCAACGTCTGGAACCTGCTTTACGCAGCAAAGTATTTTAAGCATGTGCACTTTCCTTTCGTAGGCTCGTTACTTCTTTTGGAACCGCCGCAGCCCAGGCGCGTGCGCATGGGCTGCGGACTTTCGTATCCTGTGTTAAAGTTAACTGCGCTTTCCGGGGTTGAGTATGCCCTTCGGGTCGAGCGCGGCCTTCGCGGCGGCGTTAGCAGCCTTCTCCTCATCGCTGAGGTACTTGATCTTGGCGTAGCCAATGCCGTACTCACCGGCGACATTGCCGCCGAACTCGGTGCACTTGGCATAAACCGCGTCGGCGAATTCGCCGAAAGCAGCCGCGAACTCCTCCTTGGAGCAATCAGCCACGGCGTGGATGTGCATACCGCCGCTGCCGACGTGAGCTATAGCCATGACCTTCAGGCCCTTGGCCTCGCCCTCAGCCTTGGCGAAGTCGATCATCTCAGCGATGTGCTCGGTGGGCACGTCGATGTTGATTTCGTTGGCGCACTTGGCTCCGCTCTCCATAGAGGTGTGGAAGGCGTCGTGGGCGGTCCAGAAGTCGCGCTTCATGGTGGGCGTGTCGCCGACCAGGATGTCTACGCAGCCGATATCCTCGGCCATCTCGGCGATGGCTTCCATCATCTCCATAACGGCGTCATCGTCAGCGGCTTCGAGGGTCACCATGAGGGTGGCGGCCACGCGGTCGCCGTCCATCTCGACGGGGAACACGGGGTTGCCGGTGACGTTGCCGGAGAACTCGACGATATCGGTGTCCATGTACTCGACGGTGGCAGGTGCAAACTCGGTGCCGAGTATGGTCTGGGCGCCGGCGAGGCAGGTCTCGTTGTCGAGGAAGGGGAAGAGAAGGATGGCGTCCGCGCCCGGCTTCTCGATGAGCTTGAGCGTGACCTCGCTGATAACAGCGAGAGTGCCTTCGGAACCTACCACTGCGTCGTAGTCGCCGCCCTTGAGGTTGGTGACGGTGCCGTCAGCGAGAACGATGACCGCATCGACGACGTAGTCGCGGGTGGCGCCGTACTTGACGGCGCAGGGGCCGGCCGCGTTGGTGGCGACGTTGCCGCCGATGGTGGCGGTCAGCTCGCCCGGGTCGGGGGGATAGTACATACCGTGGCTCTCGGCCTCGGCCTTGACGGCCTGCAGCAGCATGCCGGGCTGTACGGTGAGGGTCTTGGCCTCTTCGTCATAGGAGACGACCTTGTCCATGCCCTTGACAGACAGGATCACGCCGCCCTTGACGGCGACGGAGCCGCCGACTTGGCCAGTGCCGGCGCCGCGAACGGTGACCGGGGTGTCGTACTCGTTGCAGAGCTTCAGCACCGCGCTGATATCCTCGGTGCTGGCGGCCTCGATAACCGCATCGGGGGTGTAGGACGCGCCGCCGGGCAGCTCGTCGTGGCAGTAGTCGGAGCCGATCATGTCGCCGGTCTGGATCTTGCCCTCGCCGAGGGCGTCTACAAGAGCCTTGTACAGATTCTCGTTCATGAGTAGCTACCTCCGAATATAATTACTTCGCGAGCTTCTCGGCCAGCTTGGGCAGGACCTCGGTGACGTCGGCTATCATGCCGTAGTCGCACTGCTGGAATATGGGGGCGTTCTTGTCCTTGTTGACTGCGATGAGGGTGCGCGCGGAGTTGATGCCGACCATGTGGTGGATCTGGCCGGAGATGCCGAAGCCGATGTAGAAGTCGGGCTTCATCATGACGCCGGAGACGCCGATGTAGGTCTCCTTCGGCAGCCAGTGGTTGTCCTCGGCTATGGGCCTGGTGCAGCCCACGCCGGCCTCGAGGGCGTCGGCTATCTTGTTGATGTCGTTCATGAGCTCCTCGTTGGGAACGCCGCGGCCGACAGCCACAACGCGCTTGGCCAGGCCGAGGTTGATGGTCTTGCCGGTCTTGGGCTGCTTGGAGACAAAGCTGACGGCGCTGCCGGTGGCAGAGACGTCCTCGACGGCCTCGGTCTTGGGCAGGTCAACAACGGGGAACGCGCCGGAGGCCAGGACGATAACGGTCATGGCGCTGGTGCTCTTGTCGGTCTTGATGGCGGCGCCGCCATAGACCATGCGGGTGGTGACTATGCCGCCGTCGGTGACTTCGACGGAGGAGGCGTCGCTCATGACGGCGACGTCGTTGGCCACGGAGATGTAGCCGGCGGCCAGACGGCCGTTGGTGGAGTTGCAGACCAGCACGAGGTCGGGCTGCTCCTTGGCAACTATGGCCACCACGTCGGAAACACTATTTATAAAGGTGGAGTTTTTGAAATCGCCCAGCCAGTAAGCGCGGGCAGCGCCGACAGCCGCGTCCTTCTCGCCGCCGTAGACAAGGACTACTTCCTCGCCCAGCTCGACGGCCGCGGAGGCGAGCTCCTGGACCTGAGAATCGTTATCTGTAAGAGCCAATACTTTCTTTACTTTCATGAGTATCCCTTTCCACAGCGCCGCCCGACAGCGGTGCTGTTTATTTAGATTTTTAGAAGTAGTAGATGAGCGTCCGGGTTGCCTCTATGCGGCTTGGCGCTTACAGGGCGTTCTTGATGTAGCCAACGAGGGTGTCGATGGCCTCGTCGCTGGCGCCCTCTATCATGATCTTCTTGCGCTCGGTCTGCTCGGGGGCGAGGATGCTGACGGTCTCGTAAGCCTGGCCGGCGGCAAGGCCGACTTCCTCGAGGGACCACACCTGAGCGGGCTTCTTGCCGGCGCCGAGGATGTCCTTCATGGTGGGAACGCGGGGCACGTTGGCATCGGCGGTAACGCTGATGACGGCGGGCATGGTGACTTCGACAGTCTCGGTGCCGTCGCTGACGTTGCGCTCACAGACGAGCTTGCCGTCAACGTACTCGAGCTTCTTCACGGCGTTGACGGTGTTCCAGCCGAGCAGAGCGCCGAGGGTGTTGCCGACCTGCTGGGCGTAGACGTCGCCGGAGCCTTCGCCGCAGATGGCGAGCTGGACGTCGCCGATCTTCTCGATAACGGCCTTGAGGGCCTTCGCAGTGGTCAGACTGTCAGCCAGAGAGAGGCTGTCGTCCTGCACGGCGAAGAGCTGGGTCAGTCCGCGGGAGAGGATGCTCTTGCGCAGCTTGGAGTCGGCGAGCACGGAGCCGTTAGCGGAGACCGCCACCGCTTCGTCGCCGCTGACAGCAGCAATCTGGCAGGCCGCCTCGGCGGCGTTGAGGTCATACTTGCCAATTTCCCAGGTCACCTTGTCAAGGTCCAGGGTCCTGTCGCCTTTTACACTGATGGATTCATTGAAAGGCACACACTTGTAGCATACTGCGATTTTCAAAATATCACCTCGTAAGAAAATTCGACTCAAGCCACATGAGCCGTTGCAGTTAAAGGTACATACTATTATACTGCAATTTTTGTGCCAAATTAGACAAGCCTTTTTTATATTGATTTTTTTGTGACAATTATATATAATATATACAACAATTCTCTGACAGGAAGCTCGATGCTATGAAACAACGCCAGCTAATCACGCAAAAAACCTCCACCGCCCCTACGACTGTCGTGTCAGCAAACATCCTGCAGTGCAGCACCGAAGAGCTGTATGAGTACATAGACAGGCTCGTCCAGGAAAACCCCGTAGTAGACGTTGACTCAGCCTCGCGCCAGGAGCAGAGCCTGCTCTACACGCGGCGGGCCGACTGGCTCCGCAAAGAAAGCAGCCCATCCCGCTCCGTCAGCGACGAGAGGGGCGAGAACGAATATACAAATGAAATGTGGGACATGCGCAGTGAGTCCGGCCTCACCCTCGCCCAGCAGATAATGCTCCAGCTCAACTCGATAAAGCTCAACCCCGAACAGCTCAGGATTGCAACATACATCGCCAACAATCTGGATGAAGACGGTTTCGTCAGCGAAGACATAGATGAGACGGCCGAGCATCTGGATGTAGACCCCGTAGAGGTCTGCGAGGTGCTGGAGATAATGCAGCAGCAGCTTGAACCCGCCGGCGTATGCGCTTTCGATTCGCGCAGCGCTCTCTGCCTTCAGGTGGACCGGCTCAAGGCCGATGAGCTCTGTAAAAAAATAATAAACGAATACCTTGAAGACGTGGCGAAGGACAAGCCCGGGTCAATCGCCTGCTCCCTCAAGCAGAGCACACGCCGTGTGGCCGCCTGTTGTGAGCTCATACGCAGCCTTAACCCATTTCCCTGCCGCTGCATCGCCTCCGAAGATTCAACCTGCTATATCTACCACGCCGATATCATTGTAACGGTGGACAACGGCGTCATACACGCGGAGTTATCAGACTCTTCGAGCCCCAAAATCATTCTGAACAACTATTACATGGACCTTCGGGCCCGCTCGGAAGACCAGGATGTCAACGAGTACCTGGACGGCAAAATACAGCAGGCGCAGTGGATACAGCGCTGCATTGCCAAGCGTCGCGACATGCTCTCCTCCCTGGGCTCTATCATCACCAAGAACCAGGCCGATTTTTTCCTGTTTGGAGCAGAGAGGCTCGCGCCCATGGCCATGGCAGATGTGGCCAAAGAGCTGGGTGTTCACGAATCTACGGTCAGTCGCGCCGTGCGCAGCAAGTACCTGCAGTGTGCGCACGGGCTGTTCCCCTTAAACTACTTCTTCCCCAGCGCAGTACACGTAAACCGCGACCAGATAGTCTCCAGCCATCAGATAAAAGCGCAGATAAAAAAGCTCATAGACGAGGAAGACAAGCGATTTCCTCTCAACGACCGCATAATTGCGGACATACTCGAAGACATCGGCCTGAATGTCTCCCGGCGCACGGTCGCTAAGTACCGCGACGCGCTGGGCATAGACCCCGCCTCCAAGCGCTGCTGTAAGTAGCGTGCAAAAGAACAAAAACGGCGTGCGCCTGTTGCGCACGCCGTTATTTTATTCTCCATAGTGCATGGCCTGCAGGCGCTTGTTGAGAGTGTTGCGAGACATTCCCAGCTCGCGCGCCACGCGGGATTTGTTGCCGCGGTACTGGAGCATCATGCGGCGTATCTGCTGCTGCTCATAGCTGCGGTAATCGCCGTTCCATGCCGGCGAATCTTCTTCGCCAGTCTCTGCTGCGGCAGCAATATGCACGGCATCGCCCATGATGTCCCTCGGCAGGTCTGATACCCGCAGTTCACCGCCGTCGGACATGTTCATGCCGTACTCGATGGCATTCCTCAGTTCGCGCACATTTCCCGGCCAGGAATAATCCAGCATGCGTTCCATAGCCTCGCGCTCTATGCCTGTGACGTTTTTATTGAACTGACGCGACAGCCGTCCCACATAGTATTCTGCCAGCTCAGCTATGTCATGGCGCCTGTTTTTAAGCGGCGGTATGCTTATCTTGATAACATTCAGCCTGAAGTAGAGGTCCAGCCTGAATTTGCACTCATCTATATATTCCATGACGTCGCGGTTCGTCGCGGCTATTATGCGCACGTTTACGCTCTGCGGGGTATTGCCGCCCAGGCGGTAGAGCTTGCGCTCTTCAATAACGCGCAGCAGGTAGCTCTGCATGTCAAGAGGCATCTCCGTTATTTCGTCGAGGAACAGGGTGCCGCCGCGGGCGAGCTCAATCTTGCCTATCTGTCCCTCTTTGCGCGCGCCCGTGAAGGCGCCGGACTCATAGCCGAAAAGCTCGCTGCCGAGCAGGTCCTTGGGTATGGAGCCGCAGTTTATGGCCACGAATGGCCCGTTGCGTCTGTCGCTGTCATTGTGAATGGCCTGAGCAAAAAGTTCCTTGCCCACGCCGCTCTCGCCGGTTATCAGTACGTTGCTACTGCTGCCCGCTGCGCGCATGGCCATATTCTTGGCTGCGCGGAACTCCTCGTCCGAGCCTATGATGCTGTCAAAGGTGTAAACGGCCACATTTCCTTCCGGGTTGAGGTTTTTGAGGTAGTAGTCCACGTTCCCCTGCGTGCTTATGGACACACGCATAGAGTTGACCCTGCCGTCAGGGTTGCGGAGAAACCGTGTCTCAAGGTAGTAGTTGCGGCTGGCCCCGCGCACATTGATAGCCGTCTTGAGGAATTTGAGCTTCTTCTGCTTCTTGAGCGTGTCGCCCAGAAATGCCAGTTCCGGTATCATGTCCGCTATGGGCATGCCGGCGCACTGTGAAAAGCTCAGAGCGAACTCCTGTTCGCACTGCTTGTTCATGTAGACTATCTTGCACTCCGGAGAGAGAAATATCGTGGGGGTTTTGTTCGTCTCCTCCGTGAGAACGAACATGTTGGCATAGATGCGATTATTTGCATTGCGGCCGCAGGTCGGGATGAGTTTCTCAAGTATGACCCTCAAAAGCTTGTCCGCAGCCTGGCTGTACTTTTCAAGCGGGAGCACAACTATGACGACATAGTTGGAATCAAGCAGGCTGCTGTCAAAGTCCTCGAGCGGCGAGAGCCTCTGTTTGCGTATAGCCATCGCCATCGAAAACATGCCCCGGAAAAGATCAACCGGATGCTCCTCACCCGACATTGTAAAAATGCCCTCGCCCTTTTGGGCCAGGCTCGCCGTGCTCACACCCAGATATTTTTCCGCAAAACTATAGCTGAACTTCAACCCGTGTGTTTTGAGCTTGTCTATCAGCTCCTGGCTGCCTATATAGTTATAGATGGCAAGGTGGTCGTCCAAAAAGTAAAGTACGGCGCCGGCGGCATCCAGCAAGCGGCCGATGTCGTAGTACTCGTCCTTGGCACAGTCCCAGTTCTGCTTGGCAAGGCCGGTCAGCCGGCTGAGGACAGTCTTCTCCTTGCTGTCGGGCGAAAGTTCGTCGAGCTCCATGGGGATGCCCAGCTTCTTGGTTCTGCGCCAGGCGTCTATTATCGAGTGCGGTATGCCGCTGCCGGCAAAAGCCTGCACCGTTGCGTCTATTTCGCCGCGGAAGAAGCTCTCTTTGTATTCTCTCAAAGTTTCCTGGTAGCTGCTCATGAAAAACTCCATTGCAAAATTTAATCGTTTTTGCGCAATATTGCTCAATTTTCGAGCGATTATACGTTCAATTAAATCCAACTGTTGTTCATTATTGAGTGCATTTGTTTATTATTGCTCAAATCGTGCCGAAGTTTCCGGCAAGTGCCCCTACTATGATGCTGCCTCCGGAAGCAATACTTTAGCACAAACGGCGCTCTGTGTCCAGTCCCGTAGTTTATACTCAAAAATGTTCAAATTCTGAACTCGCAGAAACTATATTGTCAACAATTGAACGTTTTTGCCCAATATATTGCATCAATTGTGTTCACATGTGTTCAATTTTACAGTTTGTAAGCAGAATTGTCAACTGGGCGTATAGCACAAAAAAGTGCCGCTCCGAACGGAGCGGCA
>CAKNRQ010000046.1 GCA_930990965.1 uncultured Clostridia bacterium
TTGTACATGACGGTGGCCAGGCGGGGCTTGTTGGCCTCGTCCTTGGCGAGCACCCAGGGGGCGGTCTCGTCTATATACTTATTCGCGCGGGAGATGACCTTGAAGACCTCTTCGAGCGCGGCCTGGGTCTGGAAGGTGTCCATAAGCTTTTCGTACTTGCCGCGCAGCTCGCAGGCCATGGTTTTCAGCTCGCAGTCCATCGGGTCGTCCAGACGCTCGGTGCTCAGCGTGCCGTCAAAGTACTTGACCACCATCGCAACCGTGCGGGAGAGCAGGTTGCCGTAGTCGTTGGCGAGGTCGGAGTTGATGCGGGAGATGAGCAGCTCGTTGGAGAAGTTGCCGTCGGAGCCGAGGGGGAATTCACGCATCAGGAAGTAACGCAGCGCGTCCACGCCGAAGCGTCCGGCGAGGATGTAGGGGTCAACCACGTTGCCCTTGGACTTCGACATCTTGCCGCCGCCGAGCAGCAGCCAGCCGTGGCCGAAGACCTTCTTCGGCAGCGGCGCGCCCACGCTCATGAGCATGGCGGGCCAGATGATGGAGTGGAAGCGGACTATCTCCTTGCCGACCATGTGTACGTCGGCGGGCCAGTATTTGTCGAGGCCGTCGCGCTCGTCGTTCATGTAGCCGAGTGCGGTCATGTAGTTGAAGAGGGCGTCCACCCAGACGTACACGACGTGGCCCGGGTCAAAGTCCACGGGGATGCCCCACTTGAAGCTGGTGCGGGAGACGCACAGGTCCTCCAGGCCGGGGTCGATGAAGTTCTTTATCATCTCGTTCACGCGGCTGGCCGGCTCCAGGAAGGTGCCGGAGAGCAGCAGCTCGCGAACAGGCTCGGCGTACTTGCTCAGCTTGAAGAAGTAGGCCTCCTCCTCGGCGTACTTGACGGGGCGGCCGCAGTCGGGGCACTTGCCGTCCACCAGCTGGCTCTCGGTCCAGAAGCTCTCGCAGGGGGTGCAGTACATGCCGGAGTACTTGCCCTTATAGATGTCGCCGTTATCGTACATCTTCTTGAAGATGCGCTGCACGGCCTTGACGTGGTAGCCGTCCGTGGTGCGGATGAAGCGGTCGTTGGAGATGTTCATCAGCTTCCAGAGGTCGAGGATGCCGCCCTCGCCCTCGACGATGCGGTCCACAAACTCCTGCGGCGTGACGCCCGCCTCCCTGGCCTTCTCCTCGATCTTCTGGCCGTGCTCGTCCGTGCCGGTGAGGAACATAACGTCGTAGCCGCACATTCGCTTATACCGCGCGATGGTGTCCGTCGCAACCGTGCAGTAGGTGTGGCCTATGTGCAGCTTGTCCGACGGGTAGTAGATGGGTGTGGTGATGTAGAATGTGCCTTTCTCGCTCATAGCGATACCTCCGTTATATTATCCCCATACCGGGTCTTGTTTTTCCAATGTTTAATAGTATAACATTCCAAAGCGATAGTCAAGCCGCCGGGGGAGATTTTTACCTCACCGGCCCCGGCAAATGAACCAAAAAGCCGTCTGAAAAGCGAAGAACCCGCAACCGTCGGGTTGCGGGTTCTTCGTTGCTTGGCAGGGGAAGAAGGTTTCGAACCCTCGGCCTACGGTTTTGGAGACCGTCGCTCTGCCAACTGAGCTATTCCCCTAAGTCAGCTTGCATATTTTATAACAGTTTTGCGCCGTTGTCAAGTCATTATTTTCTGAGTAAAAAAGCTTTAAGTGCCGGCAGGGGGGCCGGCACTTAAAGTTGTAATATGGAATGAGGACAAAATGAAAAAGATGAAACTGTCTCTTGCGAGTATTATATTACTAGTTAGTTGTTACGTAAAAAACAAGATAAATGTTACAGAAGTATTAAGTTGCGCTTTACAATTCAATTCAAAACAAAACGGGCCCTGGCGGCCCGTTTTGCTTATTAATCTGCGAAATAGTATCCTTCGCCGTCTTCAGGCTGAGCAGATTCCGAAGGCGTATCACCCTCGCCTGAGACCGGCTCCTCGCTCGGACTCGGCTCAGGCTCCGGGGTTGGCGAAGGGCTGGGCGTTGGATACACTATGTTCTCTTCGTGGTAGTGGTAAGTACTGCTGGCCTCGTGAGTGCGGGATATGAGGGTGCCGTCCTCGGCGTAGACACAGCGGTAGCTCTCAGCCTTATAGCCTGTAGCCACGTCAGGGTATTCATTGTTGGTATAGATGTAACCCGTCACGGCCTGTTCCATGACAACATAGCTGCCATCGACGTTCGTGCCGACTATCTGCACGCTCACGGTGTTGGTGGCCGTGTCAACGCTCGCTATGATCTTCACCGGCCAGTCGCGGTTATTTGTGAACCTGAATTCCGGCCCGCCCCAGCTTACTGTGGCGTCAAGGCCGGCGGGCAGGTAGCCAACGGGGAAGTAGTGGCAGGTGCGCGTGTCTATCTGGAGGTTTGCAAGCAGCGCCGCGTAGTAAAGTCCGCTGGAGACCTGGCAGATGCCGCCGCCCACTTCCTGTACCACCTGGCCGCCGGAATAGGCGCCGGCCGCCTTGTAGCCGCGCTCTGTCGTGCGCTCACCGAGGCATTCATTGTAGTCGAACTGCTCTCCGGGGGCCAGTATCACTCCGTTTATTGCCTGGGCTGCAAGCTGTACGTTGTTTATGCGGTTGGCAGTGCTTCCGGACAGGCTGGTAACCACAGGCTCGCCTAGGTTGTCAGCGAAGAGCATCTCTTCATAGCGCTCGGTGGTGTACTCGGGTTCGGTTATTTCGGCCGGTATTTCGACCACATCTCCCAGAGCGGCCTCGTCCCAGAGCTCTTGCGCTTCGGCTTTGTCGAAGTCCACACCGGTCACGGAGGGTACAACTTCATCCTTTTCGCCGTCATAAGTAGCGTTCTGCGCTTCGCGGTGCACATTCTCGTAGAGGCTGTCTACGTCGAGCACGGCGGCATTTTCTTCGTCCACGGTGAAGTTCAGCTCGCCGTAATTGCGCTCAGCCAGAGCGGTGCAGATGAGAGTTGAGAGCTCCTCGGTGTCTATGCTCAGGTCGCTCGCGCCCTTAACCACTCGGATGACCTTTTCCTGCTCGTCGATTTCAACGCCGGAGGTGTTTAGGTCGTTCATGATGTCGCTCACCGCGCTGTCAATCAGACGGCTGACCGCCGCTTCATCCACGTCTATCGTGACCTGGGCGCTGCCGCCAGAGAACAGGCATCGCACGTAGCGCGCCATACAGGAGAAGATGTTGCCGTCGTGACAATAGTCATAGGCTATCTGAGCGGCCTGCTCGGCCGTGACGGATGCGCCAGCCTCGGCTGCGGTAACGGTGAGCGTGTGTTCCATAGGTAGCTGTACTGTCACGGACTCGTCGCCGTTGCCCCATCCGGAGTTTGACAGCTCATAGGTTGCCTCGGTGAGAGTCATGCCGCCGAGGTCCACCCCGCCGAGCGTGACATTGGGGTATATGGTGTCTGAGCCGGAGACATATATCCCGAAGCCTGACAGAGCCGCAAGCAGCACCACCAGCACGCTTACGGTTATGATTATGGCCTTTTTGGACCCGGAGCGGCGTTTGGGCGCCTGGGACTCACTGCGCGATTTCCTGTCGGATGCAGACGCCGCCCTGCCGCTCGCCTGAGACATGCCCGGCTGCGGCTGGGACTTTTGGGCGCGGGCATACTCCTTGTACGCCTTATCGCGCGCCTTATCTGCTTTTTTGCGGGCCTGTTCACGGGCCCTGTTGGCCTTTGCCTCGCTTACCGGCTCAAAAGAGGCCGTGTTTCGGCTCACTCGGGGCCTGGAGCTGTCGTTGCCAAACAGTTTCATTGTCAAATGTCCTCAATCTGTTTATTATTTCATGTTGGCGTACTGCTCGCGGAAAAGCTCATCCTCGTCCGGGGGCAGAGTTGTCTTCTCTTCGGCGTCGAACGCCGGTTTCATCCAGGGATTGACTGCCACTCGCGTGCCGCTCTGTGCTTCAATCAGGGCGCCTATGAGCAGGTTTGAGAGCAGGAACCCCTGGGCGGTGAAGTGCCAGCGGCCATCGGTTTCCTGGGCCCAGCCTTTCTCGGCGAAGAGCCGCAGCGTTTTTTCAATGGGCGCGAAGTCAGCCCGGTAGACGTTCGTGTACTCGTCCTCCGCTATGCCCATGACTGTGCGCATGCCAAGCATTATGTACTCGCTGCCCCTCTCCACATTGGTGATGGGCGTGTACTCGTCAACTATGTTCTGGTCGCGCAGCACGCCGACTATGTACTGGTCTGCGTCACGCACATAGCTGAAGCGTGCGCCGCCCATGCAGGAGTGCGCCCCCGCGCCGAAGCCCAGGTAGTCGCTCAGACGCCAATAGCGCATGTTGTGCTTAGACTCATAGCCCGGCACGGCGAAGTTGGATATCTCATACTGCTTGTATCCATAGTGCTCGAGCATGTCTACGGCGTAGAGGTACATATCTGCCTGCTCGTCGTCGGAGGGCAGGAAGGGCGAGCCGCTGTAGCGTTCGTACATGGGCGTGCCCGGTTCCAGCGTGAGGCCGTAGCAGCTTATGTGTTCGGGCCTGAGCTCTATCACGCGCATCAGTGTGTCGGCCCAGTCGCCCTTGGTCTGGCTGGGCAGGCCGTAGATGAGGTCCACGCTCACGTTGTCGAACCCCGCCTCGCGCGCCGCTATCATGGCCGTCTCGGCCTGCTTCCAGTTGTGACGGCGGCCGATGAGCTTGAGTATGTCGTTGTTGGCGCTCTGGACGCCCATGGAGAGGCGGTTGAAGCCCTCTTTCCTGAGCTTGGCCAAATCCTTATATACGGCGCTGTCAGGGTTGACCTCCACCGTGACCTCGCAGTCCTTCAGGACGCTGCCGCTGCCGCGCAGTTCGTCCCAGAGCTCCAGCAGCCGGTTCGCCCCGTAATAGCTGGGGGTGCCGCCGCCAAAGTAGACGGTGTCGATGAGCCGGCTCTTGAGCGCACCGTAGCTCTCACGTATATGCTCGACGAGCGCGTCCTGGTACTTGGGCATAAGCCTGTCGCAGCCAGCGAGGGAATAGAAGTCGCAGTACGAGCACTTAGACGCGCAGAAGGGTATATGTATATATATGCCGAGGGTCTTGTCCATGTGGATATCTCCTTTCCGGACCGGAGAGGCCCGGGGGATTTTGTCGCGTCCGATGCGCGGCCCAATCCCCGTGGGGATAGGGGCCGGGTGATATCCCAGGTACATACATTAGACGCACAGGGATGTCGAAAAGACGCATCGAATTTGAAAAATGTGTTAACAGTCTGCGCGGTCCATTCCTCAGAACAGGGAGCAGACCTCCTGCGCATATTCTGCGGGGTCCTCGAGCTCTTCGCCGGCCATCAACAGGGCCTGACCATGGAGTATGTCCACCAGCTTCTTGGCGCGGTCCGGATTCTCCTTCACGTCGCGCTCAAGCGCCTTGAAAGCCTCAGAGTCAGCGTTGAGTTCAAGCACACGCCTGGCTTTCGGCGGCTCCATACCCGTGGGCGGGAGCTTCTTGAAATAGCGCTCCATCTCGAGCGTAACCGTGCCCTCGGTGGTCAGGCAGACCGGAGCGCTCACGAGCTTGTGGCTCAGGCGCACAACGGCTACCTTGTCACCCAGAGTGTTGCTCACGAAGTCGAGCGTGTCCTGAACCTCAGCCTGCTTGGCTTCGAGTTCTTTTTTCTCCTCTTCGCTCTCAAGGCCGAGATCGTCGGTCACGATGTTGCAGAACTTCTTGCCGTCCTGCTCGCGGAGCTGCTCGAGTATGAGCTCGTCGACCTCGTCGGTGAGGCAGAGCAGCTCATAGCCCTTCGAGTGTACCAGCTCGGCCTGCGGCAGGCGCATGATCTTCGCCACGGACTCGCCTACGGCGTAGTATATGACGGACTGCGACTCGGGCATGTTCCCGACGTATTCCTTCAAAGTCCTGGTATTTTCGGCATCTACGCTGTAGATAAGCAGGTCGCGCAGGGACTCTATGTCCTGGCCGTAATTGGCCACGGCGCCGTATCGCAGCTGGCGGCCGTAGTTCTTATAGAATTCCTCGTACTTGCTGCGGTCGTTTTGCAGCAACTTCAGCAGCTCGCTCTTGATGCGCTTATTTATGTTCTGGGCTATCAGCTTGAGCTGCCTGTCGTGCTGAAGCATCTCGCGGGAGATGTTCAGGGAGAGGTCGGGTGAATCGACAACGCCGCGCACAAAGTAGAAGCTCTCGGCCAGCAGATCCTGGCAGTGCTCCATTATCATGACGCCGCTGGAGTAGAGCTCGGGTCCCGGCTCATACGAACTGGTGAGGTAGTCGAGCAGCTGCCTGCCGGGGATGAACAGCATGGCCTTATAGCTCACCTGGCCCTCTGCGTTTATGCGGATGACGGCCGCGGGGTCGGTGTCGTCGTGGTACTTCTCCTTATAGAACTCCATGCACTGCTCGTCGGTGACTTCACTCTTGGAGCGCTGCCAAATGGGGATCTGTGAGTTTATCGTCTCACGCTCGACCTTCGTCACGGTCTCGTACTTGGAACTGCCGTCCTCGTTCTTCTCGCCGGTCTCCTTGGCCTCCGGGTGCTCCACGTCCATCTGGATGGGCCAGCGGATATAGTCGGAATACTTTTTGATTAGGCGCATGAGCTTCCAGGGCTGGAGATACTCGCTGTAGCGCTCGTTGTCATCGTCCGGCTTCATGTGCATGATGACGTCGGTGCCCACCGCGTCCTTTTCGCACTCGGTTATGGTGTAGCCGTCCGTGCCGGAGCTCTCCCACTTGTAAGCGGTGTCGCTGCCGTAGGCACGGGTTATGACGGTGACCTTGTCGGAGACCATGAACGAGCTGTAGAAGCCCACGCCGAACTGGCCGATGATGTCTGTGTCGGCTGCGGCCTTTTCGTCTTCTGCGTGCTCGGCCTTGAAGGCCATGGAGCCGCTCTTGGCTATGACGCCCAGGTTCTGCTCGAGCTCGGTATTGGTCATACCGATGCCGTTGTCGGACACGGTCAGGGTACCGGCGTCCTTGTCGGCAGTTACAAGTATGCGGAAGTCCTCACGGCTCATGCCGACCTTGTCGTCGGTGAGGGAGAGATAGCACAACTTGTCAATGGCGTCCGATGCGTTCGAGATTATCTCGCGCAGGAAGATCTCTTTGTGCGTATAGATGGAGTTGATCATCAGGTCGAGCATACGCTTGCTCTCGGCCTTGAATTGCTTTTTGGACATGTATGTTCCTTCTTTCTTAATTGTATACGTGTTAAGCTTCGCCACGCCGCCTCGCCTGCAAACAGCAGCTGTTCGCCGCTGCGGCGCGACGATGGGGCTGTTAATTACTAAAACTTAATTATACCACATTCGCCGCATAATTCAACCGACAACAGGCTGGTGAAGCTTCCAAATGAGACCGCTTTACGAGGGCGTGCCGCATTAAATATGTTTCCCAAACAGGTTGCGCACGCGCCCCCTGTCGTTTATAATAGACACAGTTTTTGCGCGGGAGGGATAAGTGTGGTGCTCTTAATCTCCGGGGCGTCGCACACGGGCAAGACGCTGCTGGCCCGCCGCCTCGCTGCCAAGTACGGCTGGTTCTGCCTACCGATGGACCTTTTGAAGATGGGCCTCATCCGCAGCGGCAACACCGCCCTGACGCCGGAGAACGACGCGGATCTGACCGCCTATCTCTGGCCCATAGTGCGCGAGATGGTCAAAACCGCCGTTGAAAACGGGCAGGACCTGATAGTCGAGGGCTGTTACATTCCGGCCGGCTGTATGCTCGACTTTGACGAACGCTACGCCGCCGGGGTGCGGCACGTCTGCCTAGTTATGAGCCGTGAGTACATCCTTAACCACTTTGAGGACATCAAGAGGCACGCCAATGCCGCCGAGCGGCGTCTGGACGACTCATATTGCACGCTTGAATCCGTGCTTGAAGACAACGCCATCTGCCTCGAGCAGTGCCGCAAATACGGCTGCGAATATATCCTAATCGACGGGGAATACAACGTTGACATCGAACTTTAGATACAAAGCTTAACTTTGGAGGTGTTCTATGCCCTCAGTCTGGACGCGCTCGTGTGACGAGCTGCACCGCGAATACATCGCCAACACCGAGGCCTTCTACCGCGCGGCGGGACGTGGCTGTGCCGGTGAGCTGGACAGCTTCATGCGCCAGTGCGCGCTCGGGCTGTGGAAGGGCTCCGGCGCCATCACGCAATCGCACGTGGACGCCTATAACGCGCTCTACTCCAAGGGCCGCGAGGCGCCCGAAGAGCTGCTGTGGAGCCTCACCGGCCGCGTCGTGGACGCCCCCGACGTCCTGCCGCCCATGTTCTTCTGGAGCCTTGCCGAGCGTGACGCCTCATCCGGGCGCGACTACTCCCGCATTTTTGCGCGCATGGTGACCAACATCCTGCTCACGCTTGCCGCAGTGGACGGGGAGATAAGCCGCACCGAGGCCGCTTATATATACGACATATCTGCCAAGCTCGCCGCCGTTTGTGACAGTGTGGGCGTAAAACCGTCCAAGGACCCGCTCAACCCCATGGACTACGTCACAACCAGCGAGCCGTCTTTCATGGACAAGGCCCCGCCTGTGCGCTCAAACGCCGCCGAGGGCTCGCCGGAAGAATTCTCGACGGCTCCCGCCGCCGAGGGCGAAACCGAAGCCGAGCCTAAACGCTCCCTGGAAGAGCTCATGGCAGAGCTCGATGCCCTTGTCGGCCTGCGTGAAGTGAAAGAGGAAGTAAAGAGCCTCGTGAACCTCGTCAAAGTGCGCTCGCTGAGGCTGGAGGCCGGGCTGCCGGCCGCCCCCGTGAGCATGCACATGGTTTTCACCGGCAACCCCGGCACCGGCAAAACAACTGTCGCCCGTCTCCTCGGCGGGCTCTACGCCGCTATTGGCGCGCTGAAGAAGGGCCAGCTCGTCGAAGTTGACCGCTCCGGGCTGGTGGCGGGCTACGTGGGCCAGACCGCCATAAAGACCGGCCAGGTCATAGAGAGCGCCCTCGGCGGCGTGCTGTTCATAGACGAGGCCTATTCCCTGGCCTCCGGCGGCGAGAACGACTTCGGGCGCGAAGCCATAGAGACACTGCTCAAGGCCATGGAGGATCACCGGGACGAACTGGTTGTCATAGTGGCTGGATACTCCGAGCCGATGGAGCGTTTTATCTCCTCCAACCCCGGGCTGGAATCCCGCTTTAACAAGTACATATACTTCCCCGACTACGAACCGGCCGAGCTGCACGACATTTTCCTGATGCAGTGCAAAAAGCACGGCTATGTTCTCTCTGACGAGGCCGGCAAAAAGCTGCGTGCCGTGCTTGAAGAGCTCTACGAAAACCGCGACGAGAACTTCGGCAACGCCCGCACAGTGCGCAACCTGTTTGAGGACGCCATCTCCCGTCAGGCCGACCGCCTGGCTGCCGCGGATAAGCCCACCCGCGACGACCTTATGACGCTATTACCCGAAGATTTGGAGGACAACGAATGAACTACGACGCTCTCAACGCCTGCAAGCTCTTTCTGCTGGACATGGACGGCACGCTCTACCTCGGCGACGAGGTGTTCAACGGGGCCATAGATTTTATCGGCACCCTCGCCGCGACCGGCCGCGACTATATCTATCTCACCAACAACTCCTCCCGAGCAGGTGAGGATTACATAACTCGCCTGCGCAAGCTCGGATTTCCCTGCGAGCGTGAGAACGTCTTCACCTCCGGCATGGCCACCGGTATGTACCTCAAAACCCGGCATCCGGGCGAGCGAGTCTATGTCCTCGGAACTCCGGCCTTCGAACGTGAACTGGAGAGCTACGGCGTAGAACTGACGCAAAATGACGATGCTACAGTAGTTTGCGCCGGTTTTGACACAACTTTGACCTATGAAAAGTTGGATAAAGCAGTACACTTCCTGCGACACGGCGCCACTTTCATAGCCGCCAATCCGGACTGGGTCTGCCCCATGCCGGCCGGAGAAGTACTGCCCGACTGCGGCAGCATCTGTGCCCTGCTCACCGCCGCCAGCGGTGTGAAGCCGCATTTCATAGGCAAGCCCAACCGCAGTATGGTTGACATAATATCAGAAATGCGCGGTATACCGAACTCCGAAATATGCTGCGTGGGCGACCGGCTGTATACGGATATCGCCGTGGCAGTAAATGCAGGAGCCGTGAGCGTACTGGTGATGAGCGGTGAGACCGACGAGGCCACGCTGGCAGAGAGTGAGACGAAGCCGGACTATGTGCTGGCCGACGTAGCCGAACTGG
Source organism: uncultured Clostridia bacterium (assembly GCA_930990965.1). Taxonomy (GTDB): domain Bacteria; phylum Bacillota; class Clostridia; order Oscillospirales; family Oscillospiraceae; genus Scatomorpha; species Scatomorpha merdigallinarum. The sequence continues at coordinate 10,187 of CAKNRQ010000046.1, forward strand.
CCGGCGTGCTGGCGCACGGAACAACGACAGAGATGGCCCCGTGATTCCGGGATGACCGCATATGGCAAAGCAAAAGCAGCAGACTCCACGTCTGCTGCTTTTTTGTTATGCACATGTAATGTGTGAAAGACGCCGCCGTGCCGCTTTGCTGGCATGGCAGTTCGCAATGTTGGCGGTGTGCTTTAGCGTATGAGATGCACACGGCCCATACCGGGTCAGGCGACTTCTTCGTAAACAACGGGCTCCGGGTTTTCGCCCCGTTCTTTGGCTGGCAGGAATCGTTCAAAGAAATCGTTGCCCAGACGAAATACCTCTTTCCTCAGCACGAACAGGATTGTAACTGTACAGATGATGTTAAAGACCCCGGAAAAATCAGCCAACAACCAGGCAACATCTGCATCAAGACTGCCCAAAAACTGAGGTATGCAATAGTAAGCAATCCAAATGCCGTATATTGTGATGATAATGTACCTCAAACCAGAGAATTTATAAAGAGATACTATTCTAATTTTTCACTTTGGGTGCCCCATTCCTACATGAGCGTGTAATACTGAAAAACTGGCTTGATCCATCGAGTTTCAGTGTAGAAAAGTAGGCAAAATCAGGCCATATCATTTTAGTTCCAAATTTCGACCTCTGTCCAATTTTTATAGTATTGTATAGCATTTGCGCTTATGAATTTCAGCAAAACAAAATTGAAGCCAGAGCAAGCGTGTTCAATTTTGGAGTGAGGAGCGGTGGAGCAAGTGAACGGCGGCGTTTATTCGGAACGAAAAAACGCCGCCGCGAACGATACAAGTCCGCGACGACGTGGTGCCGGTGGCGGGAATCGAACCCGCACGCCATTGCTGGCAATGGATTTTGAGTCCACCTCGTCTACCAGTTCCAACACACCGGCACAGTGACATGATTATATAACAGCGGAGTGCTTTTTTCAAGGGCGTATTTAAAAGGGAGAGAAAAAAGCAAATATTCTCTTGACATTTCTCACCGCAAGTGCTATTATAATCGAGCAATTCAAAAACGCGCGAGTGGTGGAATTGGCAGACTCGCTAGATTCAGGTTCTAGTGTGCACTACGCACGTGCGGGTTCAAGTCCCGCCTCGCGCACCAAAAGCTAAGAAGCAGAAGGATTTGAGCCTTCTGCTTCTTTTGTTTTGACGCTAGATTTTCTACGCCTTTTTGACGCTAGATTTTTTGCCGGGAAAACGGGGGTAAAAATCTATGCGCAAGACAACTATTTTGAACGCGAAGGAGATTAAACGCACGCCTCTTAAAGAGGCTCAATCGGCTTTCTATAAGCATTGCAGGTTGAAGAACCTGACAGAACAAACCCCGAGATACTACGAAGAGGATTTGAGTTATTTCCGCTCGAAAATTTCAGTAAAGTATGCCGATGAAATCACGCAGGAGGTCTTTGAAGGGTTCCTTCTCCAAGAGCTGGACGCCGGTAAAAAGGTCACTTCTCTGAATTCCAGAATCCGCGGCTTGCGCGTGTTTTTCAACTTCTGCGTTGAGCGGGAATACATGAAGCCGATAAGCGTCAAGCTCATGAAAGAAGAGGAAACGATCAAAGAGCCTTATACAGACGCAGAGCTGCGGCGGCTGCTAAAAAGGCCGGAGTCCAACAGTTGGGTTGAATGGAGAACTTGGGCGGCTGTCAATTACCTTGTGGCTACCGGAAACAGAGCCAGCACGGTTATTAATATTAAGATTTCCGACGTCGATTTTGATGAAATGACAATAAAGCTCGTAAAGGTTAAAAACCGCCGTCAACATTTTATCCCACTGTCTCCCGCACTGAAAGAGATATTGATAGATTATTTGAAAACGTGGGAGCATACTCCGGACGATTATCTGTTTCCATCCTACGAAGGCAATCAACTCAACCTGAGATCGTTCCAAGGGTCGATCAGGCAATACAACATCTCCAGAGGCGTCACAAAGACATCCGTTCATCTGTTCCGTCACACCTTTGCAAAGAACTTCATACTTGCAGGCGGCGGCATGGTGCAGCTTCAAGCCCTTTTGGGACATTCAACGATGGACATGACAAGGCACTATGTAAATATCTATGGCACAGACTTAAAGCGTAATTTTGAGCTGCTTAATCCATTGGACAATATAAAGAGATCCGTGTCTGCTGGCGTTTGAGTGAGAAAAATACTTGGAGCGGATTCATGTAAACGCCGAACATCTTTGAACATCTCGGCACATAAAACTTGAAGAGGGGAAGATGGTTTTACATTTTCCCCTCTTCTTTATACATATCCGCTACTCTTTCAATAAATTTCTTCATCTCGTCCACTTGAAGACGGCGTGTCATAAGCGTCTCTTTCTAAATTTAGAAATGGAACTTACTGATGATAGATTAAATGTGTATATACTGAAGCAGGAAAGGCACAAAAACACTTCGAAATATAGATTTGTTCATATCTTGTTGTTATACTCTAAATGTTTACAAGACAATAGTGGAGGTCGTGTATTATATCAATTGACCCGGAGCAGTTTTCAGAGTTTGTAGATAAATCCAAAATCTTTGATACGACAAGACAACTTATGATAGAGTATCTCACGAATTGGTATCACGATGATGTTTAAGCATTTGTAGAAAAAATGCGGGCTGATTTGCCCGCTGTATTGGAGCGTTACCACTTCCGTAATGAATTTGTTTCCATTACAAAAAATTTCAACTTTGACCCACCATGGACACTGTTGACTGTACCATCTGTATCAACGATGAAGAAGGCGATTATTGCTCTCGGTACAATGCAATTTTTGACTTTCGGCTGAACGCCATTGATGACTATATATGAAAGGACAGCAGGGTATGGAGATTAAACTAACAACGGCTGAGGCTACGGTTCTTCATGACCTCCTATATAGAATTAGTGGGAGAGAGGAATATTTTGAGGATATTGCCGAGCAGTATGTCTTATGGAACATTGAGTGTCAGCTTGAAAGAGAACTTGTGGAGCCGCATACCGACAACTATTCAGAAGTGATAGAGCGGTCAAGAGATACAGTGCGGAAAAATTATTAAAAGCGGTTGCTGTTGTGCGTTTGCCTATGAACTGGGGAATTGGACATTGGAATTTCCTCAAAAATATAGGATTGTTTGGGCTGGAACTACCGCAGTTGTAATTGATAATGATTATTTCGCATTGTCCACCAGATGTGCTGTGCCATATAAAATCATTGCAGAAACTTACGGCGCCGCGTGATACCATACCACGAAGTGGACGCTCTGGCCCGTATCCTGCGCCCGAAGATACAGGCGCTTTTTGAGAGCGAGGGAGGGCAGTGGAAATTTGTGAAGTGGAAAGCAAAGCATGAGAAAGACAAGAATGCAAACAGCACAAAGTAAAGCAGCGGGGCGAGGTATCGTATGATACCCCACCCCGTTGCATCTAAAGCACACTTTCAATAGAAATGATGAATCCGAACTACATTACCCACCTGGATAATGTAGTTCGGATTATCATTGTTTGGTCCGAGTGGCGAGACTCGAACTCGCGGCCTCCAGCTCCCAAACCTATGTCTGAACCTTCAGGAAGCCCTGTTGCGTCCTCTTTGGTGC
>CAKNRQ010000047.1 GCA_930990965.1 uncultured Clostridia bacterium
GCACATAGTTTTGCGATGCTTATCCAAACCATAACGCACTCAGTTCATAGGGTATCTTTTCTATTATAACAGGTGAATTCGAAAGCTTTGGGCAGTTGCCACGTATCCAATAGCAGGCAACATATGTTGAGTCACATAGTATAAGGGTTCTATACACGTTCTTTTACGTCAATAAGTACAACCCAAGATATATACTTGATACCTGTGTCTAATAACTGATTATAAATTAGTTCCCCACATTACCAAATGCAAATTACTGTTGGAAGTGCACAATAGCGCTCGGTATTCGGTATTTTTAAGTGAAAAAGAAAACTTGATGTGAGACTAGATCAAAAACCTAGCATACAGGTGACACATTTGATGTGTTCAGATACGATCTGTATTGCCGTGCCCTCAGATCATTTACTCAATAAAGTAGCAATTATAACCGGTACCGACGGCGGCATCTGCGGCAAGGCCAGCGAGTTCTTATGCCAGGAGAGGCCTGGGTCATCATGAACGACATTGATCCGCACATCAACGACTGGTTCAGATTCACCGCCACGTTTCCCGAACTCGGAATACTCCAGGTCTCTGCGTGCCATGGTTAACTGTTGTTTTGATGAGGCCAAGTACATAAATTGGGTTGTCATGCCGACGGTGGATGGCATAACTGCAAATGAGCCCATACCACAAGCACAATATCGTTCTAGTCAAGAAGTCGATGTGCCTGCGTGCAAGTAATTACTTTGCCTTGTTGGACTCGGTGGTTTGCATACAAAGCTTAAAAGATTTTGCTATTCTGAGTCTCGTCTATTTTCGAGCAGTATAAAGCTGATATCATTTGGCAGGTCAGTCAGGCACCCATATGGCGTAAGTTTGTAAACCATAAGCGCGGGCTGCGTATCTTTAACTGCGTGACACACCGGCTTCCCATTTCGCCACAGCCTGTCGGGAAACGCCTATCTTTTCTGCCACTTCTTCCTGGGAAAATTTATTCATCCTCCGCAGTTCTGACAAATTGCGGGCTATGCTATTTTTCTGTATTTTCATACTTTTCATACCTCCTGTCACTGATTATACCCGAACTGCTCAGAATGTCTACCAACTGCAAGACACTAAAAATGTTAACATTGGTTGCGCGGTATGCACGTGCAGCTTGCCGCACGCAAGCGATGAGGTCAATCGAATTTTCAGGCTTGAATTTGAGTGGCAAAAGTGCAATAATTACTTGGTTATTAATAGAAAGCCCGGTGGAAAAAGTTGAACAGCTATAAAAACAAGCTGTCGAGGGAAGATGTGTTCCAGAGCCTGCCAGTGCCTTCGGCACTGCGGATAATGATACTTCCGTCGGTTATAAGCCAGCTCATTGTACTGATATACAATATGGCCGACACTTTCTATGTGGGGCAGACCAACAACCCGTATATGGTTGCTTCTACGTCGCTCATCTTGCCTGTATTCAATATAACAATATGTTTGGCGAGTTTGGCGGGCGTGGGTGGAGGCTCGCTTGTTTCGAGACTTTTAGGTCAGGGCAGGCACGACGAGGCCCGGCGCGTGAGCACGTTTTCCATATATCTGGCGCTTGCAATATCTGCGCTCTTTGCGCTGATTATGGCCTGTTTTATGCGTCCGATTCTGCGCTTGCTGGGCGCCGGAAGCAACACATATGAATATGCGCGGCAGTACGCCCTCAGCGTCATCGTAGCCGGCGGTGTGCCTACCGTGCTATCCAACGTGTTGTCGAACCTGCTGCGCAGCGTCGGAAGGTCCACGGCTGCGGGCTTTGGCATAGTGCTTGGCGGCGTTTTGAACATTGCTCTGGACCCGCTGTTCATGTTTGTGCTGCTCCCGGATGGCCAGGAGGTCTTGGGGGCCGGAGTTGCAACTTGTATATCCAACTGCATAGCCTGCCTGTATTTCATTGCCGTACTGCTGCTTGGGGGAAGGGGCCAGGTTATAACCTTCAATCCCGGAGTGGGACTGGCAGAACGGGAGAGCATCAAGGCCATTTTTGCAGTGGGCGTGCCATCGGCAGTAACCAACTTCCTCTTTGACCTGGACTATGTCATACTCGACCGCCTTATGGTCTCCTATCACGACCTGGCGCTTGCCGCAATAGGTATAGTTCTGAAGGTGGAGCGCTTCCCGCTTAACATCGGCGTTGGTATTTGTCAGGGCATGATGCCGCTGGTGGGGTACAACTACGCCGCCGGTAACCGCAAGCGTATGCGTGACTCCATACGGCTCTCCCTGGGCGTCGGACTTATTATCGCCGCCATAAGTATAGCCCTGTACGAGATATTTGCTTCTCAGCTCATACGCCTCTTCCTCGACGATGCGCAGACGGTGGAGCTGGCGTCGGCGTTTCTCAGAGTAAGGGTGCTGGCAACACCGCTCATGTTTATCAGCTTTTTTACCGTCTATCTGTTTCAGGCTTTTGGCAAGGGCACAGTGTCCTTGCTGTTGGGCATGGTGCGCTGGCTGGTGTTCAATATACCAATGCTGTATTTGCTCAACACAATCTTTGGCATGTACGGCCTGGTTTGGTCTCAGGTAACAGCTGATACCCTCTCAGTCATAATGTCGCTGACCGTTTATATCAAGTTCCGACCACCAATTTTGCGGAAAGACCAGCTGCCTGAACGCTGAGCGAGGTACGAAAAAACGAGGCGCGTGATGCGCCTCGTTTCCTTTTCTCTTGTAATTTACGGCTGGGCTACGAGTTCTACGGTGTAGCCTAGGTTGCGCAGTCCGGCTACTATGCCGCCGTCGCCAACCATGTGTCCGGCGCCGACAACCATCAGGCCGTTCTGTATGCCTTCGCGCTCCATGTACTGCTGGGCGTATGCAATCATGCCGGGATCGCGCTCGGTGAAGAGCTTGCTGTTGAGTTCGTCATCGCTCTCGATGATAGCTTCTTTGTTATATGCGGTCTCAAAGCCAGCTACATCGCGGTTCTTCCAGGTGTCCATCAGACCCGCAATGGCGTCGTCCTGGGCCGCGAGCAGCTCAAGGTACTCGGGCTCCAGGGCTTCTTCGCCAAGAATTTCAGCGATGGCGGCCTTCTGCTCCTCGGTCATGCTGTTGACGTCCATGCACATGAGCACGCCGATGGCGAGGTACTGCTCCTGATACTCGGGGGACAGGCCGTCAAATATGCCGCCCTGGAAGGTGTAGGTCTCTGCGGCCTCGATGGAAGCGCCGTTGCATACGGCAGCCTGATTTATATAAAGATCTACAGCCAGGGCATTGCTGCTGGTGGTGTCATCCTGTATGGCCAGAGTCTGCAGGGTGCTGGCGAGGGCCCACGCCTTGTACATGGAAACCGTCTGCTCGTCCAGGCCAAGCTGTGCGCACACGCTCACGACCATCTCATAGAGCTCGGGAGAGATGTGGTCGGCGAGAGTGGTGCCGTCGGAGTAGATCTGCATGGCGGCGAACTCGGCCAGCTGTGCGGTGTCGTTGAAGTTGAGCTCGAAAATGACCTCATCGGCGTTTTCAATGACGTCGCGGAGCTGCTTGTGGAAGGGGTAAGTGTTGTTCATATCAGTGTGTATGGAGCCGAGCAGGTAGAGAGTGTCGCCTGCGGCGCTGGTGGCTTTCCAGAGCAGGCCGAGGGAACCGGCGTTGCACTGGTCATAGATGGCGAGTACCAGCCTCACAGCCATGGTGGCGGCTTCGAGCACAGTGCAGTCACGCTCGAGGTTCAGACCGCCCTCGTCGCCCTCAAGGACGCCGATGGACACCATGTAGTCAGCCGGGGCCTGGTCTATGCCCTCAATCTCGTAGGCGGCGACAGCCTGATATAGAGCGTTCACTACGCCGCCTCGGGTGGTGTCCAGCACCAGGGCCTCCTCAGAGGCCTCGGCCAGAGGCAGATCCAGCAGCGCGAGTTTGTTCGCCACTACATCGGACATGGCCTCAACCTGCTCCATAGTGACGATGCTGGAGTGGGTGGCGGTAATGTCAGAGCTCATGAGGCCAAGTGCCAGACCGTCGGCGAGTACCTCATTCGACCAGGCGGGCAGGGGTTGAACCTGAGCCTCGTCCGCGAAAGCAGGAGTTACGCCCAGCGTGAGGCACAGCGCCAACAACAGGGCAAGTAGCTTACGTTTCATAATCAACAATCCTCTCTTTTAGAGTCGCGGGAACTGCGCTCATGATAGCATAGCAGCAGGTATAAGTCAATCGCTGCCGGACGACAGAAATTGCCGTTCGTACGGGCTTCGATCGGGCTGATGGCAACGGCGCAGAGGCGTATTCACTCTCGGGCTCCCGCTTGGACATGCTCGCACATTTTGAAAGCAAGGCCCGAGAGGAATACGAGTACTACAAGTCGGAGCGGGAGAAGCTTCGCGTGAAGACGTTACAGTTTGTTTAAGGAAGCTTAAAATGTAGTTTATACTTTAATCACAAACATATTATATCCTCACAGGGCAAAGGAGGGATTTGCATGAAGAAAAGTTTTAGCGCGGGCCTTGTGTGCCTGTCAGCAGTTATGGCGCTGGCACTGGCGGCGTGCGGGACTCAGACGGCCACGCCGAGTGCGTCTCCGTCTGCTGTGGCAGAGTCCGCTGTGCCTACGGACTCAGAGACTCCGGAAGCGTCTCTTTTCACGGCCGGCACCTGGCTCTCGGACGCAGGACAGTACTATTTCTTCGACAGCGACGGCGCCTCCGGGCGCACGGCCAGCCTAGAAGACGGTACCGGCGTGAGCTTTTCATATACACTCAATGGCTCTGAGGCAGTGTTCTCCATGGGCGGTGAGGGCAACGAAACAAAATGCACCGTAACCCGCGACGGCGATGCTTTGACGCTCGCCTGGGACGGCGGCGTGAGTGAAAACCTGAGCTATGTCTCCGACAAAGGCTCCGATGAATTTACCTTCTACAGCAACCGCGACATAGCCGATATGGCCCTCGCGTATTACCGTGCCCACAACAGCTCCGGTGACGGCGACAACCTCACAAGTGCCGCCGAGACCAATGCTGACGGCAGCGTCAGCGTCCAGGTCTACACCAATATGGGCGACCACAACAGCACTGCTGAGTGGTACACTATTGACCGCAACACGGCGACGGGTACAGACAGCTCCGGAAATGAGGTAGACCTCAAGTCTTGAAAAACAAAAAATCTCGTGGCATAGGCCACGAGATTTTTTATGTAAACTTACCTCAGATGTAGAGCTCGCACTCCCTGTGTTCGGTGCAGGCCTTATGCAGCATTTTGCTGACGGCGGCCTGCATGTCCGGGTTCAGCTTGCGCGCGCCCACCGGGCAGATGGCCACGCAGCGCATGCAGGAGATGCACTTCGTGCCGTCGGTCTGAGTGGGGTCGGCGCTGTCGATGGCCTGTACTGGACACTGCTGGGCGCAGAGGCCGCACCTTATGCAGTCCTCTCCAGCCGCAGGCACCATGCCTGAGCCGCCGGCCTTCCTATACGGACGGTTGCCGGGGATGGCGGGAGTATCAACGCTGCCGGAGTCCAGTTTTTCACGGATGCGTGCGGCGAAGCCTGCCAAAGCGGCGCGGTCGGCTTCGTCCGGGCGTCCGGCGGCAATGTCGCGGACGACGGAGTGCTCAGCTATTGCGGCAACGGCGGCGACGGTGTTGAAGCCGCAGGCTTTGGCCGCGTCTTCGAGCTCTACGAGCGTGTCCTCATAGGCGCGGTTGCCATAGACGCAGAGCAGTACGGCCCGGGCGCCGTTGGCCTTTATGGCCGAGAGCCGCTCCACCGCTACGGCAGGCACGCGGCCGCTGTAAGAGGGCACGGCGATGAGCGCCACGTCGTCAGGAGCGAGATTCAGTTGCGAAAAATTCGCCTGGCTGTCGGTGAGATCCACCGTTACCAGCTCACCGCCGAGGCCGTTTAGAAGTATACTGGCGGCCTTTTTAGTGCCGCCCGTGGGGCTGAAACAGATTTCGTAGAGCTTCATTTCAAATTGCCTCCGTATCGTTTGTCTGTTCGCAGGCACATCAGATGTTTTCAGCAGGATGTACCTGGGTGAATGGGATGTAAAATATAAAACTATATCTACATTAAAGTATAGCACCGGGCCATTTAAGTGTCAAGGACGGCGCTGTGGCAGCGGAAGGCAGAGGGCTCAAGCTGCTATTTTCCGCTACGGCTTTATGAGAGGAATGTCTCCGGCGACTATGCGCCGCACGAATTCATCCACTTCGAGGGTGAGGCGCTGCTGGGTTGCGATGGCGTTGAGCAGGTCGAGCAGCGCGCTCAGGTCCTGGCGGGTAAACTCGCAGTTGGTGTAGCGGTATGAGTGGAACTTGAGGTAGCAGTCCTTGAGTACGTTGTAGCCGGAGACGGTGAAGCGCTGTATGGCCACAGGGCAGGGCACTCTGATCTCGATGGGGCTGTCTTCACTGCGGAGCACCAGCTCTTCGGTTTCGACGTCGAAGGGGCTCTTGGCCGCTGACCGGCTGTGCATGAGGTGGAAACCCTCCGGCAAGAGCGAGAGTATGCCCTCATAGTCCAGGCCGAGAACATTCTCCGGCTCGGCGCCGTCGGCTTCGAGCCGGGCCAGCTTTTCACCGGTTGCGGCGATGGCGATGAAACTCTCACAGTTGGCAACAATGGGTATGCGGCAGCGCATGTCGGAGCGGTTGACGGTGAAGAGGGCTCCGTAGAACTCATCGAGGTACACCTGCGAGCAGAGTATTGCGTAGCAGTAAAAGACGCAGGCGCGGGCAGCGGATTCGTGCGCCAGGCCGGTCATGCTGGAAATGGCATCGAGCAGCGCCGGTGAGACGTTGTTTACAGTGTGCGGTCTGTCTTTATCAACATAGCGGTTGGCATAGACGTGGCCGTTTCCGCGCCGGGTGAGGTCGTTGTCGGGGAAATACCAGCAAAACGAGGCGAATCTGCCCAGTGACTCGGATAAGTCCTTCGGGGCGTGCGCCAGGGAGAAGCCGATGGCGTCCCCGCCGGCGTAGAGCGTGCGCAGTTCGGGCCGTATCCTGGTGCCGCCACCGCCCGTAGCCGCGAGACGGCGCACCAGCGGTCCCCAAACCAGAGCGTAAGAGTTCACAAAGGGCCGGAAAGAGACCGGTATCGTGTTGTCGCGCAGCACGGCGTCCATGTCCCGGCGGCTGGTAAGAGCGCTCATGGCTTCCTGGAAGGCGCGTACCCGCGCAGGGTCCGCGGTTTTGTCCTGCCGCCCCGTCCAGCGAGCAGCGGCGGTTTCACCCTCGGCAGCTATTTCGCGGCTGCGCCGCTTCAGCATCGAGGGGTTGACATGCGTGAGCAGAGAGGTCGGGGACAGTTTCGCACCTGAGCACTGGTTAAGGAAGATGGCGGGACCATCACTGCCGCTCACCGGCCAGAAGCTGCCGTACAGGCGCTCATCAAACTGCCCGGCCGGGCAGAAGGAGTACGTGCCCATGTCCAGCGTCAACCGCTCAAAACCATCGAGCGCAGTTTGCGCGCTCGCGTCCAGGGCGCGGAGCTTTTCATCGCGGCTCTTGCCGGTGTAGTCGGCGTAGTAAAGCTCTGATATGCCGCTCTCTTCACCGGACTTTCGCAGCAGAATTATGACAGCGCGGCCCTGCATGGTGTTGAAGAGGCTGTCGCTGCGCGCACCCGTGCGGGCGTCCGCATCCAGCGCCACGGCACACAGCTTTGAGAAGTGCTCGGATAGGTATTTCCTTGCATATTTGAAGGACTCGGCCTCCAGAAACGAGAGCGGCACGACCATGGCCAGCGCAGAGTTTGACGGCGAAGCGAGCAGCTTTGCACAGCTCCAGCGCAGGAACATCATGAAGGGGTTGCTGACCTGTTTTTGTATGTTCTGCCTGCGCCCACGCAGTTCCGGCGGCGGCCGGAAGTCGTCCATCAGGTCGTTTATAGCGGAGAAACCGTCCGGTTCCAAATTTCGCTTGCTGTCCGAGCAAGGCGGGTTGCCTATTATGAGCCGTATAGGTGCTTCGGCGGCCTGCCCGGCGCGGAGCAGTTCACGGCCCTCTATGCTATCGGCTGCAAATGGTCCCGCCTCGCCGTCGCGCAGTGTGTCGGCAAGGATTATTTCGCAGGAGAATGAGCGCTCGCCCAGCGTTCGCCTGAGCAGGGCCATGCGGTAATTGGCCAGCATATACGGCGCGGGCAGTATTTCAATCCCGGTGAGCGAGTAGGCCCCGTCGAAGCCGTCCTGGGAAATGACGGCTTCGAGGAAGGAGCCCGTGCCGCAGCAGGGGTCTATGATGACGCTGCCGTCATCGTAAATGGACGCGCCTGCGAAGCTATCCCGGGACACGGCGTTTACAAGCCTCACCACGAAGTCGGCAAGTTTGCGCGGTGTGTAGAATGCGCCGTAGTCAAAGCGCGACTTGGGGTCGTATTTGGCCAGGAAGAGCTCAAAGAGCCTGTGGTAGTCAGGGTTCAGAAGCTCTCTGCTCGTCATCTGCACGAAGGAGAGGAACAGCACGCACTCGTCTATCCAGCGGCATATGAACATGTCGCCGTCGGCGTGGTCGCGAATATAGACCATAAGGTCCCGGAACGGCGGCAGGGCCTCGCCGTACACGGTGTCACTGAAGGCGTAGCTGCGGATCTTCTCCACTTTTTGCGCCGGCGAGTCCTCGCTGGCACAGAGGACTCGGTGGGCGTAGAGCAGGCAGAACATGATAACCTGGGCGGTAAATTCGGAAAACGCCCTGCTGCTGTGCATGCCCGCATCACCGTGGGAGTATATTAGCTCCTTCATGCCGGACAGGAGCCGGATTATTTCGCGCTCTTCGGCGTCTATCGCCTCGTCGTAGCTGAGTCCGGCATACGTCAGAATTTCATCGGCCAGGTTGCGGGTGCGTATGGCTACCAGCCCGACCAGCTTTTCCTCGTCCACCTGCTGTGGGGCGGGACGGGAAAAAAACTGCTCCATGTAGAGCCTGAACTGAGGATTCGGCGCCAAGGCCTGCCAGTTGCGCCGGGACAGCAGGGCCTTGTCCACCAGCGGGACCGTCACAGCCTCGCGGCCCGGAAAGGCGAACACAAAGTCAATGCCGTCGGTTATTACGAGCTTGTGGCCCAGGCTGAGATACTTGTCTATCTGGCTGCGGTGCGGGCCGAGGTCCAGAGGATCAACCGTCAGCGGCTTGGCCTCAATGTAGCCGTAAATGCCGAGGGATACGCTGTCGTGGACGCGCCAGTCCGACCTGCCGACTCGCAGCTGCCTTTTGGGTTCGAGTATGATGTCAAAGCTGCCCGCCGGGTTGAGTTCACGCGCCAGGGCCTTGAAAAACTCGTGCATCGGGGCCCGGTATGAGAGCTCCCCGGTGTGCTGGCCGCCGCGCACGGCCGAGTTGTACTCGCGCTCCAGCTCACGCAGATAGCGCCTGACTACGGCTTCATACGCCACTGGCCTCACTCCTCTCAAAGCAGGCAATAATGCTCCTGCCTATGGCTTCGGCCAGGACCGGCGGTACGGCGTTGCCTATCTGCCGGGCTATGTCCACCTTGTTGCCGGCAAAGTCGAAGTCCATGGGGAAGGTCTGAAGCAGCGCTCCCTCGCGCAGAGAGATGCTACGCATCTGCTCGGGGTGGCCGAACTGTCCCCGCGTGAAGCTGTCAAACTTGGCCGTGATAGTCGGGGCGACTTCGTCCCAGGCCATGCGGCCATAGACCTTCCTGTAGCCTATGAGCGAGCTGTCGCGGTGGTGGCATGGCGCCAGCAGCTCTGAGGGCAGGTTGTCGCGGCCCTGGCCCTCCTTGAGCGCAGCCAAGCGGCGCAGATTTAGCTCGGAGAGCCGGTCGCGCCTGTGAAGAGGTATGTCAGGGTGGTCGGAACCGTCCTCCGGCGGGGGCGGGAGGGAGCCTATGGTGTCGCGCACCGTCCTGCGCTCCGCAGACGGAGCGGGGTATTCGTAGTGCTCGCCCAGGTCTTTGCGCTCGCCGACAATGATATAGCGCCGCCTGCGCTGCGGCACGCCGTAGTCTTGGGCGTCCAGCGTCCGGACGTGTATGTAATAGCCCAGTTTTCCAACGCTCTCCACGAGCTCGTCCAGTATGGATTTGCCGCGTTTGCCGCCGAGGCCGGACACGTTCTCCATGACGAAGTACATGGGGTAGAGCTCGTCAATAAGCTGTCCGTACTTCAGCACCAGTGCGTTGCGCTCGTCGATGTCGCTGCCGCGCCGCTGTACGGAGAAGCCCTGGCAGGGCGGCCCGCCGGAGAGCAGGAAGAGCTCGCCGCGCTTCAAGCCGCACAGCTCCAGCAGCTTGCCGCCGAGCATGTCCTGTATGTCAGCAGCCAGGGCCGGGTGCCGGAAGTATTTGCCGTTGCGCTTGAACGACTCTATGCAGAGCGGGTCAATGTCAAAGCTCAGCAGCACGTCAAAACCTGCGCGCTCCAGACCCAGGCAGAGCCCGCCCGCACCACAAAAGCTGTCAATGCATGTGTATTTCATAGCTGCCTGTTACCTCCGCGCGCCTTTATGCCCGCGAGCAAACTGGAAAAGGAACTGCTCACCGGAGCGTCTATACAGTCCGGCGAGAGAGACGCTTCCGCTCCATTGGGCGAGCAGGATACGAGCTCTATCAGCAGCGCGGCCGCCATGGCCGAAGCGAGCATGGGCGGCACGGCCTCGCCAATTTGACGGAAGATGTCGTCGAACTTGCCCGCGAATTCGAAGCCGTTCGGGAAGCTCTGCAGCAGCGCCGCCTCGCGCGCCGTCAGTCCCCGGTCCTGCTCGGGATGGGTATAGCGTCCGCTGGCCGGATTGCGGGCGTAATGGGTGATGGTTATAGCGGGTTTATCCCAATAGAGGCGGCCGTAGACGTCGTAAAAGCCCTTGACCTTATCCAGACAGGCCGGGCCGACGCCGGTGGGACGGCTGCCGCCGTTGTGAGGCACCTGCTTAATTATCTCTATGGTGCCGGGCCGGTGAGCAGCGCTCTTGTGCATCACATCGTCAGGGTCGGCGACACCTGCCGCGACCGGATTGAGCGCGCCTATGGCGTCGCGCACCGTGCGGTACTCACCCGGCTCAAGATATCCGGCGGGCAGGGCAAAGTCGTGCTTCATGCCTATGACTATGGAGCGGAAGCGCTCCTGCGGCACGCCGAACGCGGCGGCGTTGTAAATGCAGGCCTTCACCGTGTATCCGCACTCCTCAAAGACGCTCTTCGCCGCGGAGAAATAGCGCCAATACCGCTTGGACAGGAATTCCGGCACGTTTTCCATTATTATGGCGTCCGGCGACATGCGGCGCACTATCTCGGCAAAGGACATAATGAGGCTGTTTCGCATGTCGTCGGCCTCGTTCCAGTAGCGCTTCCTGTGCGAAGTGAAACCCTGACAGGGCGCGCAGCCTATCAGTATAGACGGCCTGGCGCTGTCATATCCCAGCTCATCGAGCAGAGCGTCAAGCTCGCCCGGGGCATACGCCAAATCCAATACGTCGCGGTTTATGAGTGGCGTGCCGAAATTCCGGCTGTACGTCTCCGCAGAGCGCGCGTCTATGTCGCAGCCACCCAATAGCTCAAAGGCGGGGACGACAGCATTTAACGCCGCAAAGCCGAGCGACATGCCGCCCGCGCCGCTGAAGAAATCTATGAGCTGTATGGGGTTGCCGTTGCTTGCGCCGGCGGCGAGGGGCAGGAACCCCTCTAGGGAGCGCTGTGTGTCAAGCGTCAACTCACCCAGAAGCGGCCTATAATCCTGTTCTCCCCAATTCCCGGAGCTCAGGGTTGAGAAGAGCTCTTTATACTGCATCGTCCGGCCTCTCTTTCGCAGCGCCGTGAGGCAGGTCTACAATTTCCATGATGTCCCCCACATCGCAGTCCAGGGCGCAGCAGATCTTGTCCAGCACGTCCGTTGTGACGCGTTCGTTCTTGCCAAGTTTGGCCAGCGCATTAGTGCTTATGCCCGACGCAATGCGCAGATCAGTCTTTTTCATGTCTCTGTCTATAAGCATTTTCCAAAGCTTGCGATAGCTCACGGCCACGTCCAGCCCTCCAGTCAAAAGCCAAATAGCTCATTTTCAAAGTCTAACACGGAAGGCAAGTGACGTCAACTAATAATTGTGAATAGCAATTTTAAATTGCAAATAGAGATTTTTAGCGTCGCATGCAAATTGTGCGCCAATACCTGTAATGTGTTCCCTGGCGGTTGCCAGATGGTGGTCAGCCAGGTATACTTTAGTTGGACCACATGGACGGAGGGAGGCACAGGCTTGAAAATAAAGCTTTCTGTAAGCATGGAGCGCTATCAGGAGATACATTCCGAGCTGCTGGCACTGGGCATAGAGATAGATGAAAACTCAGACCTGGTGCTGCTCGAAAGCGGCCGCTATATTGATACGCTTGTGGTTAAAGATGTACAGACAACCGAACTTGTCAGGCTTCCGGTGGGCGAGATTGTGTCTGTTGAGGCTTTCGGGCACTCGATTGAAGTCTTTGCGCAGGGGGCGTCTTACCGGGCCAGAGAGCGGCTCTATAAAATAGAGGCTATGCTGGACCCGGAGAAATTTTTGCGCGTAAGCAACTCCGTGATAGTGGCCAGGGAGAAAATAAGAAAGATATCGCCGTCGCTTTCCATGAAGTTTGTGCTGACCATGAGCGACGGCAGGAGCGCGGTTGTGACAAGAAGCTATTATTACATTTTCAGAGAAGCCATGGGCATATAGAAGGAGGGCGGCATAGTGTTTCCAGTGTA
This sequence comes from uncultured Clostridia bacterium, assembly GCA_930990965.1. Lineage (GTDB taxonomy): Bacteria > Bacillota > Clostridia > Oscillospirales > Oscillospiraceae > Scatomorpha > Scatomorpha merdigallinarum. Next base: position 12,651 of record CAKNRQ010000047.1, read on the forward strand.
CATTTTGGTAATTATGGTTCTGGCCTTTGTTCTGGCATTTTTGTGCCTGGCCTACTGCTTCATATATAAGCGCCACATCAACCGCGCCCTTGTGAACGCCCAAACGCGCAGACATATGCCAGCTCCGTTTCACGTCACATTGGCGGCGGCAATGGTGTTTTTACTGCTCATCGTCATAGCCGGACTTGCAATTATATTCAGAATGGACTATGCGGTGCTGGACAGCCAGGATGACAATCCAACCGATATCAACACTATTTGCGCCGAGATAAGTGAAATAGAGATAGGCGCCACGGCGGCTGAGAACTCTATGACCGTCGAAGCCCTTGAGTACAATTACGAGTCCTACCATGCGGAGCTGACTTTCCACCTGTATGAAGGCCTGGAGATAGTGAAAAACGGCCGCAAAATATCTGCCACCGAACTGAAAGCAGGAGACGTTGTAGCGATTACACTACTAACAGACCTAAGCGGCGTGGAGGATATTATCAAAGTGGAAGTGTTGGATAAGCACGTATAGAAAAAGCCCTGTAGCCTTCATGAACGGCCCCAGAATATACGGACAGTACAAAAAGAGCCCTGGTGTAGGAGCTA
>CAKNRQ010000048.1 GCA_930990965.1 uncultured Clostridia bacterium
TGCGTCGTCAACGAGGCCAGCGAGAACAAGGAAGCGGCCATGACCTGGATAACCTGGCTCTGCTCCAGCCCGAAGGCTGCAGAGATTCGCATCGAGGCTGGCTGGGATCTGCCCGCCATCAATGATGAGGAAGTGCTCTCCAGCTATCTCGACCTGACCCCGCCCGACAACCGCGAGGCCGTATTTGAGAGCCTTGACTACCTGGTTGTCCCGCCTGTCATCGAGGACTACGCCCTTATGAGCGACATCATAGGACAGCAGCTTGAGGCCGCAGCCGCCGGTACCGTCACCGTACAGGAGGCCCTTGACGAAGCTCAGGCGCAGTGCGAGGCACAAATTTCACTGGGATAAACTGAAACCGCAAGGGGAGGGGGACACCCCTCCCCGCAGCTTTAACAGCAAGGAGATGCCGCCGTGCGCAAGAAAAAGCAAAAGCACATAAGAGGGCAGGACGGGCTGCTGACGGCTTCGCCTTTCCTGCTGCCGAGTTTTATAGGGCTGGCGGTATTTTCGCTGCTGCCCATAGTTGTGTCATTCCTGATGAGCCTCACAGATTGGAACGGACTGGACAGGATAACTGACCCGGGCTTTTTGTCCGAGCACTTCATAGGGCTGGAGAACTACAAGGTCATCCTCGGGACGGGAGAGTTCTGGCAGGTGCTCGGCAACACGCTCGAATACATAGTCCTTTACATCCCGCTTATGCTCGCCTGTTCTCTCGGCGTGGCGTACCTGCTCTCGCGTGAGCGGCGGGGCGTGACGGCGTTCCGCATAATCTACTACATCCCCGTGCTGACCAGTTGGGTCGCGGCGAGCATGATATGGAAGAGCATGCTCTCGCCGCAGTACGGCGCGGTGAACAACATACTCGCCGTGTTCGGTATCGAGGGACCGGGCTGGCTGCTGGACGAGAACTGGGCCATGCCCGCCATAGTGCTGGTCTCCGTGTGGAAGGACATGGGCTTCTTCGGACTGATACTCCTGTCCGGCATGGTAGGGATAAATAAGAGCTACTACGAGGCCGCGGCGCTGGACGGTGCCGGTGCGTGGCAGCGCTTTTGGAAAATAACCCTGCCCCTGATGACGCCCGCTATCTTCTACGTCCTCATAGTCAGCCTGATAAACGCCTTCCAGCTCTTCCCGCAGATTATGATTATGACCGACGGCGGGCCGAACGGCGCCACGCAGGTCATGGTCGAGAGAATATATAAGTACGGTTTCCGCTACTACCGCATGGGATACGCTGCGGCCTTCTCGTGGCTGCTGTTCATTATAATCATGCTCTGCACCTGGCTGCAGATGAAGGGGCAGAAAAAGTGGGTGAATTATGATTCGTAAACGCCATCTAAGCACGACAGGCTACTATGTCGTGAGTATACTGCTGGCTGTCGTAGCGATGATACCCTTCCTGTGGATGATATCGACCTCGCTAAAGAGCCGCGGCGCGCTGATGAGCATACCCATCGAGTGGATACCCGACGAGCCCACTCTGGACGCCTACCAGGAGGTGTTTTCGCGCTTTCCATTCATGCGCACGATAGGGAACAGCCTTTTGGTATCCGTGTCTTTCACGTTGATTACGCTAATCTCGGCAAGCATGGCGGCGTTCGCGTTTGCGAAAATACGTTTCCGCGGCAGCGACGTCATCCTGAAGTTGTACCTGGCCATGATGATGATACCCACGCAGGTCACGATGATTCCGCTCTTCATCATCATGAACCGCCTCGGCCTCATCGACAGCTACGCCAGCGTCATACTGCCGAGTATCTTCAAACCCTTCGCCGTGTTCATGCTGGTGCAGCAGATGAAGTCCATACCAAACGACTATCTGGACGCGGCGCGGGTGGATGGCGCGGGTATATTCCATGTCTATGGCCGTATCGCCCTGCCGCTCTGCGCCCCGACGCTTGCGACTCTGGCCGTCACAACCTTCATGGAGAGTTGGAACGACTATCTCTGGCCGCTGCTCATGCTGAACGACCGCAACAAGATGACGCTGCCGATAGCGCTATCGACGCTGAATGGTCAGTACAACACCGAGTACAACGTGCTCATGGCGGGCAGCCTCATCTCGATGATACCTATAATCATCATCTACCTCTGCGCGCAGAAGCAGTTCAAAAACGGTCTTATGGCCGGAGGAATAAAGGGTTGACTATGGATTACTATACTTACAAACTGCCTTGCGAGGCTTTCACCGTCACTAGCTCAAACGGAGTCCCGGCGCATTTTACGTGTACCGGGACTTCGGACGGCATTGAAGTGCGCATAGCCCACGAATACGCCGGGGTGTTCGGCCTGGGCGAGCGCTACGACGCACTGAATTACCTGGGGAAGACAGCCGTCAACGCCGTGGAGGAGAAGTTCTGCCATCAGGGTGACAAGACCTACTGTCCCATGCCTTTCTTCTGGACGGATTCCGGGCTTGGCGTGTACGCTCAGACCGCCCGCGTGACGTGCTTTGAGTTTGAGCGCGGGTCAATCACGCTGCACTTGCCGGAGGGCTGTGCGTTGCATGTCTTCTCCGGCTCGCCGGAGAAGATGGTCGCAGCGTATATCTGCCTCACGGGCGAACCGGTGCTGCCTCCGGAGTGGGTCTTCGGGCCGTGGATATCTGCCAACCACTGGGACAGCCGCGAAAAGCTTGAGCACGCCGTGGCAGAGGCAGAGGAACATGGCTTTCCCGTGTCCGTTGCAGTCATAGAGGCGTGGAGCGACGAGGCGACGTTCTATCGTTTCCGCAGCGAAAGTCTCTGGCCGGAGCCAGAAGAGATGATTGCGCGCCTGCACGAGAAAGGCATACACCTCATACTCTGGCAGATACCTGTGTACAAGCACCTGGAGCCGCACGAGGCGCCGAACGCGCAGCTCGAGTGCGACTGGGACGAGGCTGTGCAGCGCAGACTGTGCGTAAAGAATGCAGACGGCACGCCGTACAGGATTCCGGAGGGCCACTGGTTCGCCGGCTCCCTGGTGCCGGACTTCACCAATCCAGAGACGGTGGAGAGCTGGTTTTCCCGGCGCGAATACCTAACAGATCTGGGCGTGGATGGCTTCAAAACCGACGGCGGGGAATTCATACTCAGCGACGGCGCGCGGTTCTTCGACGGCACCACCGGCGCGGAGGGGCGCAACCTCTACCCGCAGATGTACACGAGGGCGTACACCGAGCATTTGAAGCCCGGACAGGCACTTTTCTCCCGCGCCGGGTATGTGGGTGCGCACACCACGCCCATACTCTGGGCGGGAGACCAGGTCTCCACGTTCGACGAGCTGCGCAGCCAGCTCAACGCCGGGCTGAGCGCATCGGCGAGCGGCGTGATATTCTGGGGCTTTGACATAGGCGGCTTCGCCGGAGAGCTTCCCACGCCGGAACTTTACCTGCGCGCGACCCAGCTCGCCTGTTTTGCCCCCATAATGCAGTGGCACTCGGAGCCGGACGGGGGACAGTTCAAGCTGCTCCAGCCCGGCATGGAGGGGAACAACGAGCGCAGCCCGTGGAATATAGAGCGCGCGTTCGGCCTCACGGGCTACACGGAGCAGGTGCGCCGCTGGCACCTGCTGCGCATGAAGTTGCTGCCGTACATACGCGCCGAAGCCGCAAAGTGCGTGGAGAATTGCAGGCCGCTCATGCGCCCGATGGCCTATGCCTTTCCGGAAGACCCACTTTGCACGAATATAGACGACGAATACATGTTTGGCGACGCACTTCTGGTCGCTCCCGTACTGCGCGAGGGCGTGTCAGAGCGCGAGGTCTACCTGCCTGAGGGAGAGTGGCGCGACTTCTGCACTGGCGAACGCCTGCATGGCGGGCGCGTGTGTACCCGCGGATGCACCGAGACTATTCCAGTGCTCGTCCGTGAAGGAGTCGATGGCTCTCACCTGTTGCCGGAGCTGTACCATGAAATTTGACGGTATAATTTTTGACCTGGACGGGGTGCTGTGCCGTACAGACAGGTATCACCTGGCGGCCTGGAGCGAGCTGGCGTCGGAGCTCGGCCTTAAACTCCCGCCGGATATCGCCGAGCGCACGCGCGGGATCGGCCGCATGGAGAGCCTGGAACTTGTGCTCGGGCCCCTTGCCGCGCGTCTGACGCCGGACGAAAAAGAGCGGCTGGGTGAAAAAAAGAACCGCATGTACATAGAGCAGCTCAAACACCTGAGCCCGGAGGATATCGAACCGGGTGCAGTGGAGGCCCTTACAGCGCTGCACGAGCGCGGAGCGAAGCTGGCCGTGGCGTCGTCCAGCCGCAACGCGCCGCTGATAACAGAGCGCCTTGGCTTCAATGAGCTGCTGGACGCTGCGGTCGACGGCAGCATGATTTCACGAAGCAAACCGGACCCGGAGGTGTTTCTAAAGGCGGCTGAGTTGCTGGGGTGTGAACCTGCACGATGCGCAGTCGTCGAAGATGCACAGAGCGGAATAGACGCTGCACGCTCCGGAGGCTTTTTCTCCGTTGCATACACATGCCCGCCGCGCCTCCTAGAGGGCTGTGACGCGAGAATTCAAAACCTGGCCGAACTGCTGCCGCTGCTGTAATATGACGTCACGGCTGAATTGTCACCGTAATATGCTGATTGACCTGGGTGCGCTCCAATTCGGAGCGCACCCAGGTCAATTCATAAGCGCGAGCTGCGTCTTTAACTGCGTGAAACACCGCGCTCCCACTTGTTGAAGGCGCTCGCCGTGACGCCGAGGCGCGAGGCAGCTTCCTCCTGTGTAAGCCCGAGGGCCCGGCGTCTGGCGCGGATAATCTCGCTCATACGCATCAAATCACCTCGCCGCTATGATAACACAGCCGCAGACCGGCGCACAATGCCCGCCGTATTCACATTTTGCTCTCCAAATGTGAGTAAAATTCAAAAAAGGCCGCCCGTAGTTCCGGACGGCCTTTTGCCGTTTTATTCAGATGATATCCTGCAGGCTCAGAGCAAAGAGCACGCAGGTGAGAAAGACGAAGAGCACGACTATCGTTATGCCGGTCTTCTTTTTCCCGCTCACTTTGCCGCGTCCGGTGCTCTCAGGGATGAGCTTCGCCTTGCGCAGCGCCTCAAATGGCTTGCGTGGGATTTTGAGCGCCTCGGGACATTTTTCCACCAGCACGCGCGACATGAGATAGAACATGGTAATCCAAGAGAGATAAGAGTCCTGCAGGATTTCAATGGTGCCGGTCGGCGTCACGGCTATGAACCCTTTCGGGCCTTTGAGATTTGCCATGTGATCGCTGCCTCCTTACGCGTTTTTGGTTTATTGTACAACGAGTTTTGAACGTTTCAACGTTGGTGGAGTGCGACACAGGGAACGTGGGAACAAGCGAGGAAACCAGAATGGCGCACTTCTATACATGGTTTCCATGTATGTGCATAAACAGCCCGGATGCCTGAGCATCCGGGCTGTTTTGCGTCGCTGAAGCTCCGGGTGTGGATATAGCGCTTGCGGCGCGAGAGTGTTAAGATTCGCGCATATTTGTCGCGCATGTTGAGCATGAGCACTAATAGCATAAGATAAAACAAGGAGGAGCGATATGAAGGTTGTTTGCACTAAGCCGAAAGCGTTTGCTGGATGGCCCCTGTCCGGGTTAAAAGATAATTTGCCGGCAGACGCGGAGTATAAAATGGCTGTCTTTGATCCGGATGATTCGGAAAATGAAGAATTTTATAGAGAAATATCGGATGCCGACGCGGTCATGAACGTATATGTGCACCTGGGCAAAAAAGAACTCGATGCCATGAAGAAGTGCAGGGTTGTCTCTTTTATGAGCACCGGATACAATGAAATAGATTTGGACTACGCAACGTCCAAAGGCATTGCCGTAGCCTCAGTTCTAGACTACTGCACGCAGGAAACTGCGGAAAATGCAATTGCAAATATGATGGCGCTGCAGCGTGGTACAATAATTTATAATGAGGCAATTCAGGAGAAGCACGTTTGGAACGTTGGCGTGGTCAAGGGCCTGAAGCGCGTTGAGGGTCAGGTGATTGGCATTGTCGGCCTTGGCCATATTGGCCGGCACGTCACGATGAACACCCGGCAGGGCGTCTACGTCACCTACGAGCCAGATACGCCGTCGCCCGCCGCAGCGAGACAGCCCTAACCCGGCAAGTCCAAATCTTGCAGGGCCTTGCGGCGAAGCTGGACTTGGATCTTACACACATCATCCGCGAAACAGCCAGTGGTCTTGATTTCAAGCGGTCGGGCTAGAATGAACTGAGGAGCTTGGTCGAGAACCACGAGATAGACACTATCCTGATGACCAACCTCTACCGCATCGGCCGCGACGCTTTGAAAGTCCTCGCTGTACTAGAAGAATTCGACAGCCACGGCATCAAGCTCATCATACAAGGCGGCGATACGGTAGAGATAGAGGACAACCCGCTGCTCAAATTCCTGCACCGCTTCATATCACATCCCAGCCTCGAAGTTGTGCTCGCATCTACAACTGAATAGCGTCTCACACCATAAAAACAAAATTGCCACGCGGCGAAGCTCAATCGCCGCATGGCAACCCATAGTGGAGCGGGTGTTCTTACAGTGTTTGAACGCGCCGATCCGATTCTTATCAAAATTGAAGCCCAGCGCAGCGGGTTCAATTTTGGAAGGAAGGGCAGCAGAACGAGCGCGACCTGACTTTTTTCAGAATGAATAAAAGTCAGGGCAAGCGATGTGACGCTTGCCCTGACGTGGAGCGGGTGAAGGGAATCGAACCCTCGTATCCAGCTTGGAAGGCTGGTGTTCTACCATTGAACTACACCCGCGTGCCCAGATAGTTTAACATCTCCGGGCGGGATTGTCAACCTTGTTAATCTAATATTTCAAACGTGGAGAGATATTGCCGGCAGCGGGAGCCGAAACCTTCGGCTGCCTCGAGGAAGTACTGTACCGTGACTTTGAAGCAGCCGCCCTTGCCGTTGTCGCAGATGTAGTAATTCCGGCAGCAGTCGCTCCCGCTGCGGCCGTCCTCAGGAAGCTCTAAGAAATTCAGGCAAAGGAAACGGCCTTCAACGGCCTGCGCGTCCGTGCCGGTGTGCGTGAGTCTGCCAAGCGCCAGTTCGTCGGAGACAATCTGCTCGGCGAGCGCGTCCGGCGTTGTGCCCGCGATTTGCACTATCTCCATGTACATCTCCGGCAGGCCGGCGTAGTTGGGATTGTTCTCGCCTATGGGCCGGGTGAGCCGGAAGTAATTTGCTCGCTTTGTTATCTCGTTGCCGTCTTCCTCGACGTATATGACATAGTCTGCCCACTGCGACGCAGAGTCTGGCGGCGCTATCTCGCCATGCGCCTCGGCCACTGTGACGTCTTCAAGCCCCTCGAGCGTCAGGTTCATCTCCCGCGGCGGGAAGAGTTTCTCTATCAGGTCTTCGCACATAGTCTGCACATATTCGGCGAAGGCCCGGCCCGGTGCGGTGCTGAAAAATATGCCGAGCGCCGCGAATACAAGCACTGCCGCCGCAGCAAAGCGCAGGAGCCTCACGCCGCCACGGAGGCACTTGACTTCGGTGTGGGCCTCTTCTATTAAATCGCCGCCTATATCGTCTATTGCGTCAAAAAGCCTGTCAGCGTCCATCTATTAATCCCTCCTCGCTAAGCCTGGATGCGAGCTTTTCGCGCAGACGGAACAGCATGCTCTTTACCTTGCCCTTGCTGAAGCCGAAGCGCCGGGCAATTTCCTCCACGCTTTCACAGTACCAGTAGCGGCAGACAAAGACCTTCCTTTGTGTCTCCGGCTGCTCGCGCAGGAAGACGTCTATGGCTGCGCTGAGCTCGGAGAGAGCTATGCGTTCATCTATCCGCGAGCCGTCTGGCAGGCACCAGGAGAGTTCTTCAAGGGCCAGTTCAGCTTCACTGCCGCCTCGTTTTTCCGCGCTCTTGTGCCGCCAGCGGCTTATGGAGATGCGCCGCGCAAGCTTACCGATAAAGGTACGCAGCACGTTCGGACGGCGCGGAGGCATGGCGTTCCATGCGGCGAGATACGTGTCATTTACACTCTCCTCGGCGTCAGCGCCGTCGCGCAATATGTTGTAGGCCACAGTGTAACAAAAGCGGCCATATTTGGCGTCCGTTTCGGATATAGCCCTCTCGTCACGGTCCCAGTAGAGATCTAATATGCCGCTGTCTTCCATAATGCTCACTCCTCGTATGCCTTCGTAAATATACTCGCAAAGCGTGGACGGAGGTTTCAAGGTCTACAAAAAATTTTGAGACGTCAGAAGCGGCGTCCCAAAAACTATATGACTATTATCGTCACACCGTTATTTGCGCGGTCCAGGTCGCTATCGCGGCGCAGGTCATCGCATTTGGCAAATGCGGCGCGTGTGGCCTCGTCAAAGATGGAGAAGCGTTCGCCGGGAATGTAGTCGGAGATACGGCGCTGACGCTTCATGCGTTCCAGGTATGCGCGCACTTCGACGCGGATCTTGCCGCCCGCCCCGTGGGAGCCGTAGCCGTGGATGATCTTAACGCACTTTACTCCTACTCTGCGCGCGTTTTCAATCTCGTAGGTCGTGCGTTTGACGGCTTGTCCGGCTGTAGGCATGTCATATTTTATGTTAACTTCTCTCAATCCGTTCATAGATCATACAAAAACCGGAGCTCAGGGTTGCCCCTGAGCTCAATTTGTTTATTTAGTGCCGTGATAGAGCTTTTTCGTCTGGTAGTGAGGCTCGCAGGTGAGGTACATGCCCAGGCGCTGGAACACGTTCTCATCGACGCGGGAGAGGATGACGGAGGAATGTACGTCGCAGCCGGCGAGCTGGGCCAGCGCGTCCATGGCCTTCTCGGCGTTTGGGTCCGTGACGGCGCAGATGGACAGGGCGATGAGCACCTCGTCGGTGTGCAGTCGTGGGTTGCGGTTGCCCATGTGCTCAACCTTCAGATGCTGTATCGGCTCTATGATGCTGGGGGCTATAAGCGTGATGTCGGAGGGGATACCGCCGAGGTACTTGAGCGCGTTTAAGAGGCACGCGCTGGAGGCACCCAGCAGGGAGGAGGTCTTGCCGGTGATTATCTTTCCGTCGGGCATCTCCATAGCCACGGCGGGGGCGCCGGTCTCCTCGGCGCGCTCAAGCGCGGCCGGGACAACGGGCAGGCTGTCGGCCTTGACGCCGAGCTGGTTCATCAGCAGCTCTTCCTTGTAGACCTCGTTTTGTTCGGCGAGGCCCTGACGGTAGGCGCAGGCCGCGGCAAAATAGCGGCGAATGACCTCGCGGGTGCTTGCCTCGCGGCACACCTGATCGTCAATGATGCAGGAGCCGGCCATGTTTACGCCCATGTCGGTGGGGCTCCTGTACGGGCTCTCGCCGTAGATGCGCTCGAACATGGCGTTGAGCACAGGGAAAATCTCCACGTCGCGGTTGTAGTTCACCGTGGTCTCGCCGTAGGCTTCCAGGTGGAAGGGGTCTATCATGTTGACGTCGTCGAGGTCGGCAGTGGCGGCCTCGTAGGCGAGGTTGACGGGATGCTTGAGCGGGAGGTTCCAGATGGGGAAGGTCTCGAACTTTGCATATCCGGCTTTGACGCCGCGCTTGTGCTCGTGATAGAGCTGCGAGAGGCAGGCGGCCATTTTGCCGCTGCCGGGGCCGGGCGCGGTGACGACGACGAGGCGGCGGGAGGTCTCTATGTAGTCGTTCTTGCCAAAGCCGTCATCAGAGACTATTAGCGAGAGGTTGGACGGGTAGTCGGGTATCCAGTGCTGCATATATACGGGCACGTGCAGCGCCTCGAGCCTTTTGCGAAATACGTCTGCGGCCGCCTGCCCGCGGTAGTGGGTGATACTCACGCTGCCCACGTAGAGGCCTATGGAGCGGAAAGCGTCGATCAGCCTGAGCGCGTCCTCATCGTAGGTGATGCCGCGGTCGCCGCGGCGTTTGGAACGCTCCATGTCGTCAGCGGAGATGACGATCACTATCTCAGCCTCGTCCTTCATTTCCAGCAGCATCTTGACCTTGCTGTCGGGCTGGAACCCGGGCAGAACGCGGGAAGCGTGGTAGTCGTCAAAGAGCTTGCCGCCAAACTCCAGATAGAGCTTGCCGCCAAAACGGTTTATGCGCTCGCGTATTTTCTCCGACTGCAGGCGCAGGTATTTTTCGTTGTCAAAGCCTATTCTCATCGCTTTTACCCCTCTCTCTTTCTTGACCAACAGTGATATAATACACCATATGGCGCGCAACGGCAAATACTTTCTGAGAGCAAAATTTGCAGGCGCGTCAGAGCCCGGATGAGAGTGGACAAGGGAGATAGACGAAACTTGACAGTCCGCTGCTATACTGTTAATTTTAAGCTTGTATGGAGATGAAAAATACGGGGGAATGTGCATGACAGTGGAAAATCCGTACGCCTCGGATATTGAAGAAATACTATCGCACAGGCACGATAACGGTGCGGACTATTGGACGACTGAGGACCACAAATTGTTGAAAGGCGCCCCGTACACGACCCTGGAAAGCGCGCTGTACCTGCTGGAATTGGGCTTTCCATCCGGGCATGAAATAATGAAAAGCGTTGCGGGACTTATTTTCGACAACTGGAAAGAGGACGGGAGAATTAAGGTCTCGCCCGCGGGCGGGATCTATCCGTGCCATACCGCGCTGGCCATCAAGTTGCTGTGCCGCATGGGGTACTCGGACGACGCCAGGGTAGGGAAGTCCTTTAAATACTTCCTTGATACGCAGCAGGAGGACGGCGGTTGGAGGTGCAACAAATACAGTTTCGGCCGCGGGGAGGAAACCGAGTGTTCAACCCCGTACACTACGCTGCTGGTGCTGGATTTGATGCGGTACTCTCCGTATTTTGACGATGCGAGATTTGACAAAGCCGTGGACTTTCTCCTGGAACACTGGGTTGTGCGCAAACCCATAAGCCCGTGTCATTACGGGATTGGCACGTTGTTCATGCAGGTTGAATATCCGTTCAGAGGGTACAATTTGTTTTACTATGTGTATGTGTTGTCTTTCTACGAGAGGGCCAGGAGCGATAAGCGCTTCCTTGAAGCCCTTGAGGCGCTCAAAGCCAAGACCGTCAACGGTGAGATTGTGGTTGAAAGGGTCGTGCCCAAACTCGCCAAGTTGTCATTTTGCCGCAAGGGTCAGGCCAGTGAATTGGCAACGTTGCGATACCGGGAAATTCTGGCCAACATTTCAAGGACATAGATTGACGTTAAAGTGGCGTCTGTCCACTGCGCCGCAAGATAAAGGGCAGTCAATCATTTCGAGTAGAAATATTCACAATTGTATGGTACACTATCTCAGTTAGACCACAACTGCAAGTGGGAGGTAATTGACTATGGGAATAATGAGCAAGCTCTTCGGCACGCACAGTGACCACGAGCTTAAGAGAATATATCCTATTGTAAACAAGATTGAGGCCTTGGAGCCGCAGATGCAGGCCCTCACGGATGAGGAGCTGCGCGCCAAGACCACGGAGTTCAAAGAGCGTTACAAAGCTGGTGAGGACCTGGACGCCCTGCTGCCCGAGGCCTTCGCGGCTGTGCGCGAGGCTGCATGGCGTGTCCTGGGCATGAAGCCCTTTCGTGTACAGCTTATCGGCGGCATAGTGCTCCACCAGGGCCGCATCGCCGAGATGAAGACCGGCGAGGGCAAGACCCTAGTAGCTGTGCTGCCCGCGTATCTGAACGCGATAGCGGGCGAGGGCGTGCACATTGTCACCGTCAACGACTACCTGGCCCGCCGCGACAGCGAATGGATGGGCAAGGTGCACCGTTTCATGGGCCTCACCGTGGGCCTCATTGTCCACGGCCTGAGCCCGGAAGAGCGCCGCGCGGCCTACAACGCAGATATAACCTACGGCACCAATAACGAGCTGGGCTTTGACTACCTGCGTGACAACATGGCCATTTATAAGCAGCAGATGGTGCAGCGCGGCCACGCTTTCGCCATTGTAGACGAGGTTGACTCCATACTCATAGACGAAGCCCGTACCCCGCTGATTATCTCTGGACGCGGCGACGAGAGCACCGACCTCTACCGCCGGGCCGACGACTTTGTGCGCACGCTCAAACGCCTCGTTGTGGCCTCCACGGACGATAAGGCAGAAGAGGACGAGAACATAGACGCCGACTACGTGGTCGATGAAAAGGCCAAGACAGCCACACTCACCGCGCGCGGTACGGCCAAGGCTGAGAGCTACTTCAAGCTGGACAACCTCTCCGACATCGAAAACTCCACGCTCGCTCACCACATCAACCAGGCCCTAAAGGCCCACGGTGTCATGAAGCGCGACATTGACTACGTCGTCAAGGACGGCGAAGTCATAATCGTTGACGAGTTCACCGGCCGCCTCATGTTGGGCAGGCGCTACAGCGAGGGCCTGCACCAGGCCATTGAGGCCAAGGAGCACGTGGACGTGCAGCGCGAGAACCGCACGCTGGCAACTATAACTTTCCAGAACTACTTCCGGCTCTACGGCAAGCTCTCCGGCATGACCGGTACGGCGCTGACCGAGGCCGAGGAGTTCCAGACCATCTACGAACTTGACATCGTGGAGATACCCACGAACAAGCCAGTCATACGCAAGGACTGGCCCGACGTCGTCTACAAGAACGAGGCCGGCAAGGACCGGGCCATAATAAAGCAGATAGTCGAGTGCCACGAGAAGGGCCAGCCAGTGCTGGTGGGCACGATTTCCATTGAAAAGAGCGAATACCTCTCCAAGCTGCTCAAGAAGGAGGGTGTGCCCCATAACGTCCTCAACGCCAAGCAGCACGAGCGTGAGGCAGAGATAGTAGCCCAGGCCGGCAAGCTCGGCGCGGTGACCATCGCCACTAACATGGCCGGCCGCGGCACCGATATCATGCTCGGCGGCAACGCTGAGTATCTGGCCCGCAACGATCTCAAGAAGGCCGGATATGACGACGACGTGATAGCCGAGGCCACGGGCTATGCCGAGACAACAGACGAGGAAATACTGAAGGCCCGCGAACTCTTTGCCGAGAGGATGGCGGCGCACAAGGCCGTCACCGACGCCGAAGCGGAGAAGGTAAAGGCGGTCGGCGGCCTCTTCATCCTCGGCACTGAACGGCACGAATCCCGCCGTATAGACAACCAGCTGCGCGGCCGCGCCGGCCGTCAGGGCGACCCGGGCG
>CAKNRQ010000049.1 GCA_930990965.1 uncultured Clostridia bacterium
GAGATGCTCTGCGCATGGGGAGAGCAGGCGGCCAAGCTGAAATCGGGGGAAATCAGCAAAGAGGACTACGACCGCTGGCGTTACCGCTACCCAGAGTTCGATACCACAGGCCACTGGCACAAGGTTGTCCCTTCCCAAGGGCTCAGCGATCTGCTGGCGGAAGCAGAAAAAGCAAATGGAAAATGAAGGGAGTAGAGCTTTATGAACCGCAATGATAAAAAAGCCAAAAGAGATTATATTAGTACCCATATCGACACAAGCAAAGCGCGTTTAAAGGACGATGAAGTTGATTTTCTCTGCGAGTTCATAGATGAGTATGATGAGAAGTACAAGGGACAAAGTCATACTCATAGGAGCAGCTATGATGGGTGGAGTTCAGATGGCAAGTACACCCGCAAAGAGGAAACTACATATACATTTAGCGATGATATTGGAATTCATGAGGAATATAGTTACCATGATGACGATGGTCAATCTGGATGCCAGAGCAGAGATATTACAGATGCGCGCGGAATTTTAAATTGGTTCAAAAAGCACAAGGACTAAAAAAAGAGCTACCTGACTTTCGCAAATCAGGTAGCTCTTTATTTTTGGAATAATGAAAACCGTTGCCAAATCGTTGCCACGAAGGGCATCAAGCCTCAAAAAGTCCCGTGTTTACAGGCTTTTCTCGACCTCTGAAATCATTCGAACTCGATGGTTGCGGGTGGCTTTGGGGTTAGGTCGTAGAGGACGCGGTTTACGCCGGGGACTTCGTTGGTTATGCGCTCAGTCAGGCGGTGCATCAGTGGCCAGGGGAGCTCTTCCACTTCGGCCGACATGGCGTCGCGGGTATTTATGGCGCGGATAACGACCGGCCAGGCGTCTACGCGCTTGCCGTCGCGCACACCGGTGCTGGTTATGGGCGGCACCACAGTGAAGTACTGCCACACGGTCTTGTCCAGGCCGGCCTTTTCAAATTCCTCTCGCAGTATCGCGTCGCTCTCGCGCACGGCTTCAAGCCTGTCGCGGGTGATGGCACCCACACAGCGCACGCCCAGGCCGGGGCCCGGGAAGGGCTGGCGATATACCATGGAATCGGGCAGGCCCAGGGCCTTGCCGACCACGCGCACCTCGTCCTTATAGAGGAACTTGAGCGGCTCGACCAGCTCAAACTTCATATCCTCCGGCAGACCTCCAACATTGTGGTGGCTCTTGACCGGGCCGGATTCGACTATATCGGGATAAATCGTGCCCTGGGCAAGGAAACCTATGCCCTCCAGCTTGCGCGCCTCTTCTTCGAACACACGGATAAACTCCGCGCCTATAATCTTGCGCTTCTGCTCAGGTTCTGCCACTCCGGCGAGCTTGTCCAGGAAGCGGTCTACCGCATCGACATAGGTCAGGTTCGCACCGAGCTGGTTGCGGAACACTTCAACGACCTGTTCACTCTCACCCTTGCGCATCAGGCCGTGGTTGACATGGACGCACTCGAGCTGCTTGCCAACCGCCTTGATAAGCAGCGCCGCGACTACGGAAGAGTCCACGCCGCCGGAGAGGGCCAGCAGCACTTTGCCGTCGCCTATCTGTTTGCGCAGCGCCGCAAGCTGTTCCTCGATAAAAGCTTCGGCCAGCTCGGGAGTGGTGATACGCTCCATTTCGGGTCTTTCGTTTTCGTTACTCATAACAGCCTCCATATTGGTAATTATATGTGGGGGAAGTGATTGCTTGACTATTGTAATAATAAGAACGCTAATTGTCTACTTAGCTCTTCTGGTATTCATGCGCCTGATGGGCAAGCGGCAGTTGAGCGAACTGGAACTACCGGAGCTTGCCGTGGCTGTACTCATAGCCGATCTGGGTGCGCATCCGCTACAGGATATAGGCATACCGCTGCTGAACGGCCTGCTGCCCATAATAGTGCTCTTCTGCTGCGAGGTCCTCATCTCCGGAGCGGCCATGAAGAGCCCCAAATTGCGCTCCGTACTCTTCGGGCGGCCCAGTTTCCTTATCTCCGAGGGCAAGATAAACCAGCGTGAGATGCGCCGCTGCCGCTTCACTCCTGATGAGCTTGCTGAACAGCTCCGCAGCAATGGAGTTAGTGATATATCTCAGGTACAATACGCTATACTTGAGACGGACGGCGAACTCAACACGATACTGTTCCCACCCTACCGCACAGCCACCGCACAAGATATCGGCATATCTGCCACCGACGGCGGCTATCCGGTAATACTCGTCAACGACGGGCACGTCCTCTCTGACAATTTGCGCTATCTGGGCCGCAACGAGGCCTGGCTGCACCGTGAGCTCAAACGCTACGGGCTCAGCCGCGCAAGCGACGCCTATCTGCTCGTGGCAAACAAAAGCGGGACCGTTTTCTGCGCACCTATGGAGGAAAAGCGATGAAGAAGGAATTTTTTGCCCTGGCGCTGCTCATCGCGCTCTTTGCCGGCGGGCTCTATAATACGCACTATATACACGGATTGACCGACGGACTCAGCGACGAGCTTGAGCTCTCGCGCATATACTGCCAGAACGGCGAATACGCCCTCGCTCTGGAACGCGCCGAAGCGGCCGCCGAGGCCTGGGACAACTGTTCTCTCTACGCCAGGATATTTATACGCCACACAGAGATAGATTCAGTCGATTACGGCCTACATGACCTTACCGCCGTGCTCACCTCAGAAGAGCCGGAGGGCGCCGCACCTCTCTATGCGAGCCTAATCGCACACATTGAAAGCCTCTACGAGATGGAAAGGCTGAGCCTGGGAAGTATCTTTTAGCGGCTTTTTAGCACTCGCAGGCAGACCCAGAGCACAAACAGCGCGGCTGTGAGTGCAAGCGAGATCCAGTAGCAGGCTATCTCCCCCGTTGCAAATGCAAGCGCGACACCCAGCAACGGCACGGCCGCCAGCGCAAATAGCGAATTAGCCTCCCCACGCAGCTTGCTATGCCTATTGCGTTTCAATAGGGCCCCCATCAAAATCAGCAGCGCGCAAATACCTGCAGCCAAAGCAATCCAGCGTACGTCCATGTCAAAACCTCCAAGTTCAGAATCTGCTACCTGAATCGTATATTCCTTCACCTGTCACAGCTTGAACCTACCGCTGACGTTCATGTATATAAGCACTGCAATGCACACGGCAACGGTGAGCAGCATGCCTGCTATGAAGATTCCGGCAATCCCTGTTATCCCGGCCAAAATGCCGCTGCCTCCCATAGTGACAGCCAGGGCATACATGAACTTTGAGAGGAACTTGAGCGTCTCCGGCATGTTCACCTTGCCGGGGTCTCCCGTAGTGTTGACCCATTTTGCGCCCTTACCCTTGCCAAAATACCGGCCCAGAGCGCAGCATAGCGCGGTGAACGCCGCTCCCGCTGCGATAAGTATGGCACGTTCCATCTACAGAGCCTCCCTCGCGCCTCTGACCCGGGGGTGTATTACTCGTCTTTCTGTTTGAGCAGCTTTGTGAGCTCCTCCATAAAGGTGTTTATGTCCTTGAACGAGCGGTAGACGCTCGCAAAGCGCACATACGCCACCTCATCCACGTCCTTGAGACGGTCCATCACCATCTCGCCTATCTCTGTCGTGCTGATTTCGCGCTCGAGGTTGCTCTGGAGCTCCTGCTCTATCTCGTCGGCTATCTGTTCGAGCGAGGTCAGCGCCACAGGGCGCTTTTCACAGGCGCGCACCATGCCGTTTATGAGCTTCACCTTGTCGAAGGTCTGGCGCGAGCCGTCGCGCTTTATTACGACCAGCGGCAGGCGCTCTATTATCTCATATGTAGTGAAACGCTTCTGGCAAGCCAGGCACTCGCGGCGGCGGCGTATGGTCGCTCCCTCTTCGGCCGGGCGGGAATCAATAACGCGGCTCTCAGAATAGCCGCAGAACGGGCATTTCATTTATAATAACCCCCTGGTTGACAACTTTACATAAGTATATCACACATACCCGTACCATGCTAGGATTAATATAGGTACGTTGGCAATTTTTTTGCGTTGTTTCGCGCCGGCGCTCCGGGTTAGAATATTCCCGGTGATACATATGCGAACTATACGGCGAATCCTCGCCATGTCCAGTCTGTCCTGGGAAATAGTCATCCGCGCGTTGCAACTGAGCTGCGTGATGCTTTTTTGCGCGTACATGCTGCTGATGGAAGCGGGTCCGTTCAAGTACGCGACAAGCGACCTGCACTACATAGCGCGCGAACTCATCTCCCAGCCACAGGCAATATTGCTGCTCGCCACTCTGGCCAGCGTCATTGTTGAGGAGCGTCAAGGGCTTTGAGCCGCTCGGAGAGTTCCTTACGGGTATAGAGCGCCGAGAGCACGTCGCGCAGTGCGGCGCCGTGGAGTTTTTCAGGCAGGCCCAGGCTCTTGAGCAACGCTACCCGCCTATCGCCGCTGCCAGGGTGCCCCGACAGGCCCAACTCATATAGTACGGCGGCGTTTATCTCTCCGGCGCCGTGCGCCGTCTTCTCTTCGCCCTCGAAGGTGGCGCCGGCGCGGCGCAGGGCCTCTATCAGCACCTCGGGACGCATACCCTCCACGCCGAGCATACCCGCCTTTGACGCCATCTTTTTGCGCCTCTCCCGGCCGGGCACGTCCGGGATATAGGCGTGCTTCACGAGCGATGGGTCTATGGCGCCTTTGAGGTAGCCGCGTATCTGAAAGCCCGCGCCGTCGCTGTCGGTGAGTATTATGAGCCCGCGCACCTGGGCCAATTTTCGCAGCAAGTCGAGCTTTTCCGAGTCGTTGAACACGCCGAAGCCGCCAGTCTCCACTATGATGGCGTCAAACACCTGGCTGAGGGTGTCCTTGTCGTAGCGGCCCTCGCAAACTATGACCTCTTTGACCTTTATCATACGCACTCCACCGCGAATCTGACAAGCAGCTCGTTCAGCCGCTCCTGGGCATCTCCCCCGGCGCTCTTCATGGCATAGTCTGTCTCAACGCACAGCTCCACGGCGCGCTTGAGCCCCCTGATGGAAAAGCGCCGGGCAGAGGCCGTCAGCCTGTCGTATGCGAAAGAGTTCTTTGCTCCGGTGGTCTGGACTATGAAGTCCCGGCCCAGCTTCTCCTCCTGGCCCAGTTTGGCGGCGTACAGGCGGCGCATCTGGTAACTGACCGCGCCGAGGATGAGCAGCGGCTCCTCGCCCATAGCTATGAGGTCGCTCATGCAGGCCGCCGCGCCGTCATAGTCGCGCTCGGCCAGGCGGTCGGTCATGTCGAAGGCACGGGTCTCCGGTATTCTGAAGGCCAGGCGCTCTACATCGGCCACCGTCACCTCGTCACCGGGCGTGCCGGCGGCTATTTTTTCTATCTCTGGCAGGAGCGAGGCCATGAGGCTGCCGCTGGCGTACACCAGCGCCTCGCAGGCGTCGGTTCCCGCGCGCTTGCCCAGCGCGGAAAAGCGGCGGCGTATCCAGTCATTGAGCGCGCTGCCGCCCTGTTCGGAAAACTCAATATCGTTTGCGTACTTGCGCAGCATCTTGACAGCCTTCAACCGGCCATCGGGCTCCGTCTGCCCGCGGTTTATGAACACCACTGTGGCGTAGTCCGGTATGTCCGAAATTATGCTCTCGAACGCCTTGAGGTCGGATTCCTTGCAGTGATTGATATCGTATCCACGAATCACGGTCAGCGTGCGCTCAGTGGCAAAGGGCAGGGCGTTCACACTGTCGGAGAGTATCTGCATATTGAGGGCCGCTCCGTCGAGCTCACGGTATGAGAAGTCGTCCACGCCTTCGTGCAGGCAGGCTTTGGTAAGCTCCTCCACGAAGCGATCGAGCAAATAATCCTCCTGGCCGTGCAGCAGATAGAGCCGCTGCGGCCCGCCCTGCTTGAGCTCACGGCTCACGTCCTTGTAGCTGAATGTTTTCTTATTGTATGGCTTCTTCGGCATTATCATCTATCCTCACAGTGACATTTCCGTTTAAGTCGGTGCGGTATATCTCCGCGCCGGTGATGGCGAGACGCGACAGCGCATCCTCCGTCGGGTGACCGTAGGAGTTATACCCAACCGAAACTACGACCGTCTCGGGACGCACACAGTCCACGAGTTCAAAGCTGTTTGAGTAGCGCGACCCGTGGTGCCCGGCCACAAGCAGCTCGCATCTGCCGATGCTTTGCTCCGCTGCCAGCGTCCGCTCTATGGCAAACCCGGCATCTCCGGTTATAAGCGTGTCGTACTCCCCAATGGAGGCCTTAACTACTAGCCCGCGCTCGTTCTCATCCGAGTCCCCGCGCGGGGCCAGGAGCCCAAGGCCCATACCGTCGAGCTCTATGTGCATGTCCTCGCTCGAGAGCGTGACTACCTGCGTGCCGCGGCTCGCTGCGGTCGCCAATATGTCTTCGAGCTCGCCGTCGGAGTCGTCGGCGTTCTCCGGCATGTAGAGCGTACCGACATCTACTTTGCTCATCAGGCCGGCCGCGCCGTTTGCGTGGTCGGAGTGCAGGTGTGTGAGCACCAGGGCGTCTATCCTGTGCCGCCCGCGCGAGAGCAAAAATTCTCCCGCGACGTCGCCAGCCTGCTCCCAGGAGCCGCCGCCTCCGCAGTCCACAACGACGGCGCTCTCCCCCGAGAGCAAGGCCACGCTCTGCCCCTGCCCCACGTCGAGCACCGTGACGCTGCGCTCGCGCAATGTGTCCTGCCTGGCGGCGAACAGCACCGCCACCAGCAGTGCGCAGCAGCAGATCGCGGGAGTGAGCAGCCGTACCCTCTTCTTTCCGTCTGCGCCGCGTTTAGCTCTAAGTACGGCCAGGATGAAGACCACGTATGTGAAGATCAGCCACCAGACCACCATGCGGTCTGCGGTATATACCGCCGCATATGGCACCTGGGCCAGAAGCTCTATTACGAACACGAAGAGCCGCGCGGGCCAGGCCGCGATCCAGGCCAATACCGTACCCAGCGCCGTCCACAGCGTACCCGCCACGGCGGCGGCAAACCCCACCGTAAAGGCCGCGCTGACTGCCCAGAGCGTGAGCAAATTCGCAACCGGCGAAATCAGTGACACATACCCGAAAAGTGTTGCAACTATAGGCAATGTGAAAACTGTCGCACCTACAGAACTTGAAACGCTCGCTATGACCGTGGCACGCAGTTTGCGTGCGCGCATGCCCTTGCGGTTGAATCTGGCCTTGAGCGCTTCGTATATCTTAGGCGACACGAGCACCAGGCCCAGCATGGAAGCAAAAGAGAGCTGCAAGCTGACTGAGGCAATGCTCATCGGGTTGGCCGCCAGCAATATCATCAGAGCAAAGGACATGCTGGTCAGCGGGTCTGGCTCCCTCCTGAACATAAACGCCAGCATACTCAGCAACAACATAACGCAGGCCCTGACTATGGCGCTGGAGCAGCCCATCATAAGTGTGAAAACTATTATCAGCGGTATGCCTATGAGCGACGCTCTCCGGCGTCCTGCCAGCATTACCACTGCGGCCCAGAGGAAACTCAGATGCATACCCGAAACAGATATGACATGTGAAAGCCCAGTTGTAGCAAGGGCGTTATCCAGCTCGTAGTCGTCATAGACCTCATGCGTCTCGCCGATGAGCAGAGCGAGCATTATGGCGCGCACGTCCTCCGGGAAAACTGCGCGTATGCTCTCGTCCATCGCGCGCAGCAGCTCCTGCGGGAAGTAGAGCGCGCTCTTCCAGTCACGGTGCACGTCACCGCAGCCCAAATAATACGCACGCAGGTGCACATCCTTTGCAGCGTAGACGTCGGTCGTCTCGCCGTAGCGCATGGAGGCGTCGGAAAACTCGAGCTCCATGGACACCAGGTCCCCCGGCCTGAACTCCGGCAGGGCCCCGTCGTAATCGGCTATGGCTATACCCAGCCTGGGCTCCCCAGGTTCAGCCAGCGTTACGTTCAGCGAGGCATAGTCCCCGTCGCGGTAGGCGTACTCGTCCACACGCACCGTCACTGTCTGCGTGGTCTCGGCGTAATCTGCGGCCGCACCCAGATACCGCGTAGAGTAGAAGGTGTACCAACCTGTGCCGAGCATGGCAAAGAGGCAAACCAGCGCCGCATTGCGCCGTTTTTCTCCCCTCAGGGCCAGAACGGCTATAACCGTCATCGCCAGCAGCACGCACGCTGCTGGCGCTCTGAGCCCTTGCGGCAGGACATAGTGCGCAAGGGCAATGCCGCCCGCAAAAGCAAACCCTGCTCCGGCCAGTCCCAGCACTCTGCACACCTCCCCACGGAACTTATCATATCACACTCTCACTCATTGCGCCACTCGCATTATTTTTACTCTGGCAATAATTTGTGTGGAAATCTTCGCCGTAGTCTGCTATAATATAAGTGCGCAACTAGCGCTTGACAGGAGGCTTGCGCGATGAACATCGAATTATCACCCAAGGAGTTCCGGCGCTTGCTGGATATGGTGTATATAGGCAACTGGGTGCTCAATTCCACGCGCGGCGAGGACCGCTTTTCCGATTATGACGACATACAGGAAAAGCTTTTCGGTTACTGCGCCAAGCAGGGCATGAAGGAGCTCTACACCACTTGGTATGGGCATGTCTTCCCTTCCAAAGCCTATGAGGAGGGCGGCATACATGAGGCCATAGCCGACTACGAGGACGCCGTGTTCTACGACATACTCGCCGAAGAGCTCGCCAGGCGCGACATGAGCCTTGACCACACCGACCCCGACGACTTCACGGAGCTCACAAACCGCATGGACGAGTATTTCACCGAGTTTGAGCAGAACGGCATCGACAACCTGACCATAGAAAAATAAAATTGTTGACTAAGGGCTCCGGAAACCGGGGCCCTTTTTGCAGCCTGTGCTGCCCGGACAACTGTGTGCAAAACTTCACAAAAACATTCTTGTAACTTTCACCCTGCTATTGTATAATTAATAACAATTTGATATGTGGAGGAAACCTCTTTGAGAAAGACAAAAATAATCTGTACCATGGGCCCGGCAGTGGACAACGAAGAGCAGCTGCGCGCCCTCGTGCTTGCCGGCATGGACGCCGCGCGCTTTAACTTCTCGCACGGCACGCATGAGAGCCACCTGGCTACTCTCGTCAAGGTAAAGCGCGTGCGCGACGAGCTCGGCGCGGCCGTAGCCACTATCCTCGACACAAAGGGCCCGGAGATACGTGTCAAGTCCTTCGAATCCGGACCCGTGACGCTTGTGGAGGGAGACAAGTTCACGCTCACCACCAGCGAAGTGCCCGGCACCTCCGAGCGCGTCTCCGTAACCTATTCCAACCTGCACAACGAACTGCGCCCCGGCTGCCGCGTGCTGATAGACGACGGGCTCATAGAGCTCCAAGTCAGCGAAATACGCGGCCAGGACATAGAGTGCACCGTGGTCTGCGGCGGCGAGCTCTCAAGCAACAAGAGCATCAACATCCCCGACGTACATATCCAGCTCCCCTCCCTGACCGAAAAGGACCGCGAAGACCTGCGCTTTGCCGTGGAGCAGGACTTCGACTTCGTCGCGGCCTCCTTTGTGCGCAAGGCCTCCGACGTAGAGGACATCCGCGCCTGCCTGCACGAGTACGGCGGCGACCACATCCGCATAATCTCCAAGATAGAGAACCGCGAGGGTGTGGACAACCTCGAAGAAATTATCGCGGCCAGCGACGGTCTGATGGTCGCCCGCGGCGACCTGGGTGTGGAGATTCCCGCCCATGAAGTCCCCATACTGCAAAAGCGCATGATAAGCAAGACTCGTATGGCCGGCAAGCCCGTCATAACCGCCACTCAGATGCTCGACTCAATGATACGTAACCCCCGCCCCACGCGCGCCGAGGTCTCCGACGTGGCCAACGCTGTCTTTGACGGCACGAGCTGTGTCATGCTCTCCGGCGAGACGGCCTCCGGCAAGTACCCGCTCGAGGCCGTGGCCACTATGGTTGACACCATCAAGGCCGCCGAGCAGGCCACGGATTACTGGGGCCGTTTCCGCAAGGTAGAGTTCACCCCCGGCCGCTCTATAAACGACGCCGTCACCCACTCCTGCTGCCTCACCGCCATGGACCTCGAGGCAGACGCCATCCTGACTCCCACACAAACCGGCCACACCGCCCGGATGATCTCCCGCTTCCGTCCCGCCTGTCCCATCGTGGCCTTCACCACGACTGAACGTGCCAGGCGTCAGCTCGCCATCTCCTGGGGTGTGAAGCCCGTGCTTGCGGGCTACGTGGACTCCACCGACCGCCTCTTCTCCATGTGCGTGCAGAGCGCGCTCAAGGAGGGCCTGGTCGAATCCGGCCAGATGGTCGTCATTACGGCCGGCATCCCCATAGGCCACTCCGGCAGCACAAACCTGATAAAAGCCCAGGTGGTTTAAGCCACACTGTCCCCGGACGTTTGCAACGTCCGGGGATTTTCTGTATTTATGTTAGAAATCCTGCCAAAGCATATTGACTCACAAAAAATTTACATGTGTATCATGGCAATATCTGTTGCCTCGCTATGTCTTATTATGCTATAATGATTTTGGGTATCATGACAGGGCAAACGCTATTGGAGGTAATAATATGGTTGGATTAGTACTGCTCGGCGCCATGATTTTTCTGACGGTGTTCTCCTTCTCTGCCGTCAAAAGGATCAATCGCATAGTTTTCGGCGTGCTCTCGCTCGCCGTGGACGTGCTCCTCTCCTGCATCACCCTCCCCGCCCTTCTCTCTAACGTCCCGCACGAGGGTCTCAGCCTGGTGTACAATCTCGGCATACCCGCCTGCGTGTTCTATGTAATCATGGCCGCTGCATGCTCCGTCAGCATCACATATAACGCCGTGAAGCTGCGCGAAGAGCGCGCCGCGTCGGAGAAGATTGTATACTAGCATATCCTTGCTATCATAGCGCTTGTTATATGGCGTCCTAAAATGCGCAGGAATGCGACAGATATCTTAATAAGAAGAGGCCGTCCGGTTTGCCCGGATGGTCTTTGCACAATAGAAAGAGCCGGGTCAATGACCCGGCTCTTTTGCGATTTTTAGTAGTAGCGCTTTTTGTTCTTGCGAGCGGCCTCGCTCTTCTTGCGGCGCTTTACGCTGGGGCTCTGGTAGTACTCCTTCTTGCGGAGATCGGCCAGCACGCCGGCCTTGGCACAGCTGCGCTTGAAGCGCTTGAGCGCGTTATCCAGAGACTCGTTTTCCTTGACGTAGATTTCAGACATTGTATTCCCTCCCTCCAAAACGTCCGAAGACGCTGTCGGGGCTTCTATCCCATTTCGGGGCATTAACCCTTTAACATATGCATTATAAGTGTTTAGGACTCAGTTGTCAAGTAAAACTCACTTGGAGCTCTTGGCAATGATATTCACAAGCTTGTTCTTGACGACGATGGTCTTGACGATAGTGCAGCCGTCGGTGAACTTCTTGACTTTCGGCTCGGCCAGGGCGGTCTCCACGGCCACGGAGTCCTCGCAGTCGGCGGGCACTATGACAGTGCCGCGCAGCTTGCCGTTGACCTGGACGGCTATCTCCTTTTCCGCGTCAAGGGTCTTGGAGTGGTCGTACTCCGGCCAGGGGCTCAGAGAAGCCAGGCCCTCGAAGCCCTGGATCTCCCAAAGCTCTTCTGCCATGTGCGGAGCGAAGGGGCTCAGCAGCGCGATCAGGGCCTTGATGTCGCCGCGGGAGGGGGCGCTCTCGTAGAACTTGTTCACGAGCACCATCATAGCAGAAATGGCGGTATTGAACTTCATGGCCTCAATGTCCTCGCTGACCTTCTTGATGCAGCGGTGGACTTCCTTCTCATTGACGGCAGAATAGCTCTCGTCACCGTCGATGCGGTTCTCGGCCAGGGCCCAGATGCGGTCCAGGAAACGCTTGCAGCCCTTGACGGCGCTGGGATTCCAGGGCGCGGCCTTCTCGAAGTCGCCTATGAACATGATGTACAGGCGCAGAGTATCGGCGCCGAACTCCTTGACGACGTTGTCAGGGTTGACGACGTTGCCGAGGCTCTTGCTCATCTTGACGATGGGGTGGTCGGCCATCTCGCCGTACTTGTGGCGCAGATACTTGCGCACCTCTTCCTCGCTGCCATACTGGGCGAGGAGCTCATTGCGCTCAGTCTCGTTGAGGTTGGCGTAGTTGTGCGGGTTGAGGCCCAGGATCATGCCGTGGCTGGTGCGCTTGGCATAGGGCTCCTTGGTCGGCACAACGCCGATGTCGTACAGGAACTTGTGCCAGAAGCGGCTGTAAAGCAAGTGGAGCGTGGTGTGCTCCATGCCGCCGTTGTACCAATCGACAGGGCTCCAGTAGTCAAGCGCTTCCTTGCTGGCGAGCGCCTGGTCGTTGTCGGGGTCGATGTAGCGCAGGAAATACCAGCAGCTGCCCGCCCACTGCGGCATGGTGTCGGTCTCACGCTGGGCGGGGCCGCCGCACTTCGGGCAGGTGGTGTTGACCCAATCTGTCATCTTGGATAGTGGGCTCTCGCCGTTGTCGGTGGGCTCATAGCTGTCCACGTCGGGCAGGAGCAGGGGCAGCTCGCTCTCGCCAATGGGCTGCCAGCCGCACTTCTCGCAGTGCACCAGGGGGATAGGCTCGCCCCAGTAACGCTGGCGGGAGAAGACCCAGTCGCGCAGCTTGTAGTTAACCTTGCTGCGGCCTATGCCCTTCTCTTCCAGCCACTTGATCATGGTGGGGATGGCCGCCTTGACGCTCATGCCGTTCAGGAAGCCGGAGTTTACCATGATGGCGTTTTCGTCCTTGCTAATCCAGGCTTCCTTGGTGACGTCGCCGCCCTTGACGACTTCGATGATGGGCAGGTCAAACGCCTTGGCAAACTCCCAGTCGCGCTGGTCGTGGCCCGGGACAGCCATGATGGCGCCGGTGCCGT
>CAKNRQ010000050.1 GCA_930990965.1 uncultured Clostridia bacterium
TTCCTACACAGGGGGCCTTTTGTCTATTGTCCGTTTTTACTGGTTCAGTTCAACGTCAGGGCATTTCTCATGCCGGATAGTAGTTTATGATATACGCCGTGACGGCTTCGCCGCCTTCACTGCTGTACGTGTGCGGAGCCGAGGCCTTGAAGCTGACCGCATCTCCGGCGCGGAGCGTGTATTCCTGCCCCTGCGTCCCCAGCCGCAGCGTGCCCGACTGCACAATCACATACTCCAGCGCGCGGTCGCGGTGGCCAACGGAGGTGTAGCTGCCGCCCGCGTTTAACTCCAGCCGGAACCATTCAAAGTTTCTCTCCGCAGAGCTGGCATAGTAGCACAGCACGCGGCATTGCCCGTCTTCGCTCTCTTGAGCGCTCAACTCCTCGCGTCTTATCACCGCCGCCCCCTGGCTTGAGCTGTCCAGCAGCGAGGTGTATGGCACGCCGAGGGCGTTTGCAATCTTCCATATGTTATTTATCGTGGGGTTGGCCCCTCCGCGCTCTAGCTGCGAGAGTGTAACTTTACTCAGCCCCGAGCGTGCCGCCAACTGGCTCAGGCTCAGATTGCGCTCTTCACGCAGCCTTTTGAGATTTGCAGCAATGATTCTATCAACTTCCATGTGCGCTCCTTGATAAATTATAATTTGCGTATTGACAGATATATTTTGTTTTCGTAAAATATAAATTACGATGTTTAAATTATAATATCACATTTGGGAGAGGAGCGCAAGATGAAGAAGCTGATACAGAGCATATACGAGGCCATTGGCGAGACCCCGCTGCTGAACCTCAGCGGGATAGTTGAGCATTTCGGCGTGGAAGGGCGCATTTATGCGAAGCTGGAATACCTGAACCCAGGCTACAGTAAAAAGGACCGCCCGGCACTGCAAATGATACTCGAGGCTGAGGAGAGCGGCGAGCTATTACCGGGCCAGCCGGTGATAGAGCTGACCAGCGGCAACACCGGCACAGGCCTCGCCATAGTGTGCCGGGCGAAGGGCCACCCCTTCACCGCCGTCATGTCCGAAGGCAATTCCATGGAGCGGGCGCGCATGATGCGCGCATTGGGCGCAGATGTCGTGCTTGTACCGCAGTGTCCCGGCTCGGTGAAGGGCCAGGTTTCCGGCGAGGACCTGGCGCTTGTGGAGCAGCGCACGGAGGAGCTGACGAGGGAGCTGGGAGCATTCCGCGCCGACCAGTTCAAGCTCGACGCCTCGTACCGGGCCCATCTGCTGCACACGGGAGAGGAGATGTGGGAGCAGAGCGGCGGCGAAATCGACGTATTTTTGGACATTGTGGGCAGCGGCGGCACCTTTGAGGGCTGCGCCGAGGCGCTAAAGGCCCACAATCCAGACATACGCTGCTACGTTGTGGAACCTGAAAACGCCGCGGTCTATGCGGGAGAACCTCTGCGCGACGGAGGGCGGCACAGTGTTCAGGGCTGCGGCTACGCGATGGATTTGCCGAAGGTAAAGCGCGAGAATATAGACGGGCTGGTACAAGTCAGCGACGAGGAATCCATAGAGATGACCCGGGCGCTTGCCCGGCTCGAGGGCTGCTTTGTGGGCATATCATCTGGCGCTAACGTGGCCGCCGCGGTAAAGCTCCTGCGCGGCGCCGAGAGGGGCAAAACCATAGTCCTAACGCTCAATGACAGCGGGCTGAAATACCTCAGCACAGGGGTCTTCAACTAAAAAACTCCCCCGTCCGTTTACCCGGATGGGGGAGTTAACTTTTTACCGTTCTTCTCGGAAGTACGAAAGTCCCAAGTGCTCGGGCGGCTGATTCTCACGGCTCTTTTTGAGCGAGACGATTATCAGCACGGCAATGGTCACGAGGTAAGGCAGCATCTTGTAGAGCTCCTTGACGGCGAGGTTCGTGCCGGAGGGTATGAACAGGTAGAGGATATACAGCCCACCGAACAGGAAGCTGGCCAGCACGCCCACCGCGGGGCGCCACATCGTAAATATAACGAGCGCGATGGCCAGCCAGCCGCGGTCGCCGAAGGCGTCGTTGGACCAGATGCCGCTCGAGTAGTCCATGACGTAGTACAGGCCGCCGAGGCCGGCTATCATGCAGCCGATGCAGGTAGCCTTGTACTTGTAGCTGGTGACATTGATGCCGGCGGCGTCGGCCGTTGCGGGGTCCTCGCCCACGGCGCGCAGGTTGAGGCCGCTGCGCGTGCGCTTGAGGAAGTACGAACAGCCAAGCGCGATTATGATTGCAATATAGGTCAGCGCGCCGTAGCTCAGGAAGATGCTCCCGAACCAGCCGAGCTCATCTGCAAATGGCAGCGTGGCCTTGAAGTAGGCGCTGGTGGCAGACAGGGAGATGCTGGGCACCTCGGTGTCCGTGAGGCGTATGAGCGAACCGCCGAAGAAGTTGCCGAAGCCCACGCCGAAGGTGGTCATGGCAAGGCCGGTGACGTTCTGGTTGGCGCGCAGCGTGACGGTGAGGAAGCAGTACAGCAAGCCCATGAGCAGGCTGCCGAAGAGGCTGCAAATCACGGGTATGGCCACGGCCAGGAAACCGTTCATGACCACGCCGCTCGTCTCGTACATGAACGAACCGATGACGCCGCAGATAGCTCCGACGTACATAACGCCGGGCAGGCCCAGGTTCAGGTTGCCGGACTTCTGGGTGAGCGTCTCGCCCGTACTGCCGAGCATGAGCGGCACGCCCTGGGCGACAGCACGCGGGATGAAAGCTACAAAATCAAACATTCTCTGCCGCCTCCTTTGCATGACGCCCACGGAAGTGGAGCTGGTAGGTGATGAAGAACTCGCAGCCGATGATGAAGAAGAGTATCACGCCCGTGAGTATGTCGCCGAATGCCTCGTTGAGTCCGAAGTCGCTGGCTATCTCGCTGGCGCCGCGGTCGAGGAAAACTATCAGGAAGGTTGCGAAAACCATGAATATGGGGCTGAACTTGGCCAGCCAGCTCACCATGACGGCGGTGAAACCGCGGTTGTCGGAGATGGTGGTGGTTATAGTGTGGTCCGTGCCCGCGACGAGCAGAAAACCGGCCAGGCCGCAGAGGGCGCCGGAAATGAGCATGGTACGCATGATGACGCGCTCGACTTTTATGCCGACATAACGAGCGGTGCGCTCGCTCTCGCCGACAACGGAGATCTCGTAGCCGTGCTTGGTGTACTTGAGGTAGACGTACATGAGCACTGTAATCACGGCGACAATCAGCACATTGAGCATATAGCGGTTTGTGCCTATCATGGGCAGCCAGCCGGCCTGGCTCTGCTGGTTTATTATGCCGACGTTACCGCTGCCGACGGGGCTCTCCCAGATGATGATGAAGAAGGCCACGAGCTGTATGGCGACGTAGTTCATCATGAGGGTGAACAGCGTCTCGTTAGTGTTCCACTTGGCCTTGAAGAAGGCTGGGATCAGGCCCCAGATGCCGCCGGCCAAGAGGCTCGCAACGAGCATGACCGCTATAAGCAGCCAGTTGGGCAGCACTTCGTCGAGGCAAATCATGCACGCCGCTGTGGCCAGGCATCCGGCCAGGATCTGGCCTTCGCCGCCGATGTTCCAAAATCGCATCTTGAACGCGGGGGTGAGCGCCAGCGAGACGCACAGCAGTATCGCTATGTTCTGCAGCAGCACCCATATACGCCTCGAAGTGCCGAAGGCGCCGTCGAGCATGGAGATATAAATCTGTATCGGGTCCTCGCCCGTCAGCAGCGTAGTCAGTATGCCGCAGACTATGAGCGCGAGGACTATTGCAATGCCGCGTATGGCCCAGGCCTTGTACCAGGGCAGGGCGCTGCGGCGTGAAATGTGTACCAGGGGCACACGGACTTTGCCGTTATTCATCTTCCGTGCCACCTCCCAGCTTGGTCATCATGAGGCCCACGCGGCGTTTAGTGGCCCCGCGGCCGGGTATGAGGCCGCTGACCTTGCCGCCGCAGAGGACTAGTATGCGGTCGCAGAGCTCGAGCAGCACGTCCAGGTCTTCGCCCACATAGACGACGGCCACGCCGCGCGCTTTCTGCTTGTTTATGAGCTCGTATATCGTGTACGACGAGTTGATGTCGAGGCCGCGCACCGCATAGGCCGTGAGCAACACAGTAGGTGCGCTTGAAATCTCGCGCCCTACGAGCACCTTCTGCACATTGCCGCCGGAGAGGCGGCGCACCGGCGTCTCTATGCTGGGAGTATTGACATCCAGCTCCTCTACCACTCGTTCAGCGAGCTTGTGCGGGCTCTTGCGGTCCGTGAAAAAGCCGCGGCCGCGACGGAAAGAGCGGAGCATCATGTTGTCGGAGAGGTCCATGTCCCCGACGAGGCCCATGCCGAGCCTGTCTTCGGGCACAAAGCTGAGTGCCACGCCCATGTCGCTGATATCGCGCGGATCCTTGCCTATTAGCTCTTCCTCGGCCCCGGTTTCGGGGTCGACGTATATAATGGAGCCGCCCTCTGCGCGGTGCAATCCCGCGATGGACTCGAGCAATTCCTTCTGCCCGGAGCCGGAGATGCCGGCCACGCCGAGTATTTCGCCCGAGTAGGCGACGAAGGAGACGTCGTCGAGCTTCGTCACGCCGTCCTCGTCCTGGACGGTGAGGTGCTTGACCTCCAGACGGCGCTGCGGATTCTTGGGCTCGGGCCGGTCTATATTGAGCACTACCGGGCGGCCCACCATCATGTTGGTCATCTCGCCGGCGTTGGTCTTTTTCGTGGGCATGTCGCCGACAAAGTGGCCGTGGCGCAGTATGGCCACGCGGTCGGAGAGTTCCTCCACCTCGTGGAGCTTGTGCGTGATAATGACGATGGCCTTGCCGTCGTCGCGCATGTTGCGCAGCACGGCAAAGAGTTTGTCCGTCTCCTGCGGGGTGAGGACTGCCGTCGGCTCGTCGAGTATAAGTATGTCGGCGCCCCTATAGAGCACCTTTACTATCTCCACAGTCTGCTTCTGCGAAACGGACATGTCGTAGACCTTCTGCATCGGATCAACCTCAAAGCCGTAGCGCTCGCTGATCTCGCGGACCTTGGCCGCGACGGACTTGATGTCCAGCTTCCCCTTGCCGGGCAGGCCGAGGATGATATTCTCGGCGGCGGTGAGCACGTCCACGAGCTTGAAGTGCTGATGGATCATACCTATGCCCAGGTCAAAGGCGTCCTTTGGTGAACGTATTACAACTTCCCTCCCATCGACATATATCTGCCCCTCGTCGGGATAGTAGATGCCGGAGAGCATGTTCATGAGCGTAGTCTTGCCGCTGCCGTTCTCGCCGAGCAGGGCGAGAATCTCCCCCTTGTAGATGTCGAGCCACACCTTGTCATTGGCCTTGACAGAGCCAAAGCTCTTGGTGATGTCGCGCATCTGCACCGCCGCAGTCTTGCCGTCCAATAGATTCCCTCCCGTTAAGTGTCTGAACAAAAAGCTCAAAGGACAGCGCGGCGCACGCTGTCGCCGCGTTGTCCTTTGCCGGCAAGCCCCGAAGGGCTTGCCGGTGATGTCTGTCGTGTGGTACCTCAGATATCAACCAAAGTTGGTGTCGAGCAGGGTGATGCCGTCTATCTGGAGGTCGAAGTACGGAGCGGAACGCTCGGTGCTCTCGGCGAAGTAGCCGTCCACTATGGCCTCGGTGTCGCCGGTGTTGTCGGCGTCGGTGTCAACGTCAGCCATGTAGCTGGTGACGGTCTCGCCGCCGACGGTGAAGGTGCTGGTGTCAAAGACGTGCAGGCTGCCGTCCTCGAGGGCGGCCATGGCCTCGTCGATGGCTTCCTGGGTGCCCTCGGCGACGTTGGCGCCAAGCTCGGTCAGGACGACGGAGCCTGTCTCGAGAGTGCCGGTCCAGTCAGCGGCTATCTCCTCGCCGTTGAGAACGCAGTTGATGGCGTAGAGGTAGTACGGAGTCCAGTCAATACGGCTGGAGACGAGGTAGGTCTCGGGGCAGGCGCTGGCGGTGGAGCCGTTGTAGCTGACGTTGGGAACGCCCTGCTCCTCGCAAGCGGAGGGAGCGCCCATGGAGTCGGCGTGCTGGCTGATGAGGACGCAGCCGCCGTTGATGAGGTTGTTGGCGGCCTCGTACTCGGCAGCCTGGTCATACCAGGAACCGGTGAAGGTAACGTCCATGGTCACGCTGGGGCAGACGCTCTTGGCGCCCAGGTAGAAGCTGGTGTAGCCGGAGAGAACCTCGGCGTAGGTGTAGGCGCCGACGTAGCCCATCTTGGCCTCGTCCTCGGTGATCTCGCCGTTGGCGATCATCTCGTTGAGCTTCATGCCGGCGACGATACCGGCGAGGTAGCGGCCCTCATAAATGGAGGCGAAAGCGTTGTGGTAGTTGGCAAGGCCCTCGGTGTGAGCCCTGGTGCCGGTGGAGTGGCAGAACTGGACCTCAGGGAACTCCTGGGCGGCCTGGATCATGAAGGACTCGTGGCCGAAGCTGTCGGCGAAGATGATGTCGCAGCCCTCGTCAGCGAGCTCGGCGGCGGCGTCATAGCAGTCCTGGGTCTCGGCAATGTTGGTGCGGAAGACGTACTGGTCCTCGGTCAGACCCAGCTCCTCGATGGCGGCGTTGGCGGCGTTGATGAAGTTGAGGTCGTAGGTCGAGTTCTCATCGTGCAGGAAGATGAAACCGACCTTGAAGTCCTCGGGGACACCGGCGGTCTCGCCGTTGGCGCTCGGGGCAGTGCTGGGCTCGGTGCCCGGGTTCTCGCTGGTAGTGGGGGCGGGCTCGCTGCCGCAGGCGGCGAGGGCGAACACCATTACCAGAGCGAGGAGAAGTGCAAGAAACTTCTTCATTTTGTTCGTTCCTCCATTTTGTCTTGTGATTATTATCTTAAAACCGCAGAGGTTTAAGACCATAACAAAAGCCCTCTCCGGGCAACGTCTCTGCCAGAAGAGGGCACTTAGGCACCTCACCGATAGTCCGGCCTGTTACGGGGCTGGGTAGAGACGCCGGGGCCATATTCCCCGGTATATATCGCTGAAGCTTAAATACTGTGTTAATCTTGTTTACGGCACGTCAGCAGAACTCGATCTGGCCGTCGTCCGTCATAGACTTTATGCGTGCAAGGCTCTCGACGTGCACGCCGCGCGCGCGGATGCGCTCGCCGCCGGGCTGGAAGGCCTTCTCTATACAGATGCCTGCGCCCGCGACTTCGGCCCCCGCCTCTTCACAGAGGGTTATGAGCCCGTCAAGGGCCGCGCCGTTTGCGAGGAAGTCGTCTATGATGA
Source organism: uncultured Clostridia bacterium (assembly GCA_930990965.1). Taxonomy (GTDB): domain Bacteria; phylum Bacillota; class Clostridia; order Oscillospirales; family Oscillospiraceae; genus Scatomorpha; species Scatomorpha merdigallinarum. Next base: position 7,198 of record CAKNRQ010000050.1, read on the forward strand.
GTACGCAGTCACCGCGGCCGAGGTACTTCTTGCTCACGAGTATGGTGTTCTCGACGTGGTGGGTGAAAGAGTAGACCCGGCTCGTCCAGAACTCGCCCGCGAGATTCGACGTGCGGTTTTTCTTGGCAAACAAAACAGGGCAACCGAAAGCCAGGCCTGCAAAGCAGGCCGGTCCGATGCCCGACGCCTCAATAGTAAGTATCTTGTTCACACCCTCGCCCGCAAAAAGGCGGTAAAACTCCTCGCCCATGGCGGTGAGGAGCTGAGGATCAATCTGGTGGTTCAGGAAGCCGTCAACCTTAAGTATGCCGCCGGGCAGAACTTCCCCGTCGGCAATTATACGCTGCTCCAGAAGCTGCAAGGGCACTCGCCTCCAATCCACATGAAATCTGTAAATAAGCGCAAAATGTTAACTAAAAGTTAATACATGTAGATTCTACATCATAAGCATGGTTTTGCGCAACTGTGTTTTCGACTAATATCGGCGAAAGTCTACAGACGAATTTAGTGCTAAATTACTCGATAGCTGTCACTTTTTTCGACGTATGGAAATTGGCGGTAATTGCGCCGCGCTCGGGATTTACAAAGCCCGGCCGGCGGTATAAAATGTAGACGATAAAATGCACAAGGAGGAGCCGACATGGCAGAATACATGAAGGATACCTACCACAGTGTCCGTGACGCGGCGCTGTCCGGAGCAGACAGGCTTGGAGCCGGAAAGCTCGCCAAGATAGCCGCCGGCGCGCCGGACATACTCTACACCCTGACCATGCTGATACGCGACGGCCGCGTCTCCAAGAGGTCGAAGTTCAAGCTCGGCATAGCTGCGGCGTACTTCGCGCTGCCGCTTGACAACGGACTCGGCGCCCTCGACGACATATACGTCGCGCTTGTGGCGCTCGCCGAGGTCATGGACGACGTCGGCGAAGACGCGCTCTGTGAATACTGGCCAGGCGAGGCCGCCGATCTCATGCGCTTCAAGGCGCTCATGGACTCGTTCAACGAGAAAGCCGGCGCCGGAGCTATCAGGCGTCTGGGCAGGAAACTGGGAATTGGCGTGGAGGTGAGTTTCTCTTGAAGTTTTCCGAAATACCCTACGAGCGTCCGGACTTTGAGGCCGCAGGACGCTTTTACACCGAGGCCGCCGGACGTATGGAGGCGGCTCAGAGCTTCGAGGAGGCTGAGCGCGTCTTTCTGGAAGTCGAGGCCTACGCCGCCGGTTTTGACACCATGCTGACCGTGGCCCAGATACGGCACGACATAGACACGCGCGACGAGTTTTACGACGCCGAGGTGGCGTTCATCGACTCGGCCTCGCCTGAGCTTGAAGAGCACGTCCAGCGCTGGAACGCGGCCGTGCTCGCCACGCCGTACCGCGCGGAATTTGAGCGCAAATACAACCGCCTCATGTTCCTCAACGCCGAGATAGAGCTGCGCACCTTCTCTCCGGAGATAGTCTCCGAATTGCAGCGTGAAAACGCGCTCACGACGGAGTACTCCAAGCTGATCGCCTCGGCTCAGATCCCCTTTGAGGGCCAGGTTTACACCATCTCCCAGCTCTCCCCGCTCAAGCAGGACCCTGACCCCGAGCGGCGCGCGGCGGCATGGAGCGCTGAAAACGCCTGGTACGAGGAAAATGAGCAGCGCCTTGACGAAATATACTCCGAACTTGTAGCGCTGCGCGACGCCATGGGCAAAAAGCTCGGATACGACGGTTACACGCCTCTGGGCTACGACCGCATGGTGCGCAACTGCTATGGCAAGGAGGACGTCGAGAGTTTCCGCGCCGCTGTGCGTGAGTACATCGTGCCCATCGCCACGCGGGTCTACGAAGTCGTGGCCCGCCGTTTGGGCAAGAGCCTGCCCATGGGCTACGCGGATTGCGCCATGTGGTTCCCCGACGGCAACGCGAAGCCCACCGGCACGCCCGAAGAGATACTTGCAGCCGGCCGCCGTTTCTACCACGAATTGAGCGGCGAGACCGCAGAGTTCATAGACTTCATGTTTGAAAACGAGCTCTTCGACGTGCTCTCGCGTCCCGGCAAGGCAGGAGGCGGCTATTGCACCAGCCTGCAAAAATACAAGGCTCCCTTCATCTTCGCCAACTTCAATGGCACGAGCGGCGACGTGGAAGTCATCACCCATGAGGCCGGACACGCCTTCGCCAAGTATCTGGCGCGAGACATCATCCCCGCAGAGAGCCAGTGGCCCTCGCTCGAAGCCTGCGAGGTGCACTCCATGAGCATGGAGTTCTTCGCCGAGCCCTGGGCAGAGAGCTTCTTCGGCGCGTATGCGGACAAGTTCCGCTGGCAGCACCTGGCCGATGCGCTGACCTTCATACCCTACGGCACCCTGGTCGATCACTTCCAGCACGTGTGCTACGAGCACCCGGAGTACAGCGCCGCCGAGCGCAACGCCGCCTGGCTGGAACTTGCCGGCGTCTACATGCCCTGGCTCAAGCCGGAGGAATCCCTGGGCTTCTACGCCTCGGGCCGTGCCTGGCAGCGGCAGCGGCACATCTATGAGAGCCCCTTCTACTACATTGACTACTGCCTCGCTCAGACCATCTCGCTGCAATTCTGGGCCATGCTGCGCCACGACAAGGACGCCGCCTGGGCCAAGTACATGGCCTACACCCGCCCGGCGGGCACGCTGACCTTCCTCGAGCTGCTCGAGCAGGCCGGGCTTGACTCACCCTTCAGCCCCGACACTCTGCGCGGCGTCGCCGAAGAGGCCAGCGCCTGGCTTGCGGAACAAAACCTCTAAAAACGGCACGAGGCCGGGACGGGTGTGCCCGTCCCGGCCTCTAGGTTTTCGCTGCTGCGGTTTAGCAGACTTTGACTATCCAGCCGCGGGTATCGGGCAGCTTGCCCCACTGAATACCCGTGAGCTCGTCATATAGCCTCTGCGTCAGCGGCCCTATCTCGTTGTTGTTGATGACGTGCTCCACATCCTTGTACGCCAGGACGCCCATCGGTGAGACGACGGCGGCCGTGCCGACGCCCCAGGCCTCCTCCAGCGCGCCGCTCTCGGCGGCTTCAATCAGCTCGTCAACGGATATGTCGCGCTCCTCGACCTCATAGCCCCAGTCCTTCAAGACCTCGATGCAGCTCTTGCGCGTAATGCCGGGCAGGACCGTGCCGCCGGAGATGTCGGGTGTGACGACCTTGCCGTTAATTTTGAACATTACGTTCATGGCGCCGACTTCTTCGATGTACTTCATGTGCACGCCGTCGAGCCAGAGCACCTGGGCGAAACCCTTCTTCTCGGCCTCCTCACCCGCACGCATGCTGGCCGCGTAGTTGCCGCCGCACTTGGCGTAGCCGGTGCCGCCGCGCACCGCGCGCACGTCGCGGCTCTCGATCATGATGCGCACCGGGTCTATGCCGCCGGCGTAGTAGCTGCCGGAGGGCGAAGCGATGATGCAGAACAGGTAGTGGTGGCCCGCATGGACGCCGAGCTGCGCGTCAGTGGCGATAATAAACGGGCGCAGGTAGAGGCTGGTGCCGTACTCGTGCGGGACCCAGCTCTCGTCCACCGAGACAAGGGTCTTGAGCGCTTCGAGGTAGATATCCTCGGGCACGGGCGGGATGCACATGCGCAGAGCCGAGTTGTTCATGCGCTTGATGTTCTCCGTCGGACGGAAGAGCTGCACGGTGCCCTCCTCGGTGCGGTAGGCCTTGAGGCCTTCAAAGATCTCCTGCGCATAGTGCAGCACGTTTGCGCAGGGCATGAGTTCGATCGGTCCGTAGGGTACGATGCGCGGCGAGTGCCAGCCCTGGCCCTCGTCGTAATTCATGAGGAACATGTGGTCAGAAAAGACCTTGCCGAAGCCGAGCTGGTTACTCGGCACCTTCTCCTTGGGGGATGTTGTCAGGGTGATTGCTATCTTCTCCATGTTGTCTATCCCTCCTGTTATATTTGGCTCTGCTCTCTCCAAGACAGGCCGATTCTGTTTACATGATATCATATATTGTGCTTTTTGCATATAGAATCTTGACAAGCCGTGAAAATTTCGTAAAATATGATAGTCAATACAGTGATTTGTTGTGAAAGGAGTCCAAGTCCTTGTCTATAAACGTCAGCATCACCGCCTGTGGCGACTACTCGCCGGAGCATTTGGACGCCGCACTTGCCGCCGTCCTTGAGCCGCTCGGCGGCCTAGACTGGGTGCAGAGCGGCATGACCATCGCCATCAAGACCAACCTCGTCTCCCGCATGAGCCCCGAGAGCGCGGCCGTGACGCACCCCGAAGCGGTGGCTGCGCTCACGCGCATGCTGGTCTCGCGCGGCGCGCACGTCATCGTTGGCGACAGCCCCGGCGGGCCCTATACTGCCGCCTGGGTGCATTCCGTCTACCACGGCGCCGGCATAGACGCCGTTGAGCGCGCGGGCGGCGAACTCAACGAGGATTTTGAAACCGAAGAGGTGCGCTTCCCAGAGGGCAAGACAGCAAAGTCGTTCTCCTACACTTCGTGGCTCAAAAAGGCCGACGCAATCATCGACTTCGCCAAGCTCAAAACCCATGGCATGGCGGGCATGACCTGCGCGGTGAAGAATTTCTTCGGCAGCATACCCGGCACGCGCAAGCCGGAGATGCACTATCTCTACCCCAACACGCCCGATTTCTGCTCCATGCTCGTAGACCTCGCGCTCTACAATGCCCCGCGCCTGACGATAGTAGACGCCGTGGACTGCATGGAGGGCAACGGCCCGACCCAGGGTGAGCCGCGGCACATGGGCGCCATCCTGGCCGCGGACACGCCCTTTAACGCCGACCTGGTCTGCGCCCACCTCATCGGCATGGAGGCCGCAGACGCGCCGACAGTGGCCGAGAGCATCTCCCGCGGCCTGTGCCCGGCCGACTGGCATGACCTCGCCATAAGCGGCGACCCGGACGAGTTTGCCCTTCCCGACTTCAAGCGCCTGCCAGTGGGCGGCAAAATAGATTTCCGCACAAGGATACCCATTGTCAGTGCCTTCATGCGCCGTGGTTTCGGCACGGGTCCCAAGGTAGACAAGGCTAAGTGCGTCGGCTGTGGCAAGTGCGCCGAGGTCTGCCCGGCCAAGGCCGCGCACGTGGTAAACGGCAAAGCGCAGATTGACGCGAAAAAGTGTATACGCTGCTTCTGCTGCCAGGAGTTCTGCCCCAAGGGCGCGGTCAGCGTCCACCGCCCGCTCCTGGCCCGGCTGCTGGGATAAGAAAACGCCTCCGTACAGCGTGACTGTGAACTGAACCAGTAAAAACGGACAATAGACAAAAGGCCCCCTGTGTAGGA
>CAKNRQ010000051.1 GCA_930990965.1 uncultured Clostridia bacterium
AACGGCGCCGGCGACCAGGGCATGATGTTCGGCTACGCCTGCGACGAGACCCCCGAGCTGATGCCGCTCGCTATTTCCCTCGCGCACAAGATGGCCCGCAAGCTGGCCGAGGTGCGCCACAGCGGCCTGCTCACTTATCTGCGCCCGGACGGCAAGACCCAGGTCACCGTGGAGTACGACGAAAACGGCAAGCCCGTGCGCATAGACACCGTTGTCGTCTCCACTCAGCACGACGAGGGCGTCTCCCTTGAGCAGATCCGCGCCGACATGATAAAGTACGTCATTGACCCGATAGTGCCCGCCGAACTGAACAAGGGCGACATAAAGTATTATGTCAACCCGACCGGGCGCTTTGTCAAGGGCGGCCCCGCTGCTGACTCCGGCCTCACCGGCCGCAAGATCATTGTCGACACCTACGGCGGCAGCGCTCCCCACGGCGGTGGCTGCTTCTCCGGCAAGGACCCCACGAAAGTTGACCGCAGCGCGACTTATGCCGCACGCTACGTGGCAAAGAACATTGTCGCCGCAGGCCTTGCCAGGCGCTGCCAGGTACAGATAGCCTACGCGATTGGCGTTGCGAACCCGGTGAGCGTAAACGTTACCACCTTCGGTACGGGCACTGTGAGCGATCACGCGCTGGAAGAGGCCATAGGCCAGGTCTTTGACCTGCGCCCGACCGCGATTATCCGCGACCTGGAGCTCAAAAAGCCGCAGTACAAGGCCCTGGCCGCTTATGGCCACATGGGCCGCGAGGATTTGGGCGTTGCCTGGGAAAAGACCGACCGTGTGGACGCCCTGCGTCGTGCCGTCGGAGCCTGAGCCAAGGAACAAAAGGAAAAGGGAGCCGCTTGGCGGCTCCCTTTTCCTTTTCACAGGCTTTATCAGCCTACATTTCTGTAAATGCGGAGTATGAAGTAGAGCTCTATGGCCCCGTCGGCGGTGAGCAGGGCGCCAAAAAGACGCATAACGGTTTCCACTGCCATGTACGGCTGAGTCACGAGCAATACGCCGAAGAGCATTACTAGCAGGGCCACGACCAAAACGGTGCTCCAGCCGGGGAAGCCGGCGCGGCGCAGTTCAAAAGCGCGGCCAAGCTTGCCGGAGCCGTCAATGAGCAGCACGACGCCGAAGAGCAGGGGGATGATAGACAGTACCACCTCCGGCGCTATCAGGCAGAAGGCGCCCAGGGCCGCAAAGGCAATGCCCACCGGCAGAGCGAAGCGCGACACGTCTCCGTCACGGCGGCGCATGTAGTAGAGCAATATGGAAAATGCTCCGTAAACAAGGGCGCAAACCCCGATTCCTGAGCAGATGAGGTTGGCGCTCATGCCGGGATTGAGCGCAAGGATAAGGCCGAGCGCGATGTACACTACGGCAGAGATAAGCTGGCCGGCCAGCTCCTTTTTATTCATAGACAGCCCTCCAAATGTGGGTTAAACATATTATAGCATCAAAATATCGTGACTGCAATGCATATAGCCGTTGAAAAGTTAACGGCTGCGGGTTAGAATAGCTCCATAGCGGAAACTTCCGGGAGGTTGTGGATTTGGAGACGGTTTTGTTCGTCCTTGAAATAGTGGGCACCCTGGCCTTTGCGGTGTCCGGCGCCTTTGTCGGCGTGCGCCGGGACATGGATGTGTTCGGCGTCATCATACTGGGCCTAACGACCGCCGTGGGCGGCGGCGTAATACGAGACCTCATCCTGGGCCTGACGCCGCCGCGCACTTTCCAGCACCCTATTTACGCCATGATAGCCATAGCCGCAAGCGTGGCGGTGTTTCTGATAGCCAGGCGCGGGTTTACCGAGAAGACCACTGGCCCGTACAGCGTAGTCATGCTTATCATGGACAGCCTCGGCCTCGGCGCCTTTACAGTGTCTGCAATAGGTACGGCGCTGGAGCAGGGGGTGGAGTATAACGCTTTCCTGCTGGTGTTCACCGGTGTCGTCACAGGCGTGGGCGGCGGCGTGCTGCGCGACGTGATGGCGGGACAGACGCCGTACATATTCCTCAAACACGTCTACGCGAGCGCGTCCTTGCTCGGCGCGGTGCTCTGCGTGATTATGATGCCGCTCACGGGCGACGCCTGGGCCATAGCCCTGGGCATGACGGCCACCGTGGTCATTCGGCTGCTGAGCGCGTATTTCAGATGGAACCTGCCTCACGCGGGAATAAACGGCTCTAAGGAGGAGAAGCGGTGAAATATGTTCGCACGGGAAACAAGATAATTGCGAGCCTCGACAAAGGCGAGGAGCTTTGCGCCACGCTGCGCCGCCTCGCCGTGGAGGAGAACATCGGCTTCGCCACGGTGTCGGCGCACGGTACCGGGCGCATGGTGCGTCTGGGAAGCTACAGCACCAGCCACGGCAGCACTTTCGAATACTCATATTCTGAGCTCGACTATGAACTCGTATCCGTCACGGGTGAACTCACGGGCGGCGACGAGCCTCAGCTCTGCCTGCACGCGCTGATTTCAAACACCATAAAAAAGGACGAGTATCTCAGCAACGGCGACCGGGCGCCGGGCGTAGTTTACGGAGGTATACTGGACAGCGCAACAATAAGCGCGGCCTGCACGGTGGTGCTCGAGCTCTTTGATCTTGACGCCCGCCTCGTGCCCGTGGACGCGCCATCCAAGGGCCCGGGTTTCTGGGACAGGCTGGGCGCCACTTTCACCCTGACCGACGAAATGGACAAGCGCTATTTGAAGCTGGAGTTTGACGAAGAGTGATTAAACGGAGGTACACATGGACTATAGACGCATTGGCCAGCGCATAATTGTGAGCTTGAAGCCGGGCGAAGAGCTGTGCGCTTCGCTCCTGAAGCTGGCTGAAGAGGAGAACATTAAATTTGCCATCGTGAGCGCGCACGGCTCCTGCAGCAGGGTGACGCTGGGCATGTACCACAAGCAGACGGGGCGTGTCGTCTCGTGTCCGTACCCATCGGACGATTTCGAACTTGCATCCGTCACCGGTGAGTTGACGGGCGGCGATACTCCGGCGATAAACCTGCATGCCGTAATTGGAAATCCGAAGCTTAGTTTGGACTACAACTCGTATTCCGGAGTTTCCTACTCCGGCACATTGGAGAGCGCATACGTGCTCGCGGGCTGTACCGCCGTGCTGGACGTGCTTGAGCTCGACGCGCGTATAGACGAGGTGCCGGAAGGTGAAAAGCCCAGAGGGATAAGGGCCGCGTTTTCACAGGTGGATGAGAACGACCGCCTGTACAGGACGCTCGAGTTAGACTAAAAAAGTTTACACTTTCACCACTTGATATCTGCACTTCGGCGTGATAATATGTACTTTCCGTCCGGGAGACATATTTTTACGGAGGGGTCAGTTTTGTATTACGCCGTCGCAGGCTCGGCCGCAGTTATAATTGCCGTCATGCTCGCCGTGAATGGGGAGCTGACGGCGGTGTATGGCGGGAGCCTCACCACATTTATAATACATGCAGTGGGCCTTCTGAGCTGTACGCTTGCCGCGCTGATAAAACGCGAAAACCCGTTTAAGCGCGCGAAGGGCGTGCCGTTTGTCATTCTGCTCGGCGGCGTTATAAATTACTTCACCACCTTCTTCAACACGCTCGCGGTGGGTAAAATAAGCGTTACGGCCATCCTCGCTCTGAGCCTGCTCGGTCAGGCCGTGACGAGCCTCGTCATAGACTGCTTCGGACTCTTCGGCATGCCGCGGCGCAAGCTCGGGATACTTGAACTCTGCGGGCTGCTGGTCACCGGCTGCGGCATAATGCTGCTGCTAGGCGGCACGGGCAGCGCGCCGCTGATGCCGGTAGCGGTCAGCGTGCTCTCCGGCACTTGCTGCGTGTGTACGCGCCAGGTCACAGCCCAGCTCTCTGAGCGTACCAGTCTCCTGACCGGCACTTGGTTCAGCTACTTCACGGGCATCATTGTCGCCGTCGCGGCCCTGTTTATTGCCCCGCTGCTGGGGGAGAGCATACTATTTGACGCTGGGTTTGACATGCGTATCTGGCCCTACCTGGGCGGTGCGCTGGGCGCACTGGCAGTGTTTTTGCAGAACATATGCGTCAAGCACATGAGCTCCGTGGCCATGACCCTTGTCATGTTCGCCGGTCAGGTATTCGGCGGCGCAGTGATAGACGCTGTGTTCTACGGCGCGTTCAGCGCCGAGACGCTTGCAGGCGGCGCGCTCGCCTTCGTAGGCCTGGTGCTCAACGCCCTCGCCGCCCGGCGGCATACTGCACCGGAGGCAGAATTAAAAAGGGAGCCCGAAGGCTCCCGGTAAGCGCCTGTTATTTTCCGACGGCAAGCGAGGGCACTCTCTCGCGCAGCAGCGCAAGCGCCGCGTCCACGTGGCGCTCATCTATTGCCTTGGCCTCGCAAAGCTCGTCGGCGCCGGAGCAGAACACCAGCCAGAAGGTGTCCGTGTGTACGACCTTGCCGCAGGTGCGCGAGGAGCAGAGCATGGCGCGCTTGAAAACGTGCCCGAAATCCGAAAACGGCAGGCAGTACTGCCTGAGGCCGCTCCGGTAGAAAAAGGCCTGTTTGCCGACCCTGTATGGCCCGAACTTGTCCGCGCTGCGAAAATCAGCAGAGAGTTCGAGCGAATCTATGCGCCCGCCGCCGGGCGTGTACAGCTTCACGTTGTCAGACAACATACTTGCCTCCAATAATAAGAATAATTCTTATTTTATGAGGAAACTATATCATAATTATTTCGTCATTGCAAGATGGAAATATCCCGGCCGCATTTGGAAATGGGCGGCCTCGTTGGAACTGGGGAGAACGAATGAAAAAATTGATTTCGGCCTTTTTTGACAGGCAATTTCTGAAATTCTGCCTTGTCGGTGTAGCCAATACGCTTGTTGGTACGGCGGTAATGTATGCGCTTTACAATCTTGCAGACTGCGGGTACTGGTTTTCGTCGGCCATGAACTATGTAGTGGGCAGTATAGTGAGCTACTTCCTCAACAAGTACTTCACCTTCAAAAGCCGCGAGCAGAGCTGGCAGGAGATATTGCGCTTTGTATTGAACATAGTTGTCTGCTACCTCATGGCCTATGGCATAGCGCAGCCGCTGGTCCGCTCGATTTTCAGCGGTCTGAGCGAGAGTGCAAACGACAACATCGCCATGCTGGCCGGCATGTGCATTTTCACTGCTTTGAACTATCTGGGCCAGCGTTTTTTTGCCTTCAAAAACACAGAAAAGTCGGAAAAATCGCTTGACAGCGACGACAAAACCTGATATTATACTTGGGCGTTCCAAAGACAGCAGGCAGCCTTAGAGGCAGTCCGGGATGGCTTCGTGCGGTGCGCGCTGGGGTTGTAAACAGCCCTTGGCGTGACCGGGAGCTTTCCGGGAGGTTTTGAATGGTGGAAGTCCTGCCGAGGATGGCTCATTTTGAAAGCTTTCTGCCTCCGTGTCCTTGGATACGGAGGCTTATTTTTGGACGCGAAGATATTTCCGGAGGTGAAAGAAGAAGCAATGCCGAACGAAAAGATCCTCAGCGAGAAGAAGGCAATAGTGGAAGCTCTGACTGAGCGTTTCCAGAATGCCAGCGCCGGTGTGTTCGTTGACTACCGCGGTATCACCGTGGCCGAGGACACTCAGCTGCGCCGCGAGCTCGTGGCCAGCGAGGTCGAGTACAGCGTAGTTAAGAACACCCTGACCCGTTTCGCTCTTGAGAAAGCGGGCATAGAGGGCCTCAATGACGTGCTCAACGGCACCACTTCCCTCGCAACCAGCGCGGGCGATCCGATAGCGCCCATCCGCATCATCAACGACTACTCCAAGAAGCTGGGTGACCGCTTCAACATCAAGGCCGCGTTCATGGACGGCAAGGTGCTGGCAGCCAATGAGATCGAAGAGATCGCTGCCCTGCCCGGCAAGGACGCCCTGTACGCGAAGGTCCTGGGCACCATGCTCGCGCCCATCACCAGCCTGGCTGTTGTACTTGGTCAGATAGTCGAGAAGAACGGCGGCTCCATAGAGAGCGCCGCTACCGAAGAGGCCGCCCCTGCCGAGGAGGCCCCCGCCGCCGAGTAATTGCGGCAAACCCTTTATTTAAACTGATTAACAGGAGGAAATTATAATGGCCAGCGAAAAAGTTACCGCCATGATCGAGGAGATCAAGGCTCTGTCCGTTCTCGAGCTGAGCGAGCTCGTCCACGCCCTTGAGGAGACCTTCGGTGTCTCTGCCGCCGCCGTCGCCGCCCCCGCTGCCGGCGCCGCCGCCGCTGCTCCCGCCGAGGAGGAGAAGACCGAGTTCGACGTCGTCATGAAGAGCTTCGGCGCCGAGAAGATCAAGGTCATCAAGGAAGTCCGTGGCATCACCGGCCTGGGCCTCGCCGAGGCGAAGGCTCTCGTCGAGAAGGTCCCTGCCAAGATCAAGGAAGGCGTCTCCAAGGACGAGGCCGAGGCTCTCAAGAAGCAGCTCGAGGCTGTTGGCGCCGAGGTCGAGCTTGCCTGAGCAAACTCACACATATAAATTTGCTGTCGGGCTCTGAGTTCCGGCAGGCAAATGAAACAGAGGGCATCCGGTATATGCCGGATGCCCTCTGCTTTTTTGCACCTAAGTGCCGTATATAATCTGGATACAGCCGTGTCGAGCTGATATAATCTCCATATAGGCTCTCCGGGTTTCACGAAAATCCCGGTTTTTCTGTAACGAATCGCCGGTAAGCGGAACTAATAGTTGAGAAGAAAACAAGGGGGTGAGGGCTGTGCGTAAAAATGCGGGCGATATATATGAACAGCACGCCCTTGGCGTTTACCGCTACCTCTACTCTCTGTGCGGCGACGCGGACACAGCGGAGGAGCTGACGCAGGAGACGTTCTGCCAGGCCATAAAAGGCATGAGCTCTTACCGCGGCGAATCATCACCGCTGGTCTGGCTCTGCGCCATAGCTAAGAGGCTGTGGTTTAAGGAGCTGGAAAGGATGAGGCGCAACTTGCCGCTGGACGAAGAGGACGCGGCGCATCTGCCAGCCCCTGACGATGTAGAGCAGACGGTGTGCGAAAAGGAAAAGCGGTCGATTTTGTACAGCGCAATGCAGGCGCTGGACGGAGATACGCGGGAAGTAATACGCCTGCGGCTGGTGGGCGAGTTTTCCTTTAGAGAAATAGGCGAACTCCTGGGCCGGAGCGAAGTGTGGGCGCGAGTGCGCTTCTACCGGGGTAAAGAAGAGCTGACCAAAATAATAGGGGGTGACAGGTATGAGTGAGAACAAGTTGGAATGCTGTGTAGTGCGCGATTTGCTGCCGTCTTATATTGAGAACCTGACCGAGCCGGAGACGACGGCTATGGTAAAAGAGCACCTGGAAGGCTGCGCCAAGTGTGCCGGGATAGAGCGGAACATGCGCGGCGCTGTCCCCATAGAGCGCGCGCCAAAACGCGCCCTGAGATTTCTGAAACACGTCAAAAGAACGCGCCTCCTCGCCGCGGCACTATCCCTGATACTGGCCCTGTTGTGTATGTGGTGGCTCTACGACCAGGAATTCCACTACCCGAACACTGAGACGGGCAGGCTCGAGGCGGTGCAGGACTATATAATTGCGCCAGAGGATTCTACAATGCAGCACGTGCCCGCGGGGACGACAATGCGCGCCGTGGCGTGGGACACGATAGACAACCACCTCTTCATCTTCTATTTTGCCGAGAACGACGAAAACGTCCACGGTGTGATTCACCTTGTGCGCGGTATCAACGGGAAATACCGGACGTTGAGCGCCAGCGAGACGCCGTCACGCTACAGCGGCGGCTTGTACGGCGGCGGCGTATCGGCGAGAGGAATTGACGAACCGCTCTTCTACCTCGCGGGCTACAACTGCCGCGACATCTACAGTGCGGAGGTCGAATTTACAGGCAGCAGCTCGGAACGCGACATTACCCTTGTGAACACATTTGAACTCGATGGCGAAGATTTCCTGCGTGTGATGGACTATGATGAACTGGAAGCAACCCTCGCCTCTATGCCGGACGGAGTGACCGGAGTGTATATAGACGACGTGCGGCTCTTCGACAAGGACGGGCAGGACATCACGGACCAGTATAAAGACGAGGAAATGACTCCCTCCTGGGGCGCAGGAATAGGCACAGCTGAGACGTTCATGGTCTATGTGTTAATGGGAATAGTGGCAATACTTGGCATAGTGTTCATCAGATACTTCCTGCGCCGGGATTGAGATTTAGTTTACATAATAAATGAGCACCCGGCTAAAAACCCGGGTGCTTCTGCTTATTCATAGAGTGAAGCGGGTATGGTGTGAGCTGCCTGTACTTTATTCTGACCATAGTTTACACACGGTTTTTGTGCCCGTAGACTTTGCACCGCCGGCGCTGTGTGATACAATAGCAGGCAAGTGCCGGAGGTGTTTTATATGACCGCAAGTGAAATTTCCAAAATTGTTTCACAGCAGCGCGCACTCTTTGCCTCGGGAGCAACTCTGGAACATGAGTACAGGGATGCTGCCCTTGCTGCGCTCTATGACACTATAAAGTCGCATGAAGCGGAGATCGCAAGTGCACTGCACGCCGACCTTGGCAAAAGTGCGTCCGAAGCCTATATGTGCGAGACGGGGCTGACGCTCACGTCAATACGCTATCTGCGCCGGAACCTGGGGCGGCTGATGCGGCCGAAGCGCACCCGGATGGGTATGGCGCAGATGCCGGGGCATGGCGAGCTCAGATACGTGCCCTATGGCACGGCGCTCATAATGAGCCCGTGGAACTACCCGCTGCTGCTCACGCTCGAGCCGCTTGCCGCAGCTCTCGCCGCGGGCAACACTGCGGTGATAAAACCCAGCGCCTATGCTCCCGCCACTGCGGGACTAATAGCGGAAATGCTCGGAGAGGTGTTCACGCCGGACTATGTCATGTGTGTCACGGGTGGACGCGAAGAGAACCGGGCGCTGCTGGATGAACGTTGGGACAAGATATTCTTTACCGGCAGCAAGAGCGTGGGCCGGGAAGTGCTGCGCTCGGCTGCGGAAAACCTCACCAGTGTAACGCTGGAACTTGGCGGTAAAAGCCCGGTAATAGTGGATAAGAGCGCGGACATTCAGCTCGCGGCAAGGCGCATAGTGTACGGCAAGTATTTGAATTGCGGCCAAACCTGCGTCGCTCCCGACTATGTGCTCTGCGATGAGCGCGTACACGACGCCCTGATTGCCGCTTTGAAAAAAGAAATAGCAGCACAGTACCCGGATGCATTGCACGACGCTTCCTACGGCCGCATAGTGAACCGCCGCCACTTTGAAAGGATAACGGCCCTGATAGACCGTGATAAAGTGGCTGCCGGCGGCGCGAGCAATGCGGAAAGCCTGCAAATTGAGCCCACAGTGCTCACGGATGTCTCTCCCGAGGACGCCGTAATGCAGGAGGAGATATTCGGTCCAGTACTTCCAGTGCTGAAGATATCGTCACTCGATGAGGCCATAGCCTTTGTTGAGAGCCGCCCGCGCCCGCTGGCGCTCTACCTCTTCACTGCCAGCCGTGAAAGCCGCGAGTACGTGCTTGGCCGCTGCCGCTTCGGCGGTGGCTGCGTAAACGACACAATTATGCACTTGACTACGGACAATCTGCCCTTCGGCGGGGTGGGCGAGAGCGGCATGGGAGCATACCACGGGCGCTGGGGCTTTGAGGAGTTCTCTCACCTGGAGGGGGTGCTAGTGCGTGGCTCAGGCCTGGAGAGCAGCGTCAGATACCGTCCATGGACGGACAGCAAGCTCTCCATGCTGCGTAAGCTGCTGCGGTGACACTGCCGCTTTGTTAAAAGTGTGTAGATTCCCGGCAAAAATTTAAAGAACTCTCGACAACAAGTGGGACTTGTAAAATCCCTTCACGTCGATTATAATATATTAAACGATATAGACATATCAGACGTTATTACAAGTCGATCGAGAGGATGCAACATGGACACTAATCCTGTTTTGATGAACAAGCTGAGCATGGACAGCGACATCCCGCTTTATAGCCAGCTCGTGAATATTATAAAACGCAATATCTCTGCCGGCACTCTGCAGCCGGGAGCACTGCTCCCCAGCGAAGCAGAACTCTGCCGCACTTTCGATGTGTCCCGTTCCACGGTGCGCCAGGCTATAGGAGCTCTGGAAACCGACGGATTGGTAGTTCGCAAGCAGGGCCGCGGCACCTTCGTAGCCGAGCCAAAGATGCGCCGCCGCACTGAGAACGTGTATTCGTTCACGAGCGAGATAAACGCAATGGGCATGACGCCGAGCTCCACCATACTCGAGTTCGAGGTCATGAGCCCGCCGCCAGACATAGTCTCCATGCTGGAGCTGGAGAGCAGCAGCGTCAAGATCTACCGCTTTTCCCGTATAAGGAATGTGAACGGCCAGCCTCTGATACTCGAGACCAGCTTCTATCCGACATATATATACCCGAAACTTACGCGCGAACTGCTCGAGACCCACAGCTTTTACAGCCTGCTCTACGAAGAGGGCATCGTGCCATACAGTGCCGTGGACAGCTACGAGGCCGTAATCCTGGGCCGCCGCGAAGCCGAGTTGCTGGGCTGCCGCCCCGGAAGCTGCGCCTTCTCCGTGCAGCGCCGCACCCGCACAGAGGCGGGCTCCGTGTACGAGTTCACCCAGAGCTTGATACGCGCAGACAGAGTCACTCTGGACGTGTACCTGCACAAAGACGGCGTGAGCTTTGCCCGCAGCGTGGACAAGTAAAAAAGTATACACCCCCGGTGGAATCGTCCCGCCGGGGGTGTTTTTGTGTGCTGAGGCGTGTGCTGTCAGTGCGTTGCAGCGAGGCGGCCGGTTGCAAAAAGAGCGGGCACAAGAACCTGCCCTCAATCACCCTCCCAGCGCACCAGCGAAGCGCCGTGCGCGGCAAGAGCCGCACCACCCCGGGCAACCTAGCCCTCACCACCCCTCAGCACACGAGCGCAGCAATGTGTGCGGTAAAAGAGCCACACGTTTGGGCAACGGCGGTTTTACCAACAGTGATAATCCACCGCACAAACCCCGGGCAACGTCCCGTGTTAACCCGTCAGCGGCCGCGAAGCGAAACCGCGGTCGGCGATGGAGTAACTAAATAGAAGTTTAGGGATGACCACCTGAACGTTTCTGCCAGCCCGAGATACGAGGCACCCTTGCGTACCCAACAGCACCAAAGCGGTTTTCTCTTTGGAGTCTGAGGGGTTTCTTTTTGACAAGACAAAAAGAAACCCCTCAGGATTGCGGCATTACCTAATGCCATCCTCCCGCGTCGGGCGACGTGGCACCACCTCTCGCCAGCCGACAAGCCGGGACATCGAGGACGCCATCCCCTACAATGTGTGCTCTTGCAGACAGCACCCCAGCACGGCTTGTGCAATAAGTTCAAACAAGCCGTGCCGATTCTGTACAACCTCGATAGTTTACACCAGCAACAACAACTGGTAAAATATAAGAAGTCCATGGCGGTGCAGCACTCCATTTTCATGCTGTACCGTACAGAAAAAAAGGAGGAAATACCGCGGCTGGCGGTGCGTCAGTGTGGAGACCTGGCGTAAAGTCGCACGTCCCTTCGCGGACGTCGGCGAGGCATGTCATTGCGGAGGCAGGCATGCTACAGCATTGAAATGGCAGAAGTTGTACTGAAAAACGTAAAGAAGATCTATCCCAACGCCCCCGGAGAGGCCAAGAAAAAGAAAAAGGCCAAGAAGGAAGAAGTCGGCGAAGAGAACAAGGTAAATCTCCAGATTACCGACAAGGGCGTTGTCGCCGTACAGGACTTCAACATTGAAATAGCCGACAAGGAGTTCATAGTGCTCGTCGGTCCCTCCGGCTGCGGCAAGAGCACCACGCTGCGAATGATAGCCGGCCTTGAAGAGATAAGCGAAGGCGAAGTCATCATCGATGGCAAGGTCGTCAACGACGTGGCGCCCAAGGACCGCGACATAGCGATGGTTTTCCAGAGCTATGCGCTCTATCCGCACATGACAGTTTATGACAATATGGCCTTCTCCCTGAAGCTGCGCCATTTAGATAAAGACACCATCGACAAGAAGGTCCGTGAGGCCGCCGAGATACTCGACATCACCCAGTATCTCGACCGTAAGCCCAAGGCCCTGTCCGGCGGCCAGCGCCAGCGTGTCGCCATCGGACGCGCCATCGTCCGCGAGCCGAAGGTCTTCCTGATGGACGAACCCCTGTCCAACCTGGACGCCAAGCTGCGTAACCAGATGCGCGCCGAGATAATCAAGCTCAGGCAGCGTATCAATACCACCTTCATCTACGTCACTCACGACCAGACCGAGGCCATGACCCTGGGCGACCGCATCGTCATCATGAAGGACGGCTTTGT
>CAKNRQ010000052.1 GCA_930990965.1 uncultured Clostridia bacterium
AGCTCCTACACCAGGGCTCTTTTTGTACTGTCCGTATATTCTGGGGCCGTTCACAATGCGAAGGGGTTATTTTATACGCCCAGCACCTCGCGGGTGCAGTCCATAAACCTGCGCATGGCGGGCGAGGCGTCAGCCATAGAGCGTACAGCCATACCAAGCGAGCGTGAGATAGGGGGCGATATCGGAACTGAGGCAACGTCTGCATGTGAACCCTCAAGTATCAGCTTCGGCATCATTGTCACGCCTAGATTGTGCTCTACCATGGCGAGTATGGTCATATCAAAGTTTGAGGTGAACTTGCCCTGTGCGCTGATGCCGACAGAGTTCAGGGCTCGGGCCAGGTCCACATCCGGCTTGGTGTTGGCGACATAGACCAGAAACGGCTCATTTTTAAATTCTGATATGGGGTATGTTTTGTCGTGGGCGCGGGGATGGTTCTTAGGCAGTACGGCAAACATGGGGTCGTCGAGTATCTTGAATGTGTCAAAGGTGAAGTATGGCTGCAAGCTCGTATAGGCAATGTCTATGCGGCCGGAGGACAGCCACTCCTCTATCTCCTGCCCGTTTCCCTCCAATAGCTCCACCTTTATGTTCGGATAGCGCTCCTGAAAGGCTTCCAGTATCTGAGGTATCCAGTGCAGGGATATGGAAGAATAGGTGCCTATCTTAACTATGCCCTCTTCTACGCCGCGAGTGAGAGCAAGCTCCTGCTCAAGCCTGTCTGCGGTCTGACTGAGCTCGCGGAACAATGGAGCAAGTCTCTCGCCGTCAGATGTAAATTTTACACCCCGGTTTCCCCTGATGAGCAGCGGAAAGCCGGCCTCTTCCTCGAGCGTACGCATCATGTGCGTTACGCCTGACTGGGTATAACCCAGCGCTTCGGCCGCTTTTGATATACTCCCAAAGTCTACTGCCGCCAGGAGCGCGCGTACTTTTGCAGTGTCCACAGGCATCTCTCCTTGATATTAAGAATATTTATATCAGATATTATAAATTCTCTCTTTACTAATAGCAATACTTGTGTTAAGTTTTTAGCGAGGGCGGGTTGAACTCCCATCAACCTGCCGATTAAATGATTTTCCTCTTCCAAACTCCCATATCCACAAAAACGCCTCAGACCGCATCTGAGGCGTTTTTGTTTTATGTTTGCTGTGTTCATAGTGCGCGAAAGGCCCGCCATTACGGCGGGCCTTTCGACTGCGCTTAACGCAGAGTTTTGCGAACGCTTATCACATGGCGTTGAGCTTCTGAGCCATGGCGCTCTTCTTGTGCGCGGCGTTGTTCTTGTGGATGAGTCCCTTGGCCGCGGCGCGGTCGACGGACTTGACAGCAACTTTATAGGTGCCGGCAGCTGCCTCCTTGTTGCCCTCGGCGACTGCCGCGTCGAACTTCTTCATGACGGTCTTGAGCGCAGTCTTCTGCGCGCGGTTGCGGGCGTTCTCCACCTTGCTCTTGGCGTCACGCTTCATGGCGGACTTTATGTTGGGCATGCTCTGTTTGCCACCTCCTCCTATAAAATTACGTGGTTATGCACTCACGGACTGTTATTCTACCATCAGCCGGCATAAAAATCAAGTGCTTTTTAACTTTTTTCTCTCATAATTTGCATATGAGTCTAACAAATGCAGACCATATACACTATCTTGTGTCTGTGAGGCGATGAATCACTATGACTGCAATGTACCGCACCGATCTGGCCGTAGAAGAGCGGGAAAATTTAGGCTCCGGCGAGCTGGAAGGCGTCGCTGCTAGAGCTTATGACTCCCGCGGCTTTCGCGTAGAGAGAGTCGAAGTTTTGAACGACGAGGGCGCTAAAAAGTTATGTAAACCAACAGGCAAGTATCTTACCATATCTGCTAGAAGTCTGATAGAGCGAAAGCCGGAAGCGTTTACGAATGGTGTCGAAACCCTTGCGGAACTCATAAGAGAGCTGTTGCCATTCCCCGGTGAACTGACACTGATAGCAGGACTGGGCAACGCCGTAATGACGCCGGACGCCGTAGGTCCGCTGACCGTAGAAAACGTGCTGGCTACGCGACACCTCAAGCAGAGCATGCCGGATGACTTTGCCGGCCTCTCCCCCGTTTGCGCCTTTACGCCTGGCGTATTGGGTTCCACCGGCATTGAGAGCGCTGAGTTGCTCAAATCCGTGTGTGGGTATGTGAAACCCGCGCAGGTTATCGCTGTTGACGCGCTTGCCGCCGCTTCGCTAGAAAGGCTCTGCACAACCGTCCAACTCACTGATGCCGGTATAGTTCCCGGCTCGGGCGTCGGCAATAACCGCGCCGCCGTTTCACGTGAAACATTGCAGGTGCCAGTGCTGGCCCTTGGGGTGCCGACGGTTGTCGATGCCGCAGCATTCTCTGATGATGAGGCTGCAAAGGGCATGTTTGTGACGCCAAGAGACATTGACGCCTCTGTACGCACCATGTCAAAGCTACTTGGCTACGCAATTAACATTGCGCTGCACAACGGTTTGACTGTTGCAGATATTGACATGCTGAAGGGATGAGGTTTCACGTGAAACCTCATCCCTCCTTTTACCGCCCATGTTTCACGTGAAACATGTTGAAATAAGCCGCAAGGACTGATATAATCAAGGAGCCGTAAAAGAGGGTGATAAATTGGGCAAGATAATAGCGCTGGCAAATCAAAAAGGCGGCGTCGGCAAGACAACCACTTGCATAAATCTCGCTGCGGCTCTTACAAAGCGCAACCGCAAAGTCCTGGTAGCCGACTGCGACCCGCAGGGCAACAGCACTTCCGGCCTCGGTGTACGAAAAGACCGTGAGCCGAACATATATGACCTCCTGGTGCGTGGCAGAAGTCTTGCTGAGTGCGTAGTGGAGACGCCATATTGTGACGTGTTACCGGCCAACAGAGAACTTTCAGGCGCCAGCGTGGAGCTAGTAGACATGCAATCACGCGAGTATGTGCTGAAGACAGCGCTTGCTCCGGCCAAGGAAAAGTACGATTACATATTTATAGACTGCCCGCCATCACTCGAGCTGCTGACCGTGAACGCGCTTGTGGCAGCGGACAGCGTGCTGATCCCAGTACAGTGCGAGTACTACGCCCTGGAGGGCATCACTGACCTGATGACCTCAATAAAGCTCACTAAGCGCACGCTCAATCCACCGCTTGAGATACAGGGAATAGTGCTCACCATGTACGACTCGCGCACCAATTTCTCGGAACAAGTGGCGGCTGAAGTGCAAAAATTCTTCGGCACAGCCGTCTACAAGACGAGAATACCACGCGCAGTGCGCATTGCCGAGAGCCCCAGCCACGGCATGCCGGTCATAAAGTACGACAGAATGTCACGAGGCAGCAGAGCGTATTTGCACCTCGCGGACGAGCTGATAAAGAGGGAGGAGTGACATGTCAGCCAAAAAAGGACTGGGAACTGGCCTGAACGCCCTCTTTGGCGAGGCCGAAAAGGAATATGCGGAAGAGACTATGAAGCTGCCAATCTCACGTGTGGAGCCGCGCGAGTCGCAGCCGCGTACAAACTTTGACGAGGCCAGCCTGCAAGAACTGGCCGACTCAATACAGGAGTACGGTCTCATCCAGCCGATAACCGTGCGCAGGCTGGATTCCGGCTACTATCAGATAATAGCCGGGGAGAGACGCTGGCGCGCAGCGCGCATAGCGGGACTGAGAGAAGTTCCGGTGCGCGTAATTGAGGCCGACGACAAGCTGGCCACCGAGCTGGCGCTGGTTGAAAATCTTCAGCGTGAGGACTTGAATCCGCTGGAAGAGGCGCTGGGTTATAAACGCCTGCTCGATGAATACGGCATGACCCAGGAAGAGGCAGCCAGGCGGGTGGGCAAGGCTCGCCCGACAGTGACAAATGCACTGCGGCTTTTGAACTTGGCGCCGGAGGTGCAGCAGTTTGTGGAGCAGGGGCTGCTCTCAGCCGGTCACGCGCGTGCGCTGGTTGGCGTAAAGCCAGAGGAAGCCCAAATAGACGCTGCTCGCAGCGTAATAGCGAACGGCCTGTCAGTGCGGCGCACTGAGCAGCTCGCGGCCAAGTTGATGCGCGAACCAAAGCCTGAGAAGGTTGATGACGGAGTGCATGTGGACTATGCCGCCGAAGTGTCACGCAGGCTGGAAAAGGCGCTGGGGCGCAAAGTGCAGCTCACTGAACGCGGCAAACACGGCAAGATAACGCTTGAATACTACGGCGCAGACGACCGCGAGAGACTGATAGAACTGCTCGCGGCGCTTGAAAATATGTGATTGAGAGGTTATAACCATGCTTGATATAAAATTTGTGCGCGAAAACCCGGATTTGGTAAAGGAAAACATAAAGAAGAAGTTCCAGGATGAGAAACTGCCGCTGGTGGACGAGGTCATAGAGCTCGACGCCAAGCAGCGTGCCGCCATCACTGAGGCCAGCGAACTGCGCGCCGAGCGCAACAAGCTGAGCAAGCAGGTGGGCGCCCTGATGGGCCAGGCCAAGAAGGACCCCAGCAAGCTCGAGGAAGCTGAAGCCGTCAAGGCGAAAGTCAAGGCCCAGGCCGATCGCCTGGCCGAGCTCGAGGCTATGGAGGCCGAGCTGGAGGAGAAGGTGCGCGAGATCATGCTGCGCATACCTCAGATGATAGATCCCAGCGTGCCCATCGGTCCCGACGACAGCTACAACGTGGAGGTGCAGCGCTTTGGCGAGGCGAAAGTCCCTGACTTCGAGATTCCCTATCACACTGAGATAATGGAGTCCTTCGGCGGCATAGACCTCGACGCCGCCCGCCGCGTCTCCGGCAACGGTTTCTACTACCTGCTTGGCGACATCGCACGCCTGCACGAGGCTGTACTGGCCCGCGCGCGCGACTTCATGATAGACAAGGGCTTTACTTACGTAATCCCGCCCTTCATGATACACGGCAGCGTGGTCGAAGGCGTCATGAGCTTCCCTGAGATGGACGCCATGATGTACAAGATAGAGGGCGAGGACCTCTACCTCATCGGCACCAGTGAGCACAGCATGATAGGAAGATTTACAAACCAGATAATTCCAGCCGAGGACCTGCCCCAAACCCTTACTAGCTACAGCCCCTGCTTCCGCAAGGAAAAGGGCGCCCACGGCCTGGAAGAGCGCGGCGTCTACCGTATCCATCAGTTCGAGAAGCAGGAGATGATAGTGGTCTGCAAGCCCGAGGAGAGCATGGACTGGTATGAAAAGCTCTGGCGCTACAGTGTGGAGCTCTTCCGCAGCTTCAATATCCCCGTGCGCCAGCTCGAGTGCTGCTCCGGCGACCTCGCCGATTTGAAGGTCAAGAGCTGCGACATCGAGGCCTGGAGCCCGAGGCAGCAGAAGTACTTTGAGGTCTGCTCCTGCTCCAACCTCGGCGACGCCCAGGCACGCCGCCTGAAGATACGCTATCGCGGCGAGGACGGCAAGACCTATCTCGCCCACACCCTCAACAACACCTGCGTCGCGCCTCCGCGCATGCTGATAGCTTTCCTGGAGAACAACCTCAACGCCGACGGCACTGTCGATATCCCCGAAGTGCTTCGTCCCTACATGGGCGGCAAGGAAAAGCTCATCCCCATAAAGAAGTAAAACGTCTGTAGAAAAACCCCCTGCGGATATTCCGCAGGGGGTTTAGCACATTATCGAAGCAGTTCAATCAGTTCGCCGTGGACGAGGCCGTTACTTGCCAGCAGGCTGCCACCGTCTTTGAAATCCAGCGGGCCGCCTTCACAGTTTGTGACGCGGCCTCCCGCCTCGGAGAGTATCAACGAGCCCGCGGCGTAGTCCCAGGGGCAGAGATAACGCTCCTCGTAGGCGTCTGCGCGCCCGCAGGCCACGTCGCAGAGGTCGAGGCTGGCGCAGCCGCTGCGGCGTATGTCGAGCCCGCGCTCGTAGATGCGCCGTATGTCCCGGAACACGAGCTCCGTCCACTCGCGGTGGCCGGGAGCCGTACCCGCATAGACGAGGCATTCGGCGAGCGTAGCGGCAGCGGTGACGTGGATGCCGCGTCCGTTCAGCTTCGCCCCCGCACCGAGCCTGGCGGTGAAGAGCTCACCGGCGTAGGGGTTATATACGACGCCGAAAACCACGCGCCCAGCCTCGGCCAGGGCGAGGGAAATGGCGCTGTGACGCAGAGCGCGAATCAAGTTCGTCGTGCCGTCCACAGGGTCCAGTATCCAGAGCGGCCGCGTCCAGTCTATGGCAGAGTTGTCCTGTTCTTCGCCCATAAACTGCACCTCGGGCAACAGCTCTGCAAGCCGGGCCTTGAGCGTCTCCTGGACGCGCAGGTCCACGTCTGTGACGAAATCCGTGCGGTTCTTGGCGTGTACCTCGTGTACCGCGCCGGCGCCGTCCAGCAGTTTGCCTGCCTCCAGAACAGCGGAAATTATATCGTGTTCAGGCAGCCTTTCCAGAATACTCATGGTTCCTCCTTGCCCGTCAGGCGGGACGTCAGTATGTCCTTACTTACCGGCGTGTAGAAGAGTTGCGCGGCCTCTGCCTGGGATGTGGCCAGCGGGAGCAGCCACATGAGCTTTGTCACGGCTGCCTCCGTAGTCATGTCGTAGGCCTCGAGTATCAGCGGGTCTTCACTCAGCGGGCGGCCGGTGCCGTATACGGCGAGGTCGCTGCCCTCGTTTTGCACCTGTGTGGTCATGACCAGCAGCTTGCCCTCGCGGGCCGAGCGGTGTGCGCACTCGTGCATGCCGCGTGGCAGGCCGCCAACGCCGAAGCTCTCAATGACAAGCGCGTCGCTGCGCGCAAGCAGCCATTCGAGCTGGCCCGGGTCGCAGCCGGGTATGAGCTTCATCAGCGACACCCTTGTGTTTAACTTGTCAGAAAAAGTAGGGGCCGCGTCGTATTCAGGCACTATGTATTGCATCACGCGCCCGTCGCGCACGTCAGCTATGTGTGGGTAGTTGATCGACGAGAATGCGTCGAAACTCTTGGTGTGCGTTTTCCGCGCGCGGGTGCCTAGTATGACGCGGCCATTGAAAACTATCATGACCCCGTGCATGTCGTCCCGGCAGGCGCAGAGGAAACTGTCGTAGAGGTTGACACGCGAGTCCGTGGTGTCGAAACCCATAGGCTTTTGCGCGCCCGTGAAGACTATTGGCTTCGCGCTGCCCTGTATTAGATATGAGAGCGCCGCCGCGCTGTAGGCCATAGTGTCCGTGCCGTGGCTGAGTACGAAGCCGTCGAACTCGTCATAGCGCTCGCGTATCACCTTCGCCATGCCCAGCCAGTGCTCGGGGCCAATGTCGGTGCTGTCCAGATCGTAGAGCTGCAGGCTCTCCACATCGCAGAGAGCGCCTATTGCCGGTACGGCCGCCAGAAGTGCCCCGGCGCTAAGCCCCGGTTTCAAACCCAGCGCCGTCACCTCCGAGGCGATGGTGCCGCCGGTAGCTATAAAAAGTATGCGTTTGCCCACAAAACTGTCTCCTTTTGGCTTACATGGAATATATAATAACAAATATATATAATATTTGACATAATTAAGCTAAAATTAGGCGAAATCTAAACGAATTTAACCAATTATTGAAAAGCTGAATTTTGTACGGTAAAACCCGATGTTACTATTATAACATACATGTTAATGCTTTTCTATTCAATTTCCGTGTGGTATAATAATCTATATTTGCTTATATGCCCCCGGAGGGATAGAAAATGGCCAAAAAGACCGTCGTTGTCAAAATAGGCACGAGCTCGCTCACGGAAAAGAGCGGAAAGCTGGACGTTGCCCGGCTGCATGCGCTCACGTCGCAGATAGCGGACCTGCGCGACTCGGGCGCCCAGGTGATACTCGTCACCAGCGCCGCCATCGCCGCGGGCTACTCGCTGTTGGGTTACCAGGAGAGGCCGGTGTCGGTCCCGGCAAAGCAGGCGAGCGCCGCCGTGGGCCAGGGGCTGCTGATGGAGGAATACACCCGCGCGCTGGCCGAGAGGGGCTATGTCGCGGCGCAGATACTGCTCACCCGCGCCGACTTTGCCGACAAGCGGAGATATCATAACGCCTTTTCCGCTTTTGAGGTGCTGCTGTCCCGGGGCGCGGTGCCGGTAATAAACGAGAACGACACGGTGTCCATAGCGGAACTCAAGCTGGGCGACAACGATATGCTCTCGTCCCAGGTGGCCGCGATGATGCACGCGGATTTGCTGGTGCTGCTCACAGACACCGACGGGCTCTATACCGCCGATCCGCGCAGCGACCCGAATGCCGAGCACATACCGTATGTGGAAAAGGTAACGCCGGAGATAGAGGCCCTGGCCGCCGGGGCCGGCAGCGCCAACGGCACGGGCGGTATGGCCACAAAGGTGGAGGGCGCGAAACTTGCAACCGGCGCCGGTGTGCCCGTCGTGATATGCTCCTCGCGTGAGGAGGACGTGCTGGCCAAAGCCGTGGCCGGTACGGCGAAGGGGACGTATTTCAAGGCCGGCAGCGGCATGAAGACGCGGCTGCAGTGGATGGCTTTCTACGCGCCCACGACCGGCAATATATATATAGACTCCGGCGCGGCCGAGGCGATGGGCAAGAAGGGACGCAGCCTGCTGCCTGCGGGCGTGCGCGCCGTTGAGGGCGACTTCGCCGCCGGCGACGTAGTGAAAGTTTATCAGTCAGGTACGGACACCTGCTTGGGACGCGGCACGGTGAACTATTCGAGCGCCGAGCTGCGCGAAATAATGGGCCTTACTACGAGCAAGGCCGCCGCCAGATTCCCGGGCAGGCCGCCCGAGGTCATACATCAGGACAACTACGCCCATATTGAAACGGAGGTAAGCGAATGAAGACACTTATTGAGAGTGCCGCCGCGGCCAAGGCCGCAAGCAGCGCCGTCGCCCAGCTCACGACTGAACAGAAGAACGCAGCGCTCCTGGCGATGGCCGGCGCGCTGGAATCGCACTGCGGTGAGATACTCGCGGCGAACAAGGCCGACATGGAGCGCGAGCGGGCAAACGGCATGAGCCCAGACATGCTCGACAGGCTAATGCTCAACGAAAAGCGCGTGTCCGACATGGCCCTCGGACTCAGGCAAGTTGCCGAGCTGCCCGACCCGATAGGCGAGGTCATGGCCGAGTGGACCCGCCCGAACGGGCTCAATATACGCAAAGTTCGCGTACCGATGGGCGTGATAGGCATAATCTACGAGGCCAGGCCCAACGTCACGGTCGACGCCGCGTCGCTGGCCTTCAAGGCCGGCAGCGCCATATTGCTGCGCGGCAGCGGTTCGGCCTATGAGAGCAACGCCGCCGAGGTGCGCATCATGCGCGAGGCGCTCGAGAGCTGCGGCGTCACGCCGGACGCCATCTGCCTCGTCGAAGAGCGCGGCCACGACGTGGTGGACAACATGCTGAGGCTGCGCGAGTACATCGACCTCATAGTTCCCCGCGGCAGCGCGAGGCTCATAAATAACGCCGTTGAAAAGGCCACGGTGCCCATACTCCAGACCGGCACCGGCAACTGCCACGTCTACATCGACGGCAGTGCGAAATACGACATGGCCGAGGCCATCACGATAAACGCCAAGACCCAGCGCACCAGCGTGTGCAACGCGGCCGAAACCCTGCTCGTGCAGGAGGACTGGGCCGGGGCACACCTCAAGGAGCTCCTGAAAGCTCTGACGGACAAGAACGTCGAGCTCCACGGCGACGAGGCAGCCGCGCAGTACACCACGGGCATGATCCCCGCCACGGAGGCCGACTGGGCCGACGAGTACCTGCGCCTCGCCATGGCCGTCAAGGTCGTGCCCGACGTCAAGGCCGCCGTCGAGCACATCAACCGCTACGGTACCAAGCACACCGAGTGCATAGTGACCGAGAGCGCCGAAAACGCCGAATACTTCCTCAACAACGTAGATGCGGCCGTGGTGGACTGGAACGCCTCCACCCGCTTCACCGACGGATTCGAGTTCGGCTTTGGCGCGGAGCTCGGCATCTCGACCCAGAAGCTCCACGCCCGCGGCCCGATGGGTCTCAACGAGATTACCAGCTACAAGTACATGGTAATCGGCACCGGCCAGGTCAGGCCGTAGACAGGGAAAGAGGTCAGTAATATGTCGAAAATTGCATTTATCGGCAGCGGCAGCATGGCCCGCGCGATAATTTCCGGCCTCGTCCGCACGGGTACACCGGGCGAGGATATACTTGTTGTAAATCCGAACAACCTCAAAAGCTGCGGTGAGGTGCATGAACTCTACGGCACCGTTACCGCGCCGGCCGAAGGCATAGCCGAAGCTCAGACGGTTGTGGTTGCGGTCAAGCCGCAGTCCTTCCCGGCGGCCTATCCGGCCTATGCGCCGTATGTCAAACCGGGCACGCTGGTTGTGAGCATAATGGCCGGCATACCGACCACGGCTGTGGAGGCCGCATTCCCGGACACTCATGTCGTGCGCGTGATGCCGAACATAGCTCTGGCTGTGGGCGCGGGCGCGGCAGGTGTCGCGCCGGGGAAAACGGCCTGCGACCTGGACGTGAAGCGCACGATAGACCTGTTTGCACCCGGCGGCGTGGCCGTGGAGGTGAGCGAGGCCCAGATAGACGACGTCGCGGCCCTTTCAGGCAGCGGAGCGGCGTACATATACTACCTCGTCGAAAACCTGCGCGACGCCGCCATAGAGGCGGGCATTGCGCCGGAGACCGCCACCATGCTGGCGCGCCAGACCCTCATCGGCGCGGCCAGGCAGCTTGAGCACGAGAACGTGCCGCCTGAGGAACTCAGGGCGCGTATCACCTCGAAGAAGGGCACCACTGAGGCCGCGATAAACGCGCTCGATGAGCACGGCTTCCCAGCGGCTGTCCGGGCCTGCTATAACGCGAATAAGCGGCGCAGCCGTGAGCTGGCAGAGGAAAAATGAACAGTACAGCGGAGTTTTACGACGGGCTGGCCGGAGAATATGACAAGCTCTTTGCCGACTGGGACGCCGCCACTTACAGGCAGGCAGATATACTTGACCGTATTTTCGCTTCACACGGTTTTGGCCGCAGCAGCACGGTGCTCGACTGCGCCTGCGGTATAGGCACACAGGCAATAGGTCTGGCGCGGTTGGGCTATGCCGTTACCGGCTCGGATATAAGCTCTGCGGAACTTGAAGAGGCCGAGAGGCGCGCGACATCGGCAGGTGTGAGCCTGAGCCTCGCAAAAGCAGACTTTCGACGCTTAAAGGAGAGCATTGACGGGGAGTTCGACATCGTCATAGCGATGGACAACGCCCTACCGCATCTGCTCAGCCGCGAGGACTTATCTGAAGCGGTCGAGAGCATTGCCGGCATGACGCGGCCGGGCGGGCTCTTCGTTGCCAGCATACGCGACTACGACGCCATCCTCGAGACGAAACCTACATATTCGCCTCCGTACATCAGAGACAGGGAGTGCGGCAGGCAGATATCCTTCCAGACCTGGGACTGGCACGGCGACAACTACAGTTTTGTGCAGTACATAATAGACGACGGCGAACAGCTTACAGTCAGCCGTCATGCCTGTGAGTACCGGGCCCTGCGCCGGGGTGAGCTGACAGAGCTGCTGGACGGAGCGGGGTTCAAAGTGCGCTGGCTCATGCCGGAGGAGACGGGGTTTTACCAGCCGGTAGTCGTTGCGGGGAAGTAACCATACCCTGGCCGACCGCCGTAGGTGGCACGTCGCCGGACGTGGGCGGTGGCATTAGGTAATGCCGCAATCCTGGGGCGGTTTACACACCACCCAGCCGTAGGGGACGGCGTCCTCGACGTCCCGCTCGCCGCCAGGCGAGAGATGGTGCA
>CAKNRQ010000053.1 GCA_930990965.1 uncultured Clostridia bacterium
GCGACTGCAAGGCCGAGATGGACATGGTCAACAAGGCCTTCATCGACATCATGATAGAGGGTGACGCCAACGGCCGCGGCTTCCAGTACCCCATTCCCACCTACTCCATCACCAAGGACTTCGACTGGTCGCCCACTGAGAACAACAAGCTGCTCTTTGAGATGACCGCCAAGTACGGCACTCCGTACTTCTCCAACTACATCAACTCCGACATGGAGCCCAGCGACGTGCGCAGCATGTGCTGCCGCCTGAGGCTCGACCTGCGCGAGCTGCGCAAGAAGTCC
Organism: uncultured Clostridia bacterium; assembly: GCA_930990965.1. GTDB lineage: Bacteria > Bacillota > Clostridia > Oscillospirales > Oscillospiraceae > Scatomorpha > Scatomorpha merdigallinarum. The sequence goes on from CAKNRQ010000053.1 coordinate 285, forward strand.
GGCGGCTACTTCGGCTCCGGCGAGAGCACCGGCTCCATCGGCGTCGTCACGCTGAACATGCCGCGTCTGGCCTACCTCTCCAAGGACGAGGACGACTTCATCCGCCGCCTGGACAAGCTGATGGACATCGCCGCGCGCAGCCTGAAGGTAAAGCGCGACGTGGTCACCAAGCTGATGGACGAGGGCCTCTACCCCTACACCCGCCGCTACCTCGGCACCTTTGAGAACCACTTCTCCACCATCGGCCTGGTCGGCATGAACGAGGCCGGCCTCAACGCCAAGTGGGTCCGCGCCGACATGACCCACGAGAGCTGCCAGGAGTTCACCAAGCGCACCCTCCGGCACATGCTCAGCCGCCTGAGCGACTACCAGGAGATGTACGGCGACCTCTACAACCTCGAGGCCACCCCGGCCGAGAGCACCAGCTACCGCCTCGCCAAGCACGACGTGGAGCGCTACCCCGACATCATCACCGCCGCCGAGCCGGGCGGGACCCCCTACTACACCAACAGCTCCCACCTGCCCGTCGGCTACACCGACGACATCTTCGCCGCGCTGGACATCCAGGACGAGCTGCAGACCCTGTACACCTCCGGCACCGTGTTCCACGCCTTCCTGGGCGAGAAGCTGCCGGACTGGCAGGCCGCGGCCAGCCTCGTGCGCAAGATCGCCGAGAACTACAAGCTGCCCTACTACACGCTCAGCCCCACCTACTCCGTCTGCAAGAACGACGGCTACCTTGCCGGCGAGCAGTTCACCTGCCCGCACTGCGGCGAGAGCGCCGAGGTCTACAGCCGCATCACCGGCTACTACCGCCCGGTCCAGAACTGGAACGCCGGTAAGACCCAGGAGTACAAGGAGCGCAAGACCTACGACCTGAGCCACAGCCACCTGGACCCCGTGAAGCACCCCGGGGCCGAGCACCCGCAGAGCTGCGGCTGCGGCTGCGGCTGCGGTGATGAGCCCGACCTGGACAAGCACATCGGCGCCGGGCCCAAGGCGGCCCAGACTGCCGCGAGCAGCGAGAGCGCAAGCCCCGTGCCCGCCGGACAGAACCTGCTCTTCACCACGCCCACCTGCCCGAATTGCCGCCTCGCAGTGACCATGCTCGACAAGCAGAACTTCCCCTATGAGAAGCTCAACGCCCAGGAAAACGCCGAGCTGGCTGTCAAGTACGGCGTGAAGCAGGCGCCCACGCTGGTTGTCACCACTGAAAACGGCTTTGAGAAGTACGCCGGAGCGGGCGCCATAAAGCAGTACGCCACGACGCATCAGGCGCAGTGAGATGACCGAATTTGCCAAAAACGTATACGCAGCCGTGCGGAATATTCCTCGCGGCTGCGTGATGAGCTACGGCCGCGTAGCGGCGCTCGCAGGCAATCCCCACGCCGCACGCGGCGTGGGCTTTTGTCTACACCGCAACCCCGAGCCGGGAGTCATACCCTGCCACCGCGTAGTCTTTGCCGACGGCAGTCTGGCCAGCGCCTTCGCCTTCGGCGGCGAGGGCGTGCAGAGGGCCATGCTCGAAGAGGAAGGCGTGGAGTTCCTGCCCGACGGCAGGGTGGACATGGCCAGGTGCGGGATATGAAAAACGCGCCGCAGAAGCTGCAAAACCTCTGCGGCGCGCAATCGCAATTACCTCAGTCCGCAAGCGTTGCGGATTCTATGTCCTCCACCGTGACCAGTGCGTCACGCTGCAAATACTGTATAGCCCGGAGCGCGTATTCATGCGCCTCTCGGCTTGAGCCGGTTACGGCGTCCCTTACGACGCGGATATGGTAGTCGTACTGGTGTGCGTCAACGGCCGTGTAGTGTACGCAGACGTCCGTGAAGCCGCCTATCATATAGAGCGTGTCCACGTGCAGGCCGCGCAGCAGGATTTCCAGGTCTGTGCCGAAGAAGGCGCTGTAGCGGCGCTTGGAGATAAGATACTCGCCCTCAATGGGATACGTCAGCTTGGCGTAATCCGTCTCCGGCAGTGTTTCGATGCAGTGTACGCCCTCGGAGCCGTCCAGTTCGCGGCCGAAGTCCACCATGTCCGCGCGGTGTACTTCCTTGATTTGAATGACCGGCAGCTTCAGTCGCCGGAAGACGTCGAGAACACGTTTGGCGTTGCGGATGCGCCGCCAGGCAGTGTCTTCGTCCAGTTCGACGAAGGCCGACTGCTGTATGTCTATCACCAGAAGCGCGCTGCGCTTTTCAATTATCACTGTTATCCCTCCGCAGTTTAGAATTTGTGTTCGCTAAACGGCAGAGCGGGTCAGTACCTGTCCATATTGATGCCGAGAGCTTCTCTCATTGCCATCAGGCCTCCATCTACAGAGCGAATTTCCTAGATTATATCATACTTTGCGCCAGGCGCAAGCTTTATTCCTGTCAGGCTGGATTCAAAAACGGTATGCAAACCCCGGCCAAATCTGAAACGAGGTGGATAAATGAGTTTCGCCGATAAGCTGAGAAACCCCTTCAAGCCGCGTCAGAACCCCGAGCCCAAGACAGAGCACGAGCCAAATCCTGAGGGCTACTATGTGGACAGGGCCATTGCATATACACGCGGGCATGCCGTCAACTTCGTAAACAGCGCCTTGGGAATAGACAGGCCGCTGGTACGGGAGATGCACCTGCTGAACTTTCCCGGCTTCGAGTGTGGAGAGTGGGTCCGGCACATGGAGAGGCCGGATTTTAACCCCGAATACCCGCTGCGGGTGGAGGTCTCGGCTTACGACGGGCAGGGCCACAGCCGCGTGCTTATCTACATCCAGTGGCACGACACGCCGGATGAGGATGGATTCGGCATGGAAAACATACCGGAGATAACGCTCTACAGCGCCCTGGACGAGCGCGGCAACTATCTGCACCCATTCAGGCTGTACAGATTGAGCTATTGACGCCCCGGAGCATATATTGACGCAGGCAAGGCGCGGTGGCCATCAGGCCGGGCTGCGCTGAGAATATAGTTAACATAATATTGAGGTGTAAGAAAATGCTTGGAAACTACGACATCATCGTCGTCGGCGGGGGACCGGCGGGTCTCACGGCGGCGATATACGCCAGGCGCAGTGAGCGCAGCGTGCTGATACTGGAGAAGAACGGCTTCGGCGGCCAGATTGCGCAGTCGCCGCGCGTGGACAACTTCCCCGGTATACCGGCCGTGTCCGGCGCGGAGCTGAGCGACAAGATGCTCAGCCACGCCCTGGATTTGGGCGTAGAGATAAACCTGGCCGAAGTTACGGGCGTGGAGCGCCTGGACGACGGCAGCTTCACCGTCAGGACCGACGACGGCGACTATACTGCGGGCGCGGTTATCCTGGCCACAGGCGCGCGCCACCGCAGGCTCGGCGCAGAGCGGGAAGAGGAGTTCGCGGGCAACGGCGTGTGTTACTGCGCCGTGTGCGACGGGGCGTTCTACCCCGGCAAGCCGGTGGCCGTAGTGGGCGGCGGCGACACCGCGGTGCGTGACGCGCTGCTGCTGACCAACACCTGCGCCGAAGTTTACATAATCCACAGGCGCGACGAGTTCAGGGCCGAGGCGGCCAACGTGGCTGCGCTCAAGGGCAAGGAGAACGTACACCTAGTCATGAACTCCCGCGTGGTGGAGCTGCTGGGCGAGGGCGAGCTCTCCGGCGTTGTGGTCGAGGACGTGAACACGCACGAGCGCCGGACAATCAACGTGGACGGCCTCTTCGTGGCCATTGGGCACGAGAGCGACAACGAGGCCTTCCGCGGCCTCGCGGAGACGGACGCGGCCGGCTGGTTCACGGCCGGGGAGGAGTGCACAACGGGCACGCCGGGTATCTTCGTCGCGGGCGACTGCCGCGCCAAGCGCGTGAAGCAGCTCATAACCGCCGCAGGCGACGGAGCCAGCGCCGCGACGGCGGCCTGCGAGTACCTGGACAAGCGCGCATAAACCCGTAAAAGAAAGCCGGACGGCCTCAACTGGCCGCCCGGCTCTTGTCATGCGCCGAGCTTTTCGCCCACGGTGCGCTGCTGCTGCGGCGTGGGGGAGAAGGGCAGGTAGATTTCAACTATCCTGCCGTCGTAGCAGAGCGTGTAGTCGTTCCCGCCCATGTGGTAGGCCCGCAGCGCTCCCCAGGGAGCGGCGTCCACGGGCTCGCCGCCACGCGAGGCTATGTCCTCGCAGAAGCCGTAGAGGGCGGCGAACTTGGGTATCGTCGTGCGGTACTCGAGCGTACCGAGGTCTTCGCCAGGGCCACCGCGGTAATTCTCGTGGTAGCTCTCGTCTATGCCGCTCTGCGCCAGTATCACCGAGGCGCGGTGGTTCTGCGCGCGGATGTAGCCGCTCAGGTCTGCATCAGTCAAGTCCGAGAGTGAGAGCGAATAGTTTACATAACGCGGGTCGCCGTTATATGACTCTTCGGCCAAACCGGTAAAGCTGCCGGAGAATCCAATCAGCGCGCCGCAGAGCGCAAGCGTGACTGCGAATGGAATAATGAAGGACGCGGACCGGCTTTTGGCTCTGGAACTGCCGCTGCGGCGAAGCCTGTCAACCGAGGCGCGCGCGGCTACGGTAGATATGAGAATCGCAGTCAGGAACGCGGCGAAGATAAGACGGTAGAGGTTGTCGCCGGCGATAAGAATGTTGATTAGGGCCAGAGTGAGAGGTACGTACGACGCCAGGATCAGCGCACGGGTAAGTTTTACCGGGCCTTTCGTCTCGACGCTCTCGCCGCGCGCGGCTGCTTCGCGGGCCTGTTTGCGCCAGCGGTAGTAGCTGATGAGTTCTGCCGTCGCGGCGCTGCCCAGCAGCAGGAACATGAGCCCCACGGGCACGCCCCAGAGCCCGGAGAGCGAGTAGAGCGGGTCGGAAATCAGCCCGCCGAGGCCGAGGAAGGCTACGACGATTGAGAAGGCGAGTATGGCCCAGTAGGGCCGGGTGAGGCGGCGTCCGGCCGAGCGCTCAATGGCTTCCAGCTCCACGACGGGGTCGGTCTCAAGCGGCGTCGGGTGCTTGCGGCGGTTTGCGAAAATCTGCATCTCTGCGAAGGCGGTGACGAACTCCCAGCCCTCGTGCGCGCAGAGCTCGTAGAATTCAGATTTCGCCTCGTCCGGCACGGGGTCAAAGGCCGAGGCATCCGCGTCATAGGTGACGGCGTAGTGCAGTTCCTGCGGCTCCGAGCGGCGGTAGTACCAGAAGGAGCTCGTGATGCGCTCGAGTATTAACCCCTTGGCCGCCATGGCCTCGAGGTGCGCGGCGATGCCGCTGCGGTCGTAGGACGGATAGTATTCCATGCGGCGCTTGATGTCTCTCATGTCTTCGCCTCCCCAAAGATTTTCCGGTAGTCCTCTACCTGCGCGCTGATGCGCTCGTACTCCCGCTGCAGTGTCTCGCGGCCCAGTTCGGTTAATACGTAGCTGCGGCGGCGGCCCTCGGAGCGCGTCTCGCAGATGAACCCCGCGTAGACAAACTGCTCCAGGAGGTTGTAGAGCGTCCCCGAGCCCACCGAGACGCGCCCGTCCGTCATCGCCTTCACGGCGTCGAGTATCTCCACGCCGCTGCGCTCCGTGTCGAGGCAGAGCAGGACGTAGAACATCTGTTCCGTGAGCGTCTGGAATCTGTTCCTGGGCACCTGGCGTTCCCTCCAATCTCGAATATCGAGTTTCTTGAGGACAGTATAATCTCGAATATCGAGTTTGTCAATAGCGAAGTTCGCAGATTTGCGGTTGCAAAGCCGGGGGAGGATGCGATACAATAGTGAAAACGGAGAAAGGGGAGTTAAGGCAATGAAAGTTGCGCTTATACAGCTTTTAAATACCGACGACAAGGAGTATAACCTCGTTCACGCAGCGGAGATGATAGCCGAGGCGGCGAAGGACGGCACGGACATGGTGGTGCTGCCGGAGATGTTCTGCTGCGAGTACCGCAACCGGAGCTTTATCAAGCACCAGGAGCCTTACGGCGGGCCGGCCTGCCAGATGCTCGCCCGGACGGCCAGGGAGCACGGCATCTGGCTCATAGGCGGGACGATACCCGAGAGCGACGGAGGCAAGCTCTACAACACGAGTTTCGTGTTCAACCGCTCCGGCGAACTGGCGGCGCGCTGCCGCAAGAGCCACCTCTTTGACATCGACGTCAAGGGCGGGCAGAAGTTCAAGGAGAGCGACACCTTCACGCCGGGCGACGAGGTCTGCACCTTTGACACGGAGTTCGGCAAGATGGGCCTGTGCGTGTGCTTTGACATGCGCTTCCCGGAGCTGGCGCGCATCATGTCGATAGACGGGGCCTGGGCCGTGTTCTGCCCGGCGAGCTTCAACATGACGACTGGCCCGGCGCACTGGGAGATAATGTTCCGCTCCCGCGCCGTGGAGAGCCAGGTCTACGCCCTCGGCTGCGCGCCCGCGAGGGACGAGCAGGGCAGCTACGTGAGCTACTCCAACTCCATCATCGTCCACCCCTGGGGCAACGTGCTGGCCAGGGCGGGCGCGGAAGAGTGCATCCTGCGCGCCGAGATAACGCGGGAAGAGGTAGACAGCATCCGCGGTCAGCTCCCGCTGATGAGCGCGAGGAGGACGGACATGTACACCCTGGAGCGCAGGGCAAAATGAACGCAAAAATGCCCGGGGCGGTGGCCCCGGGCATTTGGTTTGTACGTATATCAGCGGTACCAGGCGATGATCTCGGCGAGATTTTCACTGCACACTACGCTGCCGCCGCTCTGCGTCATCTCATAGGTGGCCCGCTCGGACTCGGTGAGCTCGGGCTTGGCGGTGAGCCTGCCGGCAATCTCCTTGCACTTGACCTTCATGATGAGCTTCATGGGGCCCTTGAGCTTGTTGATGTCAAAGCCGCCCTGCAAGTAGAAGACCGGCACTGAGGCGGGTACCTTCATCGCGGCGCGCAGGCCCTCGCTGAGCTCCGGCGTCGGCGGGCTCATGCCCACGCCCACTGCACACTTGACGGTATAGCGCCGGGCGCACTTCTTATAGCCGACAATCGTTCCCGCGAAGAGCCAGCCGAGATATATCACCTCGGCGTCCTTGTGACATTCCGGAACGTTGCTCAGCTCGTAGGAAGGCATTTCGAGCGCCTTGCCCAGCAGCTTGGCGTACTGAGCTGTATAGCCGGTGTTAGAACTGTAAACTATTATCATGGAGCTTCCCCCTTTCCAACTTTGCGGACAAAACTATGCTATAAGTATAACAGACTTCACGTAAATTGCAAGCGTTTTGCGCGATGTTATACAAATAATTGCCGCAATTTCGGGAAAGGTTTTGGTCAGACCGCCAAAGAAGGAGAGGCCGGGCCGTGTGACCGGCCCGGCGGCGTTCAGACTTCGCGGTACATGGCGGGGGCGTCGGCCTTGGAGGCGTGCTCGTCTACGGAGACGACTTCCACCGTGACGGTGCGCTCGCCGAAGACCACGGATAGGGTGTCGCCGGGCTTTACCTCGGCGCTGGCTTTGACGACGCGGCCGTTAATGGATACGCGCCCGCCGTCGCAGGCCTCGTTGGCCACGGTGCGGCGCTTTATGAGCCGCGAGACTTTCAGGAACTTATCTACGCGCATACTGCACCTCAGTCAAGCAGCCGGGGGTCGTAGTCCTCGTTTCGGAGCCAGTCGGAGAGCTGAACCAGTATGAGGTTCATGTCCGGCGCACCGTATATGGCGCGGCCGGCATAAGGGGAGTCGCAGAGCTGGGACTTGACTGGTACGGACAGCAGGAAGCGCGACACGCCGTCGCCGAGCGTGCTGACGCAGGTACCGCCGTGCAGCTTCGCTATGTCCACGGCTAGCTGGAAGCAGCGGGTGTCGGACTCGGACTCGGGATTGGCCGGGCCCTGGGCGTCTACGCTGAAGACGGCCGTGCCGGCCTCGCAGCTCACGCCGAGCGTGAGATAGCTGCCCTCGCCGCCCGCCATGCGGGTGAGGCAGATGGAGATGAGGTTGAGCAGGGCGACCTCGAGCCAGTAGACGTCCACCTCGGCCTCACAGCGGGCCTCGTCGCAGCCGCCCTCGAATAGCACTTCTATGCCGCGCGGCCGGGCCAGATACCGGATAGTGCTCACCAGGTCGCGCACCAGTTCGGTGACGTCGGTGGGCTGGATGTTGGTGATGATACCGGGGCCGGAAATCTGCTCCGAGGTCTCTTCGATGAAGAGCTGGCGCGCAAGCTGGCAGGCCATGTGCATGGAAGCCGAGGCCGACATGCGCAGCTCCTCGCGCGGGTCGTCCTCCAGGTCTAACACCACCTGGCGCGTGGCGCCCAGGAGATTGCTGACCGCAGAGAGGACAGGCTTACGGGAGCGCAGCTCGTCGAGCAGTACGGAGATGTCCCGCTTATAGACCCTTGAAATATAATAGAGGGTCAGGCCCTCGGCCTCCACGGACTGCACGGACATGCGCTGCCCGGCCAGCATGGAGTCGGTTATCGCGCCACCGCCCATGGCCAGTACGTCTGCGGGCAGCACTTCGGCGGCAGGGTTGCCGGTTTGGTCGCCGAGCAGGTCCCGCGCCGCCTGGTTCATGAGGCATATTTTATCGCCGGAAACGCCCACGGCCGCGTCGGGCAGGGGCTCCAGCAGCTTGTTTATGGAAGTAATTATGGCGTTGGCCAAAGGAATATCCTCGCTCTCTCCGGGATTAACCCGGCGCATTTTTATACTTACTCTTACCATAATAACATACATTCGACAAATTACAAGGCTTTTTTCCGGGTTCAAACGTCCGGAAAAAGGGGTTTCGTTATTATGATATGCCGAGATGGGCGTTTGTACCGGCGCAAAAATTGGCAAGGGCTACAAAACGTATGGAATGTTTAGAATATTGCAAATAGGTATTGAAATTTCCGGCCGAATGTTATAGAATAAACGCGGTCAAAATAAAGCTTATAAAACCCATTTTCAGATATGGAGGAATTACTAAATGAGCATCCGTATTGGTATCAATGGCTTTGGCCGCATCGGCCGTCTGGTCTTCCGCGCCGGCATCGTCCGTGACGACATCGAGATAGTTGCCGTGAACGCCCCGGACAAGAAGCCCGAGCAGCTTGCCTACGTTGTGAAGTACGACTCCGTCCACGGCCGTTTCAACGGCACTGTCGAGGTCGCCGACGGCAACCTCGTCGTAAACGGCAAGACCGTGAAGCTCCTCGATTCCCGCGACCCGAGCAAGCTCCCCTGGGGCGAGCTGGGCGTTGATTACGTCCTCGAGTGCACCGGTAAGTTCCTGACCAAGGAAGCCGCCCAGCCGCACCTGGACGCCGGCGCCAAGGTCGTTGTCCTCTCCGGACCCAGCAAGGACGATACCCCGATGTTCGTCTGCGGCGTCAACCTGGACAAGTACGACCCCAGCATGACCGTCGTCTCCAACGCCTCCTGCACCACCAACTGCCTGGCCCCCCTCGCCAAGGTCATCAACGACAACTTCGGCATCGTCGAGGGCCTCATGACCACCGTGCATGCCGGCACCGCCAGCCAGCAGGTCGTTGACGCCTTCTCCAAGAAGAACTGGCGCCTGAGCCGCAGCTGCTTCGACAACATCATCCCCACCACCACCGGCGCCGCCAAGGCCGTCGGCAAGGTCATCCCCGAGCTGCAGGGCAAGCTGACCGGCATGGCCATGCGTATCCCCAGCGCCGACGTCTCCATCGTCGACCTGACCTGCCGCCTGGAGAAGGGCGCCACCATGGACGAGATCTGCGCCGCCGTCAAGGCCGCCTCCGAGGGCCCGATGGCCGGTGTCATCGAGTACGTTGACGACGAGGTCGTCTCCAGCGACTTCCGCACCGACGCCCACACCTCCATCTTCGACGCCAAGGCCGGCATCAGCCTGAACCCCAACTTCGTCAAGCTCGTCGCCTGGTACGACAACGAGTGGGGCTTCTCCAACAAGATGCTCGAGCTCACCAAGCACATCGACTCCGTCCGCAACAAGTAATCCACGGATATACGTCAAAGGTCCGCACCCAACCGGTGCGGACCTTTTTGTTTGCGCCGCCGGGGTGGGTGCCACCGCCCCACGTCCGGCGACGTGCCACCCACCCCGGCGCACCGGGGACGGTGCGCCCTACGGCGGGGTAGTGTGTAAACCGCCCAGGCGGCCCGCAACCGCCCGCGGTTGCACACAAATAAAAACAGCGGGAGGGTTGGGGGGCCCTCCCGCCGGACGCCGGGCTTTACAGCTTGGAAGGCGCGGCGCCCTTTTTAAAATGCAGTTCTCTCATGCCCTCCACCTCGTCGCAGACGGGCTTGAACGAGCAGACGGAGCAGTCGGTTGACAGGCCGTCCATGATGTGGTTGAGGGTCAGCGTGATGGCATCGACGCGCTTGGTGACGCTGGTGAGGTCGCGGCAGAGCGTCCAGTCGCCGGTAACAAAAATGATACGCACGTGGTCTATGAGCTTGTTTTCCTTGTACTTCCTGATGAAGCTGTTGCCGATGCTGCGAAAGCTTATCCCTTGAGCAAGGGCTTTTTTGCTGACACGCACCTGTTCGCGCCCGCTCTCGGGCGATATACGCATCATGTAGCCCTTGGGGTGGATGTGGTACTTTACAAACTCCATGTCGCGTATCGTGCGGAAGGCCTCCTGGTCGTCGTCGCTTATCGCGTTGACGTGCAGCATGGCAATCCTTGCGAAGGCGGCGTCTGCGTGCAATTGGCCCAGGTCCGGGCCGATGAGCAGCACTTCGTCGGCGGGCACGAGCTCCGCGCCGGTGGTGACACAGGTGCAGTTGCACGCGGGCAGGCTGCTCCCGCCCAGCTCATAGGCGGCGTCCCCCGCCAGTACCAGCTCATTGCGGCCGACGTCCTGCCAGCCCAGCTCCGGCTCATACGGCCAGCGGCGCGGCTCGTGCGAGCCGATGCGGAGCATTATTTCCCGTATCGTGCTGTCGTATAGCTCCATCGTCAGAACTGCACGTCGCGCGGTTTGCGGTCATGGAACTTGTTGAGCACGGTGTAGAGCCAGCCGACAAGCTTCATGTCGAGGTTGAGGAAATAAATAGTGAAGAGCACACCGACAGTCGCGGCAAGGACGCCCAGCAAAGTCTTGAATATCCTGCCGATAATGCAGCCTTTCTTCATAGTAACTCCTTTCCGGCCGGAGGGGGCTTACGCGCCCTTGGCCATGCCCTTCTGACGGGCGTATTCCGCGGCGCCCAGCGCGCCCATGAGCTGCGGGTCGGTCTTGAGGTTGATGACCT
>CAKNRQ010000054.1 GCA_930990965.1 uncultured Clostridia bacterium
GCGCATCCAGCTCAAAACTGGAGAGGCGCCGCTTGCGCAACGCCTCTCCGTCTAAAACTCTTTAGCTCCTACACCAGGGCTCTTTTTGTACTGTCCGTATATTCTGGGGCCGTTCACCTGAGCCGGGGGATTTTTTATTTATTGCATTTGTGAGAAGCCGGTGGACATCAGCGTCGCCGCTTCATTCAGCTTGTTAGTGAGGTCCATCGCCGCCGCGCTGTACTCGTCAGCCGTTATTTTGCCGTCCATGTACTGTATGGCGCTGTCGCACATGGACTCGAGCGACTCAGCGAAGAGGGTGCAGCCCTCGGCCGCCTGGGCATGAGCTTCGGCATATGCCTCGGGTGGATTGGCTATAGCGGCAAACTCACGGAACGGCGCCGCCATTTCGCGCACGGTCTCTATGCCTTCTCGGAAAGACGCTTCATCGGAAGCAGACAGCCCGGACATTGAGGTCATTACCTCACCTATGTCCGCGCTCATCTCTTCCACCTTGCTGTAGTACTCTTCGGCAGTCATAGGTGCCGGAGTTGCGCTTGCTCCGTCGTCCCCCGTCTGACCGCAAGCAGCCAGGCAGAGCACCAGGCACAGCACTATTGCCACAGATATGGTGCTTTTTTTCATGTTTAGAACTCCTTTCCCTCTTTTGCGGCCCCGGCTTTAATCCGCGGCCATTTTGTTTTGGGCCTCCTCGACCCTTATGTTTTGCCGGCATCCGGAGCCCAAAATCTGCACACAGCTCCGGGCGTCTCGCATTCAACACAAAAGGCAGTGTCAGGTTCAGCGCCTAACACCGCCTCCAAGCCATTCCTTCTGCCATCGCCACAGAAAACATCATAACCAGCTGTGGCAATCCATGGTCGCGTCAAGCGCCAAAACCATCTCGCGTGTCAACGCACAATGCTACGTTGTCTGCATCCCGCCGCCATTTGTATTGGCAAGGTCATTATAAGACATGCACATGTTGATTGCAAGAGAATCCCGCTTTAATTTTATGCATTTGTCTGGTACATATATGCTTTATATTTATACTGCTTTAAAGAGCATACGTAGTACTTTTCAGGCGTTGGATATTGGTTAGTTGTATGTTAAACGACAGTAAATCTCCATAAAGTTTGGTATATGATTGACAAATCATTGACTTACTATGTTCTTTAGTGTATATTAAATTCATAATGTGCCTCGGGCACGCAAAGTGATATGGAAAGGCGGATAGACATGTTCAAGATTGCGGAAAAATTCCCGCTCAACACCTCGCAGACCATTTTCAGGGTCAGCATTGAGGCGCCTCTGATAGCCAAGAGTGCGAAACCTGGTCAGTTTGCCATATTCAGGCTGGACGAATATGGCGAACGTTTCCCCCTCACTATAGCCGACTACGACCCGGAAGCCGGTACCGTAAGTTTCAACTTCCAGCCCGCGGGCAAGAGCACGCAGATGTTCTCTCTTATGGAGCCCGGCGACTACATCGCGGACATCGTCGGTCCGCTGGGCCGTCCCGCCGAGATTGACCCCAACGCCAAGCGCGTGTGCGTGGTCGGCGGCGGCACGGGCTGCGCCATAAACTACCCCGTGGCCAAGGAGCTAAAGCGCCTGGGCATCGGCGTCGATATGATCTGCGGCTTCCGCAGCAAGGACATCGTCATAATGGAGGACGAGTTCCGCGCGGCCTGTGACAACCTCTACATCTGCACCGACGACGGAACCTACGGCGAGCACGGCTTTGTCACCGTCAAGCTCAAGGAACTCATCGAGAGCGGCGTGCAGTATGACAGCGTGCTGACCTGCGGCCCCATCGTCATGATGAAGAACGTCGCCGAGGTCACCCGCCCCTACGGCATCAAGACCAACGCCAGCCTGAACCCCATCATGATAGACGGCACCGGCATGTGCGGCGGCTGCCGCCTCTCCGTCGCCGGAGAGCGCAAGTTTGCCTGCGTGGACGGCCCCGAGTTTGACGCCCACCTCGTTGACTGGGACAGCCTCCTCGAGCGCAACACCTTCTACACCTCCGAAGAGGCCGAAGAGAACGAGCACGTCTGCCGCATCACCGGCGGTGTGCGCCGCGGCGAGTACAAGCCCGGCGTCATCGAGGGCGTGGAGGAAAATCCCGTCAAGCGCATGACCAAGCATCCCATGCCGGAACAGGACCCGAAGATCCGCGCCAAGAACTTCAACGAGGTCGCCCTGGGCTATACCGCCCAGATCGCCCGCGAAGAGGCCCAGCGCTGCCTGACCTGCAAGAACCCGCAGTGCGTGCAGGGCTGCCCGGTCAACGTCCGCATCCCCGAGTTCATCTCCCACGTCAAGGCGGGCGAATATGAAGAGGCTTACAGCGTCATCGCCAGCACCAACAGCCTCGCCGCCGTCTGCGGCCGCGTCTGTCCGCAGGAGAAGCAGTGCGAGAGCAAGTGCGTGCGCGGCATCAAGGGCGAGCCGGTCGCCATCGGCCGCCTGGAGCGCTACGTCGCCGACTTCCACCTCGAGCACGGCGACACCCACGGCGCGGAAGTGCCCCACAAGGTGGAGAGCAACGGCCACAAGGTGGCGGTTATCGGCTCCGGCCCCAGCGGCCTGACCTGCGCGGGCGACCTGGCCAAGAAGGGCTACGACGTCACGGTATTCGAGGCGCTGCACAAGTGCGGCGGCGTGCTGGCCTACGGCATCCCCGAGTTCCGTCTGCCCAAGAGCATAGTGGACCGCGAGGTCAAGAACCTCGAGGCCTACGGCGTCAAGTTCGTCACCGACTGCATCATCGGCCGCACCATGCCGCTCGACCAGCTCTTTGAGGACGGTTTCGAGGCCGTGTTCATCGGCTCCGGCGCCGGCCTGCCGCAGTTCCTGAATATCCCGGGCGAGAACCTGCTCGGCGTCTACTCCGCCAACGAGTACCTCACCCGTATAAACCTCATGAAGGCCTACCGCGACGACTACGACACGCCGATCAAGTCCAACGCCAAGCGCATCGCCGTCGTCGGCGCCGGCAACGTGGCCATGGACGCCGCCCGCTGCGCCAAGCGCATGGGCGCCGACGAGGTGTTCATCGTCTACCGCCGCGGCCGCAACGAGCTGCCCGCCCGCGCCGAGGAAGTCCACCATGCCGAGGAAGAGGGCATCGAGTTCCGTCTGCTCAACAACCCCGTTGAGATACTCGGCGACATCGACGGCAAAGTCGTCGGCCTCAAGTGCGTGCGCATGAAGCTCGGTGAGCCCGACGCCTCCGGCCGTGCCAGCGTCACGCCCATCGAGGGCAGCGAGTTCGTCATGGTGGCCGACGCGGTCATCGTGGCCATCGGCACGACCCCGAACCCGCTCCTGCGCACCACCACTCCGGGCCTGGAGACCAACCGCAAGGGCTGCCTCGTCGTGAATGAGGACGCCATGACCTCCCGCGAGGGCGTCTACGCCGGCGGCGACGCCGTCACCGGCGCGGCCACCGTCATTCTCGCCATGGGTGCCGGCAAGAAGGGCGCCGACAGCATAGACAAGTACATTCAGAGCAAGTGAGCCAAGCAAGGGCGCCGGTCACATGACCGGCGCCCTTTTTGTATCAGCCTGTACAGTTTCAGCAGGTTATTTTTGTAAGGCTGCACAGCAACAAAGCGCACAGTACGGCGTTTAAAACTCAGGGAGGTGCGTTATGAAGAAATTGCTTTGTACGGCGCTCTGCGCTCTGGCGCTGCTAACGCTCGCCGCCTGCGGTGCTGAGCGTCCCGCGCAGGAGAGCGCGCAGCCCACTCCGTCTCCGACGGCCGCTCCCTCTTTAAGCGAGCCCGGGGCAGACCTCGAAATAAGCGCCCCGACGCTGGACGACGTGGATTGGATACGCCTCGATGTGCCGGCCGGCGACTATACGACCGCAGCCGCGCGCTGGGACTTCTCATCCGAGGAAAAAGCCGCGCTAATCGAGGGGTTGCGTGGCATAGAGCTCACCGGCCCGGCCGAGGGACCCGAGTTCGACGAGATTGGCAGCTATGTGTCGGGGCCGAAGAAACTCTACGGAATAGAGCTTACCTGTAGGGGCGACATCCAGGATGCGTTCGGCCACACTACCGTGCTGTACCGCTACGGCGTCTATGAAGACAGCATAATCGCCCTGCCGGGTCGCGGCTACTTCAAGTATAACCCTGAGAGCTTTGACATAGGCATGCTCGCAGACCTGATAGCGAACCGCCCGATACCGGAGCCGTCTCAGGAGACCATCGACAGCGCCATTGCCGCCGCGAGCAGTTGGGTTGAGGAGTGGGACGGCGTAGTCCTTGAAGAAATCTGGTACGACGCCGAGGCCGACGCTCTCTGGTCCGGCACCGCCTCTCACGACAACTTTAACCAGCAGGTGTTCAACGACCTCGAACATATAACCGTCTGCTTCACCTACAGCTCTCCGGAGGGCGAAACTATGGCAGGCATTAAGCCCGGCGAGATCGGAGCCATCGTACTGGTGCGCTTCGGCGACAGCAGCTGGGAGATGCGCGTCTTGACCGCGCACACTCAATAGCGCGCAAGCACATAAGGACCGGTCGGCGACCGGTCCTTTTTTGGCGGTATATGTCGATAAAATCTGTCCAAGCAGGCCGTCATATTTCCGGGAAGGCGAGCATATAATGCTTGTATGCTGTTTATCTCGGAGGTGACAAAAATGGATTGTGACATCGACGATCTCATATTTGGCAGCGCCGGAGCTCAGGAGAGCGACCGGTAAAACAAAAAAGGCCGGCCCCAGTGGCCGGCCTTCGGTTTTTCTTCAGTCCCGCGGCTCATCGTCGCGGTTGCGGTAGCGCTCCTCGTACCGGCGGGTGCGTTCGTACTCGCGTCCGTAGTGTCCATCTGGATCACGCTGTGAGTCAACGCCCGTAACTGCGAGGTAGTATCCCGCTCGGGTAACCTGGATGTACGGGGTAACGTAGATGTTGAAAGCTATGCCTACATACGGTATCGAAGAGAGCAGTATCCAGCCTATGAACGACAGGTCGAGCGTAAAAAGTTCCAGCTTTCTGCCGTTCATGAGCCGCTTGCTCTCGCGGATGCAATCCATTACGCGCATCTCCGGATGTTCCAGCAGGAGGTATATTGCCAGGCGGTAACGGTAAGCTGCCACAATGCCCGGTATTATAAACAACAGCGCCCACAGGAATATGAACAACGCCTGTACAAGGTAGAGCAGGAATATACGCAGGAAAAAGCCGAACCCGTCGAAAAGGTTGCCTATCGAGGTCTCTACCCTGCGAGCCGCGTTCAGCGCGAAGATTATAAAGCCAGCGCCGAGCATCATGCTCGCTATTTTTATCAGGAAGTTGATGACATAGGCCATCGGCTCGTAGAATATGCGCTCAAGGTAGTGCGGCGAGACGTAGACCTGGACGCCGTTATAGTAGTCCACGGTCACGCGCACCATGTCCTCCGGGAATAGGAGCTCGTTGGAGAGCAGGGTGAGCACGTAGCTTATGAGCACATATATGAGCGCCGTGACATACGGATTTGCCTTGGATTGGCGCATGCACGCTTTAGCCTCGGCTTTCAGCGCAGCACGGTTGAACCACATATTGATTTCCCCATTTCCCGCCGCCGGGCGCGGCGCATTACTATTATATCAGATTGGAGCTCTATATAACAGTGCCTTTTTGCAGCTCTCTCGCGTCCACGCGCAGGAGTTCCTCCGGCAACGCCTCCGGAGCGTAAGCCGCAGCGGCGCATTCGCAGCCGGTTAAGTCTTTATAAAGCCGGCAGCGTACGCCCTCGAAGGGCGAAACTATCTCGCCGCCCTCACGGCGCATGGGCATTGTCCTGAGGCTGCCCTGGCCGGTGAGCTTGTAGACCGCTTCGCGCAGGCACCACAGCTCGTGCAGGACGAAGTTCTCCCTTTCCCGCTCGCTCATCAGCTTTCCCGCAAAGGCGGCGTCCTTGGCGTCTATAATCTGTGCGTCCACACCCACCGGCGAGCTGCCGAGCGCACACACTACGAAGCCGCGCGTGTGGCTCAATGAGAAGCAGCACTCCGGACGCCCGGCAAAGTACGGCTTGCCATGCCCGTCGAGCGCCGCTTCGGGCAGGGAATCCAGCCTGCCCTCGCGCCTGAGCGCGTACAAAAGCAGCGACCAGGCCGCCGCGCTCTCCATCGAGCGCCCGCGTCCCGGCGCGATGGCGCGCTCCGCGTCGAAACCCTCTGTCGCGGCGTAATAAATGCGCATGAAGTTCACCTGCCCAGATAGTGCATTTTCCCGAATTTGCGTTTTCTTCCGCTAAATTATACTACATCTAGTGATATAAAGCTACCATCTTCGCGGAGCTTGTGCTATAATACATTGTACCATCGCTAATTATGCGTTGATGTCAATTTTGAAAGGGGCGTGTGCTCTATCAAAAAGATACTTGTGCTTGAAGATGAGAGCGGCATACGCAGCTTTGTCGTTATAAATCTGCGCCGCAACGGCTATGAACCCATCGAGGCGGCCACCGGCGAAGAGGCCCTGGCCGCCATCGCCGCCGACCCGGACATAAGCGTGGCTCTGCTGGACGTCATGGTTCCGGACATAGACGGCTTTGAGGTCTGCCGCAAAATACGTGCATCCGGCTCGAAGATGGGTATAATCATGCTCACTGCGCTCGGCCAGGAGATGGACAAGGTCACCGGGCTCATGAACGGAGCCGACGACTACGTCACGAAGCCCTTCTCCCCCGCGGAGCTCATAGCGCGCGTGGACGCACTCTGCCGCCGCATGGGCGCCGCCGAGGAACCGGAGGAGCCCGAACTCGTCAGCGGACCTTTCCTGCTGAATCCGCGCAACCGCACTCTGGACAAAAATGGCGAGCGCGTCAAGCTCACCCAGACGGAGTTTTCCATCATGAAGCTCTTCATGTCCAACCCCGGCAAGGCCCTCTCGCGCGAGGACATACTCGAAAACGTCTGGGGCGCGGACTACAAGGGCGAACTGAAGATAGTTGACGTGAACATACGCCGTCTCCGTATCAAGATCGAAGATAACCCCACGTCTCCCGAGTACATAACCACCATTTGGGGTTACGGCTACAAGTGGGGCTCGTAAGATGGAGGAGAAAAACACGAAGCCTTCGGGCGAGCCGGAACAGTCTGCCCAGTCCGAGCCGGGCTCCCGCGCCTGGAAGTTTATAAAGCGGCTGTTTTCCGACGACAGGCCCGAGTCGCTGCGCGGGCTCAAGGGCGTCTGGCTGATGACCAGCTGCATAGGGGCAGTCTGTGTGCTGCTCGCGTTGCTTTTTGCTCTCTTTTGGGACCGGATTTGGGCCTGTGTCTTTGCGGCCGCCGCCATACTCATACTGCTCGTAAGCAACTTCTGGTTCCGCGAGCGGGTGACCAGCCCTATACTTGGCTTGGGCGACACGGCTCGGCACATCGCCGACGGCAGCTACGGCGCTCTGGCCGAGCGGCTGCGCGACGACGAGATTGGCGCGCTCACAGACGCCATCAACGATATGAGCGTGAAAATAGGCAAAGCCGACCGGGTGCAGAGCGAGTTCATATCCTCGGTTTCGCACGAGCTGCGCACTCCCCTCACGGCCATCACCGGCTGGAGCGAGACTCTGCTCTACGACGAGGCCCTGCAGGGCGACTCGCGCCGCGGCATAGAAATAATCTCCCGCGAGGCAGGCCGGCTCACAAGCATGGTTGAGGAACTGCTGGAGTTCACGCGCATGCGTGACGGACGCTTCACGCTCAACCTTGAACAGGTGGACGTCGCCGCCGTGCTCGAAGAGGTCTGCTTCACCTACAGCGAGCTGCTGCGCCATGACGGCATAGAACTCGATTATAAGCCGCCCGAAGGCGACCTGCCATACGTCACCGGTGATCCGCGCCGTCTGAAGCAGGTCGTGCTCAACATACTAGACAACGCCGCCAAGTACGGCCGCGGTGGACACAAGATAGAGGTCGGGGTCGCACAGGCTGGCGAATATGTCAAGATTTCGGTGCGAGATCACGGCCCCGGCATTGCGCAGGACGACCTGCCTCACGTCAAAGAACGGTTCTACAAGGGCCGTGGCAAAGAGCGAGGCAGCGGTATCGGTCTCGCAGTGTGCGACGAGATTGTCGCACGGCATTCGGGTAAGCTCATAGTCGGCAACGCGCCCGGGGGAGGCGCACTCGTCACCGTGCTGCTGCCCGTAGAAACTCAATAAGCAAAGGAAAATTCAATGGCAAAGAAGGAAACAAATCAGGTCTGCTTCCGCACATCTATAGGCGGCCAGGCGCTCATGGAAGGCATCCTCATGCGCGGCCCCGAGAAGCAGGCCATCGTCTGCCGGACGGAAAACGGTTTGGTTGAGAAGGTCGAACCGCTCAATCTCGTCAAGGACAAATACCCCATCCTCGGCTGGCCTTTCATACGGGGCATAGTCACCTTCGCCGACTCCATGGTCAAGGGCATGCGTGCGCTGACCTACTCAGCGAGCCTGTTGCCGGAAGAGGAGCAGGAGGAGCCGAGCAAATTCGACCTCTGGCTCGAAAAGAAGCTGGGCAATGAGAAAGCTGAAAAAATAGTCATAGGCATGGCCGCCGTTATGGGCGTGGCTCTGGCTATTGCGCTCTTCATTCTTCTGCCCACGCTCATCGCCGGGTTCATTCCCGGCATAGAGGGGCGCTACACTGCCCGCAGCCTGATAGAAGGCGCAATTAAAATTGTAATCTTCCTCCTATACCTGGGCCTGGTGGCCAAGATGAAGGAGATTAAGCGGCTCTTCTCCTACCACGGAGCAGAGCACAAGACCATCTTCTGCTATGAGAAGGGTCTTCCGCTCACCGTGGAAAACGTGCGTCCGCAGAGCCGTCTGCATCCTCGCTGCGGTACGAGCTTCCTGCTGGTCGTGATTATACTCGGGCTCTTCGTGGGACTGCTGATACAGGTCGATAACACTCTTTTGCGCATAGCACTGCGCATACTGCTGCTGCCAGTGCTCGTGGCTGTGGCCTATGAGCTCAACCGCTGGGCGGGCCGTCACGATACGAACATCATCTCGCGTATAGTGACCTGGCCAGGCAAGCAGCTCCAGCGCCTGACAACCAACGAACCTGACGACGGCATGATCGAGTGCGCCATCCGTGCGATGGAGCTGGTCATACCCGACGAGAAGGGCAAGGACGCCTGGTAAATGCTTTTAGCGCCGCTTGGGGGCGGCAAAACTCTGCGAAGCTCTACAAGCGCAGCACGGGGGAGGTGTGCACATGCCGCGCACGTACAGTGAGCTCTATATTGCCGTGCGCAACGCCCTGCGCTCGGCAGGGGTGGAAGAGGCGAATGTCGAGGCCAGGCTCATAGTGGCTTCGGCCTCCGGCAAAACCACGGCCAAGTTGTTGCAGGATATGCGCCTGTACGCCACTGACGCCGTGGAGAAAAAAGCTGCGGGCATGCTCTCGCGCAGGCTCTCCGGCGAACCCGTGGCGTATATAACAGGCGTGTGGGAATTCCGCGGTCTGCCCATGGAGGTCACGCCCGACGTGCTCATCCCCCGCATAGACACGGAAGTGCTCGCCGAAGAGGCCATCAACTGGCTCACGCGAAACCGCCGTGACGGCCGGGTACTGGATTTGTGCTCGGGTTCGGGCTGCATCGGCTGCGCCATAGCCGACGCGCTGCCCCAGTGCCAGGTGGTGCTTGCGGACATCAGCCCGGAGGCTATCGAGCTCAGCCGCAGGAATGTGGCGAGAAACGGCCTGGCGGGCCGCGTGAGCTATATGCTCACCGACGCCACCAAGGCCCCGCCGGTCATGAGCGGGCGCTTTGACATTATAGTTTCCAACCCTCCATACATACCCAGCTTTGAAATACTCACGCTCGACGCCTCCGTGCGCGACTATGAGCCCATCTGGGCCCTGGACGGCGGCGAGGACGGTCTGAACTTCTACCGCTCCATCGTGGAGAACTGGTTGCCATCGCTCAGGTCGGGAGGCGCGTTGATGTTCGAGGTCGGCGAAGAACAGGCCGGTCCCGTCAAGGAAATCATGCGCGCCCACGGCATGCGCGACGCCGTATCCGTTCTCGACACACGTGGAGTGGAACGGGTAGTAAAGGCCCTGGTGTGATATGCGCACGGTGACGCTCTACATCGCGATGAGCCTGGACGGCTTCATCGCGGACAGGCACGGCGGCGTGGACTGGCTCTATGGCAACACCCCCGATGATAACGGCGGCTCCTATGAGAGCTTTGCCGCTGGCGTAGATACAGTTATCATGGGCCGCCGCACTTATGACCAGATTACCGCCGAGCTCAGTGTTGGCGCCTGGCCCTACGAGGGTATGGACTGCTATGTTCTCACCAACCGTCCGGCCGCGCCCGCCCCGAGTGTGACGTTCACGGATGAGACTCCCGCAGCACTCATAGCGCGCCTCAAGTCTCTGCCCGGCCGGGGCATATGGATCTGCGGCGGCGCGGCCACGGCGATGCAGTTTGTGCGCGCCGGGCTTGTGGACGAATACCGTATCTCCGTCATACCGGCCCTGCTGGGCGAAGGCGTTCGGCTTTTCGACGCCCCCGGCGCCGCACAGCGTCTGAGGTTGACGGGCGTATCCGAAAGCGGCGGCATAGCCGAGCTCATATACAGATACGATACTACATTTAATAATAGAGAGGTGTAACTATGGCTGAGAAGAAAAAAGCTGCGAGCGCTTCTCCCTCGCCGGTTGCGGCCGCCGACAAGCGCAAAGCGCTTGAGACCGCTATAGCACAGATAGAGAAAAACTACGGCAAGGGCGCTATAATGCGTCTGGGCGACGACATACCCGTAAACGTGGAGGCCATCTCCACCGGCTCGCTCTCGCTCGATCTGGCGCTCGGCATAGGCGGCGTGCCCCGCGGCCGTATCGTCGAAATCTACGGCCCTGAGAGCTGCGGCAAAACCACTCTCGCGCTGCACATCGTGGCCAGCGCGCAGAAAAACGGCGGCGAGGCCGCCTACATAGACGTCGAGCACGCGCTGGAGCCGGCCTACGCCAGGGCGCTGGGCGTCGACATAGACGAATTGCTCATCTCCCAGCCGGACACCGGCGAGCAGGCTCTTGAGATAACCGAGCAGCTTGTGCGCTCCGGAGCACTGGACGTCGTGGTCATCGACTCGGTAGCGGCCCTGCTGCCGCGCAGCGAGCTCGAGGGCGAGATGGGCGAAAGCAGCGTCGGCGTTGTGGCCAGGCTCATGAGCCAGGCGCTCAGGAAGCTCGCCGGCGTGGTGAGCAAGACCGGCTGCATCGTCATCTTCATCAACCAGCTACGCGAGAAAATCGGCGTCATGTACGGCAACCCCGAGACCACACCCGGCGGCCGCGCCCTCAAGTACTTCGCCAGCGTGCGCATAGACATGCGCCGCATAGAGACGCTCAAAAACGGCACCGAGATGATAGGCAACCGCACCCGCGCCAAGGTCATCAAGAACAAGGTCGC
>CAKNRQ010000055.1 GCA_930990965.1 uncultured Clostridia bacterium
AGGGGCAAAACCGCAGAATTGCGGATTTTGGCACCGTGGTAGAAACTTGCTCTACGCAACTAAGGCTTCCACTCACATACAGTAAGCAGTTCCTTTCACTTTGCAGTGGATAAAAATCGACTTTTGACGGCTCTTTTGTAAAGGGAACAATTAGCGTGTCGGAAATAAAAAAGCCGCTACCCATCACTGTGAGTAACGACTTTTTACAAATCATTTATTATTTTCAAAATGTCAACAAGACTCTGCATCAGACCAATGGTATCTATTGCTTTTAGGAAATGACCATTTTCACAGCTTCCGTTGTTGGCTTTCACAAAGCCTTCCACGTTTATGTTGTTTATCCGTTTTCATGCGTTATTTGCTTCTCGGCAGAAATAAAATACAAGGAACGCCCCTCTGAAACAGTTTGGCAGAAGAATGGATAGCTTCCGGTGTTTCGCAGTTAGGAAAATCCCACCAATGTGCATTTTTCTTTTTTACGCAAAGGCGACTGCCGACGCTTTTCTCATCGGCAGTCGCCCGTTGAATTTTGTGGTTTTTTACTTGACGAGGCCGCTTTCTTTCAGCAAAATTTCAATGTCTGTACCCTTGACTTTTTTTAGGATCATCTTAAGCATTTCCTTTTCCTTGAAGGACAGAGGTGCCTCGCTGAGGGGCTTTTTATCGATGGCGTAGTAGCAGGCACGAAGAATCTCACGCACATCGTACTTGCTGCCCCAGACCTCCGGCACGCCACGGTCGATATCGAGCAGCGTGTAGACCGACTCCATACCGGTACGCATGGAATACTCGGTGGTGAAGATGGTGTCCCGCGGAGTTTCGGCAAACTGGCCGATGAAGGCAAAGTTCACGGCGCCGTCGGGTACAACTTTCGGGCGATCAGATTCCTTGCGCGGCTGGAAAAAGGCGTTAATATAAGGCATGAAACAGGTAGTCGTGTTGCAGGCATCGTGTGCCAGCGCGTCGATCTTTTCAGTCGGTACGCCGATGTGGTACAGCCACTCACGGCAGACCTCCTCACCGGTGCAGTCCCGCATGGCCTTCTTCACATAGTTGCCTTCCTTATTGGTGTTCAGCGAATACAGCCACACAAGCACCATGTTCTTGTCCTGAGATTTGAACTGCGGCTGACGGTTGATTGTCCAGGAGAGGTACCAGTTTTCGGTGCTGTCCTTGACGGTGACGATACCGCCAGTGGTTACTTTACCAGCGCGGGGATCACGCTTGCAGATGTTCATAATATGCTGGATGATTTCCTCATTGGAGGTAGCCACCGTAGCGCTCATCCAGTTGGTGGCATCCACATCGGAGCAGAATTTATCCGGGTTGCCGAACTCGCCGTGCTTTGCCTGTGCAGCGATGGCTTTCCACATATCCCAAGACTCGCCATAGCCGTTCTTTATGCCGGACAGGTCGGGCGCATGGGTTTGATCACCGTAGCAGGAAGTATCCGTGCAGCAGCCGTTGGTGATGAACACCAGATCATCCTCAATCAGGTCAATGGTTTGCTCCTGACCGTCCTTGACATAAATAATCTGCTTGGCAACCTTCTTGTCACCAACTGTATCAATAATGACATTCTTTATATCCATGCCATACTCGATGCGCACACCATGGGATTCCAGATACTTCACCAGCGGCAGAATCATGCTCTCATACTGATTATACTTAGTGAAGCGCAGCGCACTGAAATCGGGCAGGCCGTCGATGTGGTGGACATAGCGGCACAGATAACGCTTCATTTCCAAAGCACTGGACCAACGCTGGAAAGCGAACATTGTCTGCCAGTAGAGCCAGAAATTCGTACTCCAGAAGGACTCCGGCAGAATATCAGATATCTTCTTGTCCTCCAGATCCTTTTCCGGGGTCATGAACAGCTTGGACAGTGCCAATGCCGAATCCTTGTCCAGCTTGAACTGCTTGTCGGTGTGTGCGTCTTCACCGCAATTGATGGAAGCACGACAGAGGGAATAGTTGGGATCGTGCTTGTTAAGCCAGTAATATTCGTCCAGTACCGAAATGCCAGGAGTCTCAATGGAAGGAACATCTCGGAATGTGTCCCACATGACCTCAAAATGGTTGTCCATCTCACGGCCACCCCTCATAAAGAAGCCTTTGGTAATGTCCTTGCGACCATCGCAACTACCGCCGGCAAGCTCCAGTTTTTCAAGTAGATGGATGTGTTCGCCATTCATCTGTCCGTCACGGACAAGATAGAATGCGGCGGTCAGTCCGGCAAGGCCGGTACCAATGATGTAAGCCGATTTGTTATCCACATCCTTCGGCTTTTCAGGATGGGCAAATGCTTCATAAGTTCCTGCTGAGTAATACATAATAAAAGCCTCCTTTGTTTTTCTTGGTTTCAGTATACGAGTTTCAATCGAAACTAACAATAAACAGAAAAAGCTCCGTGATAAAAGCCTTATCACGGAGCCGAACCTGTAAATAATCTTATCAAAAATCATGGAATGATAAATCAAAGCTGAAATCGCAAAAGCGCTGCAGGTATGGAGCCTTGTATCAACTTTGCCAGATGGTCAACAATCTTCTGCGGATCTTCCCGCATATTCTCTTTAATCCAATCCATCATCAGCCCAATAAAAATATAAGAATAGACGCGGGCAATAAAATACTTATCTTCATCACGAATGGTTATGTCAACGCATTCTTCCTCGATAACACCAAGAATCAAATTGTCAACCAGCGGATTCAGATATTTCTCAACCTGCTCTTTATGAACGCAGCGATAAACATTGATTATAAAAGGCTTGTTGTTCCGAACTGCCTCGAAAATCTGTAAAAGGCCCTGTTGCCATGTGCTATAAGTCTTCTTGTCCTCAAGTGCCTTTCGTGCATCTTCCAAGCAAGCCCATTCAACAAGATCATAGATGTCCTTAAAGTGATAGTAAAATGTCATGCGATTGATACCACAATCGTCCGCAATATCGCTGACCGTAATTTTATTCAGCGGTTTTTTTAGCAATTGGTTTTTCAGAGATTGCTCCAGGGCCCGTTTCGTAACCTGTGACATAGTAATTTACACCTCCTGAGGCTTATTGCCTTCGTGATGTTTCTGCAAGTCGCTCCACGCAAGCAAACCTCCATTTTTATATTTATATTATATACGGTATACGGTTAAACGAACTTTTTCAAGATTATTGCTGTGACGGAAATTCGAAGAATGTGTGAACAGCAAAAAATCTCACCGATTCAAGCAGAACCGGAGAAGACTTTTTGGCATTTGTAAGCGTGGGTTGTCGGTGTGGTATCCTTAACTATGTGAAACTCCGCACTCCCACCGAGATATGGATTGTGCGCTTACACCCAGCCATAGGGCTGCCTGCTCTTGCGTCAGCTTTTTGTCAGCACGCAAGCGGCGCAGGTTGTCTATAAAAATATGATTCATTGGCTTACCCCTTTGCAGACTTGTATTGCAGAACTCGCATTTATAATACACTGGGCAAAGAGAAATGTCTACATCGCATTTGTTGAGAGAACTCTTAAAAAATGAGATGTGCCATAGTTTTACACTAATGGTAGCATATGGTTATAAAGCTTCCTATGTATTCAGATGATTTCTGTATGAAAGCCCATCATTCTTCTTTCTGCCCTTGCTATACGGAATAGTGGGGCGGCTGTCTGTATCTGTCTTGTTTGTTGTGCTTCTCTATCGTACATGAGCATTCGCTCATCGCTTCAACACTGGTAGACGTGTTGGCTCCAAAGTACCAGTTTCCCGGGTGGAAATAACCGGCGCGCGGCGATTCCACGGCCACGTAGAACAGGGTGATGGGGTATCTGCCGTTCTCCGGGACGTAATACATGGTAAAGCTCGGTCCGTCCGGGTCCCGGTATTCCACGCCCTCGCTCACGGCGACTTTATGGGACACCTCCGCAGGTACGGTGAAAGAAAAGCCCAGCTCCTCGCTGCGGAAAGTGTATCCACCCTCGGCCGGCCCCGCGACAAATTCCGGCCAGGGATAACCCGAGGGCGGCAGATGGGGCGACAGCTCAGGCAGCGGCTCGGGCGAAGGGGTCGGTGTGGATGTTAGCTCAATTTCCGGCGCTGGCGTGGGCGACGGTTCCACCGCCGGGGCGCCGCAGGCGGTGAGTGTTATTGCCAGCGCGAGTATCAGCAAAGTGGTGCGTTTCATTTTCTCTACTCCTTTCGCAACACCATTATGACACAGAAGCTGGGGCAGTGGTTCCGATATATTAAAGTGCGGAGAGCTTTTTGGCTCTCCGCACAATTAACAGCTGTAAATTTTATGCACACTGCCGCATTATCCGGCAAATATGGCCTCCACACGCCGTACATAGGCCGGGAGCGCGCCCTCAAAGTCCACGCCGTATGGACGTGGAGTGTTCCGCACAAAAGTGCGCTCTATGCTCTCTCGCACCAGGGAGCTGGCCGCCTCAAGGGCGTCGCCGACGCCTGCCCCGCGCACGAGCAGCGCGGAGAGGGCCGAGGCGAAGATGTCGCCGGTGCCGTAGAACATGCCGGGATATGCCTTGCTCATGGCGCTGTGCTCCTCGCCGGTTACGCGGTCACGCACGACGGTGCCAATTACGCCCTCGGCGGGGTGGACGCCGGTTATGGCGACATAGCGCCCTGCGTGGCGCTCAAGCCCGTTAAAGAGGCGGGCGATGTAGTCCCGGGAGTGCGGCGCGGGGGAGTACTCTACGCCGGAGAGCAGCGCGGCTTCGGTGACGTTGGGCGTGATTATGTCAGCCCTGGCGCAGAGTCTGCGGAAGGCCTGGGCCATGCCGGTGTCAAAGCCGGAATAGTACTCGCCGTTGTCGGCCATGGCCGGATCGCAGATGACCAGCGTATCGGGCCCGGCGAGGGTGCCTATTATCTCCTCGACCACCAGCGCCTGCTCCGGCGAGGCGAGATATCCGGAGTATATGCCGTCAAATTCCAGTCCCAGCGAGGCCCAATGCCGCGCTATGGGCATCATTTGGCCGGTGAGGTCATGGCGCGTCCAGCCGGTGAATTCACCGGTGTGCGTGCTCAGCAGCGCTGTAGGTATGCAGGCGCACTCCACGCCGGAGGCAGACACCACCGGCAGCGCCACGGTGAGCGAACACTTGCCGAAGCCTGAGACATCATTGATGGCGGCTATCCTTTTCAGTTTTGGGTATGTCTCTATCATGGGGATTATTTTAGCACTCTTTTGAATGTGACGCAACGGCAAACTTGCCAATGTATGTCTATGCGGCGGCCCAAATGGTAATACTTACACATGTCGCACAAAACGGCCCTCCTCGCGCGCGGCGGGCCATATAATGACGCAAGGAGGCATGGACATATGAGAAACAGTGTAAGGTTCACGGACAGGGCATCGTCGGCCATAAAGTCGGCGCGGGACGCGGCGTCCTCGCTGGGACACAGCTATGTGGGTACGGAGCACTTGCTGCTGGGTGTGGCCGCACAGACGGACGCGCTGGGCGCGAAAGTGCTGGCCTCCCAGGGCCTGGACATGGCCAGGCTCACGCGGGCCACGGTGGAGGTCAGCGGCTCGGGCGCTCAGGGCGGCCCGGAACAGGGGCTAACAGACAACGCGCGTCAGGCCCTGGAGCGCGCGTCGCAGAGCGCGCGCAGGCTCGGTCACGGCTATGTGGGCACCGAGCACATCCTCCTGGGCCTCCTGCGTGTGCCGGACTGTTCGGCCGTGCAGGTGATAGAGCACGCGGGCTCCGGCGCTCAGGAGCTGGGGGAGAGCATACTGGCCCTCTTCGGCATGCCGTCGGAGAACAACCGCAACAGCCGCTCCGCACAGGAGCAGCAGACCACGGTGAGGGCGCCTTTCCGGCGCGCTGAGACACGTACCCTGGATATGTACAGCCGCGACCTGACCCTTATGGCCGAGAGCGGGCGCATAGACCCCGTAGTCGGCCGCGACGCGGAAATAGGCCGCTGCATACAGATCCTCTCGCGCCGTACCAAGAATAACCCCGTTCTGGTGGGAGAGCCGGGCGTGGGCAAGACGGCCGTGGCCGAAGGGCTGGCCTGGCGGCTTGCGCAGGGCGACGTACCCGATGAGCTAAAGAGCCGCAGGCTCGTCTCGCTGGACATAGCCTCCATGCTGGCCGGGACCAAATACCGTGGCGACTTCGAGGACCGTGTGAAGTGCGTGCTGAGAGAGGTAGAGCGCGCGGGCGACGTCATAATCTTCATCGACGAACTGCACACCATAGTGGGCGCAGGTTCCGCGGAGGGCGCGCTTGACGCGGCGAATATCCTCAAGCCCGCGCTCAGCCGCGGCGAAGTGCAGATAATAGGCGCGACCACACCTGAGGAGTACAGAAAGCACATAGAAAAGGACGCTGCCCTCGAGCGCCGTTTCCAGCCTGTGACGGTGCCGGAGCCGGATGCGGCGAGCTGTGAGCGTATGCTCTACGCCCTGTTGCCCAAACTGGAGAGTCACCACGGCCTCGCCATAGCGGACGGAGCCGTGCGCGCGGCCATACGATTGTCGCAGCGCTACCTCTGCGACCGCTTCCTGCCGGACAAGGCCGTAGACCTGCTTGATGAGGCCGCCGCTGCGGCGCGCATAGCCGGAGGCGGCCATCCAGTCACGGAGGACGACGTCGCCAACGTCATATCCAACTGGACGGGCGTCCCGACCGCAGCCATTACGGAGAGCGAGGCCGACCGGCTGCTGTCGCTGGAGGATGCGCTGTGCCGCCGCGTGATAGGACAGGACGAGGCCGTCAGCGCCGTGGCCCGGGCCATACGCAGGGGCAGGGCGGGGGTCTCGGACCCGGGCAGGCCAGTGGGCAGCTTTCTGTTCCTAGGCCCGACGGGCGTAGGCAAGACAGAACTCTGCCGCGCTCTGGCCGAGGCGGTGTATGGCAGCGAGGAGGCGCTCATACGCTTTGACATGTCCGAGTACATGGAAAAGCACGCCGTCAGCAAGCTCATAGGCTCGCCGCCCGGCTACGTCGGCTACGGCGAAGGCGGCCAACTCACCGACAGGGTGAGAAGGGCGCCCTGGTCCGTCGTGCTCTTTGACGAGATCGAAAAGGCGCACCCGGATGTGTACAACCTGCTTTTGCAGATCATGGACGACGGACGGCTGACAGACTCCATGGGAAAGCGGGCCGACTTCCGCAGTACCATTGTAGTCATGACCTCCAACGTGGGCGCGCGGGCCATAACCGACGCCAGACCACGCTTGGGCTTTGCCGGCGGCGAAGGCGGCGAGGTGCGCGAGAAAGTCATGCGCGAGCTGCGCGAGACCTTCAGGCCGGAGTTTTTGAACCGCGTGGACGGCACTATACTCTTCCGCAGGCTCGATTCCGGCGACGTGCGGCGCATAGCCGAGGGCATGGTCGGCGCCGTTGCGCGCAGGTTGGAGGCCATGGGCATCTCGCTCACAGTCACCGAAGCCGCGCTTGACAGCCTCGCCGAGCACGGCTACGACGCGGTGAGCGGCGCTCGGCCGCTGCGGCGAACCATCGCCGCGGAGCTGGAAGATCCCATAGCCGACGCCCTGCTCTCTGGCGAGTTGAAAAATGGCGGCCGGGCCGTCGCGGACGTGTCCGGAGGCCGGGTCGTGCTCTCACACGAGAGGGCGGGAAATTTGCCTGCCTGAATCGGTGGTGAATTTGGGTAGATTTAAAAGAGGCTTTATCAAATAAGTGGGTGACACAATAGAGTATATGCCCATTATATTCAAGAAAGTGGTGAATTGCGGCGGCGCGTGTAGTGCCGCCGCATTTTTTGCTTGACAGCTATTACGTTTAGCGATATATTTATTACACTAAACGTAGTAAGGGGGCGGCAAACATGCGCGACTCTGTGAGCGGCGGTGCGCTGACCGAGGTCACATTTTACATACTGCTTGCCCTGTGCGAGCCGCGGCACGGATATGCCGTGATGCAGTTCGTGTCGGAGCGCACGGGAGGGCGGCTCGAGCTGGGCGCCGGTACGCTGTACGGAGCGCTGGGTACGCTGGAGAAGCGGGGCTGGATAAAGAGCTGCGGCGGTGGTGGACGGCGGCGCGAATATGTCATAACGCCGGAGGGGCTGGCAGCAACGCATGGCGAGCTTGCCCGGCTCAGGGAGCTGACGTCGCACGCGGAAGAGATATTGAAGGAGGTGGGCGCAGATGGTACAGTACAAGTTTTTCGGACCGATGCTGATGGCGCAGGCGAAATGGCTCAACCGGATGTCGCTCCGGGGCTGGCGGCTGGTTGATACGGGCAAGTTGAGTTACACCTTTGAGCCCTGCGAGCCGGGCGAGTACCAGTACGCCGTGGACTTCGTGGGCAACATGTCCCGCGCGCACGGCGAGGACTACGCGGACTTTCTGGCGGGGTTCGGGTACAGGACCTGGTTCAAGAACGTGAATTTGCAGTGGTCGCGCGGCAAGGTGCGCTGGAACCCGGCGGGCGAGCCGGGGGCGCGGATTATATCCGACCGCACAACCCTCGACCGCGAGCTGATAATAGTCGAGCGCAGGGCCGAGGCAAAGCCCTTCACGCTATATAACTCTGTGGAGGACGAGCTCGAAGCAGTGCGCAGCATGCGCAGCCGCAGCCTGTACCCTGCGGTTATTTTCGCGGCTCTGGGCATACTCGCTCTCGCTCTGAAGCTGTGTACGCCGGTGCAGAGCTTGGCCTTCTGGGTGGTTGCGGCGATATTCGCTGTGCCCAGCGCCATATATACCTGGCGCATTGCCCGAATGAGGAGCAAAATGCCACCCGGCTGACAAGGACGCTAAAGCCGCCGCCCACGTGGGCGGCGGCTTTCATGACTTTAAAAGTAGAACAGTTCCTCAAACTTTTTGTCAAGGGCAATGCAGAGTATCAGCGCCAGCTTTGCCGTGGGGTTAAACTGGCCGGTTTCAATGGAACTGATGGTCTGGCGCGACACCCCGACAAGCTTTGCGAGTTCGCCCTGTGAAAGCCCCTTTTCGGCACGGGCGATCTTCAGGCGGTTTTTCAATACCAGTTTATCTTCCACTGTCCGTGCCCCGCTCACAGCGTGTTTGTAACGTACAGCGTGAGCGCGCACAACGTGCCCACTGCGCCGAGTATCCCGGTTATGAGCATAGATTTCTCACGCCTGACGCCGTACCGTCCGAAGGCCTCGCAGCCTATATAGCCAAGCAGGAAGGCCACAGGCAGGGAAGCGTCCAGCCCGCGTACAAGATTGTAAATCAGGACTGCAACGCACAGAAACAGAAAGCCCACCACGCCCCACTGCATCCCCTTGCTGCGCGCATCCTCCACGCCTTCGTCGCGTACCATGTTCTCCCGGCGGCTTTTTTCCAATATCTCTTCTCTGTCCAAAGCTGTACCTCCGGTAAAAGATTTTTGCGGCGGGCCGCATCGCCCGCGCAGACACATGATATCATGGCTTGAGATTGCTGTCAAGTAAACTTGGCAAAATTATAATACAACTTGGCAAAGCCCTAAAACTAACTTAAAAAGCTGATGGATTGCCGCAAAAAGCTATATGGTTGAAATAGTTGATATCAAAGGGCATATTTTGTACAATTGACTTGAAATTGGCGGGTGAAAATACAAGGTTTATGGAGGCGCGATATGAACAGCAACATGGTACGCAAAGTCTGCGCGGAGCTCTATTATGCGGCGATGCAGGCGGCGATGTGGTTTCTGCTTCCATACATACCAGTTTTCCACGGATAAACGCGCGCTGTACGACGCCAGGGGCACGTTCTTGCTTATGAGCTTAAGCCTTTGGATCTTCAATTTAGTGCTCGTCAAAGTTTTGGATAAACGAGGACTTGCCAGCAGGGATTTACTATCTTCTATCATGGTTGCAGAGAGTATGCTGTGGATAGGGCTTTCTAGTGCCATGAAGTACTTTATGCCGTATTTTGCCCCTGAGGATCTGCCTCAAAGTTCCGTGGGGTACAGCACGCTCTGGTTTGCTCATTGTGTGCTGAGCAACTTCGTGGGCATATGCTACATATACTGCGGCAGGGGTAAGCCAAAGAGCGGCGGCAAAGAGGCCGTGGACACTGTGAAGGACGAAAAATAATAATGACGCCCGCCCGTGATTTGCACGGGCGGGCGTTTTGCGTTTAGTATTCGAAGTTGTGCGCTTTTTGCAGCACCATGTCTTTGACCTTGAGCAGCCGGACCTTGGTCGAGTTCTCGTTTTCCGCGAGCTTCATTGTGATGTAGTGGATGTTCTCCTCCAGCTCGGGGATCATGACGTACTCGAGGGCGTTTACGCGCCGGCGGGTCTTCTCTATCTCTTCGGCCAGTAGCTGCATGGTCTTCTCGACCTGGGCGAGTTCGAGCATGTCTTCAAACACGCGGGAGAGGCGCTCCAGCGCGTCGTCCAGCTCACCGCTCGTCTGAGCGAAGCCGTAGGGGAAAATCTCGCTCGGGTCGTTGTTCTTGGTGTGGAAGCTGTACTCAGGGACGTTGACGCTCATGACGTTTTTGAACTTCATACCCAGCTCAACGCTCTGCCTGGGGTAGAGCAGGCTCTGCTCGAGCATCTCGGGCGACATGATGGCGCTGGCCACAGTGAGCGAGGCGAAGGCCTCGGTCATGCCGTCTTCGACCTTTTGACGCAGCTCCTTGTTCTTTTTGACGACCTCCATAAACTGGCGCATCAGCTCATCGCGCTTGTCTTTGAGCAGCTTGTGGCCGCGTCGTGCGGTCTTCAGCCGGCCCTTGAGCTGATTGAGCACCATTCTGGTCGGTGTGACAGCGGATTTAGGCATTACATCACCGCCTTACTCGACTTCGTCTTTGGGGAGGTACTTCTCTATGTACTCAGGCTTGATACGCTTGAGTTCGCGCGTCGGCAGGATCTTCAGCAGCTCCCAGCCGAGGTTCAGCGTCTCTTCTATCGTGCGGTTGGTCTCGTTGCCCTGGTTGACGTAGCGCTGCTCAAACTCGTCGGCGAACTTGGCGTAGAGCTTGTCGTCGTCCGAGAGCGCGGCCTCGCCCAGTATGGTCATGAGCTCCTTGGCGTCCTTGCCGCGGGCGTAGGCGGCGAAGAGCTGGTTCATGGTGCCGGAGTGGTCCTCACGGGTCTTGCCCTCGCCGATGCCCTTGTCCTTGAGTCGGCTCAGGCTGGGCAGGA
>CAKNRQ010000056.1 GCA_930990965.1 uncultured Clostridia bacterium
TAGCTCCTACACCAGGGCTCTTTTTGTACTGTCCGTATATTCTGGGGCCGTTCAGCGTGATCCCCGGACTTTTCTTTTATAGCCGCTACAGTATAACCGGCGTCGCCCGCCAATCGGCGCCGCCCCGCCGCTCAGCCTCGGCCGTGCAGCCCAGTACAAACAAGTCGTGAGCCGCCGCCGTGAGCTCAAAGCACTCACGCGCATCGTACGGCAGTTTCCTTCCGGCGGCGCTCTTTGTTATGACGGGCACGCGGCTCCTGCCCTCTATGAGCCGGAGTATCTCGCGGCCCCTGACGCTCGCGGCCAGCAGGCGCGCATATGGCGGCGTACCCTCGTTCATGCCGTCTTTGACCCCTGTGCAGGCGCACATGCACATACGCCTGAGCCGTGCCAGGGCGTAGCGCTTACTCTTGGCCGCAGCAAGGACACCATCCAGCGTGGGCTCCTCCGTCGCGGCCAGCAGCCGGTTCTCGAGGCCCTCAGAGGCGTCAGGCAGCACAGCAAAGTCCTCCCGGCTCAACATGCGCAGCCGCGACAGCAGCGCGCCCTCCAGACTGTGCATGAGCACCGGCCCCCTGCCCTGCGCACGCTCCCGCTCCAGCACGGCACGCGCCTCGCGCGGCATGAAACCAGAGGTGGCCTTTCCGGCGGCGGTGAGGGTGCGTATCTCGCTGGCAGAACGTATATGTCCCGTGGCGGCTCTGTCGTGCTGCGCGCCTCGGCGTTCTATGGCCAGCGGGAGTATTCTGGAGCCCTGGTCGTATATGGCCTTGACGTACTCCACGCCCAGGATGTTGTTCGGCGAGGCTATTAGCGCGGCCTCCTCGCCCACTACGTCCTCAAGCACTCGCTGCCTGGCCACGGCGTAGCTGTCACCGGACGCGGAACACTCTTCGCGTATCCTGGCGTTCACATCAGGGCGCAGCAGTGCCTCGGCCATGCGCTCAAGCGGCTCCACGCTGCCGCACTCGCTGCCGAAGGACAAGTAGTCCACGACGCCCAGGCTGTCCAAGAGTCCCACGCTCCCTCTGGCGAAGCCCTCTGCGCTCGAGAGCGCCCAGGGCAGCGGCAGCTCGAAGACCACGTCGGCCCCGCAGCGCACAGCGCACTCGGCCCGGGCGAACTTCGACCACTGCGCCGCCTCTCCGCGCTGGACGAAGTCCCCGGACATACAGCACACTATGCCCGTGTCCTCACCCAGCCGGGCGCGCGTCTCGGCTATATGCGACTCGTGCCCGTTGTGGAAGGGGTTATACTCCGCGACTATGCCGGCTATTTTCATGCGTAGTCCTCCAGAAAGCTCTTGCGTTTTTCCCTGTAACAGGATAGAATAAAAGAGTATGTTCTAATATTACTATCAGCAGCCCAATTTGACAATAGCAAAGAGAGGTAAGATAACAAATGAAAGTATTGGTCATCAACGCAGGCAGTTCTTCGCTCAAGTATCAGCTCATCGACATGGAGAACGAACAGCTCCTTGCCAAGGGCCTGTGCGAGCGCATCGGTATAGACGGCCATCTCAAGCACACCCCGCTGGTTGGCGACAAGCCCGTCTTCAACGAGGACATCCCCCTGCCCAGCCACGCCGAGGCCATAGCCGCCGTCATAGACAAGCTCACCAGCGCCGAGTACGGCGTGGTCAACTCCATGAGCGAGATCGACGCCGTCGGCCACCGTGTCGTCCACGGCGGCGAGGCTTTTGCCAGCAGCGTCCTGATAACCGACGAGGTCATGAAGGCCCTTGAGGACTGCACCCCCTTCGCCCCCCTGCACAACCCCGCCAACATCACCGGCATCAACGCCTGCGTCGAGGTCATGGGCAAGGACGTGCCCCAGGTCGGCGTGTTCGACACCGCCTTCCACCAGACCATGCCCGCCAAGGCCTATATGTACGCCCTGCCGTATGACTACTACACCAACGACGGCGTGCGCCGCTATGGCTTCCACGGCACCAGCCACCGCTATGTCTCCCAGCGCTGCGCCGAGCTCATGGGCAAGACCATTGAAGAGCTCAAGCTGATAAGCTGCCACATGGGCAACGGCTCCTCTATCTGCGCTATCATGAACGGCAAGAGCGTCGACACCTCCATGGGCTTCACCCCGCTGGTCGGCCTGCCGATGGGCACTCGCGCCGGTGACGTGGACCCGGGCGCCCTGCAGTTCATCATGAACAAGTACAACATGGACATAGACACCATGCTGAACGTCCTCAACAAGAAGTCCGGCGTGCTGGGCATCTCCGGCGTCAGCAGCGACTTCCGTGACCTCGAGGCCGCCGCAAACGAGGGCAACGAGCGTGCCAAACTCGCCCTCGACATGTTCGACTACTCCGTCGCCAAGGTCGTCGGCAGCTACGCCGCCGCCATGAACGGCGTTGACGCCGTTATCTTCACCGCTGGTGTCGGCGAGAACGCCCCCGGTACCCGCGCCGGTATCTGCCAGTACCTCGGCTTCCTCGGCGCCGAGCTCGACGAAGAAGCCAACGCCCAGCGCGGCGACGACCGCTGCATAAGCAAGGCCGGCAGCAAGGTCCAGCTCTGGGTCATACCCACCAACGAGGAGCTCGTCATCGCCCGCGACACCCGCGACATTGTCTCTGCCCTCTAATTACAAACGTAAAAAGCGCCGTCCGACTGGGCGGCGCTTTTTTGCTATCTTTTAGTATTCGCTTGCATTGTACGGGCAGGCCTCGTCTGCTCCGCGGCCGCCCATCGTTATCATGAGGTTGTGCTGCGTGCCGTCCGCGGCGGTAAAGCTCATGCCATAGGTGGTCATGCTGCCGTAAAACTGGATGGACAGCACCATTGGTTCCTCCGGCGTCAGCTCGTCGAGGGTGCAAAAAACCTCGCCCGGGATAAAAACACCCTCTTCGTCCATGTCCATTGTATAAAAGCTCACGTCCGCAAGCGTTTCCTTCGGCGCTATAAGGAGCGTGGTGCCCTCGTCGTATTTGTACTCGTGCCAGGTCTCATATGGCTCCATCGCCGCCGCGTAGGCGTCGCCTAGCGTGAACCACTCGTACTCGTTCGTGAGGTAGGAGTACGGTTCGTCGGGTATCTCGACGGCCGGCCCTGTTTGCTCCGGAGCCGCACTGGGCTCCATGCTGGGTACCGGCGTAGGCTCCGCTCCCTCCTGCCCGCACCCTGCGCAGAGCAGCAGCGCAAAGGCCAGCGCGAAAATGGCGGTACGTCTCACTGTGCACTCCCCCTTTCGGATTTGAACTTAGGACGCACAGCGCCCGGCGCATGTTCCCTCCAAATCCGGCGCATGGCAAGCAATTACATCAGGTCAGGGCAACTACTTTCCAGGCCTACGTATACGCGGTACGAAACGCTGCAATCCGGGTTTTCGCCGGCGGCGGCACATGCCGCTGCGGCGGCTTGCGTGCCCCGTGTACTGCGTCCTGACGCTATAGGGTATACCCGCCGAAACCAGCGCATCCGTGCATCTGCCGTACAGCGCCGCATCGAAGGTGATGAGCAGCTCCGCGCGGTTGAAGATAGTCAGCATGTGTATTCCCCTTTCGCCTCACATAACCCCCAAGCCGATGTCGTAGAAATACGTCACATACACGAGCACATCGCCGAACTGCTCTTTATATAGCAGTGACTCGTTAGTAATCGGATACTGGTAGTCCGTGTAGATGCCATAGGTCAGCAAATCCATGCCGCGCTGCACCATCATTTGGCGCACAAATTCTATGACGCGGCTGCCATCGGCACGGTTGATATACGTCATGTTTTCCATCTCGGTGTAGCCCTCGAGCTGTTTGAGCTCCCCGGATGCGAGGTCGTATGTACAGTACACCACCGGTTTGCGCACGCTAAAGAGCCCTCTCGGCCAGGTGTCCACTAGCGAAAGCATCTGCGCCTCTTCATCGTAGAGCACGTAGATTCTGCCGCTCTCCTGATAATAGTCTCCCTCATAGAGCACCTCGCCGCTCAACCCACGCGCCCAAAAGCGTAACTGTATGGGCGCGAAGGCGTATATAAGCAGCGAGAGCACAGCCAGCGCGGCGAGCACCCATACCCAGCGATGCAGTATGCGTTTTGTCTTATCCGGCACGCCGCCTCCCCCTTTGTCATGCGCTCAATTTTCACCATCCTGCCTATGCACAGTTATCTTCCATCTGCCGTTCATCAGGGCTTTCATCAGATCCTCTTCGGGATTGTCGCGGGAACGTAACAGATCCGGCCTCAGAACCAGCTCACTGTCGCTCGGCATACTGTAGCTAAAGCTCAACTGCACGTCTGATTTACCTTCATCTCTGTCCAGCCAAATCGTCATGGGCAGGCCGTCCTGAGCAGAATACGTACCAATATGCGCAGAATACGTCTCCCCGTCTATAACCACCTGCATTGTGTAATAAAAAATTGCAGTACCACTTGTCCGGCCGGAGACGTCTATGGTTATGCTCCCGTCGTCCGACGCCCAGTATGTATACGGCTGACGGTATGGCATGCGCGACTCCTTCTGATCCAGACTGACATATCTAATATTCAGGACGAGCGCAAAGCACGCAGTCAGCAAAAGCACAACACCGGCCATTTTCACAAGTTCAGACAGCCGTCGCTTTCGCTTTATCAGATATAACAGCACCGCCGAAAATATTGCGACGGCAAACATGTACCAGTAAAAACCGTATACCACAGCAGTTCCTCCCTGCACACGCCGGGCAGGTGCGGTTCAATCCAGCAAATCAGCGTATTTGTCCCCCACGTATTCGTAGCGGCCGCCGTGCGGGTCGAACTCATAGCCCGTGGCCGGGTCGGTTGCAAAGACGCATATATACCGCCCGTCATAGGTACGGCTCGGCCCGGCACAGTCCACACCCTCGAGCTCCGGGTGCTCCGAAACTATGATACGGGCCGAGCCGTTAAAAGTGTAGTTCGGCAGATTGTACACATAGGCGCAGACAAAGACGGCAAGGGCGGCGCCCCAAATTGCAACGGCCGCTTTCTTCCTGCCCGGGCTCTTCCACTTCACGGCCAGTGTCACCGGCGAGAGTATGATAAAAAAGGCAAAGACCCGCCGCCAGGCGCTAGATATAACTCCGGCGTAGAGGAAGTGTTCTATCAGGTTAAAGAGTACAAACGACAGTACCAGCCCGGCACAGGATATTATTATGTATCGTCTTTGTCTGCGTTTTGTGGCATCCACACAGCGCACCTACCCGTTCAGTAGTTTTCCCCGTACCATAATAAGACATTGTCTTCTTCAAAGTAATCGAGTGTATCCGGGTCGACTATAAAGTTGCGGCACTGGTCGCCGTCGTCGAAGGTGATTATATATTTCCCAACCGAGGTGAGTGCTTCATACTGGTTCCCCATGAGCGCGGCGCTCTCCAGTCCGGGTACATTCTCGCGCAGCATTTCAGCCGCCCGAGGCCGCGTGTAACCCGGTAACTCGAAAGCAAACGCAAGAATTGCCACCAGTCCGACGACGGCCATCGGCACGGATATCGCGTATTTGCTCCTGACAAAATACATATAGTACGCGCCTTCCAGCAAAATCAGCGACGTGAAAAATATCGCCAGTTTCCACCAGGCCACAGCGCCCTCATAGAGATAT
Source organism: uncultured Clostridia bacterium (assembly GCA_930990965.1). Lineage (GTDB taxonomy): Bacteria > Bacillota > Clostridia > Oscillospirales > Oscillospiraceae > Scatomorpha > Scatomorpha merdigallinarum. Next base: position 5,572 of record CAKNRQ010000056.1, read on the forward strand.
GGCACCAGCTTTATCAGAGGAAGGCAAATCAAAAGCGAGATTATTGCCATCCCCATTGAGATTTTGCTGTTCCTTGCCTCCATGTCACGCACCTCCTATTGGATGGGGATAAAAAGTTCTGTTGTTATTGTTAGTCTAACCTAATATCTGCCGTTGCTCCAAATGTCATAAAATGGCTTGGGGCATCATCCATAATTTGTAGGATTTCATTGGTAAAAGCCAAATACGGATTACCAGGGCTCCTCAAGTACATAAAAAATGTGGCATTTACAACCAAATCCCATATCATGGTTCGGTTTCTTTCTCTCGTATACGTTGACATAGCTCTGTTGTATGATGCACTATAATCGCGCGATATAGTAACATTAGTGTGAAAAACGTGACCGTATCGGCTGGCTATATCTTCCATAACATGCACATAGTTTACAGATCTCGGGTTACCATAAGGCTGCACGAAGTCATTCTCATTAAAGTATTCAATACCGCTCTGAGAGGCATGGGAATCATAGGAATAAAATCCGTCCGCTGTGATATAGTTGCCATAGTCCCAAACTGTCGAAAGGATGTTGTGCTCATTGAAGAGAAACGCCGGGGTAGTCAGCCAGGTATAAGTTGTTGCAAGATCATACGTGGAGCCATTATTAATAATAGTCAGATAAATTCTCATCCAACTTGTTGTTTCTGTCACTGGATTTGCTGCAAGCTGCGGAGTTGATATATATGCTTGATATGCGGCCTTGGTAGTTTTTGTGGCTGTAGCATTACCCTTCTCGTCTACTACATATTGTATGTAAACTTCCTCCGTCGAGACAATTTGCTCATCATCTACTTCCATGTCCCAAACCTTCTGAGGGTCGAGTTTATCAACCACATCTATTGGTAAGCCATAGACTTCAGATACATGTTGTTTTACTTCCTCAAAGCTCTTTACCACCACAGCTTCATCCGCAAACGCTATCGTCCCCATTGACAGGCAGAGGGCTATGACCAGCAGCAGGCTCATTGCTTTCTTCATTTCTTTTTCTACTTTCTCATTTTACCATTTAAAGCGTTATCTGTCTAAATAATTTTTCAAATTGCACCCATATTTACCATCACCTCTTTGTTGATTTTTCTTTGTATATATCACATTACTATATAACATGTCGTTTGTCAATAACAAAAATCCGCATATAAATCTGTTAAAATATCATATTGCATTCCATTACATTATATGGTAAGGTAAATATAGTTAAAGCTGTGTACCTTACAGGTGCCTTAACTTCTATTTGTAATTTTCCCATTGACGCAAATGGGTTGTTTGAGAGATAATAGTATGATGACAAAAGACACCGGTGGACACAGCTTTGAAGCTTTTTATAAGCGCGCGACCAGTCCTCTTGTTGTGCTTCGGCTGCTATCGGAAAAGCCAATGTACGGCTACGAAATCACGCAGGAGATGAAGAAGCGCAGCAATGGCAGGTACACCATATCCATCCTCTACCCCGTACTGTACCGGCTCATGGAGCAGGGCTACATCTGTGAGGACAGGACCGAAGTGGTGGGAGGGCGCGCAAGGACGTACTACGCGCTGACAACTCAGGGCAAAGAGTACTTCCACAAAACGCTGAGGGAGTACTATATCATTTCGCAGGTCTTTGACGGTCTCATGGGGGGTGCAGACGATGAGCAAAGCGAGTGAAGTCTATGTGAAGCGCGTCGGGCGCAGGCTCTGCGCCGGCTCGGCCACAAAGGCGAAGCTGCTCGACGGACTGCGAGGCGAGATAAGCCAGCTGGACGGTGAGCCCGGCTACGACGAACTCGTCTCTGCCTTTGGTTCTCCCGACGAGGTCGCGGAAGAGCTGCAGTGCTCTGTGAACGAGGCAGAGGCCGCCTCCGCACGGTCAAAGTCCCGCCGCATAGCCATAGCCCTCGGAGTAGTCGCCGCGGTACTCGTAGTAACCCTGGCCGCTTATGTGTGGTATGTGAGCGACAGTGCTGAGGTTTACGTTGTACGAGGTGATATCGTCACCACAACAGATTATCCTTTGGCAAACACAATGTTTATGAGGATGATAAAATGAAGAAGTTAACATCCACTATTTTGGCATTGGCACTTATACTATGTTGCGCTATGCCTTCTTTTGCAGACAACAACGCTGTCGATAGCTATACTGTAAATCTTGAAGACGGGTATTACATAGTCTGTACTGTTTACGAAACTCCTTCTGTACAGACTTACAACGCATCGGCAACGCGGGTTAAAAGTGGCAACACTATAGCATACTTGTATGATAACAACGATGAGCGCATAGCGTCAGCCACTGTTTACGGTACATTCGAGTATGACGGGAGCAGAGCAGAAGCTATAAGTGCCAGATACAGTTATGATATCTACAACAGTGCTTGGAGTTTGGACTCCGGTCGCGCATACTGTGACGGCGATACCGCTGTAGCTGACGTAACCTTTGGCAAGTTCCTTGCTAAATACCTGGAATTGATTGTCACCCTCACTTGCAGCCCTGACGGTGTCCTTTCCTGATAAAAGACCATACAAAAAAAGCCCGGCCCCCGGATGAAAATCCGGGGGCCGGGATTTTGATTTTACATATCAGGTGTTGTCCATTATCACGCCTTCAACCACGTCTGCAACGTTCTCGCAGGCGTCGGCGCAGTTTTCGATGTACTTGTATATCTCGCGCCAGGCGATGATGTCCAGCACGTCCGCGCCGGAGCGGTGCAGGTTGGCCATGCAGCTGATGAAGCGGCGGTCGGCCTCCTCCTCCATCGTGTTGATGCGGATGATGTGGTCCTTGAGAGTCTTAGAGCGCTTGAAGTTCGGGAACTCGACGAGCATTTCCTTGACGCTCTCACAGCAGCGCACGACGACCTTCGCCATCTCCACCGCATCGGGGCGCATCTCACGCACGTTGTTCGTATACAGGCGTATAAAGACGTCCTCTATCTTGTCGGTCATGTTGTCTATGCAGTGCGACAGGTCGATAATGTCCTCGCGCTCTATGGGAGTTATAAAGGCCTTTACGAGAACGTCGATCATCGCGTGCTTGCTCTCGTCGGCGCTGTGCTCGAGCTCGTGCATCTCGTCCAGACGTCCCGGCAGCGCCTCCGGGTCGAAGTTGTCCATGACCTCTTCGAGCAGGTGCGCCGCCTTGCAGGCGTAATCCGCGCACTCTATGAAGTTGTTGAAGAAATATTCGTCCTGCTTCTTAGACATTTATCCTTACCCCCGTAGTTATTATATGTTAATCCGGCTCACACGCCCCAGACGGAGATAAACACCTTCGCCACAGCGAAGCTGATAAGTCCGCATCCCGGGAAGGTGAACACCCAGGTGAGCACCATGTCACGCACGACGCTGAAATTTATGGCTGAGATGCGCTTCACCGCTCCCACACCCATGATGGCGCTGGTCTTGGTGTGCGTTGTGCTCACAGGTATGCCGCCCACGCTCGACAGCAGGAGGCAGAAGGCCGCCGAGAGGTCCGCGCTGAAGCCCTGGTACTTCTCAAGCTTTACCATATCCATACCGACTGACTTGATGATCTTCTCGCCGCCCACGCTGGTACCGAGTCCCATGACCAGCGAGCACATGAGCATCAGCCAGACCGGTATCTGCATAGCCCCCACGTCGCTCTGTCCGTTGCAGAACGCCAGGCCAAGGAACAGTACGCCGATAAACTTCTGGCCGTCCTGCGCGCCGTGCATAAAGCTCATCGCCGCCGCGCCCGCTATCTGCGCCCACTTGAAGAAGCCCTGGGTCTTGCGCCGGTCCATCTTGTCAAACAGCAGTGTCACCAGCTTGCAGAAAGCCCAGCCTGAGCCGAAGCCCAGCGCCAGGCTGAGCACCAGTCCGTAGAGCACTTTTGCCCACTCGTCAAAGTTGATGCCGCCAAAACCGTTATGTATGGCGATGGCCGCGCCCGTCAGGCCGGCTATCAGGCTGTGGCTCTCGCTTGTGGGTATGCCCAGAAAGCTGGCGCCCGTCGAGTACACGACAATGGAGAACAGCGCCGCGCACAGCGCTATCAGCGCCTCCTGAGAGTTGCCGCCGAAATCGACCATGTTGCTTATCGTGAACGCCACGGAGCTGTTTATGTGCGTCATTATAAAGACGCCCAGGAAGTTGAAGATGGCGCTCATAAGTATAGCCGGACGCACGCCCATGCAACGAGTGCTTATACACGTCGCTATCGCGTTGGGCGCGTCAGTCCAGCCATTCACGAATATGACACCGACTGTGAGCAAGGTAGTAATCAGCAGCGCCGGGTCCGAGCCCAGTTGCTGTATGAAGTACCCAAATTCAACATTCAATGCCAGTTTCCCTCCCCCGTCGGCATTATTCATGACCAGCATACTTGAAAGGGAAGGTGTTTGTCAATAGTAATGTTAAGTTTTTGTAAAGATTGAGTAAAATCAGCTCCGTATAAGAATAAGCGCGGGCAAATTGCCCGCGCTTATTTACGTCATGCAGTTTCGAGGACCTCAACTATTACGGTCGCTTCGCCGTCTGCCGCATCCGGGTTGGAGCTTATGGTATAGCTGTATGTAACGGCGTCCGCGTCCGTGTAGCTGAAACCGTAGCCGGGCTCGGTCTCTGGCCAGGTCAGGGTAATTACGACCGGCTCGCCGGCTGCGAGCTGCTCCAGGGTATAGAGCGTATCGCCCACAGTGTATGTGGCCTCCGCGACGGTCCCGGCGCTGCTCTCAGAGGAGGTCTCGGTGCTCTCCTCGGAAGAGGCGTCAGCAGCTTCATCCGCAGTGGAATCAGTACCGTCATCCGCAGCGGAACCTGCGCTGTCATCAGCCGCATCCACTTCCGTATCGCTTTCGTCAGCGGCTGTGGAGTTCACTGTGAAGAATGTGAACGCCGTCACGTTCTCGCCCGGCGTCAGTACTATACGCACGCCTTCCTCACTGACGGTGAACTCGTGCAGAGTCTCATACTCAGCCAGGGCGTCCTCGTCTGCCTCGCCGACAGTGAACACGCCGGCCTCGACAGTGACAGCAGTGCTCTCGCCGTCCTGAGCGGTATCGGCATCATCAGCCGTCTCTTCGGTCTCTTCCGTCGGCTCAACGGTCTCTTCCACTTCTTCGGTGGGCTCTGTGGTCTCCTCGGTCTCTTCCGTTTCACCGCAGCCTGCAAGTCCCAGCACAAGCAGTGCAGCCATAAGTACACAAGCGGTTCGTTTCATCGTATTATCCTCCTTCGTTTTGTTATAGGGCTTACACCCTTGCTGTATTTATAATACGCATCGAAGGATTCATATACATAATTTTTATTAATAATCCTTAAATAGTTTGTTAATTTAGTTAAAATGAGCTAAATTTAGCATTTTTACTGCGTTTTAAGTTTGCATATTTATTATAATGCATGCGTATAAAAAGAGCCTGAGCAATTTGCTCAGGCTCTTTTACTGGAGGCGCCATCCGGATTTGAACCGGAGAATCGGGGATTTGCAGTCCCCTGCC
>CAKNRQ010000057.1 GCA_930990965.1 uncultured Clostridia bacterium
TTTCCTACACAGGGGGCCTTTTGTCTATTGTCCGTTTTTACTGGTTCAGTTCAGCGATCGGCTCCGGAGGGCGTTTTTATTCAAATGTGAGCGTCAGGGCATAGGCCGCCTCGTAGCTGTCAAGCGCCGCGGGCTTTTCAAAACCCTCCAGGCCCGGGCCAGCCTTCTGCTCATCACTCAAAGCCTGAATGGCCACCACGGTCTCCTCGCCGGTTTGGAGCTGTAACTCCCTGTCCAGCACGGTAACGGCATATTCTCCCTCTGGCAGTTCTGTATCGGACTCGGTAATCGCCGAGCGCTCTCCAGCTAGCTCGCGCAGCACCACTGCCACACTCTCTGCCATAAGGTCAAAACTGAGGATTATTTCGCCCTCACCGGAGGCCACTGGCAGTTCGCTCTCCAGCTCAGGCCCGCTCCAGCACCCGTCGCGGAGCTCATACACTCTGGCTCTCAGTTCCCGTCCCTCCGCTCCTGAAAACCGCAGGTGCAGTTCATGCCCATCATCAGATTCCACCCGCACCGGTTCCAAAGTCACATGCCCCATAATGGAGGCCAGACCGCCGCAGGACCCCAGCACAAAGCACAGCGCCGCAGCGCAGGACGCGGCGGCGATGCGAGTCAGCGATATACCTCTCATTTGGAAAAGTAGTCACGGGTGGTTTGCGCATCGCGCAGGATCTGGTTTTTGAGCTCTTCCACATTTTCAAACTTGCGCTCGTCACGTATGAAGTGATGGAACTCCACGCGCACGGTGTGGTCGTAGAGGTCGCCGTTGAAGTCGAGGATATAGCTTTCGACGCTCACGCGGTCGCTGCCGGACACGGTGGGACGCACGCCGACGTTGGTTACAGCCATGTACTCCGCTCCGTTATCCAGGAAAACCTTGGCCGCATACACGCCATGGCGGGGCACAAGCACACCCTCGGCGAAGCGCATGTTTATCGTGGGCGTGCCGAGTTTGCCGCCCAACTGGAAACCATAGTGTACCGTGTCCACCAGGCAGTGCGGGTGCCCCAGCAGACGGTTGGCCTCCTCTATCTCGCCGTCGGCTATGCACTTTCTAATCCTCGTAGAACTGACGACGTCGCCGTCGAGTTTCACCGCGGATATGATATCGCAGCCCATGCCGCGCTCGGAACACCAGCCGGCTATTTTGAGGGCCTTGCCCTCGCCTTTATAGCCACAACTGAAGTCATATCCGACCACGACGTGCACAGCGCGCAGCTCGTCCACCAGCGAACCCATAAAGTCCTGCCAGGGCATCTGCATAACCGCCCGGTTGAAGTGTATGAAAATAACGCTGTCTATCCCATAGACGCGCCGTATTATCTCCGCGCGCCCCTCGGGCGAGTTGATGAGCGGCACTTCCTGACCGAACACCAGCGTGTCCGGGTGGGTGTCAAATGTCAGGACCGCCGGGGTAAGCCCACGCTCCTCGGCGCGCTGTTTCGTCATGCGCATCAGCGCCGCATGCCCCAGATGCACTCCGTCAAAGAAACCCAGGGCTATTACTCTCTTGGTATCCGGCATATCTCAAACCTCAAAAAAACTCTTTATCGTTCTCAGGGCCCCGTTTTCCACGGCGCCAAGCATTAGGAACTCGCCGTCGCTGGCGTAAACGCGCACTTCACCTTCGGGCGCACCCTCCGGCGCGCGCAGTTCGCTCCCGTTGCGCACAGCCTTTTCGTCCCGCTCACTCGTGAGCGTCAGCGCGGGCCTGTCGGAAAAAAGCATATCCACCGGCAGCAGGAAGTTCTCCACTCCGGAGCGCTCAATCTCCTCAAGGGAGTGCGCATCCCCCGCCGAAAACGGTCCCGAGTATGTGCGCCGTAGCGCCGACATGCACGCGCCGCAGCCCAACGCCTCGCCTATATCGGCGCAGAGCGAGCGTATATACGTGCCCTTCGAGCACTCGACATCCAGGACGAAATCCCCATCGGCCAGTGGACCTGAGCAGCCAAGGCGTGTTATGTTAACTGCTCTCGCCTTTCGCTCCACCTCGCCGCCCGCGCGGGCAATCTCATAGAGCTTTTTCCCGCCGATTTTTATGGCCGAGTACATGGGCGGTATCTGCTCTATCTGGCCGCGGAAGCGGTCCAGCACGGCCTCTATATCCAAAAGCTGCGGCACAATGTGTGTCTCAGTGAGGACGTTGCCCTCAGTGTCAAGCGTATCTGTAGTCAGGCCAAAGCGTATGTGCGCACTGTAGCCCTTCACCTGGGCCTCGGCGTAGGACGCCGCGCGCGTGGCGCGGCCCAGCAGCACTACCAGCACACCGGTGGCCATGGGGTCCAGCGTACCGGCGTGGCCCACGCGGCGCTGCTCGGCGAGGCGCCGCACCTTGCCCACCACGTCGTGGCTGGTCCAGCCCGCGGGCTTATCTACTATCAGCAGTCCGTTCACAGTTCCGGGTACTTCTCGTCGACCGCCTTGAGCATCAGATCCAGGGCCTGCTCGGGCGGGCAGTGCAGGGTTACGCCCGCGGCCATGGCGTGGCCTCCACCGCCGTACATGGCGCACAGCTCGGAGACGTTGTGCTTGGGGCCGCAGCGCGCCGAGACCTTGCTCTCACCCTCGGCCACTTCGCGTATGGTGAAGTTCATCATGCTGCCCTTGCAGCGCCCGGCTATGCCGGCCAGGTCGTCGCAGTCATTGTCATCGGCCCCGCACTCTTCGAGCATCTTGCGCGTCACCAGCACAGCAGTTATCTGGCCGCCGCGGAAATAACGCATCTCGGTGAGCATACGGCCCTCCAGCGCCAGCCGGGATCGCGTCATGGAACGGAAGAGCACAACATTGAGCGTGGAGTTGTCCGCGCCGAGCTCTATGAGCTTCGCGGCACAACGCAGCGTGGCGGGGTTGGTGTTGGAATACATGAAGCAGCCCGTGTCCGTACTGACCGCCGCATAGAGCAGCCCGGCCTCGCTTTCCGTCACCGAACCGCACAACGCCTCGATAATCTCCATCACCAGCTCGCCGCAGCTCGAACGCTCGGCGGCCAGGCAGAGGTTTTCGGCGAAGCGGCTGTTTGAGGGGTGGTGGTCTATGGCCAGCGGCACCGGCAGGCTTATACCCGCGGGGAAGAGCCCCTCCCCGGCTATGTCCACCGTGACGTGTACCGCCGGGTCGGCCGCGCCCTCCGGCAGCAGATAGGGCTCGACGAAAGGCCGGTAAGTGTCGGTCGTCTCCGGGTTTACAAAGCACCAGGCCTGCTTGCCAGCGCGGCGCAGGGCCGAGCAGAGCGCCGCTCCGGAGCAGAGGGTATCCCCGTCCGGGCGGCGGTGGCTGATAATCAGATAGTCGTCGTGCGCGGCGAGCCAGGCGGCGCACTCACTCGCTGTCAGATTCGTCATGCTTGTCCGTTTCCTCAATTTCCTCTATCATTCGGCTTATCTTCGCGCCGTACTCTATTGAGTGATCGAGCTCGAAGACGAGTTCCGGCGTGTACCTTAGGTTGAGCGAAGAACCCAGCTCACGCCGCAGCCAGGGCGCGCAGCTCTTGAGCCCGCGCTTGAACTCTTTCTCGTTCAGCTCGCCGAGTACGCTGAGCCAGACCTTGGCGTAGCGCAAATCACCCGTCGTCTCAACGCGGGTGACGCTTATCATGCCCTGCTGCACCCGCGGGTCCTTGACCTGACGGAGCAGCGAGCTGAGCGCGAGCTGGATATCGTCGTTTATGCGGCCCATTCTAGTGGAATTTGCCATATTGTTACCTCTTAAAAGTATTTAACGCTTGAATTTACCGGAGTTCAGCCTAATTAGTACCATGACAGCCCCGATAACGGTGTAAGCTAAAAATATCGCCGCGAACGCGCCGCCTAACACAATCGTAGGCATCAGCAGCCCGGCCGGCAGCGTAAAGCGCCCGACGCACTTGCATACGGCCTTCTCATCGTACTTCTCCCTTTCGGAGCGCCTCATGGTATTCAACCCGGCGACAAAGTCGCCTCCGCGCCCGGTCATAAGTACGATGGAGATTATGATGAGTGGAATTGCGATAACCAGGACTATGATAAACCCTACGAGCTCTTCCCTTGTCATAATATTGCCTCCACGTTTAACGCGCGCTTATTGCAATCCATTTTTGGCGAGGCAAAGCCCCGCCAAAAATACCTCACGCGGAGAGAACGTGCTCTTACAAGTCCGCAGACTGGTAAGAGTGCGCTGAGCGAAGCGCCGGTCCCCATCGGCGCTTCGCGCCGGGGGACCCTGATTGGCACGAAATGCTCGCAAGCATTTCGGCCAGTTAATTCTCCACCTGCTTCATCACGTAGGCCTCGATGATGTCGCCCACGTGCTCGTCGTTGAACTTCTCTATCTGGATACCGCACTCGTAGCCGGCGGCGACTTCCTTGACGTCGTCCTTGAAGCGGCGCAGGGAGGCCATCTCGCCCTCGAACACGACTATGCCGTCTCGCACTACGCGCACGGAGCAGCCGCGCTGGACCTTGCCGTCCTGGACATAGCAGCCGCAGACGGTGCCGACTTTGCTGACCTTGTAGAGCTGGCGAATTTCTATGTGGCCTATCACCTGCTCGACAAACTTGGGCGCTAGCATGCCCTTCATAGCGGCCTCTATTTCGTTTATGCAGTCGTAGATTACGCGGTAGGTGCGTATCTCGACATTGGCGCGGGCGGCGTAATCGCGCGCGGCGCTGTCGGGCCTGACGTTGAAGCCGACTATCAGCGCGTTGCTGGTCGCGGCCAGCATGACGTCGCTCTCGTTTACCGCACCGACACCGGAGTGGATGACCTTGACGCGGACTTCTTCGTTGGTCAGCTTCTCGAGCGAGGCCTTGACCGCCTCGGCGCTGCCCTGGACGTCTGCCTTGACAATGATGTTGAAGTCCTTTATCTCGCCCTGCTTTATCTGGGCGAAGAGGTCGTCGAGCGTAACCTTCTTGGCGACGCCGAGCGTGCGCTCCTTAGCCTGCTGCTTGCGCTCCTCAACCAGCTCGCGTGCCATGCGCTCATCGGCAACGGCGTTGAAGATATCTCCGGCGTTCGGCACTTCGCTCATACCGGCTATCTCGACCGGGACGCTCGGGCCCGCTTCCGTGACACGCTGGCCCTTGTCGTTTATCATGGTGCGCACGTGTCCCACAGCGGTGCCGGCGATTATGATATCGCCCTGATGCAGCGTGCCGTTCTGGACGAGCACGGTCATAATCGGGCCGCGGCCGCGGTCCAGCCTGGCCTCAATGACGGCGCCCTTGGCCGGACGGTTCGGGTTGGCCTTGAGCTCGAGCACTTCGGCCAGGACGACCAGGTTCTCAAGCAGGTTGTCTATGCCCTCGCCGGTCTTGGCAGAGATGGGGCAAACCATCGTGTCGCCGCCCCACTCCTCGCTCACGAGGTCGTACTCGGTGAGCTGCTGCTTGACGCGCTCGGGGTTGGCGCCGGGCATATCCATCTTGTTTATGGCCACGACTATAGGTATATTCGCGGCCTTGGCGTGGTTAATCGACTCTATGGTCTGCGGCATTATGCCGTCATTGGCGGCGACAACCAGGATGGCAATGTCCGTGACGGAGGCGCCGCGGGCGCGCATGCTGGTGAAGGCCTCGTGGCCCGGGGTATCCAGGAAGGTTATCGGGCTGCCGTTTATATTGACCGTGTAGGCGCCGATGTGCTGCGTTATGCCGCCGGCCTCTCCGGCCGCGACGTTGGCGTGACGGATATAGTCCAGGAGGCTGGTCTTGCCGTGATCGACGTGGCCCATGACCACGACGACGGGCGCGCGCGGCTCGAGCTCTTCGGGCTTATCCTCGCGGTCGTCTATGAGCTTTTCCTCCACGGTGACGACGACTTCGTGCTCAACCTTGCAGCCGAGCTCCATGGCGACGAGCGCCGCGGTGTCGTAGTCGATGATATCGGAGAGCGAAGCCATGACGCCGTTCTTTATGAGGGCCTTCACTACCTCGGTGCCGGTCTTTTTCATGCGGGAGGCCAGTTCGCCCACGCCGATGGTGTCGGGTATCTGCACCTTGACAGGGGCCTTCTTGGCTATCTCGAACTGGAGCTTCTGCATGCGGTCGCGCTCTTCTGCGCGGCGCTTGGCGCTGGCTGCAGCCTGCTGCTGGCGCTGCTTCTGCTTGTTTGAGAACTTCTCCTTGCCGCCACGCTTGTTGGCGTCGCCGCCGTGCGCACCGGCCATGCGGTCGAAGCGCTCGTCGTACTTGCCGAGGTTCACGTTTCCGGCGCCGCGGGTGTCAATGATGCGCTTCTCGGGCACCTGACGCGGCACATGCTGTTTCTCCTTCTTGGGCTGCGGCGCGCTCTGAGCGCTCTGGGCGCCCTGGTTGGCGGTATTCTGAGCCTGCTGTGTGGACTGGACCTGTGCAGGCTTCACCTCAGTCTGCTGCGCGGCCCTGGGCGCCTCCGGCTTCTTCTCGGCCTGCGGCACACTCAGCAGCTCCTCCATGCTCGCAGCCTGGTGCTGCTGAGTAAGGTACTCGAAGATCACGGAAAGCTCGCCGTCCTCCAGCACCTGCATGTGGTTCTTGGGCGTAGTGGCGTATTTGGTCAGTATTTCTGTAATAACTTTTGAAGAGAGGCCAAAGTCCTTGGCCACCTCATGAACTCTGTATTTCTCAAAACTACTCATGTGTTTCCCTCCCCGGTTTCCTTTTTGGTCCTTTGGCCTTTCGGTAGGCGGCTTTCTCGCTGCGCCGGCTCATCTCACCGGCGAGCTGCGAGTACCGCTCGGGCCGGACCTCGGCCAGAGCGTTTAAAAATGCGCTTGCGAGTCCGAAGTCTGTACAGGCGAGCATGGAGCAGCCGCTCTTTCCCAGAGCTTCGGAGAGCTGCTCTTTAGTATACGGCAGCTCGATATAAAGCGCGCGGCGGCCTTCAAGCCAGCCTCTTGCGCGTTTTACCGCGTTCTCAGAGGCATCGGCCGCTATACAGACTATGCGCGCCTTGCCGTCGCGGATGGCATATCCGGTCGCGGTCTCTCCCACTTCCAGCCTTCCGGCCCGGCGCATCAGTCCTAGATAGTTAAGTGCCCTGTCCGTCGTTATCAGCCTCCAGGGTCTCGGCGAGGCGCTCCATGACCTCGTCGGGTATTTGCGTTTCCAGCGCCCTTGAGAGCGCCCGGGACTTCACCGCACGGCGCAAGCAATCTGCGCTGCGGCATATATAGGCGCCACGCCCCGGCTTTTTGCCCTTCAAGTCGAGGGATATCTCGCCCTCAGGCGAGCGCACAACGCGCAGAAGCTCGGGTTTGGGCTTCATCTCGCGGCAACCAAGGCATTGGCGCATCGGTATTTTCTTGGGCATGGCGGCCTCCTTCTTCCTCAGGCTCAGTCGAGAGCCATGTCGGACTTGATGTCTATCTTGAAGCCCGTCAGCTTCGCGGCGAGGCGGGCATTCTGACCCTCGCGGCCAATGGCCAGGGAGAGCTGGCTGTCGGGCACACGTACGCGGCAGGACTTCTCGTCCGTCATCACAACGCTGAGCACCTGTGCCGGCGCCAGGGCGTTGGCTATATAGGTCTCGGGCTGCTCGCTGTACTCGACTATGTCGAGCTTTTCACCGCCGAGCTCCTTTATGACCTCGGCCACACGCGCGCCGCGCGGTCCCACGCAGGCGCCGATGGCGTCTACATCCGGCTCCTGGCTAAACACGGAGAGCTTGGTGCGGGAACCGGCCTCGCGGGCGATGCCCTTTATCTCCACCGTGCCGTCGAATATTTCGGGCACTTCGCGCTCAAATAGGCGGCGCACAAGGCCCGGATGCGAACGGGAAACAAGTATCTGAACCCCCCTGGATGAACGCCTCACGTCCAGGACATATACCTTGACGGCCTGGCCCTCGGTGAGCTCTTCGCCGGGTATCTGCTCGGAACGGGCCATAAGGGCCTCGGTGGCGTCCGCGCCCTGTCCGATACGCATGGATATGGCGCCGGTGCGTGGGTCGATGCGGGACACAGTGCCGGTAAGCGCCTCGTGCTGCTTGTTGTTGAACTCGTCGTATATGAGTCCGCGCTCGGCCTCGCGTATGCCCTGGATTATAACCTGCTTCGCGGCCTGCGCGGCTATGCGCCCGAATTTCTTTGTCTCGACGGGAATCGTTATCTCGTCGCCCACCACGGCGCGCTTGGAGAGTTTCTTCGCGCTCTCGACATCTATCTCCATCGTGGGGTCTTCGACCTCGGCCACGACGGCCTTGTGTACAACAAGCTCAATGCGCTTTTTGTCCTCGTCGAGTATCACTTCGACGTTTTCGCCGTAATCTGGGTTGTCGCGGCGAAACGCGGCCAGCATCGCCTGCTGGATCTTCTCGTACATGTACTCGCGGGGAATGCCTTTTTCTTTTTCAATGTCCTCCACCGCGGCGAAAAATTCTGCGTTCATCTCTTTGCCTCCGTATACGTCTTATATAGTCAGACGCAGTCTTACCTGCGCAACCTGTGCACTCGGAAAACTGAGCGTCTCCCCGCCGGACACTATAGTGACCGTGCCGTCACTGTCGCGGCCCACGAGCTCGCCCACATGGCTCTTGGCGCCCAGCACCGGCTGGTAGTGGCGCACCTCCACCTGCTCGCCCGTAAAGCGCTCAAAGTCGCCCGGACGCTTTAGCACGCGCTCGGCCCCCGCAGAGGACACTTCAAAGATGTAACTGGATGGGATGGGGTCGGCCTCGTCCAGCACCGGGTCAAACGCGCGGGAAAAAGTCTCGCAATCGTCTATAGATACGCCGCCTGGCTTGTCAATATACACGCGCAAATACCAGGCCCCAGCCTCGCGGACGTACTCGACGTCCCATATCTCACAACCGCACTTTTCTGCCACAGGCAGCGCCAATTCAAGCACGCGCTCGGTAACTTTGCTCATAGCTCCTCCATATTGCCATGTTCTGACAGTTTGTTTTTCTCCAAGAAAAAGAGTGGGTCGGGCCCACTCCAAACAATCCTACACTTACGTGAGTATTTTACCACATCACTCAGGGCAATGCAATACTTTTATTATATGTAGACGTACCAAACCGCCGGAAAATAGTTAAGGCCGCGCAGGGTACGCGCGGCCAATAAGAAGGGGGAGTAATGAAAATGAAGAAGTTTGCTTGCAGTGATTATATTATAGGCAAATTGTTAAGCGCAAAAGCGCCGCCGTGTTACAAATGTGTTAAGTTCAAACTTGTTTACAGTACGTACATAAAATAAAGCGCCGCCTCGTTAAGAGGCGGCGCCAATCTTAAAGTGCGTTGGAGCGGTTGACCAGCACAGACAGGTCTACGTAATCGGCCTCATCGGTGGCTTCGTCATCGGTTTCCGCTTCAAAGTCGCGGTACATGGTCAGGCCGCTGCCGGCGGGTATGAGCTTGCCTATGATGACATTCTCCTTGAGGCCGACGAGGTGATCGACCTTGCCCTTGATGGCGGCGTCCGTAAGGACCTTCGTGGTCTCCTGGAAGGAGGCCGCCGACAGGAAGCTCTCCGTGGCCAGGGAGGCCTTGGTGATACCCATGAGTATCTGGGTGTAGGTGGCGGGCTGGAGCTCGCTGCCGTCCTCGCGCTTCTCGCCTGCGGCGGCGCGCTCAGCTATGAGCTTGTTCTCACGCCTGAGGTCGATGATATCGACGGTGGCACCGGAGAGCAGCTTGGTGTCGCCGGCCTCCTCTACGCGCACTTTGCGGAGCATCTGACGTACAATGACCTCGATGTGCTTGTCGTTGATATCGACGCCCTGCTGACGGTAAACCTTCTGGACCTCCTGGACGAGGTAGTTGCGCACTCCGGGGCGGCCGAACTCGTCGTCGTCCACGCCGCGGATACGCAGCACGTCGTGCGGGTTGAGCGCACCGGAGGTGAGTTCCTGGCCCTTGTCAACGTGGTCGCCGTTCTGGACGAGGATACCAGCAGAGTACGGCACGGTGTAGACAACCGTGGCGCCCTCGGCCTCATTGGTGACGGTGATGGCAAAGATAGCGTTCTTGCGCGTCTCCTCGATGCTGACGGTGCCGGAAATCTCGCTGAGCGTGGCCATACGCTTCGGGCGGCGGGCCTCAAACAGCTCTTCGACACGGGGCAGGCCCTGGGTGATGTCGTCGCCGGCTATACCGCCGGTGTGGAAGGTACGCATGGTGAGCTGGGTGCCCGGCTCGCCGATGGACTGAGCGGCTATGACGCCGACAGCCTCGCCGGGGTTGACCGGGCTGCCGACAGCCAGGTTGATGCCGTAGCAGCGGGCGCATACGCCGCTGGTGGCCTCGCAGGTGAGTACGCTGCGGACCAATACGCGGTCTATGCCGCGGGCGGTGAGCACATCGGCATCGGAAGACATGAGCATGTGGTTGGTGTCAAATATGACCTCGCCGGTGGCCGGATCGACCACGGGCTCGGCAGGATAGCGGCCGTGGATGCTGACGCCGAAGGACTGGACCTCCTGGCCCTTTTCGTATACGGCGGTGGCCCAGATGCCCTTGGTCGTACCGCAGTCCTCCTCGCGGATGATGACTTCCTGCGAAACATCGACCAGACGACGGGTCAGGTAACCGGAGTCCGCAGTACGAAGGGCGGTATCAGCCAGGCCCTTACGGGCGCCTCGGCTGGAGATGAAGTACTCCAGGACGGACAGGCCTTCACGGAAGTTCGCCTTGATGGGTATCTCGATGGTCTTACCGGAGGTGTTGGCCATCAGGCCGCGCATACCGGCCAGCTGACGGATCTGGTTCATGGAGCCACGGGCGCCGGAGTTCGCCATCATGTAGATGGGGTTGAACTCGTCGAGGCAGT
>CAKNRQ010000058.1 GCA_930990965.1 uncultured Clostridia bacterium
GGAATATCAAGGAAAATCATCGCTCAGACGATTGAAGTACGGCCTCAAAGCCGCCCGTCGCGCTCCCCAGTTCAGCAAGCGCTAAACTTCATATTTTCAAACCCCG
The DNA here is from genome assembly GCA_930990965.1 of uncultured Clostridia bacterium. Taxonomy (GTDB): domain Bacteria; phylum Bacillota; class Clostridia; order Oscillospirales; family Oscillospiraceae; genus Scatomorpha; species Scatomorpha merdigallinarum. The sequence continues at coordinate 107 of CAKNRQ010000058.1, forward strand.
GAAGGCTATTCGGCCCTCCGGGGTTTTCCTTTGCCCTATTACCGCGGTCCGGTGCAGAAGGTTTTTCAGTCTCGGACGTGGATGAGGCAGCTCTTCATGACCTCCAGAGCCGCATTGTGCTTCTCCGGGGTCACGCCCGCGCAGCAGGAGGCGTCCACGTAAATAGGCACATTTGGCAGGCCGGCCTTTATAAGCAGCGCGTTTGATATCACGCAGATGTCCGTACACAGACCTATCAGCTCTATCTCCTCAATCGGCGACTTGGCGTTCGCTGCGAGCAGGTCCTGGGCCAAATGCACCGAACCAAAGGTCTCCTTCAGGTATACGGCGGCGTTCCTCTCGCGCTGAAGCTCCTGAAACTCCCCGGGGAGCTGCCAGCCGTCCGTGCCAAAAATGCAGTGTTCCACCGGCAGCAACCTTCCCTCTTCCGTCTCCAAGTAGTCCCCGGCGTGCGTGTCCAGGGTAAAGATGATGTTGCCGGGGTAGTTCCTGAGCTTTTCCAGCGCCGGTGTCAGAATCTTCTGCGCCTCCTGGGTTCCCAGCGCGCCCGTGATGAAGTCATTTTGCAAATCTACCGCGATCAGATAGCGGTTCGGCTCACGCACTTCGGGCGACGCCGTAATTTCTTCCGTCATGCCGTTCCAGCGGCCGTATTCAAATTTTGCAGCATCCGGTGTGTTCATTCGTATGCCTCCCATAAGAAGAGAAAGTAGCTCCCGAAGCCCATTCTACAGGAGCGGGCTCGCGTTACATTTAATATATCACCGTCCGGCCGCGCGGTCAACGCCCCAGGCGCGACGCCGATATTGCGAATTTCGTATTATTTGTGTGCCTTACAAGGACAAAAGTTCTTATTTGCGCACTTTCCATGCGTTAGTGTTGACTTGCGTGCCTGTGCAGTATAATATGGCAATAGGATATAGCCGCGCATCCGCGGCCTGGGAGGTATGGAAAATGGCGCTAACACTGAGAGATTTCGAGCTGGCCCAAAAGCGGCTCGAGGGCATAGTCCACCGCACTGAGCTCGCCCGCAGCACCACGTTCTCGGACATGGCCGGCGGCGATGTCTATTTGAAGTGCGAAAACCGGCAGAAGACCGGCTCATTCAAAATCCGCGGCGCGGCTAACAAGATAGGCGCGCTCGTCGAGCGCGGCGAGGTCAAGGCCGTCGTCGCGTCCAGCGCCGGCAACCACGCCCAGGGCGTGGCGTACGCCGCGCACAGCCACGGCATCCCCGCCACCATCGTCATGCCCAAGGCGGCACCCATAGCCAAAGTGCAGGCCACCGAGGGCTACGGCGCGCGCGTCGTCCTCCACGGCGACTGCTACGACGAGGCCTACTCCCGTGCGATGGAGATATGCGAAGAGGAAGGGGCCACCTTCCTCCACCCCTTTGACGACTACGAGGTCATGGCCGGACAGGGCACCGTCGCGCTCGAGATACTCAGCGAGCTGCCCACAGTTGACACGGTCGTCGTACCCGTCGGCGGCGGCGGGCTCATAAGCGGCGTCGCGGCCTGCATCAAGCAGGTCAACCCGCGCGTGCGCGTGGTCGGCGTCCAGGCCGAAGGTGCCTGCGCCGTCTACAAGAGCTTCAAGGCCGGTAAGCACATTACCACCGACGGCGTGTCCACCATAGCGGACGGCATTGCCGTGGGCAACCCCGGCGAAAAAACCACAGCGGAGATACTCCGCTGCGTTGACGACATGGTCACTGTCAGCGACAACGACATCTCCTCGGCCATACTGCTGCTCATGGAACGCTCCAAGCTCATAGTTGAGCCCGCAGGAGCGTCCAGCCTGGCCGCAGTGCTGGCAGGCAAAGTAGACGCAAAAGGCAAGCGCACCGTCTGCCTGCTCTCCGGCGGCAACATAGACGTGAGCTTCATACACCGCGTCATAGACCAGGGCCTCGTCTCCCGTCACCGCCGCATAAAGTTCACCGTGCGTCTGCCGGACGCTCCGGGCAAGCTCATCGGCATGCTTCAGGGCGTGGCCGAAAGCGGGGCGAACATCATGGAAATCGACCACGACCGCCTCTCGAGTGTTCTCGGCCCCAACGAGATACTTGTCCACGTCGCCTGCGAAGTGGGCGGCGAAGAGCACGGTCTGTCCGTGGTTGCAGCGCTCAAACGCGCGGGCTATGAAGTTCTCCCGGACAACATGTGAGGCATGGAAATCCTGAAAGTCGAGGGCGACAGGCGCCAATACATGGACCTGCTTCTCCTGGCCGACGAGTCGCCGCGCATGATAGAGCGCTACATCGGCCGTGGAACCATGTACATATTGAGCGGCAATGGCCGCACAGTAGGCGAATGCCTCGTCACGGACGAAGGCGGCGGTACGCTCGAAATAAAGAGCCTGGCTGTGGACCCGGAATTTCAGCGCCGCGGCCTTGGGCGCATGCTAATAGAGCACGTTGAGCGCGAATACGCCGGAAAATACCGCACCCTTATGGTCGGCACCGGGGACAGCCCGCTCACCGTCCCCTTCTACGAGAGCTGCGGCTTCAGGCGCTCGCACACCGTGCCCAACTTCTTCACCGACAACTACGACGCCCCCATCTACGAATCCGGCGTCCTGCTCACGGACATGGTGTATTTCAAAAAGCATATATAAACAGCCCCGGCCCGGATAAAGTATCCGGGCCGGGGATTTATTTGCGCAGCTAAATTAATATATGTCCTCGGCCACGCTCTCAGGCGGGCGGGTGAGTTCATCGGGGTTCTTCAGGTAATAGCGCAGGTACTTGAATGCGCTCGCGTAGTAGCTGCCGTCGCAGATACGCTCGTCGCAGACTATCTTGTAGTCAACGTACTTGCGCCTGACAACCTCACCGGCGTCGTTGAGCACAGTTTCGGAGCGCTTGGCGCCGAAGGCGAGGAAAACGGGCAGGTTGCCGAAGTTGTAGATGTGGTGGTAGATAGGCCCAATTCCCAGCGAGCCCAGGTCGGTTATAATCATAGAACCATGGAAGGGGCTCACGTTCAGCAGTGCCGACGGCAGCAAATCGAAATAATCGAGCAGGCGCAGGCACCAGACCGCGAATTTGAGCAGTACCCTCGGCACATGCAGCAGCGTGCGTGCAGTGCTCTCCGTGCCGGAGTCATCGCTGGCACGTATCTCTTCAACGGCGGCGTTCATCTTCTGATAGACGTCATAGACGGTATCCGTGGGCTCAAACACGACCTTGGCCACGGTCTCCTCGCTGTCCGGCTCCACGCTGCGTTTGACCATCATGTTCACCAGTATGTCGTTGCGGGCATAGACTCTCTGCCCGGCCACAAAACGGTTGAGGCCCGGCATGTGTGACACGACTCGTATGTACGCGGCAATAAACATGTGCAGCATACCCAGGCCCTTGTACCCTTCGCGGCGCTGCTCGCGCAGCCAGCGGTCGGTCTCGGTTATGTCCACAACGCCTTCAAACTGGTTGCAGGCGTCACATCTGTCACGCATTATAAACGGTGTAAAGGCTATTATAGGGCTGAGTGAACGCAGCCTGCGTCCCTCTTTTCGGTCGCCCAGGCGGCGGGTCCTGTCTGCCATGGAGGTTCCTCCTTGAATTCGAACAGTATTAACAAGTTATTATAATATGTTTTCGCGCACATATCAAGGGCTTTCTTGTCCATTGCTGATTTAAAGCGTAGTTTCGTACAGATTGACAAAAAAATGACGCAATGTTTGGCTCATGTATTGTTGGCATTTTCTCTTAATTTTGCACAAAATGGCTTGCAAATCAGCCTCGTTTTTGCTATCATTTAAAATACAGGATTTTGTAGCGAATGGGCAAATTGTACCTGTTTCGCTGCTTTTCGGCAGGAGGTGTATCAATGTCCTTTGAAGCGATCACAGCGATCAATGAAGCAGAAGCTTCGGCCCGCCAGATGAAGGCCGACGCTCTCGCGTCTGCCAAAGCGGCCGAGGCTGCGGCGGTGGAAGACGGGCGTCTTGCCGTAGAGGCTGCCCGCAGCAAAGCGGCCGCCGAGGTGCGCGAGCTGCGCGCAAGAAGTGATGAGAAGGCAAAGCAGGACGCGATGGCTTTGGCCTCCGACACAGAGAACAAGAAGGCCGCGATGCGCGCGAGGGCCGACGCGCGTATGGAGAAGGCGGCGGCGTTAATTGTGGAAAGGGTAGTGAACGGCTGATATGGCAATCGTAAAGATGAAAAAGCTCCGTCTGGCCGCGATGGCCCGCGACCGGAAGGCGCTCCTGCGCGATTTGCTGCTGCTGGGCTGTGTGGAGTTCAGTGAACCCGGTGAGCTTGAGAGCGAGGATTTCCCGCAGCTCCGTCGCTGTACGAGTTCTGAGCTTGGCTCCGACCGTTCGGACTATGCTCTTCTGACGGATGCGGTCCGGCTGCTGGACAAGTACGCCCCGGCCAAGGGCTCACTCCTCAAGTCACCGCCCACGGTGAGCACAACGACAGTGCTGGACGAGAGCGGTCTGCCGGCTGATTTGGCCATGGCTGGGAAAATAGTCGGCAAGGAAGAGGAATTGCGCCGCGCTGCGGCCGAAACCTCCCGGCTTGAAGCTTCGCTCGAGGCTCTCGTGCCCTGGTTGGCTCTGGATCTGCCGCTCAGCTTCAAGGGCACGGAGCGCACGGTATTCGCCACAGCAAGCCTGCCCGCGGCGTCCGACATGAGCGAAGTCGATACCGCGCTGGGTGCAGCGGCCCCGGAGGCACAGCTATTTCGCGTAAGCGAGGACAAAAACCTCAAATACATATCCATTGTATGTTATAAAGACGAATACGACGCCGCACTTGAAGCCCTGCGTCCTTACGGCTTCAATCTCATGAGCCTGGGTGAGTTCTCCGGTACCGCCCGCGAGGAGACGGCCAAAACCGAATTGAAGCTCCGCGGCCTGGCCGAGCAGCGCCAGCGCTTAACTGGTGAAATCGCCCAGCTGGCCTCCCACCGCGACGAGCTCAAGCTGCGCGCGGACACGCTGTCCACCAAGATAGCCCGCGCCGAGGCCGAAGAAAGGCTCGTCGGCACCGAGAGCACAGTCCTGCTCCAGGGCTGGGTCCCTGCCGAGAGCGAGGACGAATTGGGCCGCGTGCTGGGCAAGTACGACTGCGCATGGGAGACGGCAGACCCCACGGAGGACGAGTACCCCGAGGTACCCGTCAAGCTCAAGAACAACCGGTTCACTCGCGCGCTGAACATGGTCACGGAGATGTATTCGCTGCCTGCCTACAACAACGTAGACCCCAACCCGCTGATGGCGCCGTTTTTCATACTGTTCTACGGCATCATGCTCGCGGACATGGGCTACGGTCTGCTGATGATAATTGCCGCCATTGTGGTGCTGGCTAAGGCCAAACCCCGCAAGGGCATGCGCAATTTCTTCGAGCTCATGCTCTGGTGCGGCATTTCGACTACAATCTGGGGCGCTGTCACAGGCGGTTTCTTCTCCGATGCGCCGCTTCAGGTAGCCCGCATCATAAATCCGGACACGACGTGGCAGGGCCTGCCCGCCCTTTTCACTCCGCTGAACGACACGGTAATGATCCTTATCGGCGCCATGTGCCTCGGTTTTGTACAGATTATAACCGGCATGGTCATCAGCGTTGTAATCAAGGTAAAGCGCGGTGAGATCTTCTCTGCCGTGTTTGAAGAGGGCACCTGGTGGGTTATCTTTGCCGGCATTGCCTGCCTTGCTCTTGGCGTAGGCACTGTAGGCGGCGTTCCCGTAGTGCTTGCAATCGGTGTCGTAATGCTCTTTATCGGCTCTGCCAAGGGCAAAAAGGGCTTCGGCATAATTTCCGGCTTCATCGGCGCAGTGTATAACGGCGTCACCGGCTACTTCGGCGACATACTCAGCTACTCCCGACTCATGGCGCTCATGCTTGCGGGCAGCGTTATAGCCCAGGTGTTCAACACCATCGGCGCCATTGCAGGCAACATCTTCGTGTTCCTGCTTATCTCCATCGTAGGCAACGCGCTCAACTTCGCGCTGAACCTGCTCGGCTGCTTCGTCCATGACTTGAGGCTCCAGTGCCTTGAGTACTTCGGCAAGTTCTATGAAGACGGCGGCAAGCCGTTCAGGCCACTGGAAATCAACACTAAGTACGTAACTGTCACCAACACCGACAAATAAGAGGAGGAAAACAAAATGTTAGAACAGTTTGGCGGAATGGCTCTCGGCCTGCTCGGCGCGGGCCTGGCGGCGGCACTCAGCGGCGTTGGCTCCGCTATCGGTACCGGCATAGCCGGCGAGGCGGGCGCTGGCCTCCTGTGCGAAGACCCCAGCAAGTTCGGTAAGGTCATGATACTGCAGGTCATACCCGGCACCCAGGGCCTGTACGGCCTGGTCGTCTGGTTCTTCGCCAGCTTCCAGATGGGCCTGCTAGACGGCACCATCATGGACCTCACCGTCACCGAAGGCATGCGTTATTTCGTGGCCTGCGTCCCGATGGCTCTGGGCGGCTGGCTGTCTGCCATTGCGCAGGGCAAAGTCGCCGCGGCAAGTATCAACCTGCTTGCCAAGAAGCCCGACGACTGGTCCAAGGGCATGGTCCTCTGCATAACCGTCGAGTTCTATGCCATACTCTCCCTGCTTGCCTCCATGCTGATGATCCTCAACATCGGCTGAGCCCGGTGTAGAGAGGTCAGTGCCATGAAAGGTATAGACAAAATCACCTCGCGCATTCTCGCCGATGCCGAGGCCGAGTGCGCCGTTGTCAAGAAAGAGAGCGACGAGCGCTGCGCGGCCATACGCGCCGAAAACGAGAAAAAGGCCCAGGATGAATACCTGCGCCTGGTACGCGAGGGCGTGAAAGACACTGAACAGCGCGTGCAGCGCATGGACCGCACTGCCCGTCTCGAGGCCAAGAAGAGCATTCTCGGCATGAAGCAGGAGACGGTATCGCGCGCATTTGACCTGGCCCGTGAGCGCATAGCCGAGCTCCCCGAGCGCGACTACATAGCCTTCCTGGCCCGCGAGGCCGCCGAGGCCGCAATCACCGGGCAGGAAGAGGTCATCTTCTGCGAGCGCGACCGCAAGAGCGTCGGGGCCAAGGCCGTGAAGGCGGCCAACGAGCTGCTCTCGGCCCGCGGCGTGCCCGGCACGCTCACTCTCTCCGACGACACCCGCGAGATGTCCGGAGGTCTGATGCTCAAACAGGGCGACATAGAAGTGAACTGCACCGTGGACACTCTGCTTGACCTCTCCAGAGGCGAGCTGGCCGCGCAAGTTGCGCAGGTGCTGTTTGAAGGCTGAGGCTGCCTGCGGCAGCAGAAATTCACGGGCAGGGAGGTAAGGTCTTGGCTAAGAAAGTAAAGGATACCGCATACCTGATGCTCTCGTCCATGCTCAGGGCGAGGGAAGCCGGTATGCTCACCCGGGAGCGGATGGACCGTATGCTCTCCGCGCCCAGCTTCCAGGAGGCCGCGAAAATGCTCTGCGACTGCGGCTATGAGGATGTGTCCGGCTGCAACGCCGCCGGCGTGGACGCCGCGCTCTCGCGCCACCGCGCCGAGGTATTTGCGGAGCTGGCCGGCATGTGTCCCCAGAGCGAGGTCGTGGACATATTCAGGGCCAAATACGACTACCACAACTTAAAAACCGTCTTAAAATCGCGCGCTATGGGCGTCAGCGCCGGGGGCATACTCTCGCCCTGCGGCCGTCTCGAACCCGAGCGCCTTCTCGAGTACTTTGACGAGGAGTCCGGCCTGAGCTCGCTCCCGGCCGACATGGCCGAAGCCTATACAGCCGCCGAGAGCGTGCTCAACCGCACCGGCAACCCGCAGCTCGCCGACTTTGAGCTCGACCGCCGCTATTTTGAGTACATCTCCTCTCTGGCGCGCTCGTCCGGCAGCTCCTTCCTCGAGGGCTATACCCGCATACTCATAGACAGTGCGAACCTGCGCTCGGCCGTGCGCACAGTGCGCATGGGCAAGGACTCCGCGTTCATGCGCTCGGCTCTTGTCCCCGGCGGCTCCGTCAGTGAGGACGCCATGATCAAGGCCGCCGAAAGCGGCGAGGCCCTGGCAGCGGCGTTCAACGCCACCCTGCTCGAGGGTGCGGCGCAGCTCGGCGCGCAGGCCATGCGCGGCGGCACTATGACAGCTTTCGAGCTCGCGTGCGACAACGCCGTCGCCGCCTATCTCTCCGGCGCGAAGCTCATACCCTTCGGCGCGGAGCCGGTTGCGGAGTATCTCTCCCTCATCGAGAGCGAGATAACCGCCGCGAGAATGATACTCACCGGACGCCTGGGCGGCATAGCCCCGGAGGTCATACGGGAAAGGCTGCGTGATATAAATGCTTAAAATAGCCGTTATCGGCGGGGCCGACACCGTCATTGGCTTCAAGGCCCTGGGTCTGGAGGTCTTTGCCGCCAGCACTCAGGAGGAAGCGCGCGAGGCCATGCGCCGCGTGACGCGCGAGTCCGAGGACCAATACGCCATAATATACGTCGAGGAAAACCTCGCCGGTTACCTCGAACACGAGATTGCGCGGTACAAGGACGTCCCCAGTCCCGCAATCATACTTATCCCGGGAAGGGAAGGCCCCCTGGGTCTCGGCCAGAGCGCCCTGAAGGCTGCGGTCGAGAAGGCCGTCGGGACAGATATTTTGTAAAGAAGGTTTGCAGATGAGCGGAATTGTAACGAAAGTATCAGGCCCGCTGGTCGTTGCTCAGGGCCTTGCCGACGCCAACGTGTCGGACGTTGTCCGCGTGGGCAGCCAGCGGCTTATAGGTGAGATATTGAACATGACGGGCGACAGCGCGTCCATCCAGGTCTACGAGGAGACTTCCGGCCTCGGCCCCGGCGCCGAAGTGGAGACCACCGGCCTGCCTCTGAGCGTGGAGCTCGGCCCCGGCATGCTGGAGAACATCTACGACGGCATACAGCGCCCGCTGCCCGAGATACGCGAGCTGACCGGCGAATGCATAGCCCGCGGCGTGCAGGTGCCCGCGCTCAACCGCGAGCGTGTGTGGCACTTCGACGCGGTCGCCCAGGTGGGCGAGCACGTCTCCGGCGGCGACGTCATCGGCACGGTGCAGGAGACTCCGGCCGTGCTGCACAAGATAATGGTGCCCCCCGGAATGAGCGGCACCATCAAGAGCGTCGAGAGCGGCGACTACACCGTCGAGCAGACGGTGGCCGTCCTCGAGGACTACAAGGGCGAGACCCACGAGCTGAGCATGATCCAGCGCTGGCCCGTGCGTATACCGCGCCCCTATGCGGCGAAGCACACGCCTTCCCGCCCGATGAACTCCGGCCAGCGCGTCATAGACACGCTGTTCCCCATCGCTAAGGGCGGCACCGCCGCCGTCCCCGGCCCCTTCGGTTCGGGCAAAACGGTCGTTCAGCACCAGCTGGCCAAGTGGTCCGACGTTGACATAGTCGTCTACATCGGCTGCGGCGAGCGCGGCAACGAGATGACCGACGTCCTTATGGAGTTCCCCGAACTCACCGACCCGCGCAACGGCGAGCCGCTGATGAAGCGTACGGTGCTAATAGCCAACACCTCCGACATGCCCGTCGCCGCGCGTGAAGCCAGCATATACACCGGCATCACCATCGCCGAGTACTTCCGCGACATGGGCTATGACGTAGCCGTCCTGGCCGACTCGACTTCCCGCTGGGCCGAGGCCCTGCGTGAGATGTCCGGCCGCCTCGAAGAGATGCCCGGTGAAGAGGGCTACCCCGCCTACTTGGCCAGCCGCCTCGCCCAGTTCTACGAGCGCGCCGGCGTGGTAGACTGCCTGGGCGCCGACGGCCGCCGCGGCTCCGTAACCGCGATAGGCGCCGTCTCCCCTCCGGGCGGCGACACCTCAGAGCCGGTCTCACAGGCCACGATGCGTATAGTCAAGGTCTTCTGGGCCCTCGACTCCTCGCTGGCCTATGCCCGCCACTTCCCTGCCATCAACTGGCTGACTTCCTACAGCCTGTACGTGGACAACTTCAGGGCGTGGTATAACGAGCAGTTTGGCGACAAGTTCATGCAAAACCGCGACAAGGCCATGCACATCCTCCAGGAAGAGGCAGAACTTCAGGAGATAGTCAGGCTCGTAGGCCAGGACTCCCTCTCCCCCGCCGACCGCCTCACGCTTGAGACCGCAAAGAGCATACGCGAGGACTTCTTGCAGCAGAACGCCTTCGTGGACGAGGACGCCTACTCCTCCTACTACAAGCAGTTCCGTCTGCTCGACATGGTCCTGCAATACGACGTAATATGCCGCGACGCCCTCTCCAAGGGTGCCGACATAAACGCCCTGTTCAACATCGCCGCGCGCGAGAAGGTCGGCCGCGCCAAGATGACGCTGCCCGACGACGTAGACTCCGCGTTCGACGCTATAATCCAGGAAATGAAGAACGAAGCCACCGAGATTGCAGAGAGGGGTGAGGAAGAGTGATCCGCGAATACAAGACAATAGCTGAAGTCGCCAGCCCCCTTATGGTGGTCAAGCAGGTCGAGGGCGTCACTTATGACGAGCTCGGCGAGCTGGAGCTGCCGAACGGCGAAGTTCGCCGCTGCAAAGTGCTCGAGGTTGAGGACGATACCGCCGTCGTGCAGCTCTTCGAGAGCGCCCAGGGCATCAACCTCGCGCAGACCAAGGTGCGCTTCCTCGGCCACCCGCTGGAGC
>CAKNRQ010000059.1 GCA_930990965.1 uncultured Clostridia bacterium
AGCGGCCGCCGATGACCTTGATGTCGGTGCGTCCGGCGTTGGCCAGGCTGGTGACAACGTCCATGTAGAGCGGCTCGCCCTGGGCGCCCGGCTCCTTGGTGCGGTCAAGGACCGCGATGGACTTACATGTCTCGGGGATGCAGGCGAGCATCTTGTCCGCACGCCAGGGGCGATACAGACGGACCTTGATGAGGCCGACCTTCTGGCCGTGGGCGTTGAGGTAGTCGATGACTTCCTCGGTCACGTCGCAGATGGAGCCCATGGCGACGATGACGCGGTCGGCGTCGGGGGCGCCGTAGTAGTTGAAGAGCTGGTAGTCGGTGCCGAGCTTGCGGTTGATCTTCTTCATGTAGTCCTCGACGATGCCGGGGACGGCCTCGTAGTACTTGTTGGAGGCCTCACGGTTCTGGAAGAAGATGTCGCCGTTCTCGTGGCTGCCGCGCATGGTGGGATGCTCGGGGTTGAGGGCGCGGGCGCGGAACTCCTCAACGGCCTTCATATCGACCATGGAGGCCAGATCCTTGTAGTCCCAGACAGCGATCTTCTGGATCTCGTGGCTGGTGCGGAAGCCGTCGAAGAAGTTCAGGAAGGGCACACGGCCCTTGATGGCGGCCAGGTGAGCGACGGCAGAGAGGTCCATGACCTCCTGGACGTTGCCCTCGCAGAGCATGGCAAAACCGGTCTGACGGCAGGCCATGACGTCCTGATGGTCGCCGAAGATGCTCAGCGTGTGGCTGGCCAGGGTACGGGCCGTGACGTGGAACACGGCCGGCAGCAGCTCGCCGGCTATCTTGTACATGTTGGGGATCATCAGCAGCAGGCCCTGGGAAGCCGTGTAGGTGGTAGTCAGGGCGCCGGCGTTGAGGGAGCCGTGCACAGCGCCGGCGGCGCCGCTCTCGGCCTGCATCTCCTGCACCTTGACAGTGGTACCGAAGATGTTCTTCTGTCCCGCAGCCGCCCACTGGTCAACGAAGTCGGCCATCGGGCTGGACGGGGTGATCGGGTAGATTGCAGCGACCTCGGTGAACGCGTAGCTTACGTGCGCGGCCGCCTGGTTGCCATCCATGGATTTGAGTTTTCTCGTCATACTTTCATCTCCGTATTTCGATTAAACATGGTTTTTTGCAGTCTGCTCTCAAAGCGTCATAATTCTATCACTTATGCCCCGTTCTGTAAACAACTATTTGCACGTAAATCACACAAATTTTGTGCCGTTGAGCAAAATTTTTTTGCCGAAGGGGCTCATGCCCGGCCGAAAGAAGCATGTGACTGCTTTTAAACGGGTGCGCCGGGTTCAGTATGGCGCAGATGTGTAAAATCAATACATATTTCTGGCTGTCGGAGTGAAACTTTGACTTGTCAACAAGCGCTCGGAGTATTATAATAGTAAACTGCCATTCGGGCGCTGCCCGGTGGACGAAGCGAAAGGAGTGGCACCATGGTGAAGATTGAAAACCCGAAGGGAGCCATCACCATCGAAGACGAGGTTTTTGCCAACCTGGCCGGAGACGCGGCTACGAGCTGCTTCGGTGTCAAGGCCATGGCCGCCCAGGGCAGGGACGGCGGTATTTTCCAGCTCAAGCGCGAGAACATGAGCCGCGGCGTCAAGGCGCAGCTCGACGAGGACGGCAGCGTCTCGCTTGAACTGCACATCGCCGTCGATCACGGCGTGAATCTCAACGCCCTGTGCAGCAGTATTATGAACGAAGTCAGCTACAAGGTCTCCAAGGCCACAGGCGTGCCCGTAAAGCGCGTGGACGTCTATGTCGATACGATGCTCATCGGCTGAGCCGAGCGGGTAAACAGAAAAAATACGCACAAGCGGAGGTATTCCCTCTTGAAAGAACTAATTGATGCGGCGGTATTCCGCGACATAATCCTGTGCGCGAGCGCCGCGCTCGAACAGAACAGGCAGCTCATAAACGAGCTCAATGTCTTTCCCGTACCGGACGGCGACACGGGCACCAACATGTCCCTGACTATGGGCGCCGCAGCCACCGAGCTCAAAAAGCGTGATTTCCCCACTCTCACCGCAGCGGCCGACTGCGCGGCCAGCGCCATGCTGCGCGGCGCGCGCGGCAACTCCGGCGTCATCCTCAGCCTGCTCTTCCGCGGCCTCGCCAAGAAGCTCAAGGGCTGTGAAGTGGCCGACGCCAAGACCTACGCTGCGGCCATGACCGCCGGCGTTGACGCCGCCTACAAGGCCGTCATGAAGCCGGCCGAAGGCACCATCCTCACGGTCTCCCGTGTCTCCACGAGCTCCGCGGTGGAGTTTGCCGAGCACGGCGGCGACCTGGAGCTCATGTTCTCCTGCGCCATTGAGTCCGCACAGGAGGCACTTGCCGACACTGTGAACCTCAACCCCGTGCTCAAGCGCGCTGGCGTCGTTGACGCCGGCGGCAAGGGCTACGTCTTCATCCTTGAGGCCACGCTCGCCGTCCTGCGCGGCGAGGCATATGTGCCGGATGAAGCCGCCGGGGATGAGGCCCCGGTAGAGGTCAAAGAGAAGGCCGACTTCAACGACTTCTCCACCGGAGAGATCGCCTATGCCTACTGCACCGAATTCATCTGCGGGCGCGACAACCCCAAGGATCCCGACGAGCTGCGCAGTTTCCTCATGACACTCGGCGACTGTGTCGTGGTCGTGGACGACGATGAAATCATCAAAGTCCATGTCCACACCAACGTGCCCGGCAAGGTGCTGACAGAGGCCCTCACCTACGGCCCCCTGCTCAAGGTGAAGATTGAAAACATGCGCGAGCAGCACAGTGAAATGGCCGGCGGCGAAGCCCCGGCGGCTGATGCAGCTCCCGCCGAGCCGGAAATCGCCCCCGCCGAGAAACCTTACGGCGCCGTGGCTGTCTGCGCCGGCACCGGCATGGCAGAGCTTTTCCGCGAGCTCGGTGTTGACAACATAGTCACAGGCGGCCAGACGATGAACCCCTCCACCGAGGACATACTCCGTGCGGTGAACCGCACCCCGGCCGAGACGGTATTTGTCTTCCCCAACAACAAGAACATCCACATGGCGGCCGAGCAGTGCATACCGCTCACCGAAAAGCAGGTGGTGGTCATCCCGACCAAGACCGTGCCGCAGGGCATTTCGGCCATGCTCATGATGGACGACTCTGCCTCTGTGGACGAGCTGCGCGAGGCCATGCTTGAGGCCTCCAGCGGCGTACACACCGCGCTCGTCACATACGCCGCGCGCGACAGCGAGTACGACGGCTTCCAGATCCACGCGGGCGAATACCTTGCCCTCATGGACGGCGCGCTGCTTGGCAGCTACACCGACCTGAACGCGCTCTTTGACGCACTGTGCGTGAGCGCCGGTGAGTACTCCCCCGCCGTGATCAGCGTCTACTACGGCGAGGACGTCAAGGAAGAGGACGCCAGCGTTCTCGGCGGCAAGCTCTCCGAGAGCTTCCCCGACGCCGAGCTCTCCGTCGTAAACGGCGGCCAGCCCGTGTACTACTACATGGTGTCGATTGAATAAAAAAGTTACGCCCCGGGTTTCGCCCGGGGCGTTGCTATATCTGCCCTCCCCAATGGGGAGGGCGTTATTTTTCACTCGGCCTGAAGTTCCATATAGCGCATCAGGATGGCTGCGCACTGCGCCCTGGTGGCCGTATTGCCGGGCAGGAGCATGTCGTCGCTCACGCCGGTTATGACGCCGTTGTTGAGCGCCCAGCTCATGGCGTCGTAGGCCCAGACGCTGACAGTCTCTCCGTCGTCGAAGAGGCCCACGCCGCTGCCGTCTGTCTCAGGCAAACCGGCATAGCGGTAGAGCATGGTCACCAGCATCTCGCGCGTGATGTTCGCCTCGGGCTCTGTACCGTCGCTCACGCCGCTCTCCATCGCCCAGGCGCGCGCATCTTCCATCCAGGTGTCTCCGGTCACGGTCTCACCGTCGATGCGGGCCAGCACCGCCCAGAACATCGCGCGGGTCATGTTGCCGTCCGGGTTGAACTGCGTGTCGCTCACGCCGTCCATCAGGCCGTTTTCATAGACGTACTGCACGTACTCGTAGAACCAGTCGCCGGTCTCCACGTCGGTAAAGGGCGGCTCCTCGCCGTCGCGCTCAAACACCGCCGAAACCTCGACCGCGTGGTCGGGCATCTCGAAGCTCGTGCCGCTTATGCGCTCGTCGTCAACAGTTATGTAAACCAGATGGTAACCCTCGTCAGGCGTAGCGGTGACTGTGATCGTTGCTCCTTTGCTTGCATTAGATAGACTGGTTTTGATCTGACCACCCATTATGTTTTCGCTTATTATTATATCATTAGGTTTTGGAATATTAGATACAGGCTTATTGTCATCTACGGACGGATCTTCAGCGGGTGGAACTTCTTCATGCGGTATCTCTATCCATTTAGCATAGAGATAAGTATTTCCTGTGATTGTATCAGATGTGAAATCCCATTTTTCAGTAAGGTCTATGTCCTCAAACCAACCTGCAAATACAAAACCTTCTCTTTCTGGATTATTAGGTTCTTGGACCTTGCTATTATTCAACAGTTCAGTCTGAGCATCAACAAAGGTACCACCATTGCTTATAAACACAACTGCATATGTCATAGGGATTTCTTTGAGTAATGCATTCTCTTGATTTGTTATTGTTAGCGTGCTGTTTTTATTGGAAATCACCAATTCTTCCGTTAAGTTTACTTCTGTTTTTATCTCTTCCCAATTGCTAAATCCAGTTATGCTCACTCTGCTAACATCATCATTGGAAGAAACTTTCATTGCATTATTTTGTGGCTCAACTCTTATTTGCTTTGAATCGGTTTCAAACAATAACGCCTGACAGTCTGCTATTGTCCCATATGTAGACGTTAATATTAGTGACCGACCTTCAGAACCGCTCAGTCCCACACCACCATTTTTGAAGAAAGTAATTCTATTATTACTTGTTTCTACGGCAACTCCGTTGTCCTGTTCATCATAAAATGCTGTAAAAAGCGTATTTGAAACATCTAGGTGCTCTATTTCTATATCACCATCGGATTCAAAATAGTATGTATATATATCATTATCATTAAACCCTAGCGCTTCACTATCAGGGCCATATACATTCATATCGCCAGAAATTCGTATACCACCGTGAATGACTGCCTGTGTACCGTTCGAGATGTCTCTTATAATAAAATCACTTGAATTAGTTTGCAGACTCCTCATTGCCTGATGTATAATATTCACATCCGATTCTTCAAGAATTGTATCCAGTGTTATAACTTGTTTAATTTCCACACCATTACCGTACACAATCGTGCTGTCTGCTAAGTCTCCACCTCCAATGGGCTGAAGTAAATAATATTGAATTTCAAATGTACTTCCGTCTACAGACATTAGCGCAGATGGAATGCACGGCTGTCCATTAATCATATACATTTGATTCGGATCAGCAATCATTACAGTTAAATTATCTGAATCACTGTGTCTTTGAACCTCATATGCAAGTACCGCATGATTTGATAACCCTAATTTCAACTGCACAACAACAGGTTCTCCTCCTGAGTACAAAGTTTCTACGAGTTCTTGAACCAGTGCTCTTTGACTCTTAAATTTGTCCTCTGATCTTAGAGAACCAAATGACTGAAGCATTTGGTAGTAATTTATCCAGGACGCTAACGTTTTATTGTTAACTGGTGCGTCTAATTCCCAAGTAGAATTAGCACCACCCTGAATCGCAGAGTGTTCTAACCTATTAGTTTGTAAAAAGCCCATTACCGTGGACATTCCAAAACATGCCCCTTCAAAAGCACCTCCATAGTTAATTGCCATTTCGGTATAAAATCTAACAAAACTTTTTGCTTTTAAATAGTCTGCGTGCTCATCACTAAGATAATACTCATTTCCAAATGGTCCAGAACTATTATTAAAACTAAACGTATCGACTCCTAAAACAAGATTTGTAGACGTACTAGAAGTCCTCGTACTATTCGTACTATTTGAATACATCATCATTCTATTGCTTTTTTGAATTCCTTCTCTTTGTCCCGTCCCCTCCGCTGCCAATGCGCCTGTTGTCAGCAGGCTCAGGCAGAGCACCAGAGCCAACGCCAGGCTCAAATGTTTTCTCATTTGCCAAACCTCCCTAAGTTAATATGGTCGTCTCCCCCGAGACGACCGCAGGGGCACGCCCCTGCGGTTTTTTGCTTATGCTGACATTTTATACTAGTGTCATGACATTTGCAAGTACTATTTGGCAAATTTGTAAACGCTTCTACACTTCTGGCTCTCATTTTCCAACGCAAAAGCGCGAAAAAATTCTATCTGTCACGTCTTCGGCCACGCTGCGGCCATTGAGCTCTCCCAAAGCATATCGCGCCTGCTCGGCCTCAGTCAGCACGGCGTCGGGCGTGACGCCCTCGCGCATTGCGTCGAGCGCCGCCCGCAGCGCCGACAGCGCGCGGTAAACGGCGTCAGCCTGGCGGGCGTTTGTGAGTATCTCTCCCGCCGGCGTATCCGGCTCCGGGAAGAGCCGGCGCACCGCGGCGGCCAACTCGTACAAGCCCTCGCCCGTCTTGGCGCTGATGTGTATGACCTCCGCAAAGCAGTCCGGCAGCTTCGCCACATCCAGCCTTTGAGCAAGGTCGGACTTGTTTACCACCGCTATCGCGCGCTTTGCGCGTTCAGAGACGGCCAGCGTCTCCTCATCGCGGCTCGACAGCGGTTCGGAACCGTCGAACACGGCGATGACCAGATCTGAACCCTCGGCCGCCTGCAATGCCCGGCGCACGCCCAGCCGTTCCACTTCGCCGCCTGCCTCACGCAGCCCGGCGGTATCTGTCAGGCGCAGCAGCACCCCGCCGAGCGTGACGCGCTCCTCAATGGTGTCGCGCGTGGTGCCGGGCTCGTCGGTGACTATGGCGCGCTCGTAACCGAGCAGTGCGTTCAAAAGCGAGCTCTTGCCGGCGTTTGGCCGGCCGATGAGCGACACGCCGACGCCCTCGCGCAGCACTCTGCCGCGCTCAAAAGTGGCTGATAGCGCCTCGAGTGTGGATATGGCTTCATCCAGCCTGTGGGCGTAGTTTTCAAGCTCGAAGGGCTCTATGTCCTCGTCCGGATAGTCCAACACCGCGGAGAAGTGGGCCAATATGTCCGTGAGCATGTCGTAGATGGCGTCAGTCCTGCGGGTCACCGCCCCGGCCAGCTGTCCGGCCGCGTTCACTGCCGCGGCGGCGCTTTCGGCCTCTATGATGTCGATGACGGCCTCAGCCTCGCTTAAATCCATGCGTCCATTCAAAAACGCGCGCTTTGTGAACTCGCCCGGCCCAGCCTGTCTGGCGCCCAACCGGAAGAGCTCGCCCAGCGCCTCGGTGAGCACCACCGGCGAGCCGTGGCACTGAAGTTCCGCGGTGTCCTCGCCGGTATACGAGTGCGGCGCGCGGCTTATTGTGCAGAGGCAGTAGTCCAGCGTGCGCCCGTCCGCTGTGTGCAGCGCGCCGTAGACGAGCTGGCGGTCGCGGTGGGAGCTCATGGGTTTTTTATCTGACGGCGCAAAAACTGCGTCCATAAGGCTGACCGCGTCCGGCCCCGAAACGCGCACAATACCTATGGCCGACACGACCGAACCAGTTGCGATTGCCGCTATAGTGTCCATACTGCTCATCCTCCATTGCCAGTGCTGCCGCGCCCGGCAGCTATCTCGTGTATGATATCTGAAAATTCCACGGAACGCGACTCGAGGAGCCCGTGGGTCATGTTCTCCATCGTGAAAAATTCCTTATACGGCGCGTCCACTGCGTCGAAGTACGCGCGCGAGAGCTCGTAGTTTACCTGATAGTCCATGTCGCCATTTATGCTGTAGAACGGCACCTCGTACTCCGTCTCATCCCAGAGCGAGAGCGAGGTGAACTCCTCCGAGAGCAGCAGACCGGTGTACGCCCCATTGCCGCCCGTGAGGTATCGCATCCAGTCGCCGAGGCTGTAATAGGGGTTAAATATGACTGCTGAAACGAGGTTATAGTCCCTGCCTGCGGCGAAGAGGCCGTAGCCGTATCTCTCCAGCAGCGCGTTGCGCGCGCCATAGTGCTCCATGTCTGGGCTCTCAGGGTCCAGCTTGGCTACAAGCGCCTCGCCCGCCGCATCACCCTCGGCCCAGCCAGCTGCCGCCTCAGCCAGCAGCCGCTCGTTTTCGCGCATGTCCACGAGCTGGCCCGTGCCGATGAAGCAATCGTAGTACTCCGGGCGCTCCAAAGCCATTTTGCAGCCCAGATAGCTGCCCCAGGAGTGACCGAGCAGGGTTATTTTGTCCGTCTCCATATAATCCCGCAGGAACTCCGTGAGCGCCAGGCCGTCGTCCACAAGCTGGGCGCAGCTCAGCTCGCTCACGGGGGAAGAGTTGAGGCTCTTTCCGCAGTTTCGCTGATCCCAGCTCACGACGGTGTAGACATCGGCCCACTTGCGGGTAAAGGCGTAGTCATACATGCTCGTCGCACTGCCCGGCCCGCCGTGCAGATAGAGCAGCAGGGGGTTATCCCTGTCCTCACCGTAGATGCTTATCCACTGCCTTGAGCCGTTTATATCCACGTACAGGTCCTCGTTGATGCCTCCGGGCGGGGTACGCGAATTTGCCGCCATCCCCACGGCGCGCACAATAAAAAGCAGCGCAATGATCGCGATGAAGACAAGGAGCGCAGCGAGCAGTGTTTTACCTTTTCGGGACCTTACACGCTTTGTCATGGCGCCTCCATTAAACAAAAGGCCCCCGCGCAGGCGAGGGCCTTGTAGTTATTATCCCAGTGTTGTGTGTACGCGCAGTGTCTCGTCGAGCATCCTGGCCACGATAGCCGCGGCCTCGCAGCGCCGGATGCCGCTGTCAGGCAGGTAGGAACCGTCGTCCAGCGCTCCGTCGAGTATGCCCGCGCGGTATAGCGCGTATATCTCCTGCGCGCCTTCATCCGTTGTAGCCACGTCGGGGATCGCGCCGATGGAGTTGATGACCTCGTATTCGCTCTCTGGCATGGCGTTATAGAAGATGACGGCGAAGTCACGCCTGTCTATGGCGCTGTTCATCTCGTCCCAGCTCATAGTGGCATAGAGCGCGTCGCAGATACCGTTCGCCACGGCGTAGTCCACGTAAGTGTCATACCAGGTCTCGCCGTTTGTCAGGGTCACGGCGCCGGTGTGGTAGTACTGGTGCAGGCAGGCGGCAATTTTAATGGCCTGCGCTACCGTAAAGCCGCTCTCGGGCTCGAAGGTTGTCTCGGTCACGCCATCGACCAGCCCGGCATCCACCGCCGCGTAGACGTAATCATAGTACCAACTGCCCTCGGGCACGTCGGTAAAGGCCACGCTGCGCTCCGTGAGGCTTGAGCTGCCCCAAACCACGGCTCTGGCTGCGCCGAGCGCGGTTACTTCGGCCTGCGCTCCTGAGACGATGTAGAGCTGCTCAGGGTTCACGTTCCCGGTGACCGCACGGGCGCCCACGGTCGCGTTCACCACTGCAGCCGCGCCCACGCGCACTCTGGCGCTGCCGGAGAGCAGCACAAAACTGGCCCCGGGCTCCAATGTGAGCACATCGCCAGATGTGAGGGAGATGACGCGCGAACCCGCTTCGGACCCACCCGCCTGGATTCCCCCAAAGGCCTCGTCTATGGATGCGGTTGCTTCCTCCAGCAGCCCGTCGGCCCAGGCGTCCACGTAACTCTCGGTCACGAGCGAATCGCCCGCTCCTCCTGCCGCGGAGGCTGGCACTGCCAACAGGCAGAACGCGAGCAACAGCGCTGCTAAACGCACAGCATGAAAACGAGGGCCATTGCTGTGAGCATGCATTATTTCGCGTTCTTGGCCGCTGCGTTGGCCTCGGCGTCAATGCGCTCGGAGAGGTAGTAGCCCAGCGCGAGCAGGCTGTCGGAGAAGTGAATGTTCTCGACTATAACCTCGTTCTCACTGACGTTGAGCTCGACGTTCGTGAAGTTCCAGATGGCCTTCACGCCGTGATCCACCAGGTCGCGCGCCACCTGGTTCGCAATATGCTTGGGCACGGAGAGCACGGCCATGTCAACCTTGCTGGTCTCAAAGACATGGTGCAGCTCGGAGATGTCGTGGATGCGAATGCCGGAGATGTCGGTGCCGACCACCTCGGGGCGCACGTCGTAAGCGGCAATCAGATGGAAACCGTACTGCTCGAAGCAGAAGTTCTCAATCATGGCGCGGCCTATGTTGCCGACACCGACGAGGATGACGGAGAAGTCACGGTTCATACCCAGGATGGAGGCTATCTCGGCCCTCAGCCCGGTGACGTTGTAGCCGTAACCCTGCTGCCCGAACTCTCCGAAGCAGCTGAAGTCCTGTCTGATCTGGCTGCTGGTCAATCCCATCTGACGTCCCAGCTCGCCAGAAGAGATACGGTCCACCCCAGCAGCTTTCAGTTCGTCAAGCTTGCGCAGATAGCGCGGCAGACGCCTGATTACGTTGTTGGATACTTTCGCTTGTTTCACTGTATATCCCACCAAAAATAGCAATATAACGCAGTTAAAAAATGCGC
Organism: uncultured Clostridia bacterium; assembly: GCA_930990965.1. Taxonomy (GTDB): domain Bacteria; phylum Bacillota; class Clostridia; order Oscillospirales; family Oscillospiraceae; genus Scatomorpha; species Scatomorpha merdigallinarum. Next base: position 10,496 of record CAKNRQ010000059.1, read on the forward strand.
AATCAATTCAGCTAAGAATTATAGCACATTCTTAGGCGTTATTCAAGCCCAAATTCCCGTCATATCTTGCCTAATTCGGACAAAATAAGCCCGGCAGCCTAATGAACTGAACCAGTAAAAACGGACAATAGACAAAAGGCCCCCTGTGTAGGAAA
>CAKNRQ010000060.1 GCA_930990965.1 uncultured Clostridia bacterium
GTGACCCCTTGCTTGTAAGGCAAGTGCTCTAACCGGCTGAGCTATGCTCCCGGATTCGCGGCTTGCTTATTATACGATAGGCAAGTAGAATTGTCAAGGACTATTTCTAAATTTTTTCGATATTTTTTCGAGGGCCCGGGGGCGGGTTTTCCCGCCCCCTTTTTGGCTCAGTCCACGAGCTTAAGAAGCTCGTCCGGCGTGAAGGTATAGACCTTATCGCAGAACTGGCAAGTCACCTCGGTGTCCTTGCCCTCCGAGGCCATTTCACGCAGTTCCGCTGCGCCCACACTGCGCAGGGCGTCCGCGACCCGCTCACGCGAGCAGTTGCAGCGGTACTCTATGCCCTTGCGCTCCACAGTCTCATGGGGCAATCCGGCGAGGACCTGGTCTATGACGGTGTCGATGCCGTCCTCGTCAAGGACGGTGGTAAGCTGGTCCATCATAAAGATGTTGTCCTCGAGCTTCGTTATGAGCTCCTCCGGCGCGCCCGGCATGAGCTGGACTATAAAGCCGCCTGCGGCTTTTATGCTCTTGTCCGTGTCCACCAGCACGCCCAGGCCGACGGCGGCGGGTATCTGCTCGCTCTCGACCATATACTGCGCGAGGTCCTCGGCGATTTCGCCGGTGACGAGCTCGGTGGAGCCCACATATGGCTCCTTGAGGCCCAAGTCGCGGCTGACGGTCAGCATGCCATCGCGTCCGACCAGGCCACCTACGTCGAGTTTGCCGTCTGCTCTGGTGGGCAGGTCGGCCTGCGGGTTGGTCACATAGCCGCGCACGTTCCCGCCGGAGTCGGAGACGGCAATGACGCTCCCGGCGGGGCCGCCGCCGTTGACGCGGATGGTGAGGCTGGCGTCGTCCTCCTTCATGAGCTCGCCGAGCATACTCGCGCCGCAGAGCGTACGGCCCAGCGCGGCGCTGGCCGTGGGGCTCAGGGAGTGTATCTCACGCGCGCGCTCGACCGCACCGCGCGCAGTCACTGCGGATATCTTCACAAAGCCGTCAGTGGTGACGGCTCTTACTATCTCATCCATATCAGTCGTAACCTCTTTTCGCCTGGATAAATACCCGGTCCGGGCCGGCCATCGGCCCATCCGGCCTGGTTTGCACATCTATAAAGCCCAGGCGGCGCAATTCTTCCATTACGGCAACTGCGTCGTGGGCATACTCTGTGTGCTCCTCCTCGGAGTGTTCGTACAAGTCCTCTTCCACGCGCTCGAAGATGTCCATGCCATAGCGCAGGGCGCCCGCGCTCTCGTCGAACCGGCCGCGCCAGAGGCAGAAGAGCTCGTCCGTCTCGTCAACGGACACGCTCCCGTCCATGGAGCGCAAAAATTCCGGTGTGCGCAGGTCGAATATCAGCAGCCCGCCCGGCCTTATAAAGAGCCGCAGCCGCCGGAAGGCTTCGCACAGGGCTTCAAACGGGACATAGCTTAGTGAGTCGAGCGAAGAGTAAGCCGCATCCACCGTGCCGTAGAGGTCCAGCTCCTGGGCCTGCTGGCAGATGAACAGCGGCATGGGCGGCGGCAGCTGCATGGCTTTCTCCCTCGCCGACATGAGCATCTCTTCGCTGCCGTCGGCGGCAATCATGTCGTAGCCGCGCCCGGCCATGATGAGCGCAAGCGTGCCCGTGCCGCAGCAGAGGTCCAGCAGCAGCTTGAACTCGCCTCCGTCCGCGTGAAAGAGCGCCTCGTAGAAATCTGCGAAGCGCTCATAATCCACATCACGGGTCAGCTCGTCATACCAGGGGGCCAGCGCTTCGTAAGCGCTCATTTCTCGTCGGCAGCCGCTTCGGCGTCTGTGCCTGCGGGCTCGTCAATACCGAACTTGCCGGCCGCCTTGAGGCGCTCGAAGGCCACCGCGTATCCGTCGGCCCCGTACTGGAGACTGCGGTTCACGCGGGAGATAGTGGCGCTGGAGGCTCCGGTGCGCTCGAGTATGTCGTTGTAAATCATACCCTGGCTCAAATACACTGCCACCTGGTAGCGCTGCTCCATGGCCTGAAGCTCGGTTACTGTGCACAGATCGTCAAAGAAGCGCTTGCACTCCTCGACGGTTTCGAGAGTCAGTATCGCCTCGTACATGTCGTCGCGCCTGGGCTTCTTGTTTTGTTTGTTCATTACACACCTCGTAATTTAAAGTATGATTTCTGCTTTCACATTTTATATGCTTAACGCATAAAAGTAAAGTCCCTTTGCAGATATTTTTCCGAAAATTCATAATTGTGTTTAGTCCCACATTCCTATTGCCAAGTGACGGGATTTAAGATAGAATGTAGTTGGTATTATTGCAACTTGCACGAGTGCGTGAAAGGAGTATAAAATGCTCGAGCTTATAGCCGAAAACATGTCAATAGTCTGGCTGGTAATAATGGTAGTGCTGCTTATAGTCGAGGCGGCCACAGCGCCGCTGGTCTGTATCTGGTTTGCACTGGGGGCGCTGGCCGCGCTAGTATCCGCACTGTTCGGCGCAGCAATCTGGCTGCAGGTCGTGTGGTTTTTCGCAGTGAGCCTGCTCACGCTCTGGCTGACCCGTCCAATAGCGCTCAAGTACCTCAACGGACGCCGCGTCGCTACCAACGCTGACCGCGTCCTGGGCGCCGAAGGCGTTGTCAGCGAGGACATAGACAACATAGCCGGCACGGGCGCCGTCAAGCTGGATGGCAAGGAGTGGACCGCACGCAGCGACACAGGGCTGAACATCTCCAAAGGCTCCATAGTGGTAGTGCGGAGAATAGAGGGAGTAAAGCTCATCGTTGACGTAGCATAATGCTCTCAGGGGCTTTTGTCAACCTATAAATTTGAGGAGGAAAAGATTATGCCACCTGTTGTTACTCTAGTCGTACTGGGCCTGTTGGTCCTCGTGATTGTGGTGATTCTTGTGCGCTGCATACGCATAGTGCAGCAGTCAAGGGCCTACATCATAGAGCGCCTGGGCGCATACCACGCCACATGGAACGTCGGACTGCACTTCAAAATACCGTTCATCGAGCGTGTGGCGAAGGTTGTCTCTCTCAAGGAGCAGGTTGCGGACTTCCAGCCGCAGCCGGTTATTACCAAAGACAATGTCACCATGCAGATAGATACGGTCGTCTACTTCCAGATTACCGACCCGATGCTCTACACCTACGGCATTGACCGCCCGCTTGTGGCCATTGAAAACCTCTCGGCAACTACACTGCGTAACATCATCGGCGACCTGGAGCTGGACCAGTGCCTGACCAGCCGTGACGTAATAAATACGAAAATGCGCTCCATTCTCGACGAGGCCACCGACCCCTGGGGCATTAAGGTAAACCGCGTGGAACTCAAGAATATTCTCCCTCCGAAGGATATCCAGAATGCAATGGAAAAGCAGATGAAGGCCGAGCGCGAACGCCGCGAGGCCATACTGCGTGCCGAGGGCGAAAAGAAAGCCGCAATACTCACCGCCGAGGGCGAGAACCAGAGCGCGATACTCCGCGCCGAAGCCAAGAAGCAGGCGCAGATACTTGAGGCCGAGGGCCGCGCCGAGGCCATACTTGCCGTGCAGCGCGCCACCGCCGACTCTATCAAGCTCCTGAACGAAGCCGCACCGAGCGACCAGGTCATACGCATCCGCGCGCTCGAGGCTTTCGCCGCTGCCGCCGACGGCAAGGCCACCAAGATAATCATACCCAGCGAAATCCAGGGTCTGGCCGGTTTGGCAGAGGGCATAGTAGAGAGCGTCAAAGAGCCGAAGGGCGAGTCCAATTGAGATCGGAGCCGATTTAAATAATGGAGTTTCAATCCACTAAAACCAGGAGTTTTCTCCAGCGGCACGGTATGCTGCCGGACGAAATGCCGCTGCCGAACGCGGTAGAACTCTTTGTAGAGGACATGGATCGCGGCCTCTCAGGCAAGGGCGGCTCCATGGACATGATACCAACCTACCTGAGCTGCGGCGCGCCCCCTGTAGGGCAGTGCGCCGCCGTCATAGACGCAGGAGGCACGAATTTCCGTGCCTCCCAAGTGCTGTTCACGGAAAACGGCCCGGTGATCGAGCACGTGGAGCGCACGAAAATGCCGGGTGTCTCACGCCCCGCCACCTGGGAGCAGTTCATGGACTTGTCGGCCCGCGAACTGGCCCCCATGCTTGACGGCGCCTCCGGCATAGGCTTCTGCTTCTCCTTCAGGGCAGAGGTGACGCCGGAGCGTGACGGCAAGGTAATAATGATGAGCAAGGGCGTCGAGCTCAGCGGCTATGAGGGCCGCCTGGTCTGCGCAGACCTGCTCAAAGCGCTTGAGAGGGCTGGCCTGCCCCAGCCGCCGGCAACCCTAGTGAACGATACCGCGGCCGTGCTGTTGTCCGGCGCAGACCTCCTGCGCTCGGGCTCTTATGACAGCCTCATCGGCCTGGTCTGCGGTACAGGGCAAAATAGCTGCTGCGTGGTGGACCGCTCCAAAATAGGCAAGCTCAGCCTTGAGCCCGGCCCAGACATGCTCGTAAATCTCGAGTCCGGCTGCTTTGACGGCTTTGTCCGCGGCGATTACGACCTGGAACTCGATGAGCACAGCACAAACCCCGGCGACCACATCTTTGAGAAGATGACCTCGGGCGCCTATCTGGGCCAGCTCTGCCTGCTCACGCTGCGCGGCGCAGCCCGCGAGGGCCTGCTCACCAACGACGCCGCCGGCAAGTTCCTTCTGATGAATGAGCTCACCAGCGATAAGGCTGACCGCTACACCTCCAGCATCGCCGCCGAACGCGAGTTCCGCAGCCGTGACGCGCTGGTAATAAGCGATATCTGCCGCGCCATCTTCGAGCGCGCGGCCCGGTGCGTCTGCGCCAACCTCTCGGCCATACTTATACTCACCGGGCGCGGCCTGGACGAGCACCGTCCCGCCTGCGTGTGCGCCGACGGCTCCGTAATACGCTACAGCAGCACTTTCCAGCAGGAGCTCAACTACTATATGGACAGTTTCACCCGCGCCATACTCGGCCGCCACTGCGTCGTGCGCAGCGCCGAGGACGCCACTACTCTGGGCACAGCCGCCGCCGCGCTGCTGCGCTGAGCAAAGACACAAGACAAGGAGGGCATAACTATGCCGAACAAACTGGAACTGGGAATCACCGGCAGCGCAAGCTGCATTGTAACTGAAGCCGACACCGCGAAGGCCGTGGGCTCCGGCGGCGTTGACGTCATGAGCACTCCCCGGCTCGTGGCGCTGATGGAAAACGCCGCTAAAGACTCTGTGGCCAACTGCCTAGAGGAAGGCATGACCACCGTCGGTACCGCGCTGAACATACAGCACATGGCCGCAACGCCCGTGGGCATGAAGTGCACTGCCGAGAGCAAGCTTATCGAGATAGACCGCCGCCGCCTCGTCTTTGAGCTCACCGCTTACGACGATGTGGAAGTCGTCGGCAAGGGCACCCACGAGCGCTTCATCGTCGGCAGCGACAAGTTCGTCGCTAAGTGCAACGCCAAGAAGAAGGCGTAAAGCACTGCTTAATCCAACGATAATGATAAAGCCTTGAAACTCAACGTTTCAAGGCTTTATCTCTTATATACCCGGCAATTTTAGCTGTTTTGTCCATTGACCTCAGGCCCGAGGTCTTTTATCATACACATGTCACATCTGCTTTTTGGAGGGTAACACATTGGAAACTATCGACCTGCTGGTCAGCCTGGACGAAAACTATCTGCCGCAGCTGCGCGTCATGCTCTACTCGGCGAGCCTTAATAACCCCGGGGTTAACTTTCGCGTATTCCTGTTGCACCGCGGCTTTTCAACAGAGCTGCTCTCCTCACTCTCGCGGCAGCTTGAGGTCCTGGACATGGAGCTTCGCGCTGTCCGCGTAGATGAGCGCCTTTTCGAAAGCGCTCCCGTCATGAAGCAGTATCCCCAGGAAATGTACTACCGCCTGCTGGCCGCCCAGCTGCTCCCTGAGGACATGGACCGCGTACTATACCTCGACCCTGACATCCTCGTCATAAACCCGCTGACGCCGCTCTGGTGCCTGGATATGGGCAGCAAGCTCTTTGCCGCGGCTGCACACACGGGCATGACCGAACTTGCCAACAACGTCAACCGGCTGCGTCTGGGCACAGAGCGCGACTACTTCAACTCCGGCGTACTGCTCATAGACCTCGCGCGCTGCCGCGCCGAGGTAAACCCCGAGGAGATTTTCTCCTATGTCTCCGAGCACGCCGAGGAGCTTCTGCTCCCAGACCAGGACATACTCAACGCGCTCTACAGCAGCCGCATACTCGAACTCGACGACGCACTTTGGAACTACGACGCACGCAACTTCAAAAACTACCTCATGCGCAGCAACGGAGCCGCCGACATGGAGTGGGTAATAGAGAACACGGCTGTACTGCACTTCTGCGGCCGCGCAAAGCCGTGGAAGCCCCACTACCGCCACCGCTTCGGCATGCTCTACCTGCACTACGAACAGCTCACCCGCCGCGCCCTGCCGGAGCTGGACTAATTAGCCGTTGAGTTCCATATAGTCTTGTACTTCCACGCTGCCGTCCGCGAAAACGTAGGCGACTCCACTCGCCACGCTCGCCTGCTCCGGTCCCCTGGAGGATGTAAAGGCCTCTGCCCCGGAGTTGAACAAATCCGCGCCCTGGTCCCAGGTGAGCTGCGTCCCATCGTCCGCAGTGTGTGCATACCGGTACGCAGTGCAGACTGCGCCTATCGAATCAACCCCCTCCACGGTCGTGGTCAGGCTCAGGCTGATATTGCCGCTCCGGGCCCAATCCCGTCCGTCGCCACCGGAGTCAAACACCGCTGACACGCCGCCCTTGCCGCCGAGCACATCTACGCTTACCGTCTTGCCCTCAGCCTGCACGCTCGCACAGTACGTCACGCTGGCCGTGGCCCCGTCGAAGAGCGTATCTGTCAGGCTGCTCTCCGGCGTCAGCGCGTAGTACGAAAGAGCGGCTCCGGCCTCGCCGCTGCCGAGCGGCGCCTTGTCCCACTGCCAGGAGTACTGCACGGTAAAGCGCTCTGGGCCCAGCTCCGTCGCCTCCACGTTCACGTCCAGCACCGCCGTGGTGAGACCGGCCGCCTCGTCGAAGGATCGCTCCCCGTCCCTGTAGCCGCGCAGGACGGCTATATCATCGTCGGAGTAGCCCAGCGCACGCAGCTCTTCATCGTCAAGCCTTGCACGCCTGTCGAACGCGTCCTTGTACTCGCCCGCCGGGTCCGTGCCGAAGAAGCGCGTGAAGAACCCCGCCTCCCGGCTCATATCCAGCGCCAGGCTGTACTCGCTGTTTTTCGGCGCCAGCTCTCCCCTGGCCTCTGCTACCTCCGAGACCTCCTGCATGTGCAGCCCAGCCACAATGCAGAGTGCAACGGCCACGACCGCAATCACGGTTGCCTTTATCGCTTTTTTCATCGCAAGTCCCCCATAGTTTTTCAAAACCGGTGCGTTATTCCATTTAACGCCATTATAATCCGCGTGCGTTTTGCCGTCAACACATTCCAGCAATGCGAAACGCCCCAAAGCAGAAGCTTTGAGGCGTTTTGAGCGACAAAAAAGCCTTGAAACACGCATGTTTCAAGGCTTTTCAAGTGGTGGACGATACAGGACTCGAACCTGTGACCCTCCGCACGTCAAGCGGATGCTCATACCAGCTGAGCTAATCGTCCATGTCGTTTTCTCGACGGCTTGATTAGTATACAATACACGGCGGGAAATGTCAAGCGCTTTTTTCAAGTATTTTCGCGTGTCAATGATTCGTCAATCTTTACAAATATCAGTTGGCAATTTTGTGGACTCTTTCCCGGTTGTTGAATCGGCGTGGATAGTTTATACTTAATTCAGCTATCACGGCTTACTTTGTAATATGGAGATGTTAAAATGGTACAATTCTACCGTTGCCCCCACTGCGGCAACATAGCTTATCTTCTTAACAACACCGGCGCTCCCCTGCATTGCTGCGGCGAACCCATGGTCAAGCTGGAGCCCAACACCACCGACGCCTCTGCCGAAAAGCATGTGCCCCAGGTCAACGTCATGGGCATGACCGCTCATGTCTACGTCAGCACCGCCCCTCACCCGATGACTGACGAGCACTACATAGACTGGATAGTCCTAGAGACCGACCAGGGCATACAGATAAAGTACCTCGACGGAAAACTTGACCCCGAGGCCGTCTTTGTCATCATGCCCGGCGAGCTCGTTGTCAAGGCCTATGCCTACTGCAACCTGCACGGCCTGTGGGCTGAAGCCGATCCGGAAGAGTAAAATCGCAAGCCGCCGCCCATCAGGGCGGCGGCTTTTCTCTTTAGTTAGGCGAGGTATTCCTCGGGGTTCAGGCTCGCTCCGTCACAGCTCATGGCGAAGTGCAGGTGGTATACCTCCCCCGCCTCGCAGATGGCCGTTGTGCCCACGGCGCCTATCGTGTCTCCGGCCGAGACTTTGTCTCCTATCTCAACCGTCGGAGTAGCTGCGAGGTTTGCATAGACGGTCTCGTAGCCGCCGCCGTGGCTTATCACCACGGTGGTGCCGTAGAGCGGGTCGTCGTACACGTCAGTGACTGTGCCGTCAGCCCCGGCCATCACGTGGGTACCCAGCGCGGCGGCTATGTCCACGCCGTCGTGCGTGCGCCAGTCCCCCATCGTAGTGTCGTACATCAGCGCGTCAATGCTGTGCGGCGTCTCAACGGCGCCGTAGACGGGCCAAAGCCAGCTCTCAGGCGCTGTGTCCGTGTCCTGCGCCACTGGCGTGGGCGCAGGAGTAGGCGCCGGAGTGGGGGCGGGCGTCGCCTGCACTGCGGGCGTCTCGCTCACAATTTCGGGCGGCTCGGCTATGACCTCGTTATCTTCCGGCTGCTGGCTCGGCGCCACGCTCACTACGGGGTTATATACGTCCATGACGTCGTCTTCCTCCACAGTCCTGTCCCCGGCGAGCAGCGTCCAGGCAGATACGCCAATGACGGCGGCGCACAGGAAAAGGACTATGTAGAAGCCCTTTCCGGCAAAGAATTTCTCCAGAGCGCTCGCTCCGGAACCGTTCTTGTTCTCCATGTCTGTACCTCCAAAGTGCAGTAATTGACTTCGGAGCCTATTATTGCCGCCGGTACAAAGGCTTATACACTCTGGGGGAAATTATTTGACCCGCCGGCATTGAACTTGACGAAAAGATACGGAGGGATGCAGTATGTACCGCAGGATACGCGATTTGCGCGAGGACGCTGATTTGACGCAGACACAAGCGGCAAAGCACCTTGGCATGTCGCAGACGGGCTATTCAAAATACGAGACCGGTGAAAACGATGTGCCGACGCAGGTGCTGATAGCGCTGGCGCGTTTTTACCACACCACGACGGATTATATTCTCAGTTTGAGCGACGAGAGATGAAAGCGGCTGCCAGAACTGGCAGCCGCCGTTTTTTAGTATGTCTAGTTCAGCGCCTCAATTCCCTCCGGCAACACGGTGTGCTCGCCGCTGTAGTCGTCCTCCGGGAACACGGCGTAGAAAAGCCGCCAACCGTCGCCGGTGTCAATAAGCGTCTCGGCCACACCGTTGGCGTACACGGCTTCAATCTCCGGGTCGGTTATTGCGCCGAAGTCGAGGACATAATCCTCGCCGCGCCAGGTGTACTCGGTCGAGGCGTAGTGCTGCGCAGGTTTGGGCGGGTACTCGTTCGACATTACCGGAGCGGATGCAACGCCTAAGTTCGGCGAAGTGTACCAGAGCCAGCGGTCTGCCACCACAGCGCCCCAGGTGTAGGAATACAGCCCGTTGTTCTCCTGGTAGAAAACCGCCGTCAGCCCGCCGCCGATGTCCCGCTCGGCAATCAGCTCATAAGTGTGAGTGCCGTCGTTTTCGAGCTCCAGGCGCTTTTGCATCAGCCACTCGCCGGGGGTGTGCGTGTTCATGTATATGAGCGCGGCAATCAACACCGCAAGCGCGATAACCAGCGCCAGAACCAGCACAAACCGCCACGGGTGGCGGCGAATCGCGGACATAGGGCTCCCCTCCCTGTTGTTTTTGATTATCATATCACAATCATACAGCCGGAGCAATACACAACGCACCCGGTCAGTGCGCGAAATACGAGTTTGCTGTCAAGAAATAATTATTTTGCATTTACAGGAATTATAATGTAGAATATTTTAGGGGGTGTATCTCGTGAGAGAGTGGAAAAAATCCCAGCACATTGTCTGGATTGTTTGGTTCCTTTCGTGCTTTCTTCGAATATGGTGGTTAGTCTGTTTGACCAGCGCTTTTGGCATAGCGGTAAACGTCAAGCTGCTGAATGAAGCGAAGGAAGGGCAGAGAATACAATATGTATGCGTAATCATTTATTTTTCCATTGTTATTATCGTCAATCTGGCGGTGCATTTGTCCAGGCATCTCCTACAATGTGCGGCGGTTTAACGTGTGCTACCGACATTATGAACTGTGTAAACCGCAAGACTTCAACAATCGCGTATTTCTTTCACAATAGTTCAAGGCAGGTAAATATAAAAAGGCTTCCGGGTTTCCCCGGAAGCCTTTTTGATTGCGTTGTGATTACTTCTTCAGGTTGAAGAAAGCATCCTTGCCGGCGTACTTGGCTACGTCGAAGAGCTCTTCCTCGATGCGGAGAAGCTGGTTGTACTTGCAGACGCGGTCGGTGCGGCTGGGGGCGCCGGTCTTGATCT
>CAKNRQ010000061.1 GCA_930990965.1 uncultured Clostridia bacterium
TCAAGCCGGCCGAGGTCAGGAAGAACGTCGTCGTCATCGGCGGCGGCCCCGGCGGTATGTACGCCGCCGCCCTCTGCGCCAGGCGCGGCCACAACGTGACCCTGATAGAGAAGGGCGCCGAACTTGGCGGCCACTTCCTCGTCGCCGCCTATCCTCCCGGAAAGGGCGAAATCTCCGGCGCGATACGCAGCCTCATTGTCAACTGCCGCCTCGCCGGAGTCGATATCCGCACCGGCACTGAAGCCACGAGCGAGCTCATAGCCTCCCTCAAGCCGGACGCGGCAATAGTCGCCACAGGCTCCGTACCCCTGCGTCTGCCCATCCCCGGCCTCGATGACTGCGGCTGCGTCACCGCTGAGGACGTGCTGACCGGCAAACAGGACGTCGGCCACCGCGTGCTGGTTGTCGGCGGCGGTATGGTCGGCTGCGAGTGCGTCGAATTCCTCACCGAGCGCGAACACCCCGTGGACATGATAGAGATGAAACCCGTCATCGGCGAGGACATCGTCCCCGAGGCCCGCAAGTACATCATGGCCAACATCGAAAAGCACAAGGTGACCCAGCGCGTCAACGCCCGCGTCGGACAGTTCTACGCCGACGGCGTGGACTACACTGACACCGTCACCGGTGAGGCCGGCTCCATGCGCGGCTATGACAGCGTCGTGCTGGCCATGGGCTACAAGTCCAACAACACTCTCGAAGAGGCCCTCAAGGCCGTCGTGCCCGAGGTGTACGTCATTGGCGAGGCCCGCCAGGCCCCCGGCAACTCCATGGAAGCCACCGGCGACGCCTTTAACGTGGCAATCAACATCTAATAGCAACACGGCAAATGCCACCTGCGGTAAAACGCAGGCGGCATTTTTCATTTATTTTTTCTCACGTGTCAGGCGCATAACGACTATCCAGACCGCGAACATGAGCAGCAGGAATATGATAACCGGCGGCACGGAGTACAGTGTATACGAGCCATTTCCGTCTATGAGCTGCTGGTTTCTTGTTGCGAGTTCATATGAAAAGCGCCCCAGCGCGGAATTAACCGGCGTAGCTATAAGCCCGCTCACAAGCCACACAGGCAGCGCGCCGATGGGCCAGACGTTCACGCGCCAGAACCAGCGCGGGCGCTCTCCTTTTGTGAGCAGCCACACCGTTACGGCCGCGAGGTCGAATGTAAGTATCAGGGCGACACATATCCAGTTCTGGTACTCAAGATAGAACCCGCCGCCCAATATAAGCCCGGCCGCTCCCAGAACTGTGGCAATGATGCACATGGTCCGGGCGTTCGCGCGTGGCCTGGCCTCCGCAGGCGTGGCTGGCTCGATGCCGCGCAGCAGATAGTCGGTAGTTACGTCAAAGTACTCGGCCATGGCAACAACGCGCTCCAGGTCCGGAATGCTCTGTTCGGCTTCCCACTTTGAAACCGCCTGACGCGAGACGCCTACGGCGTCGGCCAGTTGTTCCTGGGTGATGCCCTTCGACTTGCGAAGGGACTGTATTCTGTCTGAGATGTTCATGCAAACACCGTCCTTTCGCCGTCAAGGATAGCAGGCAGTGCGGTTGCGCGTCCACCAAACGCACATGGAACCTTGTCAACCGCCAGTTGCCTGGGCTTATTTTAAGGCCATGTAGCCAAGTCTTTATAATAAATCACCACTTTGCGGAAGGATCTTCACATTATTCATCAATGTATCATACCTCGCAGCCATGTCCGTCAACAACGGCTTATTTACCTCCCAAACATCCTTGTACCAAAGCTCTGCTCCTTTTATTCGGCCATAGGCATTGCTGTAGTAATAGACCAAATCACCGCGCTCGCCGAGTAAAGTAAAGCATTCAGGGTCGTCGAAGCGCCGCAGCGCAGCGGCGTCGTTCCTGTCAGCGGACAGAACGGCGAAAATTATCGAGTACTCCGGCGCGCTCTCCGCTTCAAGCAATTCGCGGCAGCAGACAGTGACGGACAGCTCCGCGCCGTAATTCTCCAGCAGCGCGAGGTGGCCGGCCCAGGACTCGGGGAAGTCTATCGAAATTCCCAGCTCAGCGTTGCTGTACGCACTCGATTCGGGGTACACCCAAACCTCGTCCGGGTTTTCCCCGGACGGCGTTTGCAGCTCATACGCCCATAGCCGCAGCGGGTCGTCCGTGCCGTCCGCGCCGTTGTCGAGGGCGAAGACGCCGCTGCCGAGCCAGCTTATGCCCGGATAGGAATAGTCGTCCGCAGATACGGCGAAGTTCTCCGGCACGGGATATTCAGACAATGTCTGAGCCTCAAAGTCAACGACGGAAAGCCCGGTGACCGTCTCGCCGTCGTAGAACATGAGCAGCGCCTTCGTGCTGTCAGGACTGTACCGCACCTGGTATGGCGAGGCATCGGAGACAGGCGTGCTGATGCCGGTCGCTATGTCTATTGAGACGAGAGTTTCGTCTCGGCTTATAAGCATATAACGGTTGAATGTCCGGTCGTATTTAAACTCAACGTGGGGGTCGGCTCCGCTGACGCACAACATCTCCGATTCGCCGGCGCTTACGTCCGTCCTCCACAGGCTGTTTAGCTCATAATATGCGTTTCCCGGTATTTCTCTGGAAAAGAATCCGATAATGCCATCTCCGACAGGCTTACAGTAAGCGCCGGGGTCTTTGGGCGTAATGCCGGTGATATCAGTAAGCTTACCGGTTTCCATTTCATAATACCAGCGGATAATGGGCGCATCGTTGCTTTCACGGCAGCCAAGCACCATGCTTTTACCATCTGGCGACATATCGGCAAAACAGATATGCCCCGGAGCGACCCCCGCCAGCACATCCGATATTTCTCCGGTGTACAGGTTTGCAAATACAGGGTATATTGACCCGTCACTTTTTGAAAAGCATATCACAAATCTCTCCGGTGATGTCGAATAAAACTCGTTATTGTAGATGTCAAAGCCGTTGTTGATAGCAACATAGGGGTTCAAGTATGTTATTGCGACACCCTCTCCGTATTTGCACCACTCGAATTCTAAGTGACGCACTGCGCCGTCGAATTCATAGTCCTGCGAGAAGGTGTGCCGCTCCAGCTCGATTAGCTTGCCGTTGCTGACCGTGTATGCGGCATAGTGCGAACCGCTTTTCATCGCTTGCTCATCCAGGCACTTCATGATGGGACTGTAGTCTATGTACGAATACGCACCTGAAATCTCATGCTCACTCAGCGTGTAATCTGCACCCTCGATGGGCGTGAGAACGTCGAAGCCGGCGGGTTCGGGCTCGGGAGTCTCTACGACCGGTGTAGGCGCGGGTGTCTCCGTGACCGGTGTCGTTGTGACGCCGCAGGCCGTAAGCAGCATAATAAGCGCCAGTGACATACCTAAAACTCTCTTCACCATTACCGCCTCCTTATTTATCAGAGACGCAAAATTCGCAGAAAAGTTACAGAAAAGAGAGCCGGCGCGCCATAAACGGCGCGCCGGTTCTCTTTCAGTTCAGCGCACTCGTCAGAGCAGTGCGCAGATGGTCCAAGTTCTCGTCACACAATACTGGAAGCCATTTTACCAGCTTCTCCGGCGGCAGGTCCCACCACTTGAAGCGCATAAGCAGCCCGATGAGCTCTGCATCGAAGCGGTTTTTGATGAAACGCACCGGATTCCCGCCCGCGACGGTATAGGGCTCAACGTCGCACGTGACCACGCTGTAGGCGGCGACTATCGCGCCGTCGCCTATCTTTACGCCGGGCATAACTACGCTCTTGCGGCCCAGCCATACGTCATTGCCGACGACGGTGTCACCCTTGTGCGGGAGCTGAGACATGTGGTCGGGCGTGGCCTCACGCCATGCGCCGCCAAAGACATTGAAGGGATAAGTGCTCGCGCTGCCTATCCTGTGGTTGGCCGGACCCATGATAAATGTAGTCCCCTGGGCTATGGCGCAGAACTTGCCGATTATGAGCCTGTCGCCGAACTCCGGGTAGTTGAAGAGCACGTTGTTGCGCTCAAAGCCTGCGGGGTCGGTGTCATCGTCGTAATATGTGTAATCGCCTATCTGTATGTTCGGCGCGGTTACCACGTTCTTTATAAAGCATGAGGTGCCATATTCATTCGGGAACACCTCGTTGGGATTTGGTATGTTCAGCATTTTACTTCCTCCGTTCTATTTACTGTTCACCACCTTTCAACGGAGAAGTCAACTGCGACAGAGCGTATTTTGCGTATGGCTTCCATTAGTACACCTCAATACACCTTGGCCTCGACATACTCGACGAGGTCGTTGGGGTTAAGGATTATCTGCTCGCCGCGCATACCGGCCGAGACCGCTATCTCGTCGAAGAGTATATATGTCTCGTCTATATAAGTGGGGTACTTCTTTTTCATGCCGATGGGCGAGCAGCCGCCGCGCATATAGCCCGTGAGCGGCAGGAGCTCTTTCACGTGTATCATCTCGAGCTTCTTGTTGCCGGAGACGGAGGCGGCGCGCCTGAGGTCCAGTTCATCGAGCACCGGTATGCAGAAGACGAGTATGCCCGTCTTGTCGCCGCGCGTTACCAGGGTCTTGAAGACCTGCTCGGCCGGCATGTCAAGCTGCTCTGCGGCGTGCTTGCCAGAGAGGTCGCTCTCGTCATACTCGTACTCTGCCGTGCGGTAAGTTATCCCGGCCGCGTCCAGCAGCCGCATTGCGTTGGTCTTTGTCATAGTTACGCCTCACATATCTTCCGGGAGTAGTCCTCGCAGACCTTGTCTATAAAATCTGGCTCAAGCTGGTCATAGTTTATGGGGTGCGGAGGGTTGGGGACAAATGGAGCTATGTCGTACTCGAAGTACGTTAGGTTTCTCCACTCGCCGAGCTTCCAGCCGCAGTTAGTGAGAGTGTAGAGCTCCTTAAACCCACACGACAGGTGAAGCCGCTCGCTGGGTGCATTGGGCGTGCTGACGAGGCCGTAGGCCTTGGTGAAGCCCTGCCGCTTCAACAGCTCAAGCAACGCTCCATACAGAACCCTGCCCAGGCCGCGGCCGCGTTCGTCTTGGGCCATATATACCGACAGCTCGCTCGTCCAGTCGAAAGCTGCGCGCGTGCGGTACTTGTGGGCGTAGGCGTAACCCACAACAGCGCCGTCCTTTTCACACACCAGCCAGGGGTGGGTTGCGGTAACCCGTCGGATCCGGCTGCACATCTCGGCGGCGTCCGGCGCCGTCGTTTCAAAGGTTATGGGCGTATCTATGTACGGCGCATATATCGCCGCCAGGTATGGCGCGTCCGTTTCGCGCACCGGACGTATCGTGCATGTCATAGCTTTCACTCCCTTATCTCAAGTCGGCTCCAATCAAAACGAAGGGCGGGACTTCTCCCGCCCTTTTGGTTTTCAGGTCTTCAGTCGTACAATTCCAGGAACTGCTCCAGGCAGATGTTGTTCTCCATGATAAATTCCGCAGCCTCTACGCCGACATATCTGAAGTGCCAGGGCTCGTCGCTTCCGGTTATTGACGACTTGTCCGAAGGATATCTGAGTATGAATCCGTATTGAGCGCAGTTTTCACGCATCCAGGTGAGGAAACCCTGATCCATCTGTGTGGCATCCATAGTGTTATAGTATCTGTCGGTTATATCCACGCCCAATCCGGTCTGGTGGTCGCTCTCTCCCGGCGGCGCAACAGACTGCGCGGCCTCCGCGTAATCTTCCTCTGTCGGAGGATCAGGCCAGGCTATCTGACTGGCCCTGCCGTTATAGATGTAGTTCTGGGTGGAATAACTGCGGTAAGCCGTCATGATGTACGGCGAGTAGCCCGCGCTGCGGGCTGCGTTAAGGAACTCCTCCAGCGCCGAAATGGCGCGTTCGTCAAAGTACTGAGCCGTGTTCTCTATGGCCGTGACATATGGAGGGGTGTACGAGCCGATGTTGTTGCTCGGACCGGCCAGGATATATTCCCAGGAACTCGTATCCACATCGGGTTTGGTCAACGTACGGTCAGGCTCCTCGTCCTTGCCGTTCGGCATCACTCCCCTGTCCGGCGTAGTCTGTACAGGTACGGTTATCTCCGCGTCGATATTCACGCTGTTGTCTGCCGTTGCGGCCTCACTCGTGCGCGAGGCCACAATCAGCAGCAGAAATATGGTGAGCATAGTGAAGGCAAAGGCCGTGAATATGCGCTTTGTCTGCAATGATCGCCGCCTCCTTCCATAGTGAATTCCACCCACCTCAGGCAAGTTGCAAAGAACTGCACGTGTGGGGACAGAACACGCTTAGGGTAGTATTATACCACTAAAAGTGGGGGATGGCAAGCGGCAGCTTGGCAGGGCGGTCACTGTGCAATCAGCCCGCGCTTTATCTGGGCGATGGCGTTTTTCTCCAGACGCGAGACCTGAGCCTGTGAAATGTGTATTTCCCGGGCAACCTCCATCTGGGTTTTGCCGTCGTAATAGCGAAGGGCCAGGATCTTCCGCTCCCTGTCTCCGAGGGCCGCTATGGCGTCCGTGAGGGCCAGCCGCTCGAGCCAGCTGTCCGGCGTCTCCTGTGTGTCGCTTATCTTGTCCATGACCGACACGCTCTCGCCGGAGTCCGAGTAGACCGGCTCGGAGAGCGATACGGGATCCGATATGGCGTCCAGGGCAAACACAACCTCTTCCCTTTTGGCGCCTATAGCGCGCGCTATCTCCTCCGGCGTCGGTGTCCGTCCCGTCTCCGCGGTGAGTTTTTCCCGGGCCTGCAGAGCCCTGTAGGCAGTATCCCGCATGGAACGTGACACGCGCACGGAGCTGTTGTCGCGCAGGTAGCGTCGTATCTCACCAGCTATCATCGGCACACCGTAAGTGGAGAAGCGCACATTTTGGGCGGTGTCGAAGTTGTCTATGGCCTTGATAAGCCCGATGCAGCCCACCTGAAAGAGGTCGTCCACGTTCTCGCCGCGGTTTGTGAACTTCTGTATGACGGAGAGCACAAGGCGCAGGTTGCCGCCGATGAGCTTTTCCCTGGCCGCCTGGTCTCCCGCCCTCGCCTTCATCAGCAAATCACGGGTCTCTTCGTTTTTCAGCACAGGAAGTTTTGAGGTGTTAACGCCGCATATCTCTACCTTGCCCTGCAATATCTCGTCCCCTTTGTAAGGAAAGTATCTCTAGTCTTTCCTGTTTGGGCACGATTCATGCAGAGGGTTCCTGAGCTGCATACCTGTAAACGGTCTGTGCCGGTGACTGTTTTTCAAAATACTTCTTCCTGGGTATTGCCATGCCCGCCCCGAAGCGTTAAACTATTGTCGCAACAGATGCTGACGCCAAAGCTCAGCGAGGCACATGTATGCTCTACCGCCTCGTCGACGGTGTTAAATACAGCTAGGAGGACAACATATGCGAATCTACGAATGCGCAGACGCTGCTGCCATGAGCCGCCGTGCGGCCAACATAATCTCCGCTCAGGTCATCATCAAACCCAACTGCGTGCTGGGCCTGGCCACGGGCTCCACTCCCATCGGCACATACCAGCAGCTCGTCGAGCGCTGCAAAAACGGCGACCTCAGCTTTGCCGAGGTCACCACCGTGAACCTGGACGAGTATCTCGGTCTCGCCCCCACTCACGAGCAGAGTTACCGCTACTTCATGAATCACAATCTCTTTGACCACGTGGACATAAAAATGGAAAACACCCACGTGCTCAACGGCATGGCTGCCGACCCCGACGCAGAGTGCGCCGCCTACAACGAGCTTATCCACAGCCTGGGCGGCATAGACCTGCAACTGCTGGGTATGGGCCACAACGGCCATATCGCCTTTAACGAGCCTGGCGACAACTTCGGTCTTGAAACCCACGTGGTCTCCCTCAGCGAGCGCACGATAGACGCCAACAAACGCTTCTTCGCCAGCCGCGACGAGGTGCCCCGCAAGGCGCTGAGCATGGGTATCAAAAATATCATGAGCGCGCGCAAAATTCTTGTAGTCGTCAGCGGCGAGGAAAAGGCCGAGGCCGTTTACAAGTCCGTCACCGGTCCTGTCACCAACGAGGTCCCCGCCAGCGTGCTGCAGCTCCACCCCGATGTCACGCTCGTCGGCGACAGCGCCGCCCTGAGCAAGCTGAAGGAAGCGGGTGTCCAGGTATGCAAATAAAGGGTGGATTGGTCTTTGACCTGGAAAAGGGCTTTGTCGAACGCGATCTGTGCTTCGACGGCGGCGTCATAGTCTCCGAGTGCGGCGGCGAAGTCTTCGACGCCACCGGCTGCTATGTGATACCCGGCCTGACCGACCTGCATTTCCACGGCTGCATGGGCGCCGACCTCTCCGACGCCGACGCCGAGGGGCTTGAGACGATGGCCAAGTATGAGCTCTCGCGCGGCGTTACTCAAATCTGCCCCGCCGGCATGACTCTGCTCGAAGAGCAGCTCATCAAAGTCTGCACCGTCGCCGCCGAGCACCGCGCGGCTAACAAGTCCGGCGCGGAGCTTGTCGGCATAAACCTGGAAGGCCCCTTCCTCTCAATGGCCAAGAAGGGCGCGCAAAATGGCGACTGGCTGCACAAACCCGACGTTGCTATGTACCGCCGTCTGGCCGAGGCCGGACATGGTCTCGTGAAGCTCGTGAGCATAGCCCCCGAAGAGCCCGGCGCCATGGAGTTTATAGACGAGCTCAAGGACGAAGTTGTCATATCCGTCGCGCACACCACCGCCGATTACGACACTGCCCTGGAGGCCTACCGCCGCGGCGCAAAGGAGGCCACTCACCTCTTCAACGCCATGCCCCCCTTCAGCCACCGGGCCCCGGGCGTGGTGGGCGCTGCCTTTGACTCTGAGGGCGTCATGGTCGAGCTGATCTGCGACGGAATACACATACATCCGAGCGTCGTGCGCGCGGTGTTCAAACTCTTCGGCGCGGAGCGTGTAGTGCTCATCTCCGACACCATGCGCGCCGCCGGCATGCCGGACGGTGATTACACCCTCGGCGGCCAGGCCGTCAGGGTTAACGGCAAGCTGGCCACTCTCGCGGACGGAACCATCGCGGGTTCCGTCACCGACCTCATGAGCTGCATGCGCACCGCGGTGGATTTCGGCATACCCCTAGCCGACGCCGTGCGCGCTGCCGCCGTGAACCCGGCCCAAGTCACTGGCATCTTCGACCGCTGCGGCAGCCTGGACGCTGGCAAAGACGCAAACGCCGTCGTGCTTGACAGAAATTTGGAACTCAGAGCCGTATTTTTCCACGGCTGCAAAGTTGAATAATTTGAATGGCCCGCGCCGCTGCGCGGGCCATTTTGCTCATAGTGCGCCAAAGCAAATAATTGATTTCAGGCTGGCCAAACTGAGTTATAGACATTTTCTTAACCATGTGCTAATATGTGTCTAGATATAGGGTACTGGGGGGACCATAATGAACAGCTTCGACGCTGAGCTAGCCAGATTGAGGGGAGAGATCGCCCGGTCGGAACAGCTAAAAAAGCGCCTGCAAAGCCTCTACCCGAGGCGAGACAGCCTTGCTTCACAGGAGGCAGAACTTCGTGAAATACGATTAGAGGAAGATGAGGATGTTCAGGCGCTGGAGGGACGCAGCCTCGCGCGGTATTTTTATTCGCTTATGGGCAGCCTGGACGAGAGGCTGGACAGGGAACGCGAGGAGGCCCACGCCGCCGCTGTCAAGCACGACTCCGTGGTACGCGAGCTGGCTGATGTCGATGCGGATATAGCCGAAACTTCGTCCGAGCTTAAGCGCCTTGCCGGATGTGAAGAAAAATATGAACAGGCAATCAGCCATAAAGCTGAAGCTCTGAAAGGCTCAGGGTCGCCTCTCGCGGGGAAGTTGGCAAAACTTGAACGCGAACTCGCCGAGATGGAGCTGCGCCGGCGCGAAGCCACTGAGGCCATGAGGGCCGGTGAGGAGGCGCGCGAGGCCGCCGTTGACGTAATTGACGACCTTGAAAGCGCCTCCAACTGGGGTACCATTGACCTGTTTTCGGACAGCTTTCTGGTAAACATGGCCAAGCACAGCAATATTGACTCAGCGCAGTGCAACATAGAGCGCCTGCGCATCGCCTTGAGGCGTTTTGACACCGAGCTTGAGGACATAGGCGCGTCCATTGATGTGAACTTCGGGGACTTTCTCGGATTTGCCGACTTCTTCTTTGACGGGCTTTTCGTAGATATGGCTGTCAACTCACGAATAGAAAATGCGCTCGGCAACGCCTGCGACGTGTTGGACCGTATAGATGCGTCTCTGGAAAAGCTGGCAATGCTGGTTGAGCGCTGCAAAAACTGTGAAGAGCGGCTTGACAATGAATACGAGCAGCTTGTAACTCAGGCTTGAATAAAGCAGAGACGCGGGGGGGGGG
>CAKNRQ010000062.1 GCA_930990965.1 uncultured Clostridia bacterium
CCCGCTTCTATATCCATCTCAAATTGTACTATTCAGCCGTGGGAATTGCGCTCGGCGCGGGGCTTGCGCTTACAGCGGCGCCGGTTTCGCTGGTCTCGCCAGGCACGGTGACATTAGTATCCGCACCGTTGCCCTTTACCTCTATCACTCTGATATCTTCGGCAGTGCAGCCGGTTTCATCTATTATTGTCTCCGTAATCTGCGCCACGCTGGCAGCGGAGAGTCCCTCCACCGGGGCAGGCACCGCCACAGTCACGCCGTCGGATGAGATATA
Organism: uncultured Clostridia bacterium; assembly: GCA_930990965.1. Lineage (GTDB taxonomy): Bacteria > Bacillota > Clostridia > Oscillospirales > Oscillospiraceae > Scatomorpha > Scatomorpha merdigallinarum. Next base: position 275 of record CAKNRQ010000062.1, read on the forward strand.
CACCACACAGTCTTCAAAGTTCTTAGCCAAAAGCATGTTTTCTATCTGCGTCTCCTGCATGGACCACGTCGCCATTGCGGCTATGGCGTCCATGGCCCCGTCTATCGTCTCCTGGGACGCGCTCTCGCTCGCCGCCGCCGTCTCAAGCAGGCTGAGAGCTTCGTCACGCGAGGTCTGGCGGGTCAGCCTGGCCTGGGCGAAGTAGTCCTCCGTCTCATCGGCGGCGCTGACAGGTTGATTGTCCTCTTCGCCGGTGAGCGCCGTATCCGTCTCGTCGGCGCGGTTATACGACCAGTTCAGGTACACCGCCGCACAGACGAACACCAGCACTGTGGCGATTATGATGTTCCGCTTTGCCTTTTTCATCGTATTTCCTCCTAAATTTATTCTGCCATAGCCAGCACCGTTATTGCGCCGCTGCCCAGCCCGGTGTAGGCCGAGACTGCCTCAACTATTGCCAGACGCACCGTAGCGCTTCGCGCACCGTCACACACGACGGCGACCCCCTCCTCAGAGCGGAGCACTCGAACCCGCCCTGCTCCGTCCACCTGCGAGAGCACGTATTCAAGCCTCGATTCATCCTCGCTCGCGCCGCCGTCGTCTGTACTGCTGCTGCCCGTGGGAAGCAGCAGTAGTACAACTGCACAGAACAGAACCAGCAGTATGTACTTGTACTTGCCCAGCGCTTTGAGAGAAAACGTCATGTCGTCACCTCCCAGTTCTGTCGCTCCGGCGATATGCCGAGCTCGGCTTCTATCGCGTCTGACAGGGCGCCGGACCGCGCCGCCGGACTCACTATCGAACACTCCCATGGATACCAGTACCCCTCTTCGCTCCAGCGCGCGTTCACTCTCACCTCTTGCAGCTCAACGCCCAGTGAGGCCGCCCTGTCCGATATATATGTCTCGCACTCTCCCTCTATGACTCGTCTCTCATACAGTCCGGCGGCTTCCTCTGCGTCCGCGGTAACCTGCTCTGCCGCCGCCCTGTAGCGGCCCACGGCGCGGGAGACGGCGGCGGTGTCCAGCTGCACTACCGGCGAGAGCAACGCTATGGCCATGACGCAGCCGCAGACCATGTTGAGGACACGTTTAGCCCGTCCCTTCGGGCATATGACAAGTGCCACTGCGCAAAACATGGCAGAGCCCACCAATGTGCGCAGCCAGCTACTCAACGCTTCGCTCATCCGCTCACCGCCTTCACCGCAGAAATAATCGAGATAAACAGCATCGCCGCGCAGGCTCCCGTCACGCCCAGTACCAGGGCAAACACGCTGCCCACGTCGCCTATTAGTCCGGAGAGGTCCTTGTCAGCAAAGCATCCGGCCAGTGCCGCGGCGAGTTTATAGAGCAAATACCGCAGCCCCAGGGCCAAAAACGGACCCAGGCAAATAGCCGCCACGACCACCGCGCCGAAAGCCCCTACCGCCCCGCGCAGCAGTCCGGCACCGGCCACCAGTGTGCCCGCCGCGTCGGATATTATCCCGCCCACTACGGGCAGTGCGGCCGAAATGGCAGTCTTGGCGGCCTTACTCGTCACGGCATCCGCTGCCCCTGTCACGGCGCCTGACAGGCTCAGATACAGAGTAAACGCCGTCATTATGGCCGTGGTCAGCACTCCGCAAGCCCATTTTATGAGTTTGCCCGCTCCATCCAGCGCAGAGTTTCCAAGCGCACAGGCCGCCGTTTTCACAGCTAACAGTGCATAAGCCAGCGGCAGCAGCAAACTCTTTGAAAGCGTGATGAACACGTCCATAAAGAGGCTTGTCGCGGCATATCTGGCCGCCGCGCTGGCCGTCATCCCCCCTGCTGCCGCCGTAGCCGTGAGGCAGGGCAGGAGCGCCCTTGAAAACTCGTTCATACTCTCCATAGTTTCGGCCCCGGCGTTTATCCACTCCCCCGCCTCGCCAAAGGCTATAGCCGCTACGGCCAGGCATCCCGCCAGCGTCACATACCTCTGCGTGGTCTCCGTAGCGAAAGCGCCGCAGGCCGATACGAGCGCCGCTACTGCCAGCAGCTTTACTGCTCCGGCCGCCGCCTCAGACCACAGCTCGCCCAGCTTGTCCAGAATAGCCTGCCAGAGCCGCGAGAAAAAGCCATCCGGCTCGAGCGCGTCTTCCACGGACGCATCGTCCAGTATCTCCTTGGCCGTATCCGGCACGGCCTGTTCAACCTCTCCCGCTCCGAAGAGCTCAAACTGCTCTTCATCGAGTGCCGCGTGTGCCGGTACGCTCAGCACCACAGCCAGAAGCACAAACGCAATCGCCACCCGCTTCACAGCAGCCCCTCCACCGTGTCCAGGAAGGCAGAGAAGAGCGGCAGTGCGCAGAACAGCGCCGCAACCGCCCCGGCTATGTCCACAGCCGATGATAGCTGTGAGCTGCCGGCGTCCTTGCACGCCTCACTGGCCAGCGAACTTATGAGCCCTACGGCCACGCACTTGAGCACCGGGGAGAAAACCGAGCTTGAAAGTCCCGTCATATCCCTCGCGCGGCGCAACGCATCGGCTATTTCGGATATGAGCTCCAGTGCAAAGAACAGTATGGCCGCACAGCCGGCCAGTGCCAGGCAGAGGGCAAGCTCGGGGTTCGATTTGCGAATGAGCGCCGCCAGCAGCGCTGCGCACAGCCCCACACAAGATATCTTGAGCGCAATATCCATCAGAACGAGAAGAGTTCGCCGATGAGCGTGAAGAGCTCACTTATTTTCTGCACCACGAGCACCAGCACTATAACAAGCCCGGTTATGGTGACCATCAGGGCCTGCTCCTCCCGGCCGGACCTGGTCAGCAGTATGTTCAGGACCGCGACGAGTATGCCTACCGCCGCCACTTTGAATATCAGTTCTACCTCCAAGCGGGCGTCCTCCTTTAGTATAAAATCACAGCCAGCAGCGCCCCGGTGCACAGAGCCAGTCCGAAGCGCAGCCTGGCGGCACTGCGCTCGGCCGCTCCGGCCTCGTCGGAACAGCGTTTGAGCGACTCAATGCATCTGTCTATTGCGGCGCGCTGCTCGTCCGCGCTGTAGCGTCCCAGGCTGAGGCCCAGATCCCTGAGCGCAGCGGCAGCGGTATCCGGCAAGTCGATGGTGGAGAGGCATGCGCTCCACAGCTTGGAAAACTCCACGTCCCCCAGCGCGTTGAGGGAAGCGTACAGGCTCTCATAAAATCCACGGCACTCCCCGGGCCCGTTCTCAGCAAGCATACATGCACAGTCGGGCAACGGCGTGAGGCGCGTTGCAATCTCGCCGCGCAATATCTCCAGGCTTGTCAGCATCGCCCGTGTGAGGGCGCGGCGCCTCTTCGCGCTCAGAATGAACCCATACCCCAGCACGCCAAAGGCTATCGCCAGTGCCAGAGCCGCCCCAAACCTCACGCCTCCACCTCCTCGAGCGTATACACGCGCCTGTGCTCCCGCACTTCTATCCTGACTGCACGCTGGAAAACACCGAGGGCAAACAGTTCCCGGTAGAGCGACCGCCGGCGCATCTCCTCCAAACTTGACGCATGGGCGCTGGCCAGCAGCCCAACCCCGCAGCCGGCTGCGGCGCGCACTGCATCCATATCCTCACTGGCCGTTATTTCGTCCATGGCCAGCAGCTGTGGGTTCATGGACCTGAGCAGCATAACCGCCCCGCTGCGCTTGTCCGCGCCGGTGAGCACGTCAGTCCGGTTCCCCACATCGAACTCCGGCACTCCCTCCCACACACCGGCCACCTCGCCGCGCTCGTCCAAAAGGCCCACACGGTAGGTTTCAGACAGACGCCGCACCAGTTCGCGCAGCAGCGTGGTTTTCCCCATTCCAGGAGGAGAGATTATGAGCGTATCCCTCCACGGTCCAGCTGTGAGCGATTTAAGTATGCCGTCGGCACAGCCTTTAACCTCTCTCGGTATACGTATCGCCGCGCCGCTCAGCCGGCGTATTGTCAGCACCTCTCCCCCGCTGCGGCTCACCTCTCCGCACAGCCCCACACGGCAGCCGCCGCGAACCGTGACATACCCCGAAGCCACACTGCCCAGCGCCGTGTGGGCTGACGCCATAGTCGCAGCCTCCAACACGCGCTCCAGGTCCCTAACCGTGATTTTCCGGCTTGAGAACGGCCGCTCCCCTTCAACGGTGAGCACACACGGTTCTGCCCCGGCCCTAAGCCTAAACTCCTCGGCAGCAAGCTTTGTCCGCTCCGGCAGCGATATGGCTGCGGCTCTTATATCGCCCGGCAGCAGAGCTGCGGCGTTTTCAAATCCCTCATTGCCTTTCATGTGGACAATCTATTCAGGCCGGGCTCCCGTTATGCCGTCGAGGCAAATAAAAAGCAAGGCGGCAGCGCGTTGCGCTGCCGCCTTGCTAATATGTACTTGGATTTTACAGGCCGAGGTTCCCAACCCAGGCTTTCAGGTCGTCGGGGTTTATGCGCCCGTTCATCATACGGCCGGGCAGGACTTCCGCTCCCGGTGCGTACTGCTTGAGATGTTCGGCCGTATCTCCGAGATCGCTGCCTCCGCTGGTGGCAAAGGGTACCAGCTTCTTTCCGTGCAGGTCCAAACCCTCCAGGAAAGTACGAATTATTGCCGGGCATGTGTACCACCAAACCGGGAATCCAAGCAAAATGTTGTCGTATTCTCTCACATCCGGAAGAGGCCCGACTATTTCCGGTCTCGACGACGGGTCGTTCATTTCAATAGTAGAGCGGCTCTTCTTATCCATCCAGTTGAGGTCGGCGTGCGAATATGGCTGCACCGGCTTAATCTCGTAGAGGTCTGCGCCGGCCGCCGTGGCAAGCGCCTTTGCGGCCCTGCGGGTATTGCCTCCGGTGGAAAAATATGCTACCAATGTTTTGCTCATTAAAGCTCCTCCAGTTTCAATCAATAGTTATTTAAATTATAACATTGGCGCCGCACCAGGTCAAGGGTCAAGCCATATCTTTTGGGGAGATTTGGATTGACGTACAGGGCCACATAAAAGAAAAAAGGACGCTTGTGGCGTCCTTTTTTCTGGTGTATTTCCGTGATATCAGCCACCGGATTCGAGGATGGAGAAGTGCATGTAATCCGCGGTAGTGGTCCAGCCGGAATAGCCGTTCTCGGCCGTGCCGCCGCCCCAGCCCCAGCCGTACTTGGCAAAGACCCTCACGACGCTGCTGTCAGGCGTGATGCAGTAGGGGCTGTCGGAATACTTATAGCAGGTTGTACCGGTTATCGCCGTGTAGGGCTCAGTGTTAGTATAGCACTGGAAGTTCTCCACAGGGTTGATGTCTATGGCGCAGCCCCAGCTGTGGCGCATAGTGTCAGTGTAACGCGCGCCGCCGAGGGCGTGAATCGGGAACTGCTCGGGGTCGTTGTAAATCTCCTCGAAGATAGCAACGACTTCGTCAGCCACGGCCTTGTTGACCTGGAGGTTCCAGGTACGGGTGTACTTTGCGCCGCTGGAGTCGATATCCCAGGTGCGCACCTGGACCGTGACAATGTAGTCGGAGAGGTTGGACTCGCTGCCGTTGAAGTAGCTCTTGTTCGGGTCGCCGAAGAGGATGGTGCGGCCCTCGGCGCTGACGTTGCCCCAGGCGTCAATGTAATTGCGGCTCTCCCAGGCGAAGGATGTGTTCGGGTCCATGGTAGTGTCGCCGCCGGTGGGCTCCTCGACCGCGCTCACGTCCTCGACTTCAAGACGTTCGTTAACCCAGCCTGTACGCACAACGACAGCAGCGGCCTGGGCGCGCGTGAGAGTCTCATCGCCGTGGAATGCGCCGTCCTCAAATCCGTCGAGTATGCCCTTGCCGTAGGCCTGAAGCACGCTCTCCTGGTAGACGCCGGAGATGGTCGAGTAGTCAGTTATGCGCAGCTCGGGGGAATCGAGCTGGACGGGGTTTTCGGTGTAGACGTTGGAGAGCAGGTTATTAATCATAACGCTCATCTCGTAACGGGTTATGGGCGCATTGAGGTCCGCAGCTGTGCAGGTGATGTTCAGGCCCCAGAGGACACCGTTGTCGTTTATTACCTGCCAGTAGGGCTGTGACCAGTGTATGCTCGTGTCCATAGTGTATGGGGCGAGCTCGCCTATCATGCAAAGGAGCTTGATAAACTCGCCGCGAGTGAGCTCTTCTTCCGGGCAGAACGTGGTCTCGGTGCGGCCGTCTATGATGCCCCAGCTCGCGCAGAGGTTCACGTATTCTTCATACCAGGCCCCGTCGGGCACATCGCTGAAGTTGACGTCTATTGGGCCCTCGCTGGCTGCATAGCCTGGCAGTGACGCGCACAGCAGGCAGACGGCAATGACGAGGCTCAAAACGCGCAGCGCTTGTCTTTTTCTCATGTCTCTTATCCCACTTTCTTATCTTTAATAGTTGAAGGTATGCGGCATCAGCTCGCGGAGCTTGTAGCTCACATACCGGCCTCCGGCTTTGGCGCAGAGGACCTCCATGTCGGTCGAAAACTCGCTCAGGAACTGCCTACAGGCCCCACAGGGCATGCAATAGTCGCGGCTCTCTGCCCAGATGGCTATGCGGACGAAATCGGTGTGTCCCTCGCTGACGGCTTTGACTGCTGCCGTGCGCTCGGCGCATATTGAGCTGCCCAGCGCGGCGTTCTCAACGTTGCAGCCGGTAAACACGGTGCCGTCAGAGCACTCCAGTGCCGCTCCCACAGCGAATCTCGAGTAAGGTGAGTAAGAGTGCTTCGCAGCCTGCTCTGCTATGTCCATCAGTTCTCTGTCTGTCATTGTTCTCCCCCCTAGTCTGAGAATTTGATAGTCCAATCTGATATATTATAGAAAATATTGTTCGCCGTAACCTCTATCCCGGTTATGACGTTACGGTGTGTAATTACCTCGTGCCGCTCAAAGCACACGGGTATTATTGGAGCATTTGTGGCGATGTACTGGAGCATAGCCGCGCAGGCGCTGGGCCGAGTCAGGTCATCTGCTGCGAGGTAGCTGTCTATATAAGTTGTATAGGCCTCGTCAGTGATGCCGCCGTAGTTGAGGCTGCCGTCCACGGAGAGCAGATTCGTGAGGTCAAAGTCAGCGCCGAGCTTGACCTCTGCATAATATAGGTCGAAGTTCACATCCGGCTCCCCATCTGCGTCCAGGTCGTCTTTGTTGATGGCAGAGAGATAGTCTGACCAGCTCAGCTCGCGCACTGTCACGCTCAATCCAAGCTGTGAAAGAGTATCGGCCAGACTCTGGCAGACGTCGCCTTTGCCCGCGCTCTGCGAGCAGACGATGATATCTATTGTCGCATCCTGCATTACGCTGTAGTTCAGGTATTCCAGCGTACCGTCATTGTCCATGTCCGAAAGTCCGGCATTTGCGAGTATCTGCGCGCATTGCTCCGGTGAATACTCAAGCTGCGCGGCTATGGACTCATCATACAGCGGGCTCATTGGCGATATGGGCAAGGCGCTGGCAACGGCTCCCTGCTGCATGAGTGTGTCCGCTGCATACTCTCTGTCTACGGCCAGCGATATCGCATAGCGTATATTGGGGTTTGAAAGCAGCGAGCTCTCCATGTTGACGCCAAAATAGTGCATGTTCGTCGTCGTATAATAGCGGGTTTCTGTATTGCCGCCATATCCCAGGTTGGAGGTACTTGAGCTGTCATTAAGGACCAGGTCTATATAGCTGTCCTCAAAGGCCGTGATAATGCTCTCGGTCTCAGTATACTCCTTTAAATATATCCTGTCCACAGGCAGGCTGGAACCATAATTTTCAAAGGCCTGGACATAGTCGGCCCCCTCTACGTACATGTATGGCCCGGTGCTCACCGGCCTGGTCTGGTTGGCAGAGCCATCCTTTATTACCGGCACGGTCAGCAGGTACGGAAGAAGCGTGTGTGCCTTGGTGGTGGATATGTGGAAGGTATCTGCGCTGGATGCGCTGGCGCCGTACATACAGTTAAAGCGCCCGGAGTAGCGGCTGGTCCTGCGCGCCAGTGAAATGGAGTAGGCCACGTCATAGGCGGTCAACGTGCTCCCGTCGTGCATGGGAATATCAGTGTTGATGGTGAATGTCCAATACGTACCATTTGAGGAAACGCTGTACTCCTTTATAATCCTGGACGTGAGATTATAGTTTTCGTCCAGCTCGAACACATTGTCACACACGAGCTGGCTTATGAGCAGGTTGTCAGCATTGTTCGTGGCATACGGGTTCAGGCTCTCAGAGCTGTTGTAGTTGAGCGAGAACACCTGGTCCGCTGCCGCCGCGATGCCAAGCGTCTCACCGGGCAGCTCCCCTGCTGATGTCGTCGCCTCCGGCAACTCTGTTTGGCCGCTTCCGCAGGCTGACAGCAGCAGCGCTAAGGCCATGGCCAACGCCAAGTAACGGGTCTTGTTCTTCATGGCTCCCTCCTCACAACTCAATGACGGCGCACTGGCTGCCACGCTTCAGGCCGTGTTTGGACGTATACCTGTGCGACCAGTACTTCTCGTGGCTCTCTATGGTGCACTCTGCCGACACGGCTATATTCTCGCGGCGCACTCCCAGCTGCATGAGCCTGCGCGCATTTGCCCCGCGCAGATCCACGTTGTATTTCCCTGGCGTTATGCCGGAGTAGATGTACTCCTCAGCGTCGTGGCCCAGCCAGGCGCGAAGGGCGTCGGGCACGTCGGAGTCTGTCTCAAAATTCCCGGCGCCTATTGCCGGGCCAAGCGCCGCACGTATATTCTCAGGCTCCGAGCCGAGGCCGCGCAGGGTCTCCACGGCCACGCCGAGTATATCCTGCACGGAACTCTTCCAGCCGCAGTGCACAGCCCCTGCCGCACCGCGAACGGGGTCGTGGAGCAGCACCGGCACGCAGTCAGCCGTGAAGCAGAAGATGGCAAGACCCGGAGTCACAGTCACAAGCCCGTCGCACTCTACGCTCTCATGCGAGTTTGGCAGCCGCCTGTCCTCTTCCGTTGCAATGCGCACCACGTTTCCATGCACCTGGTTGGTGTAGTCCGCATGCATTGTATCTATGCCGGTGGCCTCGCCCAGCTTTCTGTAGTTTTCAAGGACCTTTTCTGCCTCGTCGCCGCGGTTAAAGCCCAGGTTCAGGCTGGAAAAGTCGCCTTCCGAGACGCCGCCGTACCTGGTGGAAAAGGCGTGTTTGGCCCCTATCACGCCCGCCGTCATGTAGACAAGGCCGTTTTTCTCATGTTGCATAAAGCCGGAAGGCATAGTTTCTCCTTTCGAGCTCCCTGCCGGCATGAACGCTTACTCGTTCCTGCCGCAGCAATCTTTGTATTTCATGGGCAGCCCGTTCGGCCTGAGCTTGCCGCAGGGGCATGGATCATTACGTCCGGGCTTTTTGATCTTCTTTATCGGCTGCTTCTTCTGGGGTTCGCCGCCGACGTTTGCAGCCTGCTGAGTGGCAACGCTCTTGCGCTCGAGGTTCTCCTGCCTAGCAATGCGCACAATGAACAGGCGGCGCACTGTCTCTTCGCGTATGCCGCGTATCATGGCCTCGAACATCTCAAAGCCCTCGTTCTTATAGGCGTCGATGGGCTTCGTGTTGCCGTAGCTGCGCAGGTTGATGCCGCGTCTGAGCTCAGTCATGGCGTCCAGATGGTCCATCCAGTACTCATCGACCACACGCAGCATGACCACACGCTCTGCCTCGCGCATGACAGGCACGCCGTTTGGCAGGTTGCCGAGCTCTTTTTCCTTGGCGTCATAGAAGGCGTTGGCTTTCTCAAGCACCATGTCCGTGAGCTTGCCCGCCGTGAGGCCCTTGAGCCCGTCCTCACTGATGCGTATGTCGCCGGGGCGCAGGAACAGCCGGCCAAAGGGCGCGAGCACTTCGTTGAGGCTCTTCAAATCTATCTGCTGCTCGTGCGGGAAGGAATCGGCTATGGTCGAGGAGACGAACTCCTCTATCATCTTGCGGATGCTGGGCTGCAAATCCTCACCGTCGAGCACCTTGCGGCGCTCTTCGTATATGACGTTCCTCTGTACGTTCATGACGTCGTCGTACTCGAGGACGTTCTTACGGGTCTGGAAGTTGCGGC
>CAKNRQ010000063.1 GCA_930990965.1 uncultured Clostridia bacterium
CTACGGTGTGTTGGTGTGTGAACCGCCCAGGATTGCGGCATTACCTAATGCCACCGCCCACGTCCGACGACGTGGCACCAGCCCCGCTCCATCAGGCATCGAACGCCATTACATCGCTATCTTCGCCGGTGTGATCTCCTCCAGCGTCCGGCAGCCGGTCATGATCATCACGTTCTCCAACTCGGCGCGCTTGGCGTTGGCGTAGAGCTCCACGCCTTCGGCCCCGCCGCCGTGGCCGGCTATCACGAAGGGCCGGCCTATCATGGCCGCATCCGCTCCGAGGGCCAGAACTTTGAAGATATCGCAGCCCGTGCGGATGGCCCCGTCGACTATTATCGCCATGCGCTTGCCGACGGCGGCGCGAATCTCGGGCAGCACCTCGGCGGTGGCCTGGGCAGAGGTTATAACCCTGCCGCCGTGGGTGGAGACTATAATTCCAGCGCAGCCCGCTTCAGCGCACTTGAGCGCGCCTTCGGCCGTCATCACGCCTTTGGCTATAAACGGTATGGGTATGCTGTCCACTATCTCAGCGAGGTCTCGGACGGTCTTGGCGCCCAGCATGTCAACTGCCGAACCCATGTTGGCAAAGGCAGCTGCGTCCACGTCGCAGGCCACGGCGGGGCATCCTGCCTCGGCGCACTCGAGCGCGCGGGCTATTATACGGCCGTTGTCGCGCCAGGGCTTGATTGTGCAAATGTTGCGGCCGCCGTTGGCTTTGGCGGCTTCCAGCCCGTCGTGGAACTGGCCCTTAGCGCCGTCGCCGGTGAAAGGCAGCACTCCGGCGGCCTTAGCGCCCTCCACAGCCATGTTCGACCACTGTGCGGTGGATATGGCCCCGTTGTAGTTGTGGCCGTTCATGCCGCCTACAGGCGCTATACACAGCGGCATAGAGAGCGCTTCGCCGAAGAGCGTCGTGGACGTGTCGGGCGTCCAGGCCTCGTGCAGCGTGTCCATGCGTATCTTCACGCGCTCCAGGAACTCCGTGCACACCGTCCAGCTCGAGCCGTCGCCCATCGCGCCGACGCCGGGTATCTCGCCGCGGCAGGCTTTTCCGTTGCAGACGGGGCAGACCCGGCAGTTGGGGCCCATCATTTCGCGGGCTCTGTCCCAAATCTCGTTGAGTGTCATATTTTTCTCCTCTCCCGCCGCCCTGCGGCGGCCTGTGCAAGATACGTATATTTTACTACGCGCACTCAGCCGAGGCAATGTTTTTCGCCTCACGCGCGCAAAAAGCGCCCCGCCTAGACGGCGGGGCGCTCGCGCTTACATGGAACCGATGAGCGAAACTATTACGTTGCCGACGGCGTCGGCGAACTGGCTTATGTGGCGTATCCTGACCAGCTCGCGGCCGTAGATACGCCTCGCGTTGGGCAAATCGTCCTCCTCGCCGGTGAAAACACACATGACGCGCACGCCCATGCGGCGCAGCCGCTCCACTTCGCTTGAGGCGTCGGCCACACCCGCGTCGCCCTGATACTCACGGCGGCGCCCGTCCGGGTCGGCGACCTTGTTCACGTCGTTGGGGCTGCAGTCCGAAAGCGTTATAAGCAGGCGGTTTTCATAGTGTGTGCCGGAGAGCAAATAGTCTGCCGCGCGCAGTGCCAGCCCGTCGCGGTTGAAGCCCGCGGCGGCGTAGTCGAAGATGGCCTCATTCCGGCTGCTCTCCTCGTAGTCGCGGTAGATGCGCACCACAGTGCAGTTGCCTACCGAGCAGAAGGAATAGACGCGCACGGGTACGCCGCAGCGCGTGAGGCTCTCGGCCAGGATGTACGCCTGGGAGGCAACGCTCTCCTGCCGCTGTAGCTGCGAAGCGGAGCCGTCTAGCAGCAAATCCACGGAGAGCTCGGAGTCCGTCGTGCGCTCGTGGCGTGTGAAGATGTTGGAGTCGTTCAGATACACCGCCCGCCACACCTTGCGTGCGTCCAGCGCACCGGCCCGGGATTTTATCATAGCGTCGTCGAGGTGGACGAGGATGCAGTTGCGGACCTTCTCCGTGAGCCGGATAATAGCCAGGCGGTGGGCCGTGAGGTTGTCGTTATAGTATTTGCGGTTGAGCTGGGCCTGACGCTGCGAGACATGGCGCTGCAAGATGGCTTCGCCGTCGCTTATCCCGTCCGGCAGCTCGCCGCGCGTGAAGTGCAGCATGCAGTCGGCGTGCTTGTCCCGGCAGAGCCGGTCCTCGATGTTCTTGACGTCGCCCGGGGAATACATGCTCTCACCGAAACACTCGCTGACGAATTCGCGGAGCTGTTCCGGGCTCTTTACGCCGGTCATGCGCGCCAGCTTGCCTACGCGCCCGTGCTTGGCAGGTTTCACGTCACCGGAGCGCACTCTGGCCCCGAGGTTGTACCTCCTGCGTCCAAACCCTGACATGAACTGCGGTAGTTTGCCCAGGGCCTCGCGCCGCAGCATACCGCCCGTGACGCCAAAGTACTCGGCCAGTATGTCGCGCATGCGCTGCACTATCTGCTCGCTTGTGAGCTCGGGCGGGAACTCGAGCTGCTCCAGCAGCCGCTCCTCACGCTCAATGAGCTTGTGCCGCTCGCCGAGGGCGCGTCGGTAGTGTTCCAGCTTTATGCGGTCGGGCAGCGAGAAATCGAGCTCGTGCTTACCCTCGGCCTGACGGAGTATGCCCCGCGCGTAGCCGAGCCTGAGCAGCCTCAGCGCCGGCCTGTCCGCTACCGCGCGCAGATAGGCGCAGTTTTCGAGCCCCGTCCAGAAGAGGTCTTGATACACCTCGCCCCGAGGGGCGTTTTCCATGCCGTCCAGCAGTTTGCGTATAACCGGGTAGTCGTAGTATTTGTACACCGCGCCGACGATGCTGTTCATGTACACGTCGGCGTACCCGTCCATGTCGTATGCGCGGCTCTGGGGGTGCAGTGAATAGTCCCCGGCCGCGTTCCATATCATGTTTGTCGCGCGGCGCTCCTCGCGCTCGAGCTCGTGTTCGCTGAGCATATCAGTCAAAGAGCCCGTCGTGGCCCAGGTCGGCCGGGAAGCGCGCCGTGACCACGTCCTCCACCAGCTTGCGCTCGAAGGGGTCGAACGCCTTGTTCACAATGCCCATGCGCAGCGCCTGCACGGCGTTCAGGCCGTGCGCCATCAGATCCACCGCACCCATGAGGCCGCGCAGGTCCAGCGCCTTTGTGGATATCTCCGCGCTGTCCACCTTGCGGCGCAGCTCCTGATAGAGCTGGGTAAACTGTCTGGCCCACTCGTCTTTCAGGTCGGGGTGCTCGCGCTTGAGCAGCTTTTGCAGGTTCTCGGGCGTGATCGGCGGCATCTCGATAACTACGAAGCGGCTCACCAGCGCCTCGTTGAGCTCGCGCGTGCCGGCGTAGCCGTAGTTCATCGTGGCGATGAAGCGCGTGGCGTCGTCCATGTTTATGCGGTCGTAGCCCGGCACATCTATGACCCGGCGAAAGTCCAGCGTGGCGTGCAGCACGGCCAGGGACTCGTTCTTTGCCATGTTTATCTCGTCGAGCACGCCGAAGCCGCCTAGAGTGGCGCACTGGGTTATCGGGCCGGGCCGGAAGCTGACCTCGCCGTTTTTAAAGGTGTCCGTGCCCACCAGCGAGGCCGCGTCGGTGTTGATATAGAAGCTGATGTCCCAGCTCGGGCGGCCGAAGGCCGCGGCCAGGTTCTCGGCCAGCACGTTCTTGCCGGTGGCCTTCGGGCCGACAAGCAGCAGGTTTTCGCCACAGAGCAGGGCGATGGCCGCCGCCTCCCATATGTCCTTGCCGTAATAGTCAAAGCGCGGCTTGTCCGCAAGCCGTTTTTCGGCCTCGGCAGGCACAGGATGCGCCTTGCGCCAGGCCTCAATCTCAGAAATTATCGCGGGGTCTATACCCTCTTGCCGCAGAAAGTCCAGCACAGTAAAACCTCCCGGAATTTTTACTCATGATCCGTCAGCAAGATTCTACCACGTTTTTCACAGATGTCAAAGTAATTGTATGCATAAAAAGCTCCCCCGTGGCCTATAGCCCGGGGGAGCAAAAACATTTAGTTTGGCCTGTTGATTGCGATTACAGGAAGAAGTCCATGATCTGGCCTATGAGGACGATGGTGACGCCCAGCGGGGTGATGAACTTGAAGCAAATTTCATACACCTTCGCAAGCCGGTACTTGTGCCCGGAGACCTCACACTCATGACGGACGAAGTCCGTCTTGTACACCCATCCAATTAAGACCGTCATAATCAGCGCGCCGAGCGGCATCAGTATGCCTTCGGAGAGCACGTCAAAGAAGTCTAGCCAGGCGTCGATGAACATCGGCACGCCCTCTGCACCGAACTCGTAGCCGAGTATCTGATACGGAGCGGGGATGATACCGGGTTCGCCGGAGAACCAGCCGCCGATGGCGTCCAGTGCCACAGGCAGGCCAACAAGAGTGGTGATGACTGCGGCAATGCAGATTATCTTGGCACGATTGGACTTTTTGCCCTTCTCACGGGCGGCGTCAAGCCTGTTGGTGACTATGACTTCATAAAGGGAGATGGACGAGGTAATCGCCGCTATAAAGACGAGGAAGTAGAAGAGGAAGCCAAACAGATTTCCGAAGGTGCCCATGCTGACAAAAACGTTCTGCATGGTGTTGAACAGGAGGCCCGGGCCGCTGCCGTAATCGAGGCCGAAGGCGGCGCAGCCGGGGAGTACGGCCATAGCTGCCATGACTGCAACTGTTGTATCGCAGGCGGGGATTATCCAGGAGTTCTTCTGTATGTCCTCCTTCTTGTCGAGGTATGAGCCGTAGGTTATCATGGCTCCCATGCCCAGCGACAACGAGAAGAACATCTGTCCAGCTGCCACCCTTACAACTTCAAAGAATCCCGAGGCAGAGCTCAACGGCTCCCAGTCGGGCTTGAACATGTAACTGAAGCCCTCTGACGCACCGGGCAGCGTGGCGATGTAGATGATGACAAAGAGCAGCATGAAGAAGAGCGCCGGCATGGCCACCGTTGTGAACTTCTCTATGCCGGACTCTATGCCTCCCATGACTATCACGATGTTACACACAACAAACAGGATGTTGAAGAAAACTATCGAGCCGTAGTCGTGCAGTATGTAGGTCCAGAAGCTCATCTCCTGGCCGCTGAATCCGTCCACGCCCACCAACTGGAGCAGGAAGCCCATCATATAACGCATAACCAGGCCGCCAAGGACATTGTAGAAGGTCAGCAGGAAAAAGGCCGAAGCGACGCCTATATATCCGACCCACTTGTGTTTCTTATTGAATGCTCCATATGCGCCAACAGCGCCGAGGCCGGTCTTCCGGCCTATCGT
Source organism: uncultured Clostridia bacterium (assembly GCA_930990965.1). Lineage (GTDB taxonomy): Bacteria > Bacillota > Clostridia > Oscillospirales > Oscillospiraceae > Scatomorpha > Scatomorpha merdigallinarum. The sequence goes on from CAKNRQ010000063.1 coordinate 5,283, forward strand.
CAACTCGCCAAGCATGACGACCGCACCGACAAATACGACCAGCAGCAGATACACGATGAGGAAGGCGAAGCCGCCATATCTGCCCATCTTGTACGGGAAGCCCCAGATGTTGCCCAGGCCGACCGCCGAACCGACAGCCGCCATCAGGAAACCAAAGTTGGAGCCCCATGAACCACGGTCATGTTCCATGTGCTGAGAATGATCAGACATTGATTTTCCCTCCCATATTTTATTTTCCCGGCGCCTCTCCCAAAGCGCCGGAGCTCCCTATCCTTACGGGCACGTTTCCCCCGTGCCGTCTTAACTAAATTCTACCTTAAAAAATATGCGTTTACAAGACTTTCATCACAACTTCGTAACGGTTTATTCATAATTGCTCAAAAACCGCCTCTTGTATCCGAATTAATTCCATTTTTATTGTGCAACATGTATATTTGTTAAAGCTTTGTCTGGTTAATTTTTAAACCCATGCTTTTATTTGTTCCATATTTTATCATAAATCCTGCGATATTTTTCGCTGGTCTGACCTGACGTCAGGCAATGCACACTTGACTTTGGTGGTCGTTTTTGTCTATAATTAAAAAACCAGATTATTTCATCGTATTGCAAACGTAGGAGGAATCCAGAAATGACATACGAGATGGATATCGCCGGGTTAAAGCGGGAACTGCCGTTGTGCCGGGTCACTGACGACCTCTACATCGGCGCATTTGTCATGTTCGGCGATGTCGAGCTCACGGTGCACTGCGCCGCGGAGTTGCTCAAGAGAGCGCCCGAGTACGACTACATCATAGCCCCGGAAGCCAAAGCTATTCCCCTGCTCTATGAGATGGCGCGTCAGTCCGGAGCCGAGAAGTACTTCCTGGCCAGGAAGGGCGCCAAGGCCTACATGACCGGTGTTTTCGAGGTAGAAGTGCGTTCCATCACGACTATGCACATTCAGAAGCTGGTTATAGACACCGCGGACGCCGAGCTCATAAAGGGCAAGCGCATGCTCATAATCGACGACGTCATCTCCACTGGTGAGAGCCTCCACGCGATGGAGGAACTTGTGACGCGCGCAGGCGGCATAATCGCGGGCAAGATGGCGGTTCTCGCCGAGGGCGACGCCTACAACCGCAGCGACATTATCACGCTCGGGAAGCTGCCGCTCTTCAACCCCGACGGAACTCCCAAGGCCTGACGGCTACATAGCAAAATACCCGGCCGCAAAGGCCGGGTATTTTGCTGACGGGCTATTTACTGCGGCGCAGGCCTTCAAAAAAGGCTGCCAGCAGTGCGGAGCACTCCTGACCCAGCACGCCGCCGTAGACTGCCGGGCGGTGGCCGTAGCGCTCTTCAAATAGGTTTATAACGCTGCCGACGGAGCCCGTATTCGGCTCCTTTGCGCCGTAAACCACGGTGGATATGCGCGAGTTTATTATGGCCCCGGTACACATGGGGCAGGGCTCAAGCGTCACGAAGAGGGCGCAGCCGGAGAGGTTCCAAGTCCCCAGCCCGGCGCAGGCCGCGCGTATAGCCTCGATCTCCGCGTGGGCGGTGGCGTCGGGCAGCTCCTCGCGGCGGTTACGGCCCCGGCCTATTATCTCGCCAGAGGGAGAAATCACGACGCAGCCGACCGGGACTTCGCCTTCGGCGGCGGCTTCGCGAGCTAAGTCCAGAGCATAGTGCATATACTTGTTGAGATCCATAACTTCACCTCGGGAGTATGTTCTATGCTTAATATTCTACTCACAGGCGCCGGCCTGTCAATGGACGCTTTTGCCGCCGCGGTCACAAACGCGCTCTCCGTGCCAGGCTGGAGACCCCGGCACGCCGCGGTAACGGCGGCCTATTTCGGGCTTTTCCAGGGTGTTATGCCTCTGCTGGGATGGCTGCTGGGCAGCAGTGTCAGCGGCCTGGTCAGCGCCTTCGGCCCTTACGTGAGCTTTTTCCTGCTCGCGTTCATAGGGCTGCACATGATAGTTGAATCCCTCAAGGGCGAAGCGCCCCAGGCCGCCGGGCTGAATCACGCTCAGCTCGCGGCGACTGCCTTCGCCACAAGCCTTGACGCCTTTGCTGTGGGCGTTTCCTTCGCCTTTACGTACACGCCGCCCCTGATGGCCTCAGCGGTCATAGCGGCAGAGACTTTCGCCGTGTGCTTCGCCGGCGGCCTGGCAGCCGCCCGCGTCTCCGGCGTCTCACGCAAGATATCGGGCGTGATCGGCGGCCTCGTGCTCTGCGGCATCGGGGTGCGTCTCCTGCTCGACGGATTGGAGGTAATTTGAATGGAGCTGCTCTATGCGCTCGAAGACATAAGGAATCCGGTGCTCGACGCCATCATGAGCGCCATAACCCAGCTCGGCGGCGAGGTCGTCTACATGGGCATCGCAGTAGTCGCGTTCTGGTGCGTCAGCAAAGGATTAGGTTACTATATACTCACAACCGGCTTCGCGGGCACTATAATAAACCAGTTTCTGAAAATAAGCTGCCGCGTAGACCGCCCCTGGGTGCGCGACCCGGACTTCACCATCGTGGAAAGCGCGCGGGCCGAGGCCACGGGCTATTCCTTCCCCAGCGGCCACACCCAGAACGCCTTTGCCAGCTTCGGCTGCATCGGCATGTGGTCGCGCAGGACGCGCTGGCGCGCAGTATGTGTTGTTGTCATAGTGCTAATAGCCTTTTCGCGCATGTATCTGGGCGTACACACGCCCGCGGATGTGGGCGTCTCCATCCTGGCCGGCACCGTGCTCACGCTCGTGCTTTGGCCCCTCTTCAGGGACATTGAGCGCCACCCCGGCCGCATGTACGCCGTGCTCGGAGCGACCATAGCTCTCACCCTGGCCTATCTCTTCTATGTGGAGCTATGGCCCTTCCCGGCAGATACTGATGCCGAAAACCTCGCCAGCGCCGTTGAAAACGGCTACAAGCTGCTGGGCGCGGGTGCGGCCATGCTGGTGGCCTTCTGGCTCGACCAGCGCTACATCCATTTCGACACACGCGCTCCCCTGGCCGGACAAGTCCTCAAGTGCGTGCTCGGTCTCGCAATAGTCATGGCCATCCGCGTACTGCTCAAGGCCCCGCTCTACGCGCTGCTGGGTGAGACCGGAGCCGCTGACGCCGCGCGCTACTTCATCATGGTTATCTTTGCCGCCTCCATCTGGCCGCTGACCTTCAAGTTCTTCGCGCACGTGGGCCGGAAGTGAACTATGCCGCTTAAAACTGCGGCACCCTCGGCCGCGCGGGAATGGACGCCCTTATTGAGTGCAAGGGAATTGCTATTGCACGGCATATGGCCTGCGCATTTCACCGCAAAGCCTTAAAGGTATGAAATAATAGGGCTCAAGCTGTTTGACAGCTTGAGCCCTATAGTTATTTGTCAGTCTTTATCTTTTCTTGGGCCGCCGGTTGCGCTCCCAGATGATACCCAGGCCTCGCATTGTGAGGTCCTCGTCTATCTCCATCTCGTGGCGGCAGTGCGGGACTATTCTTCTGGCCAGGTAGCCGGTGGCCACGCACTGTGCGCGGGTCCCGAGCTCCTGCTCAAAACGGTCTATCATCCCGTCTATCGCCGAAGCCGTGCCGAAGATAGCGCCGGATTTCATGCAGTCGTTGGTGTTGGTGCCGATGCACTTCTTGGGAGCTTCCAGCGGTATGCTCGGCAGCAGCGAAGCCGTACCGGCCAGAGCCTCAAGGCTCACCGCCGCTCCCGGCAGTATCGCGCCGCCCAACAGGCGGGAGTTCTGGTCGATCACGAATATAGTCGTGGCCGTGCCCAGGTCCGCGATTATTACGGGCGGCACCCGGTCGTTTATTGCGGCGACCGCGCTCGCAACGAGGTCCGCGCCAAGAGTGGACGGGTCGTCTATGCCGATGTTCAGCCCGGTTTTCACTCCCGCGCCGACCACCAGGGGGTAGTGACCCGTTATCAACATGGCCGCTCCACGCAGCACCTCCACCAGCGGCGGTACCACGCAGCTCATGGCCGCGCCCTCAAATCCGGCGGGGTCCATGCCGCGCATGCGCAGCGCCTGCTCGATGAGCACTGCCAGCTCGTCGGCCGTGCGCCTCTCCGCAGAGAACTGCGCCCGGCATATGAGCTCACCGTCACGGATGCAGCCCGCCGTTATGCTGGTGTTTCCGGCGTCGATGGCTAACAGCATTTTAAGCCAGCGCCTTCACACGGTAGTTGATAATGCGCTCAATGACGCCCGAGAGCACGAGGTTGAGCGTCAGCTCAACGAGGAAGTTGACTCCGGTGAGGCCGAAGAGGATATAGCTGGTGATGTTCATGCCTGCATCGCCAGCCCAGGCGGCCAGCGTCGGCTGGAAGAACAGGACGAGACCCACGAGGAAAATACCAGTGTTTACGACGGGTGTCACCACAGCGGCGCAGATGACGGCGCCGAAGGAGTTCTTGGCCGCAATGGACCTGTAAACCGCGGCAGAGACCCAGCCGGCAGCGGTGCCCTTGACCAGGCAGAGCACAGCGCAGAGCAACGGGCTGACGTTCCAGAGGATGCTGCCGCCGGCATCGCCGCCGGTAATGCACATGAGGAGCACGACAACGCTGAATACGCCGCCAAGCCAAGCGCCGGCCTTCCTGCCATAGAGGGCTCCACCAATCACGATGGGCGCAAGCGCCAGCGTGAAGGAGAAGGGTCCGACCTTGACGAAGGTGGCCACGACCTGTAAAACGATGATCAGAGCGGTCAGAATGGATAATCCTGCCATGCGTCTGGTCCTGATGGTTGCACTGTTTGTCATATTAAATTACCTCCTGCTGCTGTTCCAGGTCCAGCCCGGATATAG
>CAKNRQ010000064.1 GCA_930990965.1 uncultured Clostridia bacterium
TCTGTTGGAGTGCCTGGGCCCGTGTTATATCGCGCTTGCTCTCCCAGCTGAGCTACAGGCCCATATTTAGTTAAACGCTCATTTGAGCGCTCGATTATTATATCACATATTTCCGATTTGTAAAGAGTAAAATTGCTTATTGCGCAAATTGCTTCTTTGGGGTATAATACTTCAGCGGCCCTTCGCAAGGCTGCACCAGTCGGGGAGCCAGCGGTGCCCTGTAACCTGCAATCCGCTACAGCAGGGATGGATTCCCGATAGAGGACAGTTAGATGTGCCGTCTGCCCACGGTAAGCGGCGTTGAAGCTCCGGTCCCGCGCAACGTATTCCCGTGAACCATGTCAGGCGGGGAACCGAGCAGCATTAAGCGGGCCCATACGTGTGCCGTGAGGTCACCGGGGCCGAGTTGGCTGCCGAGGTCACGGGTGTGTCTGCTGTTCGATTGAGGGTGTGCAGTCTTGCGAAGGGCCGCTCGTCGGCGCGGACTTCGTATCTTTCGCTTCCACGCAAGCGTGAAAGCTCAATCACTTCGTCGCGCCTCCTCTCAAAAAGAAAGCCATGGGCTTTCTTTTTGTACAAGCTTGGGGATTTGCGTGGACTTCGTGTCTTTCGCTTCGTCACGTCTTCCCTCAAAATTGAAACCGCTGCTTTGGATTTCGATTTTATTTCTTCTTTATTTTACTCAGAAAGGACTTGGGCGTCATTTATCAGGCACTTTACCGCAAATACCGGCCGCGCACGTTTGACGACGTCTGGGGTCAGGAAAATATAACCGAGACGCTCAAGCAGCAGGTCATGTCCGGCCGAACCAGCCATGCCTACCTCTTTGTAGGTACGCGCGGCACAGGTAAAACCACCTGCGCCAAGCTACTGGCGCGAGCCGTCAACTGCGAGCATCCCGTAAACGGCAGCCCCTGCAACGAATGCCCCGCCTGCCGCGGCATTGAGGCCGGGACTGTTATGGACGTTGTGGAAATAGACGCGGCCAGCAACAACGGTGTGGACAACATCCGCGCCCTGCGCGACGAGGCCATCTTCTCCCCTGCCACGGTCAAAAAGCGTGTCTACATAGTGGACGAGGTCCACATGCTCTCTGCCAGTGCCTTTAACGCGCTGTTGAAAATACTCGAAGAACCGCCGGAACATCTCATGTTCATCCTCGCCACAACCGAGCTGCGCAAGGTACCGGCAACAATACTCTCGCGCTGCCAGCGCTTCAACTTCCGCAGGCTGGACGCCGGCGTGATTGCCAAGCGCCTCGAGTACGTGGCCCATAACGAGAACATGAACCTGAGCGAAGGCGCGGCGCAACTGTTGGCCAGGCTGTCAGACGGCGGTATGCGCGACGCGCTCAGCCTGCTGGACCAGTGCTCCGGCCGCGATATAATAGACGAGGCGGCAGTGCTTGAGGCAACGGGCGCCGCCGGTTCGGAAAACATAGCGCACATGCTAGAGGCCATATCTGCCCACGACAGCGGCACGGCGCTCTCCCTATTCGCCGGACTCTGGCGTGACGGCAAAGACCCGGCAGGCGTGTTGGGCGACCTGAACAGCCTGATGCGCGACGTGCTTATGCTCTCCGTAGCCCCCAAGGGCGGCGAAGCGCTCACCTCCGGCGCATACAGCTCCGACACGCTGCGCCGCTTTGGGCATCTGTTCACCCGTGAGGAGCTGTTGGCCCACATGGTCACGGCTCAGGAGGGCATATCCCTGCTCAAAGACAGTCCCAGCGCCCGTACTACAGCGGAGCTCACGCTGGTAAGGCTTTGCACCCCCAGCGCGGAGCCCTCGGCGCTTGAAGCGCGTTTGAGCCGCTTGGAAAAAATTCTGAGCGGTACTCCGGTTGTATCTCATGCACCCAGCGCAGTGCAGGACGCAAAGCCCGTATCGCCCCCGCCCCCGTCTCCGTCCCCTGAGCGCCAGCCTGAGCCGGAGCCGGCTGCCAAGCCTCAGGCCGTGCGGGAAGAGCCGGCAGTATCTGTTGCTCAGGACGACCTCCCGCCATGGACGGATGACGACGCGCCGCCACCACCGGACGACGGGGACGCCCCGCCCTGGGACGATGAACCTGTCCCCGCCGCTCCGCAGGTGGCAAGGGAGCCTGTTGTTCTGCAAGCGCAGCCCGCTGCGCCGGAACCCGCAGTTCAGGGCACGGCGCCTACTCAAGCCGCTCCGGCTGCTCCCTCCGCTCCCGCGGGCTTCGACTGGGACCGTTATGTGCAGCTGGTTGCACCGAAGCTGGGCGTGGGGTACCAGGTGCTCTTCCGCAGCGCCGGAGACGCCAGCGGCGAACTGGACGGCGATACTCTGGTCATACGGCTCTCGGCAGGAATACTCTACAATGGTCTCAGCACTCCAAACAACCTTGAAATATTGCGCGCCACAGCCTGTGAACTGGCCGGGCGTGAGATACACGTCCGCGTCCTGCCTATGGGCGATGCGGCACAGCGCAGCCTGGATGAGCTGCGCGCTTTCCGGGAAGTTCGATTCATAAGAAAGGACGGTAATTGATATGGCAAAAGGCGGCTTTCGCGGCGGCTTTGGCGGTATGAACCAGGCCAACATGATGAAGCAGGCACAGAAGATGCAGCAGGAACTGGCCAAGATGCAGGCTGAGCTGGAGTCCAGCACTTTCACGGCCACAGCCGGCGGCGGCGCGGTCAAGGCCACGGTCAGCGGCAAGCGCGAGCTCACTGCTATCGAGATAGACCCTGACGCCGTTGACCCTGAAGACGTCGAGATGCTCCAGGACATGGTCATCGCCGCCGTCAACGAGGCGATGCGCAAGGTAGACGAGGCCTCCAACTCCAGCATGAGCAAAATTACTGGCATGAAGGGTCTCCCCTTCTGACGCACTATTTCCGGCGGCGGCCGGGCCGTATGGCCCGGCCGCCGCCTTTTTCTCTATGTATTAACAGAAAATACGTATCATGTTTACAGCTCCTTCAATTTTTTGTCTTATACTTGTGATGAAGGGGACATGTATATGCGAATACTCATTGCAGAAGACGACTCTGGTATTGGCCGCGCCGTACAGGCTCTGCTCGAACGCAGCCGCTACACTGCTGATCTCGTATCTAACGGCACCGATGCTCTGGAATGGGCAGTTTCGGGCGAATACGACGCGCTCATCCTGGACATCATGCTGCCCGGCAAAAGCGGGCTTGAAGTGCTCTCGGAGCTGCGCAAGCTGGGACGTAAGACGCCCGTGCTGCTGCTTACCGCGCTAACCGACGTCCCTGCGCGCGTGCGCGGCTTGGACGCCGGAGCAGACGACTATCTGGTCAAGCCCTTTGCCTCAGACGAGCTTATAGCCCGCGTGCGCGCCATGCTGCGCCGCGCCGACAACTACGTGCCCGACGTACTGACTTACGGCGCGCTGCGCCTTGACTGTTCGCGTTACGACCTCTCTTCCGGAGGCGGCAATGTGAGGCTCAACAACAAGGAATTCAGGCTCATGGAGCTGCTGATGCGCTCACCCGGGCGCGTATACTCCACCGACCGACTGCTGGACCTGGTCTGGGGCTGGGACGCCGGTGTTGACAACCACGTTGTTTGGACCAACATAGCCAACCTGCGCCGCACCCTGCGCAACATAGGCGCACGCGAGCGCATATATTCCGTGCGCGGTGAGGGTTATTCCCTCGAGGGCGCCGAGTGTTAAAGCGGCTGCGGCGCAAGTTTGTGCTGGTTGGGGCCGTTGCCTTTGCCATTGTACTGGCCGTACTCGTCGTCGGCACGAACTGTGCCCTGTACTACTTTAACGCCCACTCCGCGGACTCGATGCTGGACAATATAGTCAGGCTGCGCGGTGATCTGCCCCGTCCCAGCAGTCACAACATGCAGCGCCCATGGGATTACCCGGTAACCGAAGAGACGCCTTTCGAGACGCGATATTTTGCCGTCTCCGTTGACTCCGAGGGTGAAGTGATTTCTACCAGCCTGGAGTTTATCAGCGCCATAGACGAGATAAGCGCGCTGGAATACCTCAACCAAGTGGCCGGCTCAGGCAAAGACCGAGGTTATGTAGGGCGCTACAGATTTTTGGCCTACAGGGGCTCCGACTCCGGAGGTACAATCTATATCTTCCTGGATTGTTCGCGCATGCAGCGCACGCAGGAACTCGTGCTGCTGGTCTCCTCGGTCGGTTCGCTCGTGGTACTGGCTGTAACGGCCCTCGTGCTATTTGCCCTGTCACGCAGGGCAATCTCCCCCGTAGCCAAAAGCGTGGAGCGGCAAAAGCGCTTTATAACCGACGCCGGGCACGAAATCAAAACCCCGCTCACCGCTGTTATCGCCGCCGCCGACGTCCTTGCAATTGACATGCCCGGCAATGAGTGGGTTGAGAGCATACGTGCCTCCGGCTCACGCATGGCAAAGCTGACTGCGGACCTCATAGACCTGTCGCGCTTCGACGAGGCCGATCCCTTCCCCGACAGATCCGTCTTCGACCTCGGCTCCGAGCTCACCGAGCTCTGCGACGCCTTCCGGCTCATGTCTGCCTCCCAGGGCCGTGAAGTCACCTGCGAGCTTGCCAGCGGAATATATGTCAATGCCAGCAGCGAGGCACTGCGCCGCGTCGCCGGCATACTTCTGGATAACGCTATGCGCTACTCAGACGAAGGCACACCCATAGCGGTCGTGTTGTCCAGGCAGCGCTCCCACGCGGTTTTCAGGGTTAGCAACACCTGCTCAAGCATGACCAAAGAGACCCTTTCCAGAGTATTTGAACGTTTTTACCGCGGCGACGCCTCACGTTCCAGCGCAGGCAACGGAGTAGGGCTCAGCATGGCCCAGGCCATTGTGGAAGCTCACGGTGGGCATATTTCGGCTTCACTTTCCGGTAGTACGGTCTCTTTTACGCTAACGCTTGCCACACATGCGCATCATGACGCTCCGCAATAGAAGCTTCACAAAATACCACACGCAATATTTGCCGAAAGAGCTTGACAAATCGGCAAAGTGTGCTAAAATATAAGTCGCGTCTGTGAGGACGCGGCTTGCGGGCATAGCTCATTTGGCAGAGCGCCACCTTGCCAAGGTGGAGGTAGCGAGTTCGAATCTCGTTGCCCGCTCCAGGCAGTCTTGGCTTAAAGCCAAGACTGCCAATTACGGTAAGTTTTAAGCACGCGGGATCTGCGTGCTGTTTTTATGTCTGGAGGTTACTATGAAGGCTGATGTTGTCATTGTCGGCGCGGGCCCCGGAGGCATTTTCACGGCCTTGGAGATGCTCAGGCGCGGCTCCAAGAAGAAAATAGTCATGGTCGAAAAAGGCCGCGAGCTCACTCGCCGCAGTTGCCCCAAGGCCAAGACCGGCGTGTGCATGAACTGCAAGCCCGTCTGCCACATAACCACCGGTTTTTCCGGCGCCGGCGCGTTTTCCGACGGCAAACTCAGCCTGAGCTGCGACGTCGGCGGCGACCTGCCCATGTTGATAGGGGAGCGTCTGGCCCAGGAGACCATAGACTACGCGGACAAGATATACCTCGAGTTCGGCGCGGACGAACACATTGAAGGCATCGGCAACGACGAGAAGGTGCGCAAAATACGTGCCCGCGCCATCAAGGCCGGCCTGAAGCTTGTGGACTGTCCGATACGTCACCTGGGCACAGAGAAAGCCCACGACGTCTACCTCGCCATCGAGCACTGGCTGATGGATAACGGCGTCGAGATGCTCTTTGACACCGAGTGCACCAACCTCATAATGGACGGCAACGTCTGTAAGGGCGTCTACCTCAATGACGGCCATCAGGACTTTGAACTCTATGCCGAGCACACTGTTGTCGCCACCGGCCGCCGCGGCGCGGACTGGCTTGAGAAGATATGCTCCGAGCACGGAGTGCAGCACCAGCCGAGCACCGTTGACATCGGTGTGCGCGTCGAGGTGCGCAACGAGATCATGGAGGAGATAAACGACGTCCTCTATGAGTCCAAGCTCATAGGCTACCCCAAGCCCTTCAAGAACAAGGTCCGCACTTTCTGCCAGAACCCTGGCGGCGTCGTGAGTCAGGAGAACTACGACAACGACCTTGCCGTCGTCAACGGCCACGCCTACAAGGGCGCCGACCTCAAGAGCCCGAACACCAATGTGGCCATACTCTGCTCGCACAATTTCTCCGTGCCATTTAACCAGCCCATCGCTTACGCGCAGAAAGTCGGCGAGCTTACCAACATGCTCGCCAACGGCCACATCCTGGTGCAGCGTTTCGGCGACATTCTCGACGGCAAGCGCACTTGGGAAAAAGAGCTGGCCCACAGCAACGTCAAGCCCACTCTGGTGGACGCCGTTGCGGGCGACATCACCGCGGCCATGCCCTACCGTGCGATGATAAACATCATCAACTTCATCCACTCGATGGACATCGTCGTCCCCGGCTTTGCCGGCTACGAAACCCTGCTCTACTCCCCCGAGCTCAAGTTCTACTCGAACAAGGTAACTATGGACACGCGCTTCAACACCAACGTACAGGGCCTCCACGCCCTGGGCGATAGCTCCGGTTGGACGCGCGGCCTGATGATGGCCAGCGCCATGGGTGTCCTCATGGGACGCGAACTGGCGTAAAGCAACGGTATATAATAAAGCCAAGCTTCCCAGTGAAGGGAAGCTTGGCTTTATTTTACGAGAAATGCAGTTCAACCACGCTGCGCGTGAAACCGACTTTGGCTCCGACATCGTTATATACCGGTGGCTCTGCAAAACTGCCCAGGGCGGCGACCTGCCCATCGTTCAGCACTCCAAGTGTTTTCAGCACCCGTATCACCGTCGGGCGCAGCGGCCGCGCGCCGTTGCCATCGTCCACCTTTATTGCGATACCGAGGTCACGGCCTTTCACACCCACGCAGTATACGGCTTCAGCGCCGACTTTGCCTATCAGGCTGCCTTCTGCGGCGCGCAGCAGCGCGGTGCAAAAGCCTCCCGTACCCGCAACCATCTCAGGCGCTGCGTTCATGGCCCTGAACACCCTCTCTGCGCCAAAGCGGTACTGTTCGGGCAGCTTTTCCGGGTTGGCTATTCTGGCGTAAGCCATGGCCATATTGCGCAGAGGCAGCGCATGTACAGGCACTGTGCAGCCGTCAACGCCGACGGCTATCTCGTCTTCCGGCACTCCGGATACGTCCGAGACTATCTTCAAAACGTCGCGCTGCAACGGATGCTCCGGGCGGTTGTAGCCTTCGGTCGGGTATCCGCATGCGAGGCAGGCTGCCAGGAATCCACAGTGCTTCCCAGAGCAGTCGGAGTTATACTGTCTGAGCTCCACATTTTCACGGAGCTGCTTTTCCCTCAGTTCCGGATTTATTGACAGCGGGCAACCGCACAGCAGAGAGTCCAACGTCAGTCCCAGCTTGTCCAGGATGCCGAGTATGACCCGCTGGTGCATCTCCCCGCCGAAGTGAGAAGAGCACATTATGGCCAGCTCCTCGTCGGTGAACCCGTACTTCTCATACGCCCCCGAAGCAAATACGTTGAGGGCCTGTATGGGCTTTGCAGCCGAGCGTATATAGGTCACGGTATCTGGCTCTCCCGCCCATGCCAAAATCCGTCCAGAGCTATCACACACAGCCACATGGCCGTAGTGCCGTGACTCCGCTATTTTGCCCCTGAAAACCTCCGCAAGCAGTTCAGGCATTGTTAGCACCACCTTCTATGATATACCTTGCATTGCATGTAAAAAGCCGGGCCAATGACCCGGCTTTTGAGTTTCAGTCCAGTCTCGCCTTTGCGATAATCCCTACGCCCAGAGCATACGGCCCAGTGTGTACAGCTATTACTGAGCTGATGTGCGTGATGTGAATTTCGTCGTCGCCGCCGAGTCCCAGCTCTTCAAGCAGAGCTTCCAGCCGGCTGCGGAATTCCACGGCTTCGTTGTAGTCGTAACCATATCCGAGGCAAATTTCAAACTGGTCGCGGCTTGTGAAGGTCTTTTTAAGGTATTCGCGGGTATTGGACAACACTTTATCGAGTGTTTTGGCCCTTCCCCTGCCCATACCGCCGAGGAAGATTTCGCCTTCCTTGAGCGTGATAACCGGCCTTATGCCAAGCACACTTGAGACCTTGCCTGCCAGCCTTCCGATGCGTCCTCCTGCAGCGAGGTAGTCCATGCTGCCAATAGTGAAGAATATACGTCCCGTTGGCCTTATCTCGTAGAGGCGCTCCACGGCTTCTGTATAGCCTACACCGGCGTCGCGCATGTTACATGCCTCAAGGACCATAAGTCCCTGCAGCACGGTGTTAACCATTGAGTTTATGACCGTAATCTCAGCGTCCGGATAGTCCTCACGCAGCAGATCCAGCGCTATGCAAGCCGTCTGATACGAGTTGGAGAACTTCTCGGTTATGCAGAGCACAATGGCCTTCTCACCGGCTTGGGCGACTTGGGTAAAGAGCTTCAGGTAGTCCTGAGTCGACGGCGTGGAGCTCTTGGGATAGACACCCGGATGAGCGACCATCCACTCATAAAACTCGTCGTCGCCGATATCGACATTCTGCTCAAGATACTCTCCGCTACCGAGTAGGACATAGAAGTTGATAACGGTAATGTCTCTGGACTTTATCACGTCGGCCGGAATATCGCCGGAACCATCCGTAATGACCCTGAAATCGCCCATCTGCTTGACCTCACTTTTAGCACGCCTGCGAGACGCTTATTTCCCCGAAGGGTGGCGGAGAGGATGGGATTCGAACCCATGGCCCGTTGCCGGGTCACCGGTTTTCAAGACCGGCTCCTTAAACCACTCGGACACCTCTCCATAACAAATATGCTGCAAATCCAGTAACTAATAAATTATAACATGTTACTGAAATTTTACAAGAGTTAAATTTGGCTGGATCATAAACTTTCCGTAAAGACTTTACATTCCCACATGCCCGTGCTTTAATAGCGCAAAGGAGGCGGGCACATGTACACTGTAATTCGTCCCTGGACACTTTCAGACGTCAAGGAATTAGCCGCTGTCATAAACAATCCACATATACTCAACAACCTGCGCGACGGACTTCCCTATCCGTACACGGAGCGAGATGCGGCAGAATTCATATCATCCGTGCTAGATGCAGACAAAAGTAGCTTATTTGCATTCACAATCTCTCACAATGGTCACTGCGCAGGCAGTATAACTGTCACCCGCAACGTGAACGTGCACAGACTCACAGGAGAGCTGGGATATTACGTAGCCGAACCCTGCTGGGGCCTTGGACTAGCCACACGAGCAGTGTCAGAAATCTGCGACTTTGTATTCACAAACAGCGATATCATCCGGATTTATGCAGAGCCATTTGCATATAACTCTGCCTCCTGCCGGGTGCTTGAGAAGTGCGGGTTCAGCTGCGAAGGAGTATTGCGCAACAATGTCATTAAAAACGGCAAAATATACGATACCATGCTCTACGCACGACTGAAAGCCCAAGATAAAACCTTTTAACTGAGAAAAGTAAAAATAAAATCGCCGTCACAAACAGCTTAAGTTTGCGGCGGCGATATGGTGGGCCTTCAGGGACTCGAACCCCGGACCGACCGGTTATGAGCCGGTTGCTCTAACCAACTGAGCTAAAGGCCCAAAAATGGCCGCCGCTTTTTGCGGCGGCCATCGCGTGGCGCCCCCTGTAGGATTCGAACCTACGACCCTGCGGTTAACAGCCGCATGCTCTACCTGTTGAGCTAAGGAGGCATAGAACTCGGGGGCCAAATGGCCCCCGGTGTTGGCGCTGACCTATCTTCCCAGTCCGTCTCCAGACAAGTATTGTCGGCACAGGTGAGCTTAACTTCCGTGTTCGGAATGGGAACGGGTGGACCCTCACCGTTAAAAGCACCAACTTATTAAATTGCCTTTCATGAAGAAAGGTGGTGACCCGTGGGAGAGTCGAACTCCCGTTTGGGGCGTGAGAGGCCCCCGTCTTGACCACTTGACCAACGGGCCGTTTGGTACACCATCAGGGACTCGAACCCTGGACACCCTGATTAAGAGTCAGGTGCTC
>CAKNRQ010000065.1 GCA_930990965.1 uncultured Clostridia bacterium
GGCGGGTGCTCTCGTCGGCCTCGCGGCTGCGGTTTATCTGGAAGGGCAGCTCGTTATACTGGCACTTGCCGAGCACTTCCACCTTTTCAGGGACTATCTCGATGTCGCCGGTGGGCATGTTCGGGTTCTTGCTCGCCCTTTCGCGGACGGTGCCTTCGACGCTTATCGTGCTCTCGCGGGTGATGCCCTTGAAGATGTGTACCATCTCTTCGTTCTCAGCCACTACCTGGGTCGTGCCGTAGAAGTCGCGCACGACGATAAAGGCCAGAGCGCCGGAGACCTCGCGCACGTTCTCCATCCAGCCGCATATCTTTACTTGCTTGCCCGCGTCGGCAGCGCGCAGCTCGCCGCAGGTGTGTGTTCTTGACTGCATCTTGCTTCTACCCCTTTGTCAGTTTAGCTTTATGAGTTTTTCGGCCTCGCGCGACTTCATAGCGTCGCGCACGGCCAGCGCCGCGTCCTCGGGCGTGTAGCGCGCCTGGGTACCGGCGAGCATATCCTTGAGCGAGACCTCGCCGCTTGCAAGTTCGTCCTCACCGATTATGACGGCGTAGGGGATGCCGAGCTTGCTCGCATAAGAGAGCTTCTGCTTGAATTTGCGCTGCTCGGTGTAGAGCTGAGTGCGCACGCCGTAATCGCGCAGCACGGTGGCCACGTGCGCAGCGAAGGCCGTGTCCTCCGTCATGGGCAGGACAATAGCGTCGCAGGGCGCGGTGTTGACCGCCGGATTTATCAGCCCCTGCTCGCTGAGCACGTAGAAGAGCCTCGTCACGCCGATGCTCATGCCCACGCCGGGGAGCTGCTTATCCGTGTAGTATTCGGCGAGGTTGTCATAGCGTCCACCGGAGCAGACGGAACCTATCTCGGGGTGCGAATTCACCATCGTCTCGTACACGGTGCCGGTGTAGTAGTCCAGGCCGCGCGCAATGGTGAGGTCGATGGCGAAATTCTCACGAGCCACACCCAGGCTGGGCAGGGCTTCAATGACCGTGCGCAGCTCGCGCGCGCCCTCGGCCAGTCGCTCGTTTTCGCCGGCGTGCTCGTCTAGGAAGGCGAGCTTCTGCTCGTCGGTGCCGGAGAGCGTCACGAACTCGAGCACCTTGTCTGCCGCGGCGCCGTCCAGCTCGCATTCGCTCATGAGCAGTTCGCGGACCTTCTCGGGGCCTATCTTCTCCAGCTTGTCTATGGTTCGCAGGGCCTCGGTGAGCTTGTCGGTGATACCCACGAGCTCGAAGTAACCGCCGAGCACCTTGCGGTTGTTTATACGTATCGTGAAGTCGGTGAGGCCGAGCTCAGTAAAGGAGCGGGCTATGACGGCCGGCACCTCGGCGTCGTTCATTATGTCGAGCTTGCCGTCACCGATGACATCTATGTCGGCCTGATAGAACTCGCGGAAGCGGCCGCGCTGCGCCCTCTCGCCGCGCCAGACCTTACCTATCTGGTAACGACGGAAGGGGAAGGCGAGGTTCGCGTAATTCGCTGCGACGTACTTCGCCAGCGGCACCGTGAGGTCGAAGCGCAGCGCTATGTCGCTGTCGCCTTTCATGAAGCGGTATATCTGCTTTTCCGTCTCGCCGCCGCCCTTGGCCAAAAGCACCTCGGCAGATTCTATAGCCGGGGTGTCGAGCGGCGTGAAGCCGTAGAGTGAATATGTCCTTCGCAGGGTCTCAAACAGGACTTCCATCTGCTGCTGCGGCGCGGGCAGCAGCTCCATGAAGCCCGAAAGTGTACGCGGTGTCACTTTGTCCATGCCTAGTATTCCTCCAGAGCGCGCAAAAAGGCCATACACGCCCGAAAGGCGGCGGTTTTATCCCCGCCGCCCGTGCGCGCAAAAAATTATTTCTTTTTCGGGTTGACGATGTCCCGCCAGTCCAGATCGCCACGCCTGAGGCCCTGAATCAGCACCTCGGCCGTAGCCACGTTCGTGGCCATCGGTATCTGGTACTGGTCGCAAAGCCGCGCGAGCTTGTTGACGCTCTCAAAGCCTTCGGGGTTGGCCGGGTCACAGAAACAGAGCACAAGGTCTATCTCGTTATAAGCTATCCTGGCCCCTATCTGCTGTGCCCCCTGCTTGTTGTGCAGGTAAAGCGTTATGGGCAATCCGGTGGCTTCACTCACCAGTTTACCGGTAGTATTGGTGGCGCAGAGCGTGTGATCGGCCAATATGCCGCAGTACGCTATGCAAAACTGGACCATCAGTTCCTTTTTCCCATCGTCGGCCAGCAGGGCTATGTTCATCTGTATCTCCCTTCCCAGGCTATCCACGCACCGGCTTGTCCGGCGTTTTTGGATGCCTGATGGTATATTATATCCCCGCTGCGCAAATTTCGCAACTAGAATTTAATCTGAAATCCACAAACTTGAATGAATATGTCGTACTTCCGCATTCTGTTCCGTAAATAAAGCGCCCCTCTGGGGCGCTTTTGTAGTTTATCAGCCCAGCGCGCTCTCGGCGGCCTGACGCACGCCGGAAACGTCTGTGGCAACGCAGAGCACAACATACACTCCGCTGCTCATGATGAGCGCGCTCTCAAGCTTGGGCACTTCTGCGGGGTTATAGCTCGAGTACTGCTCAATGCGGGTCTGGTTACGGGTTTCGAGGCTGCTCACCAGCGCTGTGGCGGCGTCCTCGCTCGAGCACTTGAACACGGCCAACTCCTCGGCGGTGGCGCCGCTTCCGGCATAGGCCACGGCCTCGGTGCCCTCGGCGCAGGCGTAGAGGCCGAGCGCGACGGAGCTGTCAAGCGGGCTTAAGGGTTCGCCGAACTCCCCGGCTGCCAGCAGGTCTTCTGCCAGCGCGCTTATATCCACATCCTTGGGCGCTTCACTGCCACAGGCGGCCAGCGCAAACACCATCACCAGCGCCAGCACGAGGCACAGCGCACGGCTTATCTTTTTCATTTTTATTCCTCCCTAACGCTTATACGGTGTGTGTCCTCAGATATTGCATCCAGGTCTTGCAGTACTCGGAGTTGAGATGCAGTCCGTCCTGCGTGGAATCGCTGAACAAGTATCCGTCTGCGTCCTCCATGCATTCCGCTACGTTGACGTAGTTGACGCCCTCCTTGCTCTTGACCATGTCCACAAGGGCCTTCTGCAGCCTTATCACGTTGGCCATGGTGTTATAGCCCCTGTTCTGCTCCGGGTTGCTGTCCAACCACTTGCTGACCGGGATGATAGACTGCACGTATATTTCCGCGTCCGGATGGCTGCTCTGAATGACGTCAATGAGCCTGCCGTACTCCTCGGCAAACTTGCTCTCGTACACCCAGCCCAGCTCGTTCATACCGAGCATGATATACACCTTGCTGTAACTGGCCTGCTCAAGTGCCTGGGCCACAGTCAGCCAGGAGCCGTTTATGACTACGAACTGGTCCGTGAAGGCCGTCTCGACCGTCAGGCCGACCTTGCTCCAGAAACAGGACACAGGCAGCCCGGAGTACATCTTCAGGCCCTCCGTGCGCGAGTCGCCAATGAAAATAGCGTCGTCAAAATAGCTGTCGTCCACTGCCGCGCTCTCCGGCACAGCTATGCTGCGGCCGATATCCGAAGCCCTCTCCTGCAGGCCGCCCGGATTCGAGCTGGGCGCCGCGCTTGGCACCGCGCTCGGCTGCGCGGGCGTCTCGGACGGAGCAGACGTAGGCTCCGCTCCGGCAGTGGAGTCAACATCCGGCGACTGGGTGCTCTGGCCGTTTGCCGGTACGCCCGGCTCCGTAACAGGGGGCGCCGTATCGCTCACTGGTGAGTTGTCACCACCAAACAGGGCCGATCCGGCTACTATGAGCACCAGCACTACGCAGGCCAGCAATATGATCTTTGAGGCCATCGGTGGGCCTGAACGGCGAGCGTGATTTCCTTTTTTTGCCATTGATAACAGTCCTTTTGCAGTTATTAGGCGTCCCTTGCCGCAAGATACGCGGCCGGGCCGGATTCATACAGGTCTCCCAGCATGGCGTCAGCGGCAACGGTCAGAGGCATGTCGCGCACGGTGAGGCGGCGCACCGCCTCCGCGCCCAGTTCAGGCCAGGCTATGAGCTCACAGTCCGTGATGCAGGAGGCCAGAAGCGCCCCCGCGCCGCCCGTGGCGGCTAGATACACCGCACCGTACTCGTGCATGGCGTCCAGCACAGGCCGGGAGCGCCGCCCTTTGCCTATCATGACGCGCAGTCCGCGCGCTATGAGCAGCGGAGCGTAAGAATCCATGCGGTAACTCGTGGTTGGTCCCGCCGAGCCTATCACTCTGCCCGGAGGCGCCGGGGCCGGGCCGCAGTAGTATATGGCCGCTCCGGAGAGCTCGAATGGCAGGGGCTCGCCGCGCTCTATGAGCTCGACCATGCGCCGGTGTGCCGCGTCACGCGCGGTGTAGACCGTGCCCGAGAGCAGCACGCGGTCCCCGGCGCGCAGGGTGAGTATATTATCCCCCGCGCAGGGTACAGTCAAACGTATGGCCTCCATCAGAGCACCTCCGTCGCATGGCGGTCGGCGTGGCAGCAGATGCACACGGCGCACGGCAGCATGGCTATATGAGTCGGGGCCGCCTCGATTAGCACGGCGAGCGCGGTCGTTTTACCGCCGAGGCCCTGGGGGCCTATGCCCGTCGCGTTTATCGCGTACAGAAGCTCACGCTCCATTTTGGCGTAGCGCTCCACCGGGTTTTCGCTTGTAAGTTCGCGCAGCAGTGCGCGCCGGGCCAGACGGGCGACGGAGTCAAAGCCGCCGCCTATGCCCACGCCTACAACTACCGGCGGGCAGGGATTGCCTCCCGCGTCCTTCACGCTCTCGAGCACGAAGTCGCGCACGCCCTGCTCCCCCGCGGCCGGGGTCAGCATTTTCACGCGGCACATGTTCTCGCTGCCTGCGCCCTTGGGCGATACGGTTATCTTGACGTGTTCGCCCGGGACCATACGCAGGTCTATGCAGGCCGGAGTGTTGTCCCCGGTGTTCACGCGCTCGAGCGGGTCAGATACCACGCTCTTGCGCAGGTGGCCTTCTGCATAGCCGCGGCGCACGCCCTCGTTTACGGCGCTTTCAAAGTCGCCGCCGGTTACGTGTACGTCCTGGCCGAACTCTATAAAGACGGTGACGAGCCCGGTATCCTGGCATATGGGCAGCCCTGTTGAGCGCGCAATGTCGAGGTTTTCGCACAGGTCCGAAAGTATACCTTTGGCAGCGGGCCAGTTCTCGTTCTCGCACGAGAACCTGAGCGCGGCTTCCACGTCTGAGCTCAGACGTGTGTTGGCCTCCATGCAGAGCCTCGCCACGCACTCGCTTATCTCTGATGCGAAGAGCTCTCTCATATTCTCGCCGCCCCGCTCTCACGCGCTGCGGCGGCCACGGCCCTGGCCACGGCCTCGGCGACACCCGGCTCGAACGCGCCGGGGATTATGCGCTCGCGGCTCAGGCCGTCGCCCACGAAATCCGCGAGCGCATGTACGGCCGCGGCCTTCATAGCGGAGTTTATCTCGCGGGCGCGCACATCGAGCGCGCCGCGGAAAACGCCCGGGAAGGCCAAGACGTTGTTGATCTGGTTCGGGCAGTCGCTGCGTCCCGTGCCGACTATGTACGCCCCGGCCTCAAGGGCCTCCGCGTAACTTATCTCCGGCGTGGGGTTGGCCATTGCAAATATGATGGGACGTTCGGCCATGGATTTCACCATCTCCGGCGTCACCAGCTTTGCCGATGAGACACCTATAAATACGTCCGCTCCGACGAGGGCATTGGCGAGCGGGCCTTGAATACCGCGCGGATTCGTCATGGCGGCCAATTCTGCCTTGTGCCCGGTCACGCCCTCGCGGCCGGCGTATAGCGCCCCGCGCCTGTCACAGACCGTCACGTCGCGCGCGCCGAGGTCGGCGAGCATCTTCGTTATGGCTGTTCCGGCGGCGCCGGGCCCGTTTATGACGATGCGTGTGTCAGAAAGTTCCCGACCAGTCAGTCTAATTGCATTAATAAGTGCAGCAGAGACCACTATGGCCGTACCGTGCTGGTCGTCGTGAAAGACGGGGATGTCCAGCGCCTCCTGAAGGCGGCGTTCTACGTCGAAGCACCTGGGCGCGGAGATGTCTTCCAGGTTGATGCCGCCGTACGTCGGCGCGATGGCGCGCACCGCGGCGACTATCTCGTCGGGTTCCTTCGTGTCCAGGCACACTGGCACGGCGTCAACGCCCGCAAACTCCTTGAAGAGCAGGGCCTTGCCCTCCATGACGGGCAGGGCGGCCAGCGGGCCTATGTCGCCAAGGCCCAGCACGGCGGTGCCGTCGGTGACGACGGCAACCATATTTCCGCGCGTGGTGTACTCCCAGACGGCGTCCGGGTTCTCGGCTATTTTCCGGCAGGGCTCTGCCACGCCGGGCGTGTAGGCGGTGGACAGGTCGTCGCGGTTTTTCACGCGCACCTTACCCTTTATCTCTATCTTGCCGCGGTGCTCGCTGTGCATGGCGAGCGCGAGCGCGTTGTAGTCCATGTTTTTCACTTCCGCTCGCCGCAGGGGTAGTGGTCGTTGTCGGCCTTACCGCGCATGGTGAGGTCGTAGAAGCGCCAGCCGCCGGAGAGGTTGTAGACGTCGAAGCCGTTGCCGCTCAGAATGCGGCAGGCCACATAGCTGCGCATGCCGGAGAAGCAGTTGACGTATATGGGCTTGGAGCGGTCAAGCTCGTCGAGATGGGCGCGCATGCCGTCGAGCGGGATGTTGATGGCGCCGTCGATGTGGCCGCGCTCGTACTCGCCGGGGTTGCGCACGTCGAGTATGGTGACGGAGCCGTCGCGCGGCAGGCCGGCCACCTGGTCCCAATGGTACTGCTTGACCAGGCCGCCCATGATGTTCTCTATCATGAAGCCGCACATGTTGACAGGGTCCTTGGCGCTGCCGTAAGGGGGTGCGTAGGAGAGCTCGAGTTCGGCGAGATCGGCTCCAGTCATACCGGCGCGGATGGCCGTGGCAAAGACGTCGATGCGCTTGTCCACACCAGCGGGGCCTACTATCTGGGCGCCGAGGATCTTGCCCGTCTCGGTGTCAAAGAGCACTTTGACCAGCATGTTCTGCGCGCCGGGGTAATAACCGGCGTGGTTGCCCCAGTAGCCAACTATGCGCTCATACTTGATTCCGGCGGCCTTGGCGCTCTTCTCGTTGAGGCCGGTGCAGGCGGCGGTGAGTCCGAAGACCTTGATGACGGTGGAGCCAAGGGTGCCGTTATACTCGCTCGGGATGCCGCAGATGTTGTCGGCGGCGATGCGGCCCTGCTTGTTGGCCGGACCGGCCAGGGCGGTGAGCTTGAGCTTGCCGGTGATAGGATCGACGACCGGCACCGCGTCTCCCACGGCGTAGATGTCAGGGTCGGAAGTGCGCATGTGGCTGTCAACCATGATGGAGCCCTTGGGGCCGAGCTCGAGGCCCGCGGCCGCGGCCAGCTCGCTCTCGGGCACGACGCCGACGGCGAGGACGACGAAGGAGCAGTCTATGCTCTCTTTACCCACGACGTGGACGCGCACTCCGTTTTCGGTCTCCTCATAGCTCTCTATGGCGTGCTTGAAGCGGAGGTCGAGGCCCTTCGCGCGCATCTCGGCGTGCAGCTCGCAGGCCATGTCCCAGTCCAATGGCGGCAGCACCTGCTCGCTGCGCTGAAGCATGGTCACGGGCACACCCGCCTCCATGAGGTTCTCCGCGGCCTCGAGGCCTATGAAGCCGCCGCCCACCACGACGACGCGCTCGGGCTTCTCTTCCACCACGCGGCGGCGCATCTCCAGCGCATCCTCAACGGTGCGCAGCTTCAATATGCGGTTCGAATGCACGCCCGGGGTGTCCGGCACCATGGCCTTCGCGCCCGGGGAGAGTATAAGTTTGTCGTACTCCAGGGTATACTCACTACCGTCGGCTAGGTTTTTGACGCTGACGGTCTTGCCCGCGCGGTCTATGGAGGTGACCTCGCTCAAAACGCGCACGTCTACGTCGAAGCGTTTTTTAAAGCTCGCGGGGGATTGCAGGGTGAGTTCGCTCTTGTCCTCTATGACGCCGCCCACGTAATAGGGCAGGCCGCAGTTGGCGTATGACACATATCCCGTGCGCTCTAGCACTGTTATCTCAGCGTTCTCGTCCAGGCGGCGAAGCCTCGCCGCAGCAGTGGCGCCGCCCGCGACGCCGCCTATAATTACGATTTTCTTGCCCATGTTTCATCCTCCGTACAGTTATTAGTATTTAAATCTTATTTTAAGTTCGCTTTCAATTTTGCGGTTCAGTCTTTGACTATCCGCACATCCACGCGGTCAAAGGCCATAGAGAGCCCGGCGCTCTCCAGGTGCCGCCTGGCGCTCTCGTTGAGGGCGTAGTAGACGTCCCAGTAGTCGCCCGTGAGCGCCCAGGCGCGCAGGGTGTACTGCACGCTGCTGGCAAGGTAGGCGCTGACAACCACGCTCGGTTCTGGGTCGGGCAGCACGCGGCTGTCCTCTTTGGCCGCTTGGAGCAGCGCGCCCCGCACGGCGTCGGCGTCGCAGCCGTATTCCAGGCCGAAGTTCAAATCCACTCTCCGGCGCGGCTCGGCGGTATAGTTTGTGAGCCGGCTCGCGGAGATGTCGCTGTTGGGCACGTGTATCTCCTTGCGGTCAGCGGTGAGCAGCGTGACATAGAAGAGGCCCATGCGCGTCACGGTGCCGCTGGTTGTGCCGGATTCTATGAAATCGCCCACGGCAAAGGGCCGCGTCATCAGCAGCGTCACGCCCGCGAAGACGTTCGAAAGCGTGTTCTGCAGCGAGAGACTGAGCGCCAGGCCTGCCACGCTCACCAGTGCCACGAGCGAGGTCGTGGAGATATTCAGCTTGCCCATTATGATGAGCGCCGCCGTCACCCAGAGCACAGTGCGCTCGGCTGTCATTATCACGCGCTTGAGCGTATCGTCCAGGCGCGAACGGTCCAGGGCGCGCCGTGTGACGCGCGTACACAGGCGTATGAGCACAAAGCTCACGGCGAGTATGACAGCCGCCGCCAGCACATTGCCCAGCGAGAATCCTCCTATATCCAGTGAAAGCAGCTTCGTGACCGTATCTGCCAGGCTGCCCTCTGCAGTGCCGCTCAGAATCGTTACAGTGCCGAACATATATTCCCACCTCCGGGCTATATATTATATCTCATGGCGGCGGGTTTGTCCATCGCTTATGCCCTATCTGTGGGCTGTGGCTGCGGCGCTTGACTTATCAGGGAAAAGGGTCTTTAATATATGGTAGAATTACAAGGCGCTGGGCGCCGACAGGAGGATACATGAATGAAGATTGCAGTAACTTACGATGAAGACGAAATGATATTCCAACATTTCGGCCACACCGAGCGCTTCAAGCTCTACACAGCTGAAGACGGCAAGGTCACCTCGAGCGAGGTTATAGACACCGCCGGCGCCGGACACGAAGCCCTCGCCACTTTCCTCGCCAACCAGGGCGTTGACACCCTCATCTGCGGCGGCATAGGGCCCGGCGCCGTAAACGCTCTCGGCATGTGCGGCATCCGCGTCTTTGGCGGCATCAAAGGCCTCGCGGACGCTGCGGTCCAGGCTCTGCTCCAGGGTAATCTCGCCTATAACCCCGAGCCGAACTGCGACCATCACGACGGGGAGCACGGCGGTCACTGCGACCACCACGGCGACGACCACTGCGGCTGCCACGGCAACTGAGCGGCGCTATGAAGTACCTGTGCTCTTTGTGCGGCTACGTCTACGACGAAGACCGCTCCCCAGACGAGCTGGGGTTGCCCTCCGGCACCACATTTGATGAACTCGACGAAGATTGGCGCTGTCCTCTGTGCGGCGCGGCCAAAGACGAATTCACACAGGAATAAAAAAACCGGCCCCGGAATGAACTGAACCAGTAAAAACGGACAATAGACAAAAGGCCCCCTGTGTAGGAAA
>CAKNRQ010000066.1 GCA_930990965.1 uncultured Clostridia bacterium
CCGTGTACGACAACCTCGTGCGCGCGCTCGAGCAGTCCACCGCCGACGAGGCCTATCGAAAGGGCGTCGAGATGATAATGACCCAGTTCAAGGACATCCTGTCCAGGCTGGGCGTCACGGAGATAGAGTCCGTGGGCAAGACCTTTGACCCCGCTCTCCACAACGCCGTCATGCACGACGTGGACGAGGAACAGGGCGAGAACGTGATAGTCCAGGAGCTCCAGAAGGGCTTCATGATGGGCGACAAAGTGATACGTTTTGCCATGGTCAAGGTCATCAACTGACAAAGCATGCAACTCAACTTTATATATTAACTCTTTAACTTATACTGGAGGAAATCATCATGGGCAAGATAATAGGTATAGATCTCGGTACAACCAACAGCTGCGTGGCCGTCATGGAGGGCGGCGAAGCCGTTGTCATCCCCAACGCCGAAGGTGCGCGCACCACTCCGAGCGTGGTCGCGTTCTCCAAGACCGGCGAGCGCATGGTCGGCCAGGTGGCAAAGCGCCAGGCCGTCACCAACCCGGACCGCACGATAAGCTCCATCAAGCGTGAGATGGGCAGCAACTACAAGGTCACCATCGACAACAAGGGCTACACCCCGCAGGAGATCAGCGCCATGGTGCTGCAGAAGCTGAAGGCGGACGCCGAGGCTTATCTGGGCGAGAAGGTCACCGAGGCCGTCATCACCGTCCCCGCGTACTTCACCGACAGCCAGCGCCAGGCCACCAAGGACGCCGGCAAGATCGCCGGCCTGGAGGTCAAGCGTATAATCAACGAGCCCACCGCGGCCGCCCTGGCTTACGGCCTCGACAAGGAGACCGACCAGAAGATCATGGTCTACGACCTCGGCGGCGGCACCTTCGACGTCTCCGTCCTCGAAATAGGCGACGGCGTCATCGAGGTCCTTGCGACCGCCGGCAACAACCGCCTCGGCGGCGACGACTTCGACGAGTGCGTCACCAAGTACCTCGTCGACGAGTTCAAGCGCGACCAGGGCATCGACCTCTCCACCGACCGCGTCGCCATGCAGCGTCTGCGCGAGGCCGCCGAGAAGGCCAAGTGCGACCTCTCCGGCGTGACCAGCACCAACATCAACCTGCCGTACATCACGGCTGACGCCAACGGCCCCAAGCACCTGGACGTCACCCTCACCCGCGCCAAGTTCAACGAGCTGACCCATCACCTGGTCGAGAAGACCACCGGCCCCGTGCGCCAGGCCCTCAGCGACGCCGGCCTCAAGGCCAGCGACCTGAGCAAGGTCCTGCTCGTCGGCGGCTCCACCCGTATCCCCGCCGTGCAGGAGGCCGTCAAGACCCTCACCGGCAAGGAGGGCTTCAAGGGCATCAACCCTGACGAATGTGTCGCTATCGGCGCAGCCATCCAGGGCGGCGTGCTCGGCGGCGACGTCGAGGGCATCCTGCTGCTGGACGTCACCCCGCTTTCCCTCGGCATTGAGACCCTGGGCGGCGTGTTCACCAAGCTCATAGACCGCAACACTACCATCCCGACCAAGAAGAGCCAGATCTTCTCCACCGCCGCAGACAACCAGACCTCCGTCGAAGTCAACGTCCTGCAGGGCGAGCGTGAGATGGCCGCTTACAACAAGAGCCTTGGCCGCTTCCACCTCGACGGCATTGCCCCGGCCCGCCGCGGCGTTCCTCAGATAGAGGTCACTTTCGATATCGACGCCAACGGCATCGTCAACGTCTCCGCTAAGGACCTCGGTACCGGCAAGGAGCAGCACATCACCATCACCGCTTCGAGCAATCTCAGCAAGGAGGACATCGACAAGGCCGTCCGCGAGGCCCAGGAGTACGCCGCTGAGGATGCCAAGCGCAAGGAAGAGATTGACACCCGCAACGCCGGCGACCAGATGGTATACCAGACCGAGAACACCCTGCGCGAGATGGGCGACAAGCTCGACGCCGCCGACAAGAGCGAAGTCGAGAGCAAGCTCGCCGCTCTGAAGACCGCCCTACAGGGCAACGACACTGCGGCCATAAAGTCCGCTACTGACGAGCTCACCCAGGCCTTCTACAAAGTCAGTGAGAAGCTCTACCAGAACACCGGCGCCCAGCAGCCCGGCCCCGATACCGGCAATGGCAACGGCGGTGGCAATGGCGGCGACAATGGCCAGTACTACGACGCCGACTACGAAGTCGTCGATGATGATAAATGAGTTGTGATTTATGTGGGCGGGCTTCCATGCCCGCCCACAGGTTGGCCTATAGACCGCAAGTCAGCGCAGTCCATAGGCGGCGCGTATCGGCAAGGTCAAAATATGTTAGGCCGTGCCGATTTCACCGGACGTCCGGCGTTGGCGCGGTTGGCAGCATTCGGGCAGGAAATGAGCCCAGTATCCAATGATGCCAAAGGCGCATACGTGTCGGGCGCCGTTTCGGTGTATCAGAGGTGAAGTATATGGCAGAACAGAAACGAGACTACTACGAGGTCCTGGGCGTGAGCAAGAGCGCCACAGAGGACGAAATTAAAAAAGCATACAGGAAGCTTGCCAAACAATATCACCCCGACCTGCACCCCGGTGACAAGGAGTGCGAGGAGAAGTTCAAAGAGCTAAACGAGGCCGCTGAAGTGCTCGGCGACCCGGAAAAACGCAAGAAGTACGACCAGTTCGGACATGCGGCCTTTGACCCCAACGCTGGTTTCGGCGGGGGCGGCGCTGGCTTCGGCGGCTTCGGGGATTTCGGCGGTTTTGGCGGCTTTGGAGATATATTCGGCGACCTGGGCGACATCTTCGGTTTCGGCGGCGGCTCATCTTCCGCACGCCGCAACGGGCCGATGCGCGGCGAAAGTGTGCGCGTGGGAGTGACGCTCACGTTTGAAGAGGCCGCTTTCGGCTGCAAGAAGGATATAACCGTGGGCCGTGTAGAAGAGTGCCCGGACTGTCACGGCTCAGGCTGCGCTGCAGGCACAACGGCTGAGACCTGCCCGGACTGCAACGGCACCGGCACCGTGCGCACCACGAAGCGCACGCCCTTCGGTATGGTCCAGTCCACGGGCGCCTGCCCCAAGTGCGGCGGCAGCGGCAAGATAATCCATCGGCCCTGCCCGACTTGCCGTGGCAAGGGCGCTATCAGGCGCAATAAGAAGATAAGCGTCAACATACCGGCCGGCATAGACGACGGCCAGACCATATCCCTCAAAGGCCAGGGCAACGCCGGTACAAACGGCGGCCCGGCCGGGGACCTGTTGGTAACGGTCGCAGTGCGCGAGAGCGACAAATTTGAGCGCGACGGCACCAGCATACTCAGCGAGGTCAAAGTGAGCTTCACCCAGGCCGCGCTGGGCGCCGATTTGCAGGTGGACACCATTGACGGCAAGGTCAAGCTGACTATCCCCGAGGGCACGCAGCCGGGCACCGTATTCCGTCTGCGCGGCAAGGGCATACCCTTCCTGCGCGGTTCAGGCCGCGGCGACCAGTACGTAACGGTCACGGTAGACGTGCCGAAGAACCTCTCATCGCATCAGAAGGACGCCCTGAGGGCCTACGCCAAAGCTATGGGCGAGGACGTTGAGGAACCGGCGGGACTGTTCAAGAAGAAAAAGAAGAGCTGAAAACAAGAGGGCGCAAACGGCAGTTCCGTTTGCGCCCTCCCGTTATGTAGAGGAAACTAAGCCTGGTTTATTTCTGCTCGGGCATCGGGTGCAGGATGCAGCGGCGGCCTTCCTTGTGTATGAGGTAGAAGCACTTGCTGCAGCTCGTGCACCTGGATTCCTCACCGTTGGCGAGCTTGGTGCCGATATCGGGCTCCGCGATGAAGGGGCGCGACATGGAGCACAGCACCATGCCGGCGTCGAGAGCACGCTGCATGTCGTCGAGGTTGCGCATGCCGCCAATCAGGAATACCGGGGTGTTGATGGCTGCCGCAGCCTTGGACGCCCTCTCGAGGAAGTAGTCGCGGGCTCCGGACCTGCCGAGCGGGGTGAAGTTCCAGCCGCTGACCTCTATGCCCTCGAGGCCGAACTTGTCGAGCTCGCTCATATAGTACATGAAGTCCTGCTCAAAGGCCTCGTCGTTCTCTTCGCAGTTGCTGTTTATCTTCACGAAGATGGGGTAGTCAGGGCCGACAGCCTCGCGGACAGCGGTCAGAACTTCCTTCGGGAAGCGGAAGCGTCCCTCGGCGTTCACGCCATACTCGTCCTCACGGGTGTTGATACATGGATTCAGAAACTGGCTGAGCAGATAGCCATGGGCCAGATGTATCTGAATGCCGTCAAAACCGGCCTGCATGGCGCGTTTTGCGCCCTCAACAAAGCCGTTCTTCACGTATTCCATGTCGTCCTTATCCATAGCTTTGGCAGCCTGCACGCCCTTGGCAAAGACCTTTTCCACGGGCGCGAGCAGGGTGAGCTGGTCGCTGCCGGGATAGGGCATGACGTTGCCGCCGGCGTGGCTTATCTGCATGACGGCAGCCGCGCCGCCAGCCTTGATTATAGAGGCGACCTCGCTCTGACCGGCGATAAACTTGTCGTCGTAGATGCCGTTCTGGCCGCCGCCGACATTGCCCTCGGGCGTGACGCAGGCGTGAGCCGTGATGACCATGCCGACGTTGTTGTTGGCGATGGTGCGGTAGAGCTCCTTCTGCTTGTCGCTGACAAAGCCTTCAGGGCCGCCGAAGGGGTCCTGCGTGGCAGAACGAACGAGGCGGTTCTTAAGCGTCAGGTGCTTGAGATGCACCTCTTCAAATACTTTACTCATGGTGGTCCTCCTTAGCAAATTTATATGAAACTCTAATTGTAAAATTTAAAACTATAACAAGTATACACGCAAGTCAATCTCGTGTCAATACCGTTTTTGTATTTACATACGAGAAATTTTGCAATATAATATAGCAAAATAATAGCCCAGAGGGAAGGAGGACACTATGCATATAAGTGTTAAGTGCTCGGCGGCGATACACTGCCTGGTGCTTATAGGCGCGTATGGTGACCGGCCGAGAAAGATCACCGGAGAGCTGCTTTCTCAGTCCTCCGGAGTAAACGCCGTGACCATCCGCACAATACTCAGCGCGTTGAAGAAAGACGGCATATTGACGATAAATCCGGGCAAGGGAGGGGCCACTCTCAACTGCCCGCCGGAGGAGATATCGCTCTACCGCGTCTATGCCGCCATAGAGCCGGATTTCCTGACAAAGCTCATCGGCATACACCCGGAACCCTCCGAGGCGTGCCCGGTTGGCAGGTGCATTCACGAGGTGCTCGAGTGCTCCTACAGCAAGGTCAGGGAGGACCTCAAGCGCAGTCTGGAGTCCATAACACTTGATACGATTATAGCGGACTACAGGCGGTTGCACGAGGAGGACAAGCGCCGTCAGGGGCTAATATAAAATAAAAGGGATGGAGATTTAAACTCCATCCCTTTTTGTCGTCCCGCCGGAAACCCCGGCGGGATATTTTTTTAGTTGTCCTGCACGTATATCTTCTGCGGGTGAATAATGTGCCTCGGGCAAACTTCGGCGCAGTGGCCGCAGCCGGTGCACTTGTCGTAGTCGATAACAGCCAGGTTGTTGACAACCTTGATGGCCTCGTGCGGGCATTCACGCTGGCACTTCATGCAGCCGATGCAGCCAGCGTCACAGAGTTTGCGCGTCTGCGCGCCCTTGTCGTTCGAGCGGCAGCCTACGAGCACGCGCTGCTCGTAGGGAACCTTCTGGATGATACCCTTGGGGCAGGCACTGGCGCAGGCCATACATGAGGTGCACTTCTCGCGATCGACGACGGCGACGCCGTTTTCAATGTGCATGGCGCCGAACTGGCAGGCCCTGACGCAGTTGCCGAGACCAATGCAGGAAAACTGGCAGCTCTTGGGGCCCTTGTTGCCGAAACGCATGGCGGCGACGCAGTCGGCGGGGCCTTCGTACTCAAAGAGCTCCTTGGCCGTGCCGCAGCTGCCGGAGCAGGGCACATAGGCCACATACTTGACTTCGTCGACGGCGTCGAGGCCCATGATGGCCGCGACAGCTTCTGCGGTCTTCTTGCCGCCGGGGCCGCACTTGTTGGGAGGAGCCTCACCGGCGACAACAGCCGCCGCGTAGGCGTCACAACCGGCAAAGCCGCAGCCGCCGCAGTTGGCGCCGGCCAGGCACTCACGTACCTGTCCGATGCGCTCATCCTCTTCAACGTGGAATATCTTGGCTGCGAACGCGAGCAGGCCGCCGAACACAGCGCCCAGGACGCCAAGTACCAGGATAGCGTAGATGATGTTCAGAATATCAGGACTCATCGTGATACCCCCTTAGGTAATGCTCATGCCGGAGAAGCCCATGAAGGCCAGAGCCAGCAGGCCGGCAGACGTCAGAGCTATCGGGAAGCCCTCGTAGCTCTCGGGGTAGTCGGCAAACTGGAGGCGCTCACGCACACTGGCGAAGAGCACGATGGCGAGCATGAAGCCCAGGCCGCCGGTGATACCGTAGGTGACGGACTCAATGAAGTCGTAGTTGTTCTGCACATTCAGGAGAACGACACCGAGGACGGCGCAGTTCGTGGTGATGAGCGGCAGATAGATGCCAAGGGCCGTGTACAGACTCGGTACGCTCTTCTTGAGGAACATCTCAACAAACTGCACGAGCACGGCGATGACGAGGATAAAGGCCAGGGTGCTCATGTAGTCGAGACCGAGCTGCACAAGCAGTACGTTGACGACGTAGCAGATGGCGCTCGCAAGGCCCATGACGAAGGTGACGGCGATGCCCATGCCGACGGCGGTATCGACTTTGGTAGAGCAGCCCAGGAAGGGGCAGCAGCCGAGGAACTGCGAGAAGATAAAGTTGTTCATCAGGATCGCGCCGAGCGCGATGGTAATAACATTCATTACTCAGCGTCCTCCTTTGCAGTAGCTTCAGCCGGAGCCGGGATCTCAACCTTGGCTTCGCGGGCCAGGCGAGCCTTCTTTTCGTCGCTCTTGCGCAGGGCGTACTGCATGGCGGCGAGCAGGGCGGCCAGAGTGAGGAAGCCGCCGAAGGGCATTATCAGGATGGTGGCGCCGAACTCTTCGGGGAATATGCGAATACCGGCGGCAGAACCGTCGAGGGTCACATTCAGTGCGCCGTTTACAATCTCGAAGATACCGGTGCCGAAAGTGCCGGAACCGAGCAGCTCACGTATCAGGCACATGCACACCAGAACGACGGTGTAGCCGAAGCCCTGGAAGATGCCGTCAAAGAAGCTGGGGCCGATGGGCTCGTGCTGGCAGAACGCCTCGGCACGACCGATGATGATGCAGTTGACGACGATCAGCGGTATGAACACGCCCAGAGATGCGCTAAGCGCCGGTATGTATGCCTGCAGCAGCAGGTCTACGATAGTGACGAAGCCGGCGATTACGACGACGAAAATCGCCAGACGGATGTCGTTCGGGATGACCTTACGCAGCGCGGAAATGGCCACGTTGCAGCAGGTCAGGATAATGAGAACGGAGAGGCCCATGCCGATGCCGTTGAACAGCGTGGTCGTGATGGCCATTGTGGAGCACATGCCGATGCGCTGTACCAGAACGGGGTTGTTGGTAATGAGGCCCTCTTTAAACTGTTGTTTAAGATTCATTTCAAGCCCCCCTTAACCCAATGCCTTGACGGCAGCAATAGCGGTGTTGGCGGCGTTGGCCATGGCGCGGGACGAAATGGTCGCGGCCGTGATGGTGTCTATCGTGCCGCCGTCCTTGGTGACTGCCATGCCTTCGCTCTGGCCGATAAAGCTGTCGGTGAAGTCCTGCTCGGTTATCTTGGCGCCGAGGCCAGACGTTTCAGCGTGGTCTATTACGCTCGCGCCGGTGATTGTGTAGTCGCTGCTGATACCGAAAGCGGCAGTGATGGAACCCTGGGCGCCGGAGAAGGTGAGCTCAACAACCCAACCCTCTTCGCCGGCAGCGGAGATGGAATCCACAGTGGGCCAGGCTTCCTGGTCAAAGGCGACCTCGGTATAGCCGCCGTCATAGGGCAGGACGGCATTGTAGGCCTGCTCGGTCTTTATGCGCTCCTGCTCGGCAATCCTGTCCTTAGTGAGCATATTGACTAAGCCCAGGACGCCGGAAGTGATTGCGCTCACAAGAAAGAGAATGAGCGCCAGGCGGATTATCTGGTTGCCGCCCTTAGCCTTTTTGGTCTCAGTCATTGCGCCGCAGCCTCCTTCGCCTGTTTTTTGGCCGCTTTGGCCGCGGCCTTCTTGGCCTTCACGTCTTCCTTGCTCATGCCGAACTGACGCGGCCTGAACGCCTTGTCAATGGCCCAGGCGCAGCAGTTCATGATGAGGATGGCGTAGCTGACGCCTTCGGGATAGCTGCCGAAGTAGCGGATCAGCACAGTGATGGCGCCGCAGCCCACACCGTAGAGGAGCTGGCCCTTGAGGTTGACCGGGCTGGTCGAGTAGTCGGTAGCCATGAAGAAGGCGCCGAGGAACAGGCCGCCGGAGAGGACGTTGTAGAGCATCCAGTCTACGTTGCTGTAGCCTTCACAGCCGAAGATGAGGGTGAGGACGGCAACAGTGCCGATGAAGGTCACGGGGATGCGCCAGGTGATGACCTTGCGGATAAGCAGGTAGGCGCCGCCAATCAGCAGGGCCAGGGCGCTTATCTCACCAATGCTGCCCGGAATGCCGCCGAGGAACATATTGCCGAAAGTGAAGTACTCGGGCAGGGCGTCGCCGGCGTGCATGTAGGAGAGCGGGGTGGACATGGTGGTAGCGTCAACCACAACGTCACGCAGAGTGCTGGGCACTGCCCAGGCAGTCATGTAAGCGGCGTAAGCGGCAGAGAGGAAGGCACGGGCCGCGAGCGCCGGGTTGAGGAAGTTCTTGCCGATGCCGCCGTAGAGCTGCTTGACTACGACAATGGCAAAGAACGAACCGATTATGCCGAGCCACCAGGGGGCTGCAGACGGCATGACGCAGGTAATCAGTACGGCAGTGACCACTGCGGAGAGATCGCCTATCGTGTTGTTCTTCTTCATGAGCTTGCGGTAGGCCCACTCGAAGAATACGCAGCACACGACGTTCACGCACAGCAGTATGGCGACATTCATGCCGAACATGTAGGCGCCGACGCCCAGAGCGGGCACAAGCGCGATGATAACGTCGAGCATTATCTTGTCCGTGCCGCGAGGCGTACGGACGATGGGGTTCGACGTTACTTTAAAGAGCTTCTTTTCTTCCATTACGCCTGTGCCTCCTTTCCGGCCGCCGCGGCGGCATTGGCCTTTGCGGCTTCGGCCCTGGCCTGTTCCTCAGCGCGATGGGCATTGAGCATGGCCTTACCGAGCTTGAAGGTGTGGGTAAGAGGCAGACGTCCGGGACAGCCCCAAGAGCAGGAACCGCACTCAAAGCAGTCCATGACGTGGTATTCCTCCATCTTCTTGAAGTCACCCTTGTTTATGTACATGTACATATACATGGGCTCGAGCTTCATGGGACAGTGCGCTATGCAGTTGCCGCAGCGGATGCAGGTGGGGAATTCGCTCTCGCGGTTCATGTCCTTGCTGAACAGCAGCAGGCCGCTGGAGCCCTTGACGTTGCCAGCAGAGGGGTCGGCGACGCAAATGCCCATCATGGGGCCGCCCATGCAGATGCGTTCGACTCTGTCCATGTCAACTCCGGCCTCAGCGAAGATGTGATCGAGGGGAGTGCCGAAGCGCACAAGGAGGTTCTGAGCCTCGGGGACACAGTCGCCTGCAACGGTCACAACACGCTCTATAGAGGGTACGCCCTCGTAGCAGGCGCGGTATATTGTGTACGCGGTGTAGGTAGAGACAACGTTGCAGCCCACGCCGCTCGGCAGCCCGCCGGGCTTGACCTCGCGGTTGGTGTTGGCCTTGACCTGCATCTTCT
>CAKNRQ010000067.1 GCA_930990965.1 uncultured Clostridia bacterium
CTTTCGATATGTTTCCTGCCCCTATTATAACAGCATGCCGCCCGCAATTCCAGTACAATGAAACAACGCGGCGCAGCGCAAGCCACGCGGCAGCCGCGTGACATAGATACGCCCGGGCGGCAGCAGCCGCCCGGGCGCATTGCGTTTTGTACTGTCCCGCTTCAGGACTTGACCGGCTCCCCCGGTACGGTGAAAACCTCGGCTAATTGCGAAAAGCGCTCCAGGTTGATATCCCCCGCCCCGCTCGCGGTGGAGTCGCCGTACCCCACGGCCAGCATCCCGGCGGCGCGGGCGGCTTCAACCCCGGCGAGGGCGTCGTCCACCGCGGCGCACTCGCCCGGAGCTATGCCGAGCTTTTCCGCCGCGACCAGGAAAACCTCCGGGTCGGGTTTTGAGCGTGTGACGCAGTTCCCGTCGGCCACCGCGTCGAGATATGCGCCGAGGCCGGTGCGTTCCAAGATGAGCGGCGCGTTTTTGCTCGCCGAGGCCAGGGCCAGGCTGTAGCCGCGCTTTTTGAGCAGCGCAAGCGTCGGCAGGACGCCCTCCGGCACGTCAGACTCCGTCAATGACGCGAGCATTGAGCGGTAGTTTTCGTTCTTCTCCGCGGTGAAGGCCTCCTTCTCCCGGAGCGTGTACTTCACCGGAGAGCGCCCCAGCACTATTTCCAGACTGTCCATGCGCGAGATGCCCCGGCAGCGGTCGTTCTGCGCGCGGTCAAACGGCACGCCCAGCCTGTCGGCGAGCGCCTTCCAGGCGCGGTAGTGCAGCTCGTCCGTACTTATCAGCACGCCGTCCAAATCAAATATTATGGCTTTTATCATGCTCATCCCTCCAGCTCAGCCCCGGGTGTCCTGGTACTCCGAGGGCGAAATGCCCACAACCTTTTTAAAAGTCGACGAGAAGTGCGTTATATCCCGGTAGCCCACGCGCTCCGCTACCTCGTAAACCTTCAGTTTACCGCCTCGCAGCAGCTCCATGGACTTGTGTATCCTGTAACGCGTGAGGTAGTTGAGCAGCGTGTAATCCGTCTCCTTCTTAAACGTGTGGCTCAGATGCCCCTCGCTTATGCCCAGGTGCGCCGCGATGGAGCCGACGCTTATACCAGGGTCAGCGTAGTGCTCGCCTATGTAGTCCATGGCTTCGAGAACATAGCGGCTCTTATCGCCCTTTTTGAGAGACAGCACCGGCTGCGCGCCGCCGCTGCCGTCTATGCGCTTGCGTACACCGAGCACAGCCTGCTCCAAGTCCCCGTCGTGGAAGGGCTTCAGCAGGAAGTCCACCGCTCCCAGGCGCAGAGCGCTCTGCGCATACTCGAAGCTGTCGTAGGCCGTGAGGATTATCACATACGCGTTGTTGCCGCGCTCGCGCAGGCGGCGGAGCATCTCTATGCCGTCCATGCGGGGCATCTTCAAATCGGTTATGATAAGCGACGGGTTCAGCCGCTCCACGGCCTCAAGTGCCTCCTCGCCGTTGGATGCCTCGCCGACTACCACACAGCCCAGAGCCGCCCAGTCCACGGCCAGGACTATGCCGCGCCTTATGAGCTCCTCGTCCTCAACGACCAGCACTTTCAACATTCCTATGCCTCCTTGTACACGAGCGGCAGCGTGGCCGTGACCATCGTACCCGGCCCGTCCTTGCGGTTTTCAAGGCGCAGGCCGTAACCGGCGCCGTAGTGTTTCCTTATGATGGTGTCCACGTTGTAGAGCCCCAGATGCCCGCGCGAGCGCTCCTCCCCCCGGCAGGAATACTCGCCCTCGAGCTCTGCCGGGATGCCGTGCCCGCTATCCGAGACGCATATCTTCAGCACCTCGCCGTCCGCGCGCGCCAAGACCTCGACGACGCCGTCGGGCACGTCCTCCAGGCCGTGCAAAAGCGCGTTCTCGACTATGGGCTGGAGAATCATCTTAGGCACCAGGGCCCCTTCAAGCTCCTCCGGGACATCTACCCTGAAGGTGAAGGAACCGGAAAAGCGTATGCGCTGTATCTCAACATAGCGGCCTATGAGCTCGAGCTCGCGGCTGAGCGGCACGAACTCCTCCGGTGAAACGCAAAAACGCAGTATGTCTGCCAAATCCGTCGACATTACCGCCACCTCGGGTACCTTGTTTATCTTGCCGAACCACTTCATGGTGTCGAGGGTATTGCACAGGAAGTGCGGGTTAAGCTGGGCCTGCAGCATGCGTATCTGCGCCTCATTGAGCTCGCGCTGGTTCTCAACGAGCTGCTCCTGGTTGCGCTTGAGCGCGATGAGCATTCCGTTGAAGCGCTCGGCCAGAGCGCCCAGCTCGTCGTCGTGCTCGGGCTGGACATAGACGTCGAGGTTGTTGCGGCTTGAGACCTCCTCTATCGCGGCGTGCAGGCGGCTGACCGGCCGCGACAGCTGGCGGCTGAGCGTCAGGCTCAGGAGCACGGACACGGCTATGCACACCAGCGCGCAGGCGCCGCTGATGGCGTAGACGAGGGATATCGTGTCGCTGGTGAACACCTTCGGCTGGCGCAGGACTATGTAGAGCCCGGTGGGCGCGCTGCGCGCGACGCTGTAGCTGAATTCGTCCTGGCCGCTGTTGAGCCCGGCGCCCGAGAGCAGCCGCTCGCGCAATTCTTCGGACAGGCTGTCCGCAAGCGACGGCTGCGAGCAGTACACGCTGCGCCAGAACGAGCTGAGCAGCAGCAAGTCGTTCCCTGACGGCACGGCACTGTCCATCAGCCTGTCCAAATCCGACTGCGAAAAGCGCACCAGCAGGTAGCCCGCGTTTCCTCCGCTCTCCCCCGAGAGCTGCACGGCGCCTGCGAGGCAGGTGCCGTCGGAGCCCGAGACGTCGTCCCCCGGCCGGAACACGGGCGACAGTCGGCCGGAGGCGGCGTACAGCAGGCCCCAGCGCGTGGGCAGCGGCTCCGAGTGGGCGAGGCTGCGCGTAGAGTAGAGCTGCCTGCCGGAGGCATCGTACAGCTCAATGCAGGCAGAACCGCGTATTGAGCCCGTGAGCTCAAGGAACCGGTTATACACAACCGGGTCGTCGGCGAGCCCGCTTTCCAGCGCGTCCGCTATAATACCGTCGGCCTCCACGGCCCTGGCCGCGTGTACAAACAGCTCCACCGTCTCGTCGAGCTGCTGCGCGGCATCGGCGAGCTCCTCCTGCGCCTCGTCCTTGGCGTCCTGCGTCATTTGCAGGCGGAAAATCTGTAGCAGAAGAGCAGAGCAGACCAGCAGCGGTATCAGCGAGCCGCAGAGGAAGCCCACGAACAGGCGGTTGCGGAAGGACGATGAGAGGAAGCGCTTCATGCCGTCTCCTCCTTGTCCAGGTAGAAGGCCCAGCTCATCAGCACAGTGTCGTGGTGGGAGCTGGCCCAGGCCACGTCGTAGTCGAGCACCTGCATATCTTCCTCACCGGGCAGCTCGCCCGTGAGAGCGATGTCCGTGCGCACCGGGCGGCGGTACTGCTCGAGCAGCAGCTTCTGCACCTCGGGGCTGAGCGTAAAATCTATAAACCGCTTTGCGTTGTCGGGATGTGCCGCACCCTTGACGATGGCGCTGCCGTCGGGGACCAGGCTAGTCCCGTCGTCCGGGTAAACCAGGCGCAGGCTGTCTCCGGCGTCTACCCGTTTCAGCGCCGTCTCCTCGAGCGTCACGCCTATCCAGAAGCTGCCGTCGGACACGCCGGTCAGCACGTCGCCCGAGCTGTCGAGTTCACGACCGCCCAAATTCCCGGCGAAAGCGCGCAGGTTGGTATCCACGTCGCCTTCCAGGGCATACAGCATGGTCACAAGCGAGGTGAAGCTGGAACCTGAAACTGCCGGGTCCGCAAAGGCTATCTTTCCCCGGAAAGCGGGCTCGAGCAGGTCCTGCCAGCAGGTTACGGCCCCGTCGTCTATGAGCCTGGTGTTATATATGATGACCACGGGCAGCACGGAAAACGGCGTCCAGAGCCCGCCCTCTGAGCGGTAGTCCTCCGGGACATGCTCTATGCCCTCTGCCGTGTACGGCTCCAAATAGTCACGGTAGACCTCGATTGTGTCCACACCTCCGCCGAACATGACGTCCGCGCGCGGCGACTCAGCCTCCTCGGAGATGCGCTCGAGCAGCTCGTTGCTGCCTCCCGTCACGACGTCGACCCATATGCCCGTCCGCTCCTCAAATTCGCGCACGATGGGCCACCACAGCTCCTGCTTGTGCGAGGTGTAGACCACCAGGCGCTCGTCCTCGGGCGGGGCCAGGGACAGCTCCGCTTCGCCGGGCTGCTCTCCGCAGGCGGATAACAGCGCGAGCGCCAGCGCCAGACATATGCAAACCGCCTTTTTCAAAACACCGCCTCCAGGCTTCAACGTGATTTCGACTAATTATAGCACAAAGCCCCCTGCCGTTTCATCTGTTTTCACCAAAATATCAGTATCGTACAAAAAAGCGCAGTTTTGTCCACTGTTATTTCATTCAAGATAACGTTAGAATAAATTTAACAAACAGGTTTGCGTGAGGCAAACTGGTTTTATTCAAAATAACGAAGGAGGAAATATGAAAATGAAACGCATACTCTCCCTGCTGCTCGCCCTGGTCATGGTCTTTGCCCTGGCGGCCTGCGGCAGCACCGACACCCCCGCCCCCGGCACCTCCGGCGGCGACGTCAACAACCCGCCCGAGGACACCGAGCTCACAGCTACGCAGCAGATAATCAAGGAAGCCGAGGGCATGACCCTTGAGGAGCTGGCCGCCAAGGCCATCGAGGAGTCCAACGGCAAGACCTTTGTCGGCATCGGCAACTCCAGCCGCGGCGCCACCGCCCTTCCGCTCTTCATCGAGTACCTGCAGAGCATCGACCCGAGCTACAACATGCAGGTAGACTGGCAGCAGCCGAAGAACAACAACATCTTCAGCCAGCTCACCAGCGACTCTCTGAAGGACACCGGCACCTTTGCCATGACCCTCATCCAGGACGGCAACCAGATTGAGTCCAAGATGGTTCAGACCGGCATCCTCGACACCTTCATCCCCCTCGACTGGGCCACCGCCAACGGCACCACTCCCGAGGAGTACGAGGGCTATCTCCCGCTGCAGACTCTGAACAAGGTCTTTATGTACAACAACACCGGCGACAAGGCCTTCAACAACGTCTGGGACTTCGTCGCTGAGGACGCCCACGGCCTGTTCATGGACATCGACTCCGAGCTGGTCGGCAAGAACTTCCTGTACATGCTCACCGAAGAGACCTACGCCACCATGCTTAAGGACGCCTTCGACGCCCTCTCCGCCGACGAGCAGGCCTACTTCCAGCCCACGATCGACGAGATGGAGTCTGAGGCCTCCGACCTCGGCCTCGGCGAAAACGGCAAGTACGCCCTCGCCTGGATTAAGCTCTGGGTCGGCAGCTACAACGCCCAGACCGACGACGGCCCCATCTGCAACACCCTGGTTGACGCCTCCGCCACCGACCAGTTCGGCCTGCTGGTTTACTCCAAGCTCCGCAGCGTCGAGGAGAGCGCCACCGTCTCCAAGAACAACATCACCGTCGCCGCCTACAACGACGGCTACACCGGCATCGGCGGCTTCGGCTACTGCCACTACCTGTTCGTCACCGAGAACAGCCCGCTGCCCTGGACCGCCTGCGCCTTTATCGCCTACATGACCTGCACTGCCGACGGCTTCTCCGCCTGGGGCAAGGACATCGGCGGCTACTCCTCCAACCCTGAGGTTGCGGCCGAGAACGAGGAGATCTATCACCACCAGACCGGCGGCATGGCCGAGGACGGCACCACTGTCGAATTCGACGCCCTCAACGACCGCGGCTATGACTGGTGGGTCGGCGACGGCCAGCTCGTGCTCGAGGACCCCGAGTACTGCGCCGATGTTGCATTCACTGTCGGCAGCTGGATTGAGACTCTCGACAAGTACGCTGTCGCATAACACTTTGCGCCCGGTGTGAGGCGCGAAGCGAAAATAGCGCCTCTGGACTCGCGTAAAACGGTTCAGAGGCGCTTGACTTACCAAGAAAACGGGGGAATCATATGAACCAGTCAAGCACCCTCCGGGCCGGCAGGTCGACCATACTCTTCAACAGGCTCAAGACCTACCTCTCGAAGCCCTACAACGTCATACTCCTGCTTATGGGCATAGTAGTGACCGTCACAACCTTCGCGCCTATCGCGGCCATAATCCAGGACACCATAACGATACACCCCGGCACCATAGACGCCCACCTCACCGGCCAGGCCGAGGGATACACGCTCGTCAACTACATAGACCTCTTTACAAGCAACCTGGCAAAGACCAACCTCTGGACCCCGCTGATAAACACCCTGCTCATGAGCGTGGGCGCCTGCGTTGTGTCCATACTCTTCGGCGGCATCATGGCCTTCCTCGTCACGAGGACGAACCTGGCCTTCCGCAAATACCTGAGCAGCATCTTTATCTTCCCCTACATCATGCCGCAGTGGACTCTCGCCGTCGTGTGGCAGAACCTCTTCAACTCCAACGCCGTCACCGGCACCTCCAACGGCCTGCTGGCCGCCACGCTGGGCATAGAGATGCCCGCCTGGTGGTGCGTGGGGCTGTTTCCGAGCGTTATAGTCCTGGGACTGCACTACGCCCCCTTCGCCTACATCCTGATAGGCGGCATTTTCCGCAACATGGACGCCAACCTTGAGGAGGCCGCGACCATACTCGACACTCCCAAGTGGAAGATAATGTTCCGCATCACCCTCCCCATGGTCAAGCCCGCCATACTCTCCACCATTCTGCTGGTGTTCGGCAGCGCCATGGGCAGCTACCCCGTGCCGCACTACCTGAACTTCACCACGCTCTCGACCAAGTATGTGTCGATGAACTCAAAGTACACCGGCGAGGCCAGCATCCTGGCCATCATAATGATGATATTCGGCGTGGCCATCATGCTGCTCAACCAGCTCAGCCTGCAGAGCCGCAAAAACTACACCACCGTCACAGGCAAGAGCGGGCAGATATCCAAAATAAACCTCGGCAAGACCGGCAGGGTGGTTATAGCAATCATACTCATCATCCTGACCTTCTTCACCAGCATCTTCCCCATCGTCTCCTTCGCCTTCGAGACCTTCCTGCCCAACCCCGGCGACTACTCCTTCCTGTACACCGGCGACCCCAGCAATCTGACCACCAAGTGGTGGCTCACCAGCGAGAACATCACCGAGAACGGAATGTACGGACAAAAAGGCATCTTATACAATGACACAATCTGGAACGCCTACAAGGGTACCATCTGGGTCAGCATATGCTGCGCGCTGCTCGCCGGCACGCTCGGCACCATGATAGGCTACGCCGTCAGCAAGAAGCGGCGCAGCAAGTGGGCAACCTACGTCAACTCCATGGCCTTCCTGCCCTACCTGATGCCGTCCATCGCCGTCGGCGCGGCCTTTTTCGTGCTCTTCTCGAACGAGCACCTGAATCTCTTCAACACCTACACGCTGCTCATCATCGTGGGTACCATCAAGTACATCCCCTTTGCCAGCCGCAGCGCGCTCAACTCCATGCTTCAGCTCTCGGGTGAGATTGAAGAGAGCGCCATGATACTCAACATCCCCTGGGTCAAGCGCATGACCCGCATAATCATCCCCATCCAAAAGACCAGCATCATAAGCGGTTACCTGCTGCCCTTCATGACCTGCCTGCGTGAGCTGAGCCTGTTCATGCTGCTGTGCACCCAGGGCTTCATCCTGGCCACCACGCTCGACTACTTCGACGAAATGGGCCTCTACGCTTTCTCCAGCGGCATCAACCTGCTGCTCATCATCACGATTCTGGTCTGCAACGCCCTGGTCAACAAGATAACCGGAGCCAGCCTGGACAAGGGAATAGGAGGTTAAACCATGCCCGAAATAAGACTTGAACATGTGACCAAACGCTGGGGCAAATTCTACGCCGTGGAGGACCTGAGCATGGTCATAGAGGACAACGCCTTTGTCACGCTGCTCGGCCCCTCCGGCTGCGGCAAGACCACCACCCTGCGCATGATAGCCGGTCTGGAGACGCCCACCAGCGGCCGCATCACGATAGGCGACCAGGTTGTGTTCGACAGCGACATGGGCATCAACGTCCCGGCCAACAAGCGCAAGGTGGGCTTCCTGTTCCAGAACTACGCCCTCTGGCCGAATATGACCGTATACGACAACATCGCCTTCGGCCTGAGCAACGTAAAAGAGCCGCTGCCCAAGATTGACTTTGAGGCGAAGAACGCCGCGAAGCTGGCCGAGATACTGCAGAAGCCCGACGAAGTAGTCAGGATAATCGAGGAGTGCCGCGACAAGAAGGGCAAGCTCGAAGAGAACAAGCTGTACATAAAGCTCATCGATGCCTTTAACATTTCCATGTTCACGGCGAAGAAGCTCTACGGCTATCACCTCGAGAACAAGCCCGACGTCTCCGGCGAGATAAGCTCCATGCTCGCCAAGGCCGAGAGCGCGAAGAAGTCCGCGCAGGCCAACGGCGGCGAGCTAAACGACGAGTTTGAACTGGTCAAGAACGGCGAAGTGGTACGCGAGACGCGCAAGCTCACCAAGGAGGAAATTGACCTCACCGTCCGCCGCGTAAGCCGCATCGTCAAGATAGGCATGTTCATGGACCGCTACCCCGCCGAGCTCTCCGGCGGCCAGCAGCAGCGCGTCGCCATAGCGCGCACCCTCGCCCCGGAGCCGAGCGTGCTGTTCATGGACGAGCCGCTCTCCAACCTCGACGCCAAGCTCCGCCTGGAAATGCGCTATGAGCTGCAGCGCCTGCACGTTGAGACGGGCTCCACCTTTGTCTACGTCACACACGACCAGATGGAGGCCATGACCCTCGCCACGCAGATATGCCTCATCAACAACGGCGTACTGCAGCAGTACGAGCCGCCGCTTGACGTCTATCACCGCCCGGCCAACCTCTTTGTCGCTGACTTCGTCGGCAACCCAGCCATAAACTTTGTCGAGGCCAGGGGGGCGCAGCGCGCCGACGGTGCCGTGGAGCTGACGGTTTTCGACAATGTCAAGGCCCTGTTCTGCCCGGCAGAAAAGCTGGAGCTCAACGCCTGGTTCGCCCGCCGCGACGCTCTCGCCTCTGAGCGTGAGCAGGCCCGCCGAAAGGCCGCCGAAGCCAAGGGCTACGTTGAGAAGTCCAACAAGGACGAGACCTTCCGCTACCATACCTCAAAGGTGACGGAGGAGGACTTCTCCATCCAGGACGACCCTGTTCTCACAAACGAGGATTTGGTGCTCGGCATACGCCCCGAGTTCATCGAGATAAGCCAAACCGGCGGCCTCGACGGCGAGATATACGGTGCCATGCCCACCGGCATGGAGTCTACAATCAAGATTCGCGTCGGCGATTACCTGCTGACCGGCGTCGTATTCGGCAGCACGCTGTTCAGGCTCGGCACCAAGGTGCGAGTCAAAACCGGCAGCGAGAACATCATGCTTTTCGACCGCCAGAGCGGCGAGTGCATAGCTCTCGGAGCGTTGGAATTTGAATGAGAACACAGTTAGAAAGGAGCCGCAGTCTGCGAACTGCGGTTCCTTGTATTATAGAGTAGTAGTTATTAGAGCCCCTCTCCAAGGGCTGTGC
>CAKNRQ010000068.1 GCA_930990965.1 uncultured Clostridia bacterium
AGGTTATCCAGGTCATGGCCGCTTCCTTGTTCTCGCTGGCCTCGTTGACGACGCAAGCGTTGGAGAAGAAGTGGGTGGCCTTCTGCGTCATGCCGGGTTCGACGGCGATGTCCCACTCGAAGTCGCAGCTCTCGGCGAAGGTGTTGAACGACCAGATGCCGGTGGGTATCATGCCCAGACG
This sequence comes from uncultured Clostridia bacterium, assembly GCA_930990965.1. Lineage (GTDB taxonomy): Bacteria > Bacillota > Clostridia > Oscillospirales > Oscillospiraceae > Scatomorpha > Scatomorpha merdigallinarum. The sequence goes on from CAKNRQ010000068.1 coordinate 182, forward strand.
GCCGCTCATGAAGAGGTCCCAGTCGCTCATGCCACCCATCTGCTCTGCGGTGGGCTGAACGTTGCTGACCAGTACGCGGTCGGCCATCATCTGGGCCGCAGCCACGTTCTCGGGGGAATTAATCGTGAACTCGGTCTTGTCCTCGTTGAGCAGGCTGCCGCCGAACTGGGCGCAGGCCTTGTAGAACTCGTTGTAGGTCAGCGGCTGGTAGTAGCCGTAGATGTCGTCGCCCAGGGCGCTTATCGCCTCTGCGGCTGCCTGGACGTCGTCCTGAGTCCAGTCGGAGGTCGGGTACTCGAGGTTGGCCTGGTCGAAGAGGTCCTTGTTATAGACCAGGACGACGTTGGAGAAGTTGCCGGGCAGGCCGTACTGGACGCCATCAACGGTGAAGGCAGAGAGCGCAGTCTCGTCGAGGTCGCTCAGATCAACGCCCTCAATCGGGGCCAGCGCGCCCATGCCGGCGTAGGCGGCGAAGTTCTCTATGTTCATCTCGAAGCAGTCGGGGGCGGTACCGCCGACAATGCGGGTCTGCATCTGGGTGAAGTAGTCGTCGATGGCGATGGTTTCAATTTCTACGGTGATGTTCGGGTATTCCTCGTGGAACGCCTCATACATACGCTGCAGGGTCTCCTCGTTTCCACCGGAAGAGTTGAAGTTGCAGTAGGTAATGGTTACGGGTTCGGACGCGACGTCGCCGCCGCTCTCAGCGGGTGCGGTGGGCTCGGAACTGGGCTCGCTCGTCTGCGTGCCGCAGGCCGACAGGACCATCAGCAGGGAGAGGCAGCAGGCCAGGACTGCAAACAACCTCTTTTTCATTTCTCATTTCCTCCTTGAAAGTTAGTTCATATGCTCGGTAGGCTCGCGCGTTGCCTACTTATAGCTGGTCGCTTGGCCGCGGGCGTTCAGCCCGAAAACACGGAAAGCTCACATGCGCGCATTGTCAGCAGGCACAGCCTGCCTCACGCGTTGCCGGCGTAAGGTCAAAGGTTCAGAAGCAAATTCTGGAGCTGTGCTTGATTTTTGCGTGCTCACACTCTCTTAACGCTTCCACGCTCAACCAGCGTCACGGGCAGGATGAGCTCCTGTTTGGTAAGCTCCGGCTCGTTGATGTTGCGAATCAGCAGCTCAACAGCCTTCTCGCCCTTGAGCGAAATCTGCTGCTTGACAGTGGAGAGGCCGGGGGTGAGATACTGGGCAATTTCGAGGTCGTCGAAACCCATCAGGGATATGTCGTCCGGCACGCGCACACCGCGCTCGTAGAATGCCTTTGCAGCGCCGATGGCCAGTATGTCGGCCGCCGCAACCACCGCCGTGACGCTATTGCTGGAATCCATCAACCGGTTCGCGCTCTCGATTCCGTCCTTGTAGTCGATGTCGCCTTCAAACACAAGCTCGTCCCTGAACTCCACGCCGTACTCCAACAGCGCGTCCCGGTATCCGGCCAGGCGCTTTTTCATGACGCCGTTTTCCTTGATGCGGCCTGAGAAAAACGCTATATCTCGGTGCCCGTTTTCAAGCACGTAACGTGTGGCCAGATAGCTGCCGTAGGCGTCGTCTATGCGCACGTTGTGGTAATAGTGGTCGTTGCAATAGCTGTCTATGAGCACTATAGGTATCTGGCTCTTCTTCATCTGTTGATAGAACTCGTCGGGGTACATGCCTATGACAATGATGCCGTCCAGGTTGCGCTCCTTGGCCAGCATGAGATAACTCTCGTTGGCGTCCGTCGCGGAGATGAGGACGTGATATCCCTTCTGCCGCGCGCAGAGTTCTATGCTGCCGAGTATCTCGGAGTAGAACTGGTTCTGGAACATCAGCCTACCGCCGCCCTCGGTCTGTGGCACGACCACGCCTATGAGCTTGCTTGAGCGCCCCGCGCTTGAGAGCGTGCGAGCGGCCATGTTAGGGGCGTAACCCAGCTCCTTGATGGCCTGCTCGACGCGCTTGCGCGTCTCGTCGGATATGGGCCTCTTGCCGCTTATCGCATAGCTGACCGCCGCCGTGGTTACGCCGGCCGCCTGGGCTACGTCTTTCATAGTCACTCTCTGGTTCGCCATTTATATGCACCTCGCTAATTTAAGCGATTAAATTAGTTCCTGACTTAATATTAGCCAATGCGCTGCCGAATGTCAAGAGTATTTTTTACATTCAGCACAATTTTTATTGACAACGGTCGTGTTTGTGATATGATGTTAACAACATCAGAACGGTTAAATTTTTTAAACGATTAAATTATTGCGAGGTTTGCCTATGAGAGAGCTGTACCTTCCAACGGGAAACGAGTATGTCTCGCTGCCCGACATCAGCGAGCGCACGGCTGCAATCTGGAGCTTTTCCTGTCTGCACATGGGCGCAAAGGGGCTGGTTGAGTTCCGTGGCGACGGCTCAGTTCCTGTTATGGCGCCGTTTGTACATAGCAGAGGTGCGAACTTGCCTCTGACGGACATGGCCTGGCAGCGCCTGGAATACTGGGTGCCGGAGTTCACTGCCCATGCCGGAAGTCTGACGGTGCGCGGAACCATACTCGCCCCCGTGTGCGAGCGCGGGTTTATATACCGGTTAAGCATCGAAAACGCTTCCGATTCGCCAGTGGATGTCGCCTACGGGCTCGAGGGAGCGTGGGCGTCTACCTGGCTTTGCGTGAACGAGGACAAGGAGATTCTAGGCACCAAGCGTGTAACAGACAGTCTTTGGAACTCGGGTCCCGTGTTTGAATTCTTCTGCGGACTTCCGTTTCTGACCTTCGCACCTATGTGTGATCTCGACACCGTGTCTTCACACAGCGAGCGCGGCGGTGCCATTGACTACACCCTGGAGCGCCGGGTCACGCTAGCCCCGGGTGAGAGCGAAGCCGCCTGCTTCTACTGGGGACTTGGCTACGAGGAAGTCGCCGCTGCCACCAGCGCCAAGGAGATGCTCCGGCAGGGATGGAACCACGAGATGAAAACGACCCTCGACTATTTGCGCAGCCGCTCCTGGCATACGGACGACGCGCATCTGCGCACACTGTACAACACGAATCTCTTTTTCTGCATCTTCTACTCTACCGGTTTGACCATTGACACCGAGGAGCTTGTCCTTGTCACCAGCCGCAGCCCGCGCTACTATGTCTCGGCGGCGTATTGGGACAGGGACAGCCTGTTTTGGAGCTTCCCGTCGGTGGTGGACGCCGACCTTGATCTGGCGCGCGAAATGCTGCTCTACGCCTTTGGCCGGCAGGGCCGCAACATCGGCGTGCACTCGCGCTTTATAGACGGCACAGTACTCGAGCCGGGGTTTGAACTGGATGAACTGGTGGCTCCTGTGCTTGCGCTGGAGCGCTATGTCAGCGCATCAGGAGACCGTTCCATACTCACGCTGCCGTGCGTCACGCATGGCGTGGAGCGCATACTGCGAAAGCTGAAAACGAAGCGTCACGCATCGGCCGCGCTGTACGAGACCTTCCTGATGCCCACGGACGATTTGCGCACGTACCCGTACCTGACCTACGACAACGTACTAGTCTGGCGAGCGCTGAGGGCGCTCTCGCGGCTGTACCCGGAGCGCTTCGCCTCGCTGGCCGACGAGGCCGAAAAGGTGCGCGAGGCCATATTTGAACACTGTACGGCCAAGGGCGCTGATGGGCGTTACTTCGTCTGGAGCACGGATCTCAACGGCAACAGCGACGTATATGACGAGCCGCCTGGCTCACTGCTTTTGCTGCCCTACCTAGGATTTTGCGAAAGCCGCTGCCCCGAGTATGTCAACACGGCACGCATGATACGCTCGCCTGATTACACTTACAGCTTCGCCAGCTGCGAATTTGCGGACATAGGCTGCGCGCACGCACCCCATCCGTGGCTGCCGAGCATTGCCAACAGCCTGCTCTCCGGCGAGGAGGAACGGGCTACAGACATCCTGCGGCGCGCGTTTATGGACAACGGCATAGTGTGCGAAAGCATAGACGAGTACACGGGCGAGTGCACCACGGGTGCGCACTTTGCAACCGCGGCCGGCTTTGTCTGCCACGCCCTGCGCCGCGCTCTTGGAGGCGTTAACTATGAGGAATGACATAAAGCTCGACGGATGGGTGCTCACCACATCGGGAGTCGAGTGCGACCAGTTTTTAGAATCCGTATTCTTTACCGGCTCCGGCAGGATGGGCTCGCGCGGCTGCATGGCTTTTCGCCGCGAGGAACGGGCGCTGGACGCCGGATTGTTCGTATCCGGCATCTTCGACCGCATCAGCGGCGGTTCGCCCATAACCGATTTTGTCGCGCTGCCCAGTCCACTGTGGTGCGATTTGGAGCTGGACGGCCGGGACGCTGAGGTGTGCTCTCCCGTCACTCGTACCTTGAACCTTCGCACAGGGGAGCTTCGCTTTGAGTACACGGTCGAGGCCGGCCCGCACCAGGCAAAAGTGATGGAGCGGCGGGTCTTTCCCATGGACAGCCCCGGCCAGGTGTTCCAGCGCTTCACGGTTAAAAGCGATTGCCCCGCCTCGCTGAAGCTCGGCATAGACGCCAGGGTGAGCAACTGCCCCATACCTGACGACCAGGTTAAAGAGAACATCGAAATAGTTAGAATGTTCCGTGAAACCGCCTTTGATATCACCGCGCAGGCCATTGAAGCTAGCTATGAGACCCGCCACACTGGTTTGAAGCTGATATACCGCATGTGTTTCAACTCGTCCGTCGAAGGCGTTGCGGACGGAAAAATTCTTCTCTTCACCGGTCGCTCGCTGGCGGTGGAATCGGTATGCAACATCTACACCAGCCGCGACGTTGACCCGAGACTGTCCTCCCCCCTGCCGAATTCTACCGGCTACGGTTCCGCTCTGGACAAGGCGCGAGACGCGCTCGACCGCCGCTGGCGCAACTGCAACGTGGTCATAGATGGCGACAGCGAGGCGCAAAACGCCATACGATACGTCATATACCAGCTCCTGGCCAACTGTCCGGCGCGCGACGGCACGGTCAGTATCGGTGCACGCGGGTTAACGCACACGCGATACAAGGGATGCTGCTTCTGGGACACCGAAATGTTTCTCCTGCCGTTTTACACGCTCACTGACCCCGAGGCCGCGCGCAATCTGCTGAATTTCCGCGTGAAAACGCTCCCTGCCGCGCGTGAGCACGTGAAAAAGATGAACGGTTCCGGCGCGCGCTATCCGTGGATGGTCTCACTCGACGGCAGCGAGCAGTGCGAAAGCTGGGACATAGGATGCAGCGAGGTACATGTCACCGCCGACGTAGCTTATGCGGCAGGTCAATATCTTGACTGGTCCGGCGACACCACTTTCTTCCTCAACGGGGGCGCCGAGATGCTGGTAGAGACCGCGCGCTTCTGGCCGAGCCGGTACTCTCCCGCACCGAATGGCGGCGTCAACCTGCTGTTCTGCAAGGGACCGGACGAATACTGCGGCATAACCAGCAACAACCTTTACACCAACTTCATGGTGCGGCACAACATCGCCCTGGCCTCAAGCGCCGCAGATACTCTCTCGCGCCTGGATCCAGTACAGTACGCAAGGCTTGCGCTCAGTGCCGGAGAAGTTGGGCAATGGCGCACGCTGTCTGCGGGAATAAAGTTTCCGCGCGACAATGAAACCGGGCGCTGGATGCAGGACGACACCTTCCACCTACTACAACCCGTAGACGTGGCGCAAATCAAGCCGGATGACTCCGCAGCCTATTCGCGTGTGTGCTTTGACGCGCTGCAAAGGCTCAAGGTCATTAAACAAGCGGACGTGCTGCTGCTCATGACGCGCCTACCAGAGCTGTTCACGGAGGGCGAAAAGCTGGCTGCCTGGGAAGACTTCGAGCCGCTTTGCATCCACGACTCCACACTCAGCTTCGCCACCCACGCGCTGTTCGCGGCACAAAACGGGCTGTTGGAGGACGCGTCCAGGTACTTCTCCAAGGCACTCTTGTTAGATCTGCGCGATATTATGTCCAACACGGGCAAAGAGGGCTTGCACCTTGCCTGCCTCGGCGAAACCTGGCAGACCGTGGTCTTTGGCTTCGCGGGATTGCATCTTGAGAACGGGAAGCCAGCCCTTGCGCCGCATCTGCCTGAGGGCTGGAACGCGCTGGAGTTCCCGTTTTGCTTCAAAGGCCGCCGCTATGTTGCCCGCGTCACACGCGACGGCGCAGAGATAGAAGCAGGGTCGCTTTCACCGTAAGATTGACCGCAATTAAATATCCTTATGGAAGAAATGAGCGTCCACCGTCAGGCAGGCGCTCATTTCACATTTTTTGAAAATTCAAATATTGAGCGAGACATCGATTCAACTATTATTAAAGAATCAAACTAACGCCATCACTTCACCGCCGCCAGTTTTCGCAGCACGTCATCCAGTGCAGCCCACACCTCGCCCAGCCGGCTTTGAATCTCCGCGAGGTCGTTCTCGTACACACGACTGGTAGCGTTAACGCGCTTAGCAATCTGATTCACATTTGCGCTGGTGCGCCGCAGGAGGCTCACCAGCGTTTTTATCTCGTCCATGCCGAGCAGAATGATGTGCCCGTCTATGGCCATTTTGCGAATAAAGGCGCTCATATTTTTCGTTCCGGCGAGCTCCATCCGTGCCTGAATCTGCTCGTGCTCCTCGTCGTTTATGCGGATGAGCAGGAACGTGTTGCGCTTGTTACTCACCGTTCCGCGCCCCTCTCACGTTTGCGCTCGCTCTCGCGCAGGCGCGTAGCGAAAATGTCCAGCAGGCCGGAGTGTGTACGATCCGTGGAGAGCTTTTTCGTGGTGGCGTTTTTCTCAGCCCATTTCATATTCTCCGGGCTGATGCGCTCGTCGTGCGGCCTGTTGACTATAAGCGAGGCCGTTACACGGGTAAGCCGCTTCTCTCCAAACTGCTCGCGCACCTCGCGTATCGCAGCGTTGGTGTTCAGCCGGGAGCCGTCATAGTTGCGGGCGATGGCGTTTTCAATGGCGGTTTTGCAATTCTCGTCGGCCTCAGCCGAAGCCTTGAACTTGTCCAGCTCACCGCGCTCGTCTGCCTCTTGCGCCGTGCCGTTGTAGATAGGAATACCGCGCTGTTTCTCCATCTCCATGTCGGCGCGCTGGTCAATGAGGACTTTCAAAGTGTAGTTGTAGTCAGCCTGGTCAATATGAAAGCAGTCCCGTAACACATCCTCTAACGGACAGGGCGAACGCAGCATAGTTTCAATCTGCGCAGGCGAAAGGTCGGTATCCTCAAGGTTCATCAAAATATCCTGCTTCGTGAGGTAATCGTATGCGAGATCCAAGATTTCCTCTGGAGGCTGTTCCAGCAGCCACGAGCGAAAATGCTCAAACTCGGCCTCCATCTTCTCAATCAGCTGTTCCTTCAGGTTCATCTACAAGCCTCCCTTATTTGTTGTTGTGGTTTGGGTTCGTAAAGCGGTATGGGCTCTTTGAGTTTTGCGAGCAGCGATGGGCGCTCATCTTCTTTTTCCTCGGCAACAGGCTCAGGCGGCGCATTATTCTCCATGTCCAGCTCGGCGTTAAGCTCTATGAGCCGCGCGCTCTTTTCAGCGAGCTCGGCCTCCTGTGGAAATGGCTTTTCAAGCTCGGCGCGGGCGTTTTCCGTTTGGCGCTCCAAGTCCTCAAGCCGGGCGCGGCTTTTTTCAAGCTGCCTGTCCATGCCGGTGAGCGTGTTTTCTATGCGCAGGACATTGCCGAGTGCGTCGGCTCCCAGCTCGACTTTATGCTCAGCCACACCTTTAAGCGCGAGCGAGTATTTGCCGAACTCAGACAGTGAGATTTCCACGTCAAAGCCGCGGAAACGGCCAATGTGAACAGGCTCCATGTCCTGCACCGTGGGCAGCAGCTGCAAGAGCGCCTCGCCAGCAGCGACGCGCTCGGTATAGCGGACGCCATCAAGCTCAATACCGGCGAAACCATCCGCGGGTACGGGATGTGCATCTCTGGTCTGTATGTCCGATTCGAGCCTGGCAATTCGCGCCTTTGTCTCCGCAATCTCGCATGGGAAATACCGTAAGAGGTCATACTCCAGCGAATACTTCTGGCTCTGGAAGCTGGACTTCAGCAGCCGCAGCTTGGCTATCTGCACGTCCAAGTCCATCTTTTCTTTTATCCTCGGATCTCCCGCGCACAGAGCCTTAATCTCCGCGAATGAGAGCGTTGTCTCGTCCACATCCTCGCATGAACGCACCGGTGACTTTGAGGTCATAATCTGGCTTATGAACTTTTGCTTGTTCTCCAAAGTCTGCCAGAGGTAGCTGTCGAAGGAATTTTCTGTAACGTACCTGTACACATGGACAGTCTCATTCATATTGCCTTGGCGCTCTATTCTGCCCTTGCGCTGTTCGAGGTCGCCCGGCCTCCAGGGAGCGTCGAGGTCGTGGAGGGCTATGAGCCGGTCCTGAACGTTTGTACCAGCCCCCATCTTGGAGGTGCTGCCCATGAGTACGCGGACTTGTCCGGTGCGAACTTTGGCAAACAGTGCTTTCTTTTTCTCGTCCGTGTTGGCGTCATGGATGAAGGCTATCTCGTTCTCAGGCACTCCGCGCTCTACAAGCTTGGTACGTATATCCTCGTAGACGCTGAAGCCTTTGCCGGGTGTCGAGAGGTCACAGAAAATGAGCTGTGTCAGCTTCTTATCTGCGCCGTTCTCCCAAATCTTGAACACGTTGTCCACACAGCGGTTGACCTTCGTCCCTGGCTCGTCAGGCAGAAGCGGGTTAATTACGCGTTGGTCGAGTCCGAGCTTGCGGCCATCGTTGGTGATAGCGAGCATATTGTCCACGCTTGGGTCAACTTGCCGGGAATGGACTTTCGTAGCGCGCTCGGAAAGTTCTTTTACGAGCGCCTTCTGTATCTCCGTGGGTTGAGACACTTCGTTGTGGTACACGACCTCAGGCTTCGGCAAATTCAGCTCCTCGGCAGTCTTGATGTCTGCGACCTCCTTGAATATGCTCATAAGCTCCGGGAGGTTGAAGAATTTGCTGAACCTCGTCCGCGCCCTGTAGCCCGACCCCTCGGGAGTCAGCTCCATCGCCGTGACCGTCTCACCGAAGTTCGCCGCCCAGGCGTCGAAGTGGCTC
>CAKNRQ010000069.1 GCA_930990965.1 uncultured Clostridia bacterium
ACGGTAACAACTACGTCTACGATATCTTCGGCTACGAATGGGCCGATGGTACCGGCTATACCCTCGGTTACGACGTCTTCGACCTCAAATTCGTCGAAGGTCAGATCGTCGATAACGAAGGTATGGGTAACTCCAAGACCGTCGTCGCTAACACCGGCTACAAGGGCTATGTTGAGTTCCCGTGGCTCGACGAGGCATCTTATGTCTCCGTTAAGGCCGACACCGGCTATGACCTGATGTGGCATGCTGTCCGCGTTTGGTACACCGGTTCCGACACCAACGGCACCAATGTCTACGTCAACGACCTCGCCAAGGTTACCACCTACGATTGCCTCCACATGGGCAAGGAGCTCTCTGACGACGTTAAGGATCTCAAGAAGGATTACAGCGTACTGGAGAACACCATTGGTGAAGCCGGTCAGAATTACGAAGTCTATGTTATTGACAACACCGCTCTCGACCTTGAGAGCCTGAAGCAGAGTGAAAGCTACGTTCTCGATTCTGACTATGCTGTTATAACCCTGAAGGCTGACTACGCCGACATGGGCTATGCTGGCAAGACCGAGACCACTCTCAACTCTAACATTTATAACAAGACCTACACTCTTGACAACGACGACATCAAGACCGACACCTCCAAGATTGTTTGGGGCGATGGTGTTATTTATGTCAGCACTAAGAGCACGCGTACCAACGGTGTTGCTGAGTATGTTACCGCTGTGACCACTACTGAAGGCGTTGTCACCGACATTGAGAAGAACACCGACGGCGTTGTCACTCTGACCCTCTCCGGCGGTACCAAGCTTGAGCTCTCCGCTTTCTGGGATGATTCCCAGGATTACGAGGATTACTATGCTCTGCGTCAGAACTACATGTTCGTGCTCGATACCCACGGCGACGTTATCTATGCCACCAAGGACGGCGCTCGTGACCTCTACTACTTCACTGGTGATGTCCGCGACGCCAACGATCATGGCTCCTGGAACAGCAAGGACGAGTACCGCTTCGTCAATGTGAGCACTGGTGATGAGTACATCGTTCCTGTTAGCAATTACAATGTTCTTGTGGAAGGCTGCTACTACGACATCCGCGTGACTGCTAACGACAACGGTAGCTACGTTGCTACTCGTGTGTTTGCTGGCCAGAACCCCTATGCCAATGAATACGTCATTGATACTTTCTCTGTCAACTCTGACAGCAAGAGTGTCTACGTCGCTGAGGGCAATGTGACTGGCGATCGTGTCTATTTCAACATTGACGAGATCACCTTCATCGTAACCAAGGGCTCCGGCGACAACATGACCGTCAAGACCTACAAGGGTATTGATGCACTGGCTAAGGATTACCCGAACGCCAAGAACGCTGTTTACTACTTTGCTAACGCTTGCTTCACCGTTTCTGGCACTATGACCGGTCACAAGTATGCCAGCACCGTGTTTGTCCATGAGGACAACTTCATGGTCGAAGGCAGCTACGTCTTCATTCCGAAGGATGTCACCGCTGACAACTGGCGTGGAGTCACTAGCGGCAACGACAACACCTACATCATCAGGTATGATGGTGCTTACGTTGACGGCGTGGAGCAGCCTGTAAGCATCTATGTTGATGTTGAGGATGTAACCGGCAATATCAATGATTATGTCCTCGAGCGCGGCTTCTACAAGTGGACTTATAACAAGGATGCCAATGGCCGCTATATAATTGAGGCCGACTCTCGCATCGATGACGGCAGGTATTGCGCTTACGACGACGTTACCTACATTGCGACTGGCATAAATGACAACGTTTGGCAGTTCGGCAACTCTTCCATCAGCGGCTATGTTGATGCTGTTGCTGGTGAAGTAAAGATAGTTGATACTACCAACGAGTGCCCTTACGATGAGCCCACCCTGGCTTGGCTGTACACCTATGCCAAAACTCACAGCAACATTCGTCTGGCTTACACCGTAGACCGGTCAAGCGGCGATGTGAGCGTTATCTACGTCGTTGACGACACTTGGCACAACAGCGTGAGCGTCGTTGACAAGCTCGATGATTGGACCATCGTTGCTGGCGGCTATGTTTCTGACGTTGATGAGAATCGCAAAGTTACCGTTCCTGTGTCCCTGAAGTACACCGGCACTGCCGAGCTCGGCACTGAGGAAATCACCTTCACTATCGGCGGCAAAGACTACAAGGCTACTGCTAATGCCGTTACTGGCCTCTACACTTTTGACGTTGAGACCAGCAACGTTGGCTGGAACAACGTTAAGCTCGACCTGACCGCTGCCAACTTCGTGGTTAATGTCAAAAACAGCACTGGCAATGATGATTTTTCGGTCTCTGTTAACCCCAAAAAGGTTGGTATTCTCTCCACCAACAACATTGTTGTAACGATTACTTCCAACCTTCAAGACGGCTTCAAGCACGAACAGTACAAGGTCAATGCCACTGTTGAGGGGCAGTCCCTTGGTGAGATGACTCTTGACGTCGTTGACGGAGTTATGTCTTTCACCGTTGAGCAGGCTGTTGCTTATGGTGTGATTGATATTGAGATTACCTCCCTCAGCCCTGTTAAAGACTAAGCTATTTGGCTGAGTAATCCAATAAACGCCCAATAAACGTTTTCCACCCCCGCTTCGGCGGGGGTGGTTTTTTTGTCGCATGTTGAGCGTGCTAAAAAACAAATCCGAAGCCCAGCGAAGCGGGTTCGGATTTGAGAGGAGGGGCAAGGGAGTGAGCGCAGTTTTCGGCATAAGGCGCAGCCTGGAGCCGGAAACGGAGCCGAACGGACTTTGCCCCGACGAGGTGGTGCGGGTAGTGGGACTTGAACCCACACGGTTTAACCCACAGGAACCTAAATCCTGCGTGTCTGCCAATTCCACCATACCCGCGAATTTGCCTATATATAATACTATTTTTGGGCCCGCATGTCAACGTCTTGATTGACTTTAGACCCACCTTGAGATATCCTTACACTGTATTATTTATAATGTAGGACTAGGGGTGAGATATATGCTGGGCGTTCTTGCAAACTCCGGCGCCGTGCTGATAGGCGGCATAATAGGTATGCTCTTCGGCAACAGAATATCCAGTAAATACACGGATGCACTTATGATAGCGCTCGGCCTGGCCACAATGGGCATGGGCGTGGCCAGCGTAGTGGGCACGACGGACGTGCTGTGTATTATAGTGTGCTGCTCGCTGGGTACCGTCATAGGTGAGCTGCTGCGTATAGACGACGGAGTGAACGCCCTGGGGCGTATAGCAGAAGCCAAGTTCGGCGGCAAGGCCGGCGGTAAGGGGAATTTCACCAGCGCCTTTGTCTCCTGCGCCATCATGTTCTGCATAGGCTCCATGGCCGTCATGGGCAGCGTCGAGGCCGGCATAAACGGCGACAACTCCATACTCTTTGCCAAGGCCGTGCTGGACCTCATAGCCGCGCTGGCCTTCGGCGCAGGCATGGGACTCGGCGCAGCCATGAGCTTTGCCTGTGTACTGATAGTCGAGGGCGGGCTTACGCTGCTCGCCGGGGCCCTCGCGCCGCTGCTCACCGATGCGATTGTAACAGAGATGAGCGCCGTCGGCGGCGTGCTGCTCATTGGCCTGGCCATCAACCTGCTGAATCTCAGGCCGCAGCCCATAAAAATCGCCAATATGCTCCCGGCCGTGTTCTTGCCCGCAGCCTACGTGCCAATATATAACTGGATCACCTCGCTGGTATAGAGTTCGTTGATTTGTTCATATGTTCGTGCTATAATATGTCGAACTCCGTCGAAAGGATTGCAGCATGAACAATAAACTTTTGAAACGTCTGGCCGCCGCAGCCATGTGCGCCGCACTGGCGCTCTCTATGGCGGCCTGCGGCGCGTCTGAGCCCGAGCCCGACCCACATGAGGGTATGGCCTACGTCAACACCGGCGCCAACTGGGAGTGGATTACGCCGGCCGAAGGCGTGGCCGTCTCGTCCTTTACCGAGGAGGAGTTCTCCACGGACGCGGAAGGGCTGCCGGTATATAACGGCGACAAGTACGACACACGCCTGGGCATAGACGTATCGTTCTACCAGGGCGTCATAGATTGGGAAGCCGTGGCCGCCGACGGCATTGAGTTCGCCATGATACGCTGCGGCTACCGCGGCAGCGAAACCGGCGAGATGGTCGTTGACGAGCAGTTCGAGAACAACATACAGGGTGCGCTCGACGCCGGGCTCGATGTGGGCGTGTATTTCTTTTCGCAGTCCACCGGCGCGATAGAGGCTGCTGAAGAGGCCAACTTCGTCCTAAACCTCATAGATGGTTACAACATCACAATGCCAGTTGCATTCGACTGGGAGCCGCTTGAGGGTTCTCGCGCGGAGGATATAGACCGCAGCGAGCTGACGGCGAGCGCCGTTGTCTTCTGCGAGATGGTCAAGGACGCGGGGTACACGCCCTGCGTATATCTCTACAGGTACACCGGCTACTACGAGTACATGATGGAGCGCCTGGCTGATTACGAGCTCTGGGTCGGAGCGCTCGGCACCTGGCCCGACTTCTACTACGAGCACCTGCTCTGGCAGTTCTCTATGACCGGCCGTGTCAACGGCATAGATGCCGACGTGGATTTGGACATGCAGTTCATACCCCGTCCGGCTGACACGGAAATAGCGCCGCCCTCGGCGTAAACAAAAGCCTCCCCATAGGGGAGGCTTTTCTTCTTACAGCGCGTCTGCGAGGAATATGAGGCCCTCGGAGACGTCAGAGGTGTAGGTGAGCACAGGCATCGGCAGGGCCGCCAGAGCGGCGTCCAGACGGTCTACAGGCACGAGGCCGCCGTCCATGAGTACATAGCCCACACTCTGGCTGGCAGTGCTCATGTGGTCGGGGGCGAGCGTACCGGAGTAGCCAAGCAATACGGGGCCGGATTCAGGCAGGGCAAACAGCTCGTTCCAATCGCTTTCATCGAGCGCTTGCACCGCGTCTTTTAAGAGGTGCAGCGGAACGGCGTCAAAACTGCCGGGCGCGTGTGCCAGCTTCTCGCCCGGGTAGCACTGCCCGGAACCCGTGACCTGGATTTGCTGCTCGCTGTTCCCGTCCACTACGTTGTAGACTATGTTCAGGAATTGCCCGTCGTAGAAGGCCAGGGTGAACTCGTCTACGTTCGCGTCTGCGCCGGACAGGGGTTTTTCCATAAGCGTTGCCGCAGATGACACATCGTCCAGTGCGAAAGGCTCAAAGCCGTCAAGCAGGGCTGACTGGCCTGAGGTGTAGGCTATGAGTCCAAGGGAAGCCACGCCTGCGACGAACACCACACAGCAATATAACGGCAGGCGATGCGGATGGCTGCCAAGCTTTTTAGAGCTGGTTATAATGTGCATCAGCACGATGGAGATAATGACGACAGCCAAGGCAAACGCCAGATAAATAACATTTTCGTAGTCACCCATACGATCCTTTCCCTCCGGAGAATTAGTGCGTATCATTGTATCACGCCGCTGCGTGTATGACAACTGCTTTCAACATATTTCGGGGCAAAAGTGTGGGCGTAAAAAGGGCCGGCGCTCCGGCGCCGGCCTCTTGATGTTTGTACGGATTATTTCACAGTGATTGCGTCGCCCTCGCGGCGGGTCGCACCGAGATTCTTCAGACGCAGGCTCATGTAATCGGCAATCATGGCGATAAACTCGCTGTTGGTGGGCTTGCCCTTTATGTTGCTGACGGTGTAGCCGAAGAACTTTTGCAGAACCTCGATATCGCCCCGGTCCCATGCGACTTCGATAGCGTGACGGATGGCACGCTCGACGCGGGAGGGCGTGGTGCCGAATTTCTTGGCTACAGTCGGATAGAGCACCTTTGTGACGGCGTTTATAACGTCCATGTCATTGATGGCGAGAATGATGCCTTCGCGCAGATACTGATAGCCCTTGATGTGAGCCGGAACGCCAATTTCGTGTATGATATCGGTAACCATGCTTTCCAGATCAATCGCACCCATGACACCCGGCCTCGGCATTGCAGTGGTATCCACAAAGCGGGACAGCATGCGTATGATGTCAGGAAGGCTGTTCAAATCTACCGGTTTCCTCAGAACATATACGGCACCAAGATTGAAGCACTCGCTGATGATATGCGTGGACTCTACTTCCGTGATTACCACGACTTTCGTGTCGGGGAATTCCCTGGACGTGCGCACCAGTAGACCCATACCGTCAAGATTCGGCATGACCAGCTCTGTGAGCAGAAAAGCGGGTTTGTTGAGACGCACAGCGTCGATGGCCTCGATTCCATCTTTTGCTGTTGCCAGGACTTCAATATCCGCAGTTTGCTCGAATGCGGATACCAATTGCCGGCGAGCTTCTTCGTTTGGGTCTGCGATTATCAATCCAATTTTAGTTTCCATAATTCAGCCTCCGATAATTTTGCATACACGGGCTGCTGTTTATCTTTAAAGCGCAAAGCACCGTTAAAGCTACTAATAATTTAGCACAAGGTCTCGCTAAATGCAATAACAAGGTTAAAAATTAGGGAAAGAACTTGTCAACAATATTCGACAACAACACTCAAAATGTCATTTAAATTTACATAATATCATGTTTTTCGACACGTCCTTCATTTGAAGACATCGGCGTTCTTGATGAAATATTCTACACCTGAGTAAACCGTGGTCAACACCACGATTATCCAACAGACAGATATTACAAATTTGGGGACGGGAAGCATCATCAAACAGAAGCAGACCATGGTGGAAGCGGTCTTGATTTTGCCGGACCAGGCGGCGGCGATGACCTTGCCGCCCTCTACCGCGACGAGCCGGAGACCGGTTACACACAGCTCGCGTGCAACGACAATGATAGCTGCCCAGGCGGGCATGTATCCCCAGTCCACATACACGAGCATTACCGATATCACGAGCAGCTTGTCAGCCAGGGGGTCTACAAACTTGCCGAAGTTGGAGACTTGGTTGTAGTGGCGGGCGATATAGCCATCCACGAAGTCTGAGCAGGAGGCGATTATAAACACCGCGAGCGCCCAGTACATGTGGCCTGGAAAGTCTATGTACATGAGCAGCAGCACGACAGGTATCAGCGCCACTCGAGCTATTGTGATCTTGCTTGCGGTGGTGAGTTTCATATTACCTTTCCTCTCAGAATGCCGTCCTCGGCAGAAATTATTTCAACACGCACTATGTCGCCCGGCGAAACTTCGCCGGTGAACTCCATCATGCCGTCAATACCAGGAGAGTCGAAGTACGCGCGGCCCATAGGAACACCGGTTTCGGGGTCGTAGCCGTCGCAGACGGCATCGACGACGCTCCCGGCGAGCGAGGCCTCCCACTCGTCCATGATCTCGGCCTGGAGTTCCTGGACACGCTCGGCGCGTTCGCGGGCTGTTTCGTTGTCCACGTGCGGCATACTGGCCGCCGGAGTGCCCTCCTCGGGGGAGAAGGGGAAGACGCCCGCGCGCTCTATCCTGTACTCGCGCAGGAACTCGCACAGCTCTTCAAACTCGGCCTCTCCCTCGCCGGGCAGGCCGGTTATGAGGCTGGTGCGAAGCACCAGGCCGGGGATGCGCGCCCTGAGTTTTTTGAGCAGAGCGCGAATGTCGTCGGGCGTATCGCGCCGGTTCATCTTCTTGAGTATGTTGGCGTTTATGTGCTGGAGCGGGATGTCCAGGTACTTCACGATTTTGGGCTCGTCCGCTATGACGTCTATGAGCTCATCCGTGAGCTCATGCGGGTAGAGGTAGTGCAGCCTGAGCCAGTCGAGGCCCTCAATCTTACACAGCTCGGTGAGCAGCCGGGCGAGGTTCCAGCCCGGGATGTCCTGACCGTAGCGCGTGAGGTCCTGGGCCACGAGTATGACCTCCCGGTAGCCGTAACTGGCGAGCTTTTCGGCTTCCGCGAGGATGTCCTCGGGGGCGCGGGAGCGGAAGCGGCCGCGGATGCTGGGTATTAGGCAATAGGAGCAGCGGTTGTCGCAGCCCTCTGCGATGAGCAGATAGGCCCAGGCGGGACCGGTGCTTATCATGCGCTTGCACTCCGCGACGGGGGCGTTGTTGTCGCCTATGACTACGGGCTTCTCGCCGGCTTCGGCGCGGTTGAGCACGTCAACTATCTCCTCGCAGGAGCCGACACCCACTACCGCATCGACTTCCGGCAGCTCAGTGAGCACCTGTTCGCGGAAGAGCTGGGCCAGGCAGCCGGTGACGATAAGCAGCTTTAGCTGGCCCTCGCTCTTGAGCTGGGCCGTCTCGAGTATTGTGTTGATGGCCTCCTGCTTGGCGTCCTCGATGAACGCGCAGGTGTTTACAACTATGGCCTCGGCCTCCAGCTCGTCCGTCACTATCTCGTGCCCGGCTTCACGCAGGAGGTAGAGCATCTGTTCGGCGCTCACCTGGTTCTTGGGGCAGCCGAGGGATATCATTCCTACCTTCATTCTTCCAACTCCATTTCAGCCAAATAGCGCTCCTGCGCCGCGCGGATATCTTCCCAGGCGAAGCCGCGCCGCGCAAGCGCGGCACAGGCCCGGCGCAGTGCATCCGCGTCAGCACCCTTGCCGCGCATCTTGTTTTTAAAGAGAATTTCGGCCTTCTCTCCACTGTCGGGTAGAGCCTCTATGGCCGCGTCCCAGAGTTCGCGGTCTAGCTTGCGCCGGCGCAGTTCTTCGCGCACACGCGCCGGGCCATAGCCCTTGGCCGCGTAGTGGCGCGCGACCATGGCGGCGTAGCGCTCGTCGTTTATGAACCCGACGCGTATCATGTACCGGACTGCGGCCTCGGCGTCATCGGGCACGGCGCCCTTTTCCACAAGCTTGGCGCACAGCTCGGCCGAGCCGTAGTCACGCCGGTTCAGAAGGTCGAGCGCCTTTTTGCGCGTCTCTTCGGGGGTCATCAATCGTCCTCGTCGAAGTCCTCGGCGCTGATGTCAACGGCCCTGCCGGCGGCAACGGCGGCCTTGCGGGCCTGCGGGCTCATGAGCTTGTGGGCGTTTGCGCGGACTTCGGCCTCCAGCTTGTCGCAGACTTCGGGATTCGCAAGCAGGTACTCCTTGACATTGTCGCGGCCCTGTATGCGCTGATCGCCCACGGTGAACCACGCGCCGCCCTTGTCGATGAGCCCCAGCTTGACGGACAGGTCGATGATTTCGCCTATCTTGCTGATGCCCTGGCCGTAGAGTATGTCGAACTCGGCCTCCTTGAAGGGGGGAGCGACCTTGTTCTTGATGACCTTGGCGCGGGTGCGGTTGCCTATCATCTCGGTGC
>CAKNRQ010000070.1 GCA_930990965.1 uncultured Clostridia bacterium
GGGAAGATGAAGGTGTTGGCATAGCCGGCGACCTTGCTGCCCGGGAACTTGAGCTGGCCGACGGTGGGGGAAACGGCGGCGTCGAACTGCATCTCGCCGTCGATATCGAACTCGGGGGCGAGGGCCTTGGCCTTTGCGCAAGCTTCGCGGGCGAGGTCAACGTTGGGGCCTTTGCCGGAACCCTTGGTGGAGTAGCTCAGGAAGGCGACCTTGGGGTCGATGCCGAAGATCTTGGCGACGCGGGCGCACTCAACGCCGGTCTCGGCGAGCTTGTCCGCGGCAGAGAAGGTCACGTTGCCGTCCTTGTCAACGGTGTCGGTGTAGTCGATGTTGATGGCGCAGTCGCCCATGGCCAGCATCTCGTCGCCGCGGACCATGATGAAGCAGGAGCTCACGAGGTGGCTGCCCGGCTTGGTCTTGACGAGCTGGAGGGCGGGACGCACGGTGTCGGCGGTGGAGTAGGTGGCGCCGCCCAGCAGGGCATCGGCCTTGCCCATCTTGACGAGCATGGTGCCGAAGTAGTTGGACTTCTTGAGGGCAGCAGCGCAATCCTCGGCGCTCATCTTGCCCTTGCGCAGGGCGACCATCTCATTGACCATGGCGTCGAACTCGGGGTAGTTCTCGGGGTCGATTATCTCGAGGCCCTCAATGTCGAAGCCGCCCTTGGCAGCCGCAGCCTTGACCTCGTCAACGTTGCCGACCAGGACAGGAGTGAGGAAACCGCCGGCCTTCAGGCGTGCGGCGCTCTCGAGTATACGGGCGTCGGTGCCCTCGGTATAAACTATCTTGCGGGGGTTCTTCTTGAGTATCTCTACGAGATTTTCAAACATAATTTCTCTGCCTCCATAATCGCGCGGCCTCGCCGCAAAATTTTGTGACATATAATTTTACCATTATGCGAGGCGGTTTGCAAGAGCGTGAAAGCAGTATTTCCCCCGCAAAACCCACAAAGGCTCTTCGCTGCGCACCCGGCCGTGCCGCAGGCTCTATATTTCCCACGGCTGCGGCAGCAGACTGCGGCCGTTCAGCCAGGTGGAGTGCGTGTAAAAGTTCAGGGTTATTACCAGGGCTTTGCCTTTCAAAATAAACGACGCTGAATCGGCCAGGTCTATCAGGCCGGACAGGAATTTAAGCGTTCCCAACCCGTCTGTCAGTGTATAGCGCGCCTGAACGCGGTCTTCAAACAGAAGGATTTTCACGCTCACCATGAATTCATCCGACGCCTCGCGCGCCGTGTCTATGAATTCAGCGATGCGCTCGTCCCGGCCCGGAATGGGCACCTTTTTTGCCATCGCAACATCTTTATAAACGTCCTCAATTGGCCGAGGCTCAGGTATGGCGTCCGGGCCGCGGTCCGCAAGCGCAGCCGCCACTTCGCTTAAAGAAGGGTAGTTCTTCTCATAAAGCACCGTCATATATGCCGTGCCTCCCCTTTAACTTCATCGTGATGTCGTTGTACAATTATAATGTATCGATTTTAAAGCGTCAATAGACGTGTTTTGAATTATTTAAATGCGTGTGCTCTTTGGTTAGACTAATGTTAGATTAGTAAGGAGTGACGCACACAACGTGGCCAGAAGATTTGACAACCGAGAGAGGATGGCTGACCTGTACCGCGCTATTGGCTATTTCCGCAGACGCAAAGGTATGACGCAGGAACAGATGGCCGAAGAGCTCGGTATAAGCCGCCAGCATCTGGCGGCTATCGAATCACCCAACATGGACCGCGGCCTGTCTATTGATTTGCTTTTCAATATTGCCGACGTACTTGAGATTGAGCCGTATCAACTCCTGAAATTTCGTCCGGAAGAATAACGCCGTCCCACACTATGCCGGGGCGGCTCTTTCATTGTTTACGGACATTGCCCCACGGGTTGGGCAGATTTGTATAATTCGCCCATATCCCTGCAAGGAAAAATCTTCGTTTCCATCTAGGCATTTGGCGCGTCTTTTGGTATAATGGCGGCGAGAGAAGGGCTCGGGCCCATTTTAAGAGAGAGGACGATGAATTTGATTTCACACGGTAAAGAGGTCAAGGTGTTCGCGGGCAACAGCAACCTGCCGCTCGCGCGCGCCATATGCGAGAAGCTGAGCAAGAAGCTCGGCGACTGCACGGTGAGCGCCTTCGCCGACGGCGAAGTGTCTCTGTCCCTTGGGGAGCCGGTACGCGGCTCCGATGTGTTCATAGTCCAGCCGACCTGTAAACCGGTAAATGACAACCTCATGGAGTTGCTCGTCATGATAGACGCGATGCGCCGCGCCAGCGCGGGCCGCATCACCGCCGTTATTCCGTACTTCGGTTACGCCCGCCAGGATCGCAAGGCCAAGAGCCGCGACCCCATTTCCGCAAAGCTGGTAGCCAACCTGATAACCGAAGCCGGCGCTGACCGTGTGCTCACCATGGACCTGCACGCGGCTCAGATACAGGGCTTCTTTGACATCCCCGTCGACAACCTCTTTGGAGCGCCGATACTGGCCAACTACTACATAGACCGTTTCGGCCGCGGCAATGACGACTTCATGGTCGTCTCCCCTGACGTCGGCAGTGTGTCCAGGGCGCGCAGCTTCGCCCAGAAGCTCGATCTGTCCCTGGCCATAGTGGACAAGCGCCGCCAGAAGGCGAATGTCTCCGAGGTCATGAACATAATCGGCGACGTGGCCGGTAAGAACGTCATACTTCTCGACGACATGGTCGATACCGCCGGCAGCCTGTGTCATGCGGCTGAAGCGCTCGTGGAGGTAGGCGGCGCGAGGGAGATATATGCCTGCGCCAGCCACGGCGTGCTCTCCGGCCCGGCCATAGACCGCATAAAGGCCAGCCCCATCAAGGAGCTTGTGCTGCTGGATACCATCCCGTACCCGAACGACAAGCCGGAATGCGACAAGATAAAGTATCTCTCCGTGGCGCCCATTTTCGCCGAGGCGATAGAACGCATTTACGAGGAAGTCAGCATATCCTCGCTCTTCGACTGATATGTTTTTCGGCAGGCAGAGGCCCGTGGAGTGGATAGTCGCCTTTCTGGGCAATCCCGGGCCCAAGTATGAGAATACGCGCCACAACGCCGGTTTCATGGCCGGGGCGGCGGCGCAGGAGCGCTTTGGCGTGAAAATGGACCGCCTGAGGCACCGCGCGCTAACAGCCCGCTGCGAGATAGCCGGGCAGGGTGTGCTGCTCATGGAGCCGCAGACCTATATGAACCTCTCCGGCGAAGCCGTGGGGGAGGCGGCGCGCTTTTACAAGGTGCCGAGCGAGCATGTCATCGTCGTCTCCGACGAGATGGCGCTGACGCCGGGCAGCCTGCGCATCCGGAAGTCGGGCAGCGCAGGAGGCCACAACGGTCTCAAGAGTATAATCGCGCACCTTGGAACCGATCAGTTCCCACGAATACGCCTGGGCATAGGCGAACCTGAGCACGAGCCTGTGGATTGGGTGCTCGGGAAGTTTACCGGATCAGACGCCGAGGCCATAGCGGACGCATGCAAACGCGCGGCCGCGGCGATAGAGTGTTATATAAGCGAGGGCCCGGACAGGGCCATGACGAAGTACAACCGTAAAGCTTAAACCGGACCGGTCACAACCCGCGCGAGGCCGGATCAAACAAGTCAGGGGGGAACAGTGTGAACAGAAAATGCATCGCGATGCTCCTCGCGGGCGGGCAGGGCTCCCGCCTGTATGCGCTCACGAAGGACGTCGCAAAACCCAGCGTACCTTTTGGAGGCAAGTACAGGATAATCGACTTCCCGCTCTCCAACTGCGCGAACTCCGGCATAGACGTCGTCGGCGTGCTCACGCAGTACAAGCCTCTGCAGCTCAACAGCTATATCGGCAGCGGCCAGGCCTATGACCTGGACAGCTCGGACGGCGGTGTCTTTATTCTGCCGCCGTATCAGAGCGCCGGCGAGAAGGGCTCCTGGTTTTCCGGAACGGCGAACGCCATCTACCAGAACATCGCCTTCATCGAAAACTACGACCCTGAGAACGTGCTCATACTCTCCGGCGACCACATTTACAAGATGGACTACTCCGACATGCTCCGCGAGCATGTCCAGCACGGCGCGGACTGCACCATCGCGGTGAAACAGGTCTCGCTGGAAGAGGCCACACGTTTCGGCATACTCTCCTGCGGCGAAGACGGGTACATCAACGAGTTTGAAGAGAAGCCCAAAAAGCCGAAGAGCGACCTTGCCAGCATGGGCATATACATTTTCAACTGGAAGAAGCTGCGCGAATACCTGATCGCCGACGAGGCTGACCCGGATTCCGACAAGGATTTCGGCAAGAACATCATCCCCAAGATGCTCGCCGCGGGCGAGAAGCTCTGGCCTTACCGCTTTGACGGCTACTGGCGCGACGTCGGCACAATAGTGAGCCTCTGGGACGCGAACATGGACATGCTCTCCAGCACGCTCATAAACCTCTACGACCCGGATTGGCCGATCCGCTCCAAGAGCCCGATAAAACCGCCTCACTACGCAGGACCCGACAGCAGCATAAACCACTCCATCGTCACCGAGGGCTGCGAGATATACGGCGAGGTGTCCAACAGCGTGCTCTCCAGCTCTGTAACCGTCGGGCGCGGGGCTCATGTGTTCTACAGCATACTGATGCCCGGCAGCAAGGTTGAAGACGGTGCCGTGGTCAGGTATGCCATAATCGGCGAAAACACCGTTGTGCGCGCAGGCGCCCGTGTGGGCAGCGACCCTGACGGCAGCGACGAGTGGAATGTCGCCACCTGCGGCCCTGGCATAGAGGTAGGCGCGGGAGCCGTTATCAAGGCGGGGGCTATGATATACGACAGTGTCCCGGCCGGGGAAGGGAGCGATGAGCAATGATAAATCTGCATGGACTCATTCTGGCCGACCGCTCAAGCCGTGATCTGCGTGAGCTGGTCATGATACGTACTTCCTCGTCCCTGCCGTTTGCGGGGCGCTACCGCCTTATTGACTTTGCTCTCTCCAACCTGCAGAACGCAGGTGTGCGCGACGTGGGCGTAGTGATGCAGCGCAACTACTCCTCCCTGCTTGACCACATAGGCTCCGGCAAGGAGTGGGACATGTCCCGCAAGCGCGGCGGCCTCAAGCTGCTGCCCCCATTCACCGGTTCTGGTGAATACGAGGGCATAATAGATGCGCTGGAGAATGTGCGCGGATATATCGAGGACATAAAGCAGGACTATGTTGCCCTCATGCGCGGCAGTCTGGCCGCCAGTATAGATATGAGCGCGGTTATGTACCAGCACGTAAAGTCCGGGGCAGACATCACGGCAGTGTGCACGAACGTCACGCCCGAAGGAGAACACCACCGCTTTATAGTCGGAGAGGACGGCTTTGCGAAGGAGATTATGCTCCGTCGCGTCGGTCCCGGTGAGGGTGTGGTGACGCTCGAAGTGTACGTGATGAGCAAAGAGGTGCTGCTGGGTATCATTGACCGCTGCGACAACGCCCTCAACCACAAGTTCCACCGCGACGGTCTCGGCGGGCTGCTCGCTGCCGGCGGGAAGATAGGCATATACATGCACGACGATTACGCTGTTCACATTACGAGCGTAAATGGATATTATAAAGCGAGCATGGATATGCTTGACAGGGAGCTGCGCCGCCAGCTCTTCCCGGAAGACCGCCCCGTGCGCACCAAGGGCCGCTCGGACGTCTCCACCTACTATGGCGACAAGGCCGTAAGCCGTAACAGCCTGGTGGCCGACGGCTGCATAATTGAAGGCAGCCTTGAAAATTGTGTTATCTTCCGCGGCGTGCGCGTGGGCGCAGGGGCCGTGTTGAAGAACTGCATTATAATGCAGGATACTGTCGTCTCCGAAGGAGTCGGACTTAACTACGTGATATCCGACAAGGATGTATTCATCTCGAAGGACGTCACACTGTCCGGCTCTCCGAGGCTCCCGCTCGTACTGCCCAAGGGCAGCCGGGTCTGAGCCGCAGAGCACGGCGCGCCTGGGCGGCATACTGCCGCCCGGGCGCAAACAGGGCGGGCAGGCTGCCCGTCTGCCCGCAATTTATTCTTTGCCGCAGAGTATAGCCTTCGGGCACGGTAAATCGTGTTTGAAGGCTATACTCTGGGGCGCATGGAGGTTTACATGACAACAGGACAGATTTCCAGGGATGAGATGCACGGGGCGCTTGAGGATAAGCTGTGTTCCTATTTTGGCGTTACCGGCAAGGATGCCACCGATGAGCAGGTCTTCCAGGCCTCTGCAATGGTCATCCGCGAGATTATGAGCCGTCTGCTCGCCGCAGAAAAGGCCGAGACCCCGGAGAAAGAGGTTCACTACCTCTCCATGGAGTTCCTCATGGGACGTAGTCTCATGAAAAACGCCTATAACCTGGGTGTGGCCAACGCCCTTATTGGCGCTCTTGAGGACATGGGACGCGAAGCCGCCGACATCTTCGAGCTCGAGCCGGACGCTGGTCTCGGCAACGGCGGTCTGGGCCGCCTCGCGGCCTGCTACATGGACAGCATGGCCACAGAGGGTATTGACGCCGTGGGCTATTCCATCTGCTACGAGCTGGGTATCTTCAAGCAGAAGATAGAGGACGGCAAGCAGATTGAAGTCGCCGATAACTGGAAGAGTGCCGCCGAAAGCTGGCTTATTCCCCGATACGAAGACACCTTTGAGATACGTTTCGGAGGCCGTGTTGAGGAGCATTGGGACTACTTCGGCAACTGTCACGCCGAGTTGCGTGACTACGACACAGTCCTCGCCGTACCGCGTGACATGCTGATTGCCGGGTACGGCGGCGGCAAGGTGAACACGCTCAGGCTCTGGGAGGCGCACAGCCCGAACAGCCTCGACATGTACCAGTTCTCCGAGGGCGAGTACGTCAAGAGCATGGAGCAGCGCACCATGGCCGAGGTCATAACCAAAGTGCTCTACCCCGCCGATGACCACATGGAGGGCAAAACGCTCCGTCTCAAGCAGCAGTACTTCTTCGTCTCTGCTACCGCGCAGAACATCGTGCGCGACCACCGCCGCCTCTACGGCGACGTGCGCAACTTTGCCGAGCACCATGTAATCCACATCAACGACACGCACCCGACGCTAATAATCCCCGAACTCATGCGCATCTTCATGGACGAGGACGGCCTGGGCTGGGACGAAGCCTGGGACATTGTCAGCCACTGCGTGGCCTACACCAACCACACCATCATGTCCGAGGCTCTCGAGACCTGGCCGCAGGGCCTGGTGCAGAGCCTGCTGCCGCGCGTGTTCGAAATTATAAGCGAGATCAACCGCCGCTGGCGCACCCTGCTCGGTGAGAAGTTCAACGGAGACAACGGAAGAATCTCCCGCAACGCCATAATCGAGGGCGGCAAGGTACACATGGCCAACATGTGCCTGGCCGGCTGCTACATGGTCAACGGCGTCTCCGGCCTGCACGGCGACATACTTAAAAACGAGCTTTTCCGCGACGTGTGCTCCTTCGAGCCCGAGAAGTTCACCTATATCACCAACGGCATAGACCACCGCCGCTGGCTGAGCCAGATAAATCCCAAGCTCGACGCCCTGGTGCGCGAGCTCATAGGTCCCGACTATCTGCGCAAGCCCGAAGAGCTTATAAAGCTGCGTCAGTTTGAAAATGACTCCGAGGTGCTCATGCGCCTGCGCGAGATAAAGGGCTTCAACAAGCAGTACCTGGCCGACTACGCCAAAAAGACTCAGGGCTTTGAGATGAACACCGAGGCCGTCTTCGACGTCCAGGTCAAGCGCCTGCACGAGTACAAGCGCCAGCTCATGTGCGCCATGCTCATCGCTCATTTGCAGGATAGGCTCCATGACAACCCGAACATGGACTTCGTGCCCCGCACCTTTATCTTTGGCGCGAAGGCCGCGGCCAGTTACAAGGCGGCCAAGCGCACCATCGAGCTCATAAACTCCCTCGCCGCCGATATCAACGCCGACCCCGTCTGCCAGGGCAAGCTGCAGGTCTTCTTCCTGGAGAACTACCGCGTCTCCGTGGCTGAGAAGCTCATGCCCGCGGCCGAGGTCAGCGAGCAGATATCCACCGCCGGCAAGGAGGCCTCCGGCACCGGCAACATGAAGCTCATGATGAACGGCGCCGTGACCATCGGCACGCTTGACGGCGCCAACGTGGAGATGTACTCCCGTCTGGGCGACGACAACATGTTCCTCTTCGGCCTGCGGGCCAATGAGGTGGAGGAGCTGCGCCGCAGCGGCTACAACCCGCAGGGCTGCGCAGACAGCGACCCGCGCCTGAAGCGGGTGCTCCAGCGCTTCAACTCCGGCCTGGCCGACGGCAAGAGCTACGCCGACCTCGTGAGCAGCCTGCTCTACGGCGGCGACCAGTATATGCTTCTGGCCGACTTTGGCAGCTACGTCGAGTGCCACGACAGGCTCTACGATAAGATCCGTGACAAGCGCGAGTTCGCCCGCATGGGCCTCGTCAACATCGCCGAGAGCGGCATCTTCGCCGCCGACCGCGCCGTGCGCGAGTATGCGGAGAAAATCTGGAAGATATAACCCACAAGGGCGCCCGGTTGGGCGCCCTTTTTCTGCTCTGAGACGATTGATGAGCAGGAAGTATCCGGAATGAATCATTAGCACAGTTAACGCCAATTATAGCTATAACGACACGGGCGATGCACATGCATCGCCCGTGTCGTTATCATTTGAAAACGCTTTGTGCCAGCAGCCTCACGGCTGTGCCGGACTTGATGTAATAGCAAATCTGTTTGCGCGTTTACTCACATACGTTCAGGTGCGGTCACGCCGAGGATACCAAGGCACACAGCGAGGGCGCCGCGCACGTCGTCGGCCAGCAGCAGCCTGGCGTTCATCACGCGCTCATCCTCGCCCTTTATGCGGCAGGCGTTGTAGAAGCGGTGGAAACGCGCAGCGAGCTGGGTGGCGTAACGGTTTATGCGGCTCGGGTCGAGGCTGTTCGCCGAGCGCAGCAGCTCGTCAGGCAGTTCGGCGAGCTGCTTTATGAGCTCGCGCTCGTACTCAGTCTCCAGTACGGAGGCGTCAATAGCTCCCGCCTCCGGCACATGGTTCCCGTCCTCGGCGAGGTTGCGTATGACCGAGCAGATGCGCGCGTGGGCGTACTGCACGTAGTAGACGGGGTTCTCGCTGTCCTCGCGCACGGCGAGGCCGAGGTC
>CAKNRQ010000071.1 GCA_930990965.1 uncultured Clostridia bacterium
TGAGCGTGCGGTAGTTGATGGTCTCCGGCTTTTTGACCTCGCCGTAGGACCACTCGCGTATCTGCTCAGGGGAGGCTATGCCTATCTTGATAGCGTCAAACGGTGTATAGCTCACAGTTTATTCCTCCTCCGTATCCACATCTCCGGTAAAGCCCGGGAACATATCGTCATCGCCGTCTTCCTCGGCGTCGTCAAAGCCGCCGTCCAGGTCCAGCTCGTCCTCGGGCACGTCCTCTATGGAGTAGCCGGAGGCCTCTATTTCGCCCTCGTCCGCGCGGTATTCGTCGCGGGCGTTGGGGATGAAGTCGTCGTCATCGTCGTCCTTGAGCTCTATCTCATTGCCGTCCTTGTCCAGGATACGCACGTCGAGGCAGAGGCTCTGCAGCTCTTTAAGCAGGACCTTGAAGCTCTCAGGCACACCCGGCTCCGGGATGTTGTGACCCTTGACTATGGCCTCATAGGTCTTGACACGTCCGGTGACGTCGTCGGACTTGACGGTCAGTATCTCCTGCAGCGTGTACGCCGCGCCGTAGGCCTCGAGGGCCCAGACTTCCATCTCGCCGAAGCGCTGGCCGCCAAACTGAGCCTTGCCGCCGAGCGGCTGCTGAGTGACCAGGCTGTAGGGGCCGGTGGAACGGGCGTGGATCTTGTCATCGACGAGGTGGTGCAGCTTGAGGAAGTAGACGTAGCCGACGGTGACGGGGTTGTCGAACCGCTCGCCGGTACGGCCGTCGTAGAGATAACTCTTGCCGTCCTCACGCAGTCCGGCCAGCCTCAGGCTCTCGCGTATCGAGCTCTCGTTGGCGCCGTTGAATATCGGCGTGGCGACCTTCCAGCCGAGGGCCTGGGCCGCGTAGCCGAGGTGCACTTCGAGCACCTGACCTATATTCATACGGCTCGGGACGCCCAGGGGGTTCAGGACTATGTCGAGCGGGGTGCCGTCGGGCATGTAGGGCATGTCCTCGCGCGGCAGTATGCGGGATACAACGCCCTTGTTGCCGTGGCGGCCTGCCATTTTGTCGCCGACGGAGATCTTACGCTTCTGAGCGATATAGACGCGCACGACCTGGTTTACGCCGGCGCTCATCTCGTCGCCATTCTCGCGGGTGAACACCTTGACGTCTACTATGATGCCGCTCTCGCCGTGGGGCACCTTGAGCGAAGTGTCACGCACTTCGCGGGCTTTCTCGCCGAAGATGGCGCGCAGCAGCCTCTCCTCAGCGGTGAGGTCGGTCTCGCCCTTGGGGGTGACCTTGCCTACAAGTATGTCGCCGCTGCGGACCTCGGCGCCGACGCAGATTATGCCGCGCTCGTCGAGGTACTTGAGGGCGTCGTCGCCCACACCGGGGATGTCGCGGGTGATCTCCTCGGGTCCGAGCTTGGTATCACGGGCGTTGCACTCGTACTCCTCCACGTGGATGGAGGTGTACACGTCTTCCATGACCAGGCGCTCGTTGAGCAGTATGGCGTCCTCGTAGTTGTAGCCCTCCCAGTTCATGTAACCGACCAGGATGTTCTTGCCGAGGCTGATTTCGCCGTTGCTGGTGGAAGGGCCGTCAGCGAGCACGTCGCCCTTCTCCACCCTGTCGCCCGCGCCGACGATGGGCCTCTGGTTGATGCAGGTGCCCTGGTTGGAGCGGGAGAACTTTATCAGTTTGTAATCCTTGACTTCGCCGGAGTCGTAGCGCACGACCACGTTAGTGGCGCTGGAGCTCACGACGGTGCCGCCGTCCTCGGCCAGGATGCACACGCCGGAGTCAACGGCGCACTTGTGCTCGATACCGGTGGCGACAATGGGGGCCTCGGTGGTGAGCAGAGGCACGGCCTGGCGCTGCATGTTCGCGCCCATCAGGGCACGGTTGGCGTCGTCGTTCTCGAGGAAGGGTATCATGGCCGTCGCTATGGAGACCATCATACGCGGGGAAATGTCCACGTAGTCTACGCGCTCGCGGTCGACGTCTATGATCTCGTCGCGGTGGCGGCAGGTCACACGCTTGTTCTTGAGGCAGCCGTTCTCGTCAAGCGGCTCGGTGGCCTGGGCGACGATGTAGCGGTCCTCGACGTCGGCGGTCATATACTCGACCTCGTCGGTGACGAAGCAGTCCGGCTTGCGCACCTTGCGGAAGGGGGTGATGAGGAAGCCGTACTCGTTGACGCGCGCGTAGCTGGCGAGGTAGCTTATAAGGCCAATGTTCGGGCCTTCAGGGGTCTCTATGGGGCAAAGGCGGCCATAGTGGCTGTAGTGTACGTCTCGGACGTCGAAGCTCGCCCTCTCACGGCTCAGGCCGCCGGGGCCCAGGGCCGACATACGGCGCTTGTGCGTCAGCTCGGCCAGGGGGTTGGTCTGGTCCATGAACTGGCTCAGCGGCGAGGAGCCGAAGAACTCCTTGATGGCCGAGGTGACGGGGCGGATATTTATGAGGCTCTGCGGGGTGACGATGTCGAGGTCCTGCAGGGTCATGCGCTCGCGGATGACGCGCTCCATGCGGGAAAAGCCGATGCGGAACTGGTTCTGCAGCAGCTCGCCCACGCACCTCACGCGGCGGTTGCCCAGGTGGTCGATGTCGTCGGCCGTGCCCACGCCGTGGGCCAGGCAGCAGAGGTAGTTGACGGAGGCGAAGATATCGTCAACAATGATGTGCTTGGGGATGAGCAGGTCCAGGTTCTCACGGATGGCGTCCTTGAGCGCCTCGCCCTCGTACTGGCTCATGAGCTGGTTGAGGATGATGTAGCGGACCTTCTCGTTGACGCCGACCTCGGCGGGGTCGAAGTCCACGAAGTGGGCCAGGTCGACCATGCCGTTGGTGAAGACGCGGATCTCCTTGCCGTCGGAGGACTTCACCCAGGCCTCGGTCACGCCGCAGCTCTCGATGTACTGCGCGCGCTCAAAGCTCACGACCTCCCCGGCCTCGGCAATGATCTCGCCGGTCACGGGGTCGGCCAGAGGCGTCACCAGCTGGTGGCCGATGAGGCGGCCGGAGATGGAGAGCTTCTTGTTGAACTTGTAGCGGCCCACGCTGAAGAGGTCGTAGCGGCGCTTGTCGAAGAACAGGCTGTCGATCAGGCTCTCGGCGCTCTCCACGGTGGGGGGGTCGCCCGGGCGCAGCTTGCGGTATATCTCAAGCAGCGCGTCCTCGCGGGTGACAAAGGTGTCGCGGTCGAGGGTGGTGACTATGCGCTCGTCCTCGGCGAAGACCTGCTTGAGCTGTTCGGTAGTGACGCAGCCGGCCACGGGATCTGTGAGGCAGGTCAGCCAGGTGTGCGGCTTGTCCGCATCATAGCGGCCCACAGCCTTGAGGAAAAGCGTTACAGGCAGCTTGCGGTTCTTGTCTATGCGCACGTAGAAGACGTCGTTGGCGTCGGTCTCGTACTCCAGCCAGGCGCCGTGATAGGGTATCACAGTGGTACCATAAGTGGAGACCTGGGTCTTGTTGTCAGTGCGCTTGTCGTAGTACACGCCGGGGGAACGGACTATCTGCGACACTATTACGCGCTCGGCGCCGTTTATAACGAAAGTGCCGCCCGGGGTCATGAGCGGGAAATCGCCCATGAATATCTCCTGCTCCTTGATTTCCTCCGTCTCGCGGTTGCGCAGCCTTACGCTGACCTTGAGCGGAGCGGCGTACGTGGCATCGCGCGCCTTGCACTCCTCGATGGAATACTTGGGCTTGTCGTCCATGGAGTAGTCCACAAAGCTCAGCTCCAGGTTGCCCGAGTAGTCCGTAACGGAGTCTACGTCTTTGAAAACCTCTCTCAGGCCCGTGTCGAGGAACCACTGATAGCTCTTCTTCTGAATCTCCAGCAGATTCGGCATGTCCTGAATCTCTGTGCTCCTTGCGAAGCTCTTTCGCAGCGTCTTCCCGTAGTAAACGTCCTTTGGCATCATGCACTCTCCTTATCGTGGATTAGGGTGTACACCCGGCCGCGTTGTTAAATCTTCTTTGAACCGTGTTGCTTTTTACGGAAAATCTGATAAAATAAAAGCAAGCTGACAATGGGTAAATATCCGTCCTTGAAGACATAGCAAGTTATTGTATCATCATATTCACCGAATTGTCAAGTGCGTTTTTGTAAAGAACTGACGATATTCAGGCGGGGTTATGTGGCTCCGTCTTTTTTGTTGCACTGAAACCTATTTAGTCCCCGTTCGTCATAAGCCTCGGACGTTAAGGAGGGCCATATGGACGCCGTAACTATTACTATTTTGCTTTTGATTGCCGCGGCCGCGCTGGTAGCATTGTATCTCACGGGTATATTAAAACGGCCCGAGCATGTGATAATCTGCGCCGTGCTGATAGCCGGGGCCTTTGTGATTCGGGCGCTGTGCATGAGCCATGTCACGCTCGACTACGAGAACTTCCTGTCGCACTGGGTTGAGCACTACAGGCAAAACGGCGGTTTCGCCGCGCTGGGGGACAAGATTGGCAACTACAACCTGCCTTATCTCTATTTCCTGGCGTTCTTCTCCTACATAGGGATAAACGACCTCTACCTCATAAAGGCGCTGAGCATATTCTTCGACGTCGTGCTCGCCTGGGGCACCATGCAGCTCGTGGGTGTCTACACGCGCTCCGTGGCCCAGAGGCTGTGCGCCTTTTTCCTCGTGCTCTACTGGCCGACGGTCATTCTCAACGGCGCCTACTGGGGCCAGTGCGACAGCATCTACGCCGCCTTTGCGGTGCTGAGTATTTACCTCGCCCTCACAGGCCGCGGCGCGGCCGGCATGGTCTGCATAGCTGTGAGCTTTGCCTTCAAATTGCAGGCCGTGTTCATAATGCCCATCTTCGTCGTGCTGCTCATAGCCTCCCGCGTAAAGCTGTGGCACTTCGCGCTGTTCCCGGCTACTTACGTCGTGCTCATGCTCCCCGCGGTGCTGGCGGGGTATCCCCTGCTCGACACGGTCACGCTCTACTTTGACCAGATGGGCACGGTCGGCAGCGCGCTCAACTACAACTCGAGCAGCATCTTCGCCTTCTTCGGGAACGCTGAGAACCAGTCGCTGGCCAGCTCCCTCGGTATCTTCGCAGCCTTTATGCTCATGGCCGGCATCTTTGCCTGGGCCTTTGCAAAGCGGCGCCGCCTCAACGACTGGGCCATACTCGGCTTTGCCGTCATACTCTGCGTGGGCATCCCCTACCTGCTGCCGCACATGCATGAGCGCTACTTCTTCGTGGCCGACATACTCACGCTCGCCCTGGCCGTTGCGGCCCCGGAGTACATGGTCCTGCCCATACTCACACAGTTTGCGAGCCTGCTCGGCTACCACGCCTATCTCAAGGGCCGCTACCTGCTGCCCATGAGCTACGGCGCGGCCGCGCTGGCAATAGTCCTGATCGGCGCCCTGGCCTTCACGGCCGCGCAACTGCGTCCCGCGAGAAAAAAGAGATAAACGCGAAATTTTCTCTTGACAAAAGGAAAAACGATGCTATAATAATTCATGCGCTCGACCTCGGGCGTATGAATATGCGAGAGTGCTGGAACTGGCAGACAGGCAGGCTTGAGGTGCCTGTGTCTCATTTACAGGCGTGTGGGTTCAAGTCCCATCTCTCGCACCAAGATTGAAACCCCGTAACCGTTTGGTTACGGGGTTTTGGTTTTTTTCAACCCAGGCGGGGCGTTGGTGGCACGTCGCCGGACGTGGGTGGGCAACCGCGGGCTGTTGTGGCCATCCCTAAACTTTGATTCAGTTTTCCCATCGTCGGCCGCGGTTTCGCTTCGCGGACGCTGACGGGTTAACACAGGGCGTTGCCCAGCGTGGGTGCGGTTTGTTGTTACGGCCGGTAAAACCGACGTTGCCCAACCGGGTGCGGCTCTTGCCGCACGCTTCGCTTATCCGGCGTGCTGACTGTTGCTTTAGGGTACGTACTGCTCCCATCCATAAGGGACGGCGTCCTCGACGTCCCGGCTGGATTCTGTACCAGAAATCGCCGTTGCGGCCTGTCAGCGCACCTACACGCTTATGCTTGCGCTTTTTGGCGCAGTGGATTGCGGCTTTCGCAGGGGACCTTGGTCTGGCACTTGCCGCAGCCGTAGTACGGGGCGTCTTTCATGTGCGTTTTGGCCAGGAGGGCCGAGCAGATGGCGTGATTCTTGCCGGTTTCCAGGGAGATTGCGCCAACGGGACAGCGTTTTACACAGGCACCGCAGCGGATGCAATAGTCGTATACGCCTGTATATTCGCGCACTTTGGGTTCAAAATCGCAGCTCACTATCACGCTGCCGAAGCGGCCGGCGATGCCTTTTTCAGTTATCATGCCTTTCGAGAGCGCGAAAGTGCCCAGGCCGCTGACGTAGGCCACGTGGCGCTCGGACCAGTTGCTGGTGTAGCTGGCGCCGGCCCAGTCGCCAGTGAGTTCCGGCCTCGGCTCCGCGACCATCCTAAAGCGGCTGTCGCCGCAGGGGGTGAGACACTCGCAGCCCTCGGCGCGCAGCGCTTCGGACACAAATTTGCACAGCATCATTACCATGCGCTGGCCTTCAATCCTGGCGTGCAGCCACTGGGTAGAGGCTTTCTCGCCTGGTTCGTAATTGCTCTTCTTCACCTCGTCGGAGAACGGCAGGAAGAAGCTGATGACGCTCCTGGCGCTTGGCAGCCACTGCTCAGGGAGCATGAACTGGGGACCGACGACGCCCTTCTTTTGCAGCTCGTGGAAGAGCGGGTCATGGGCGTCGGCATAGCCCCATATGGGCTCGTCGTATATGCGCAGGCCGGCCATGTCCGGGGATAGGGCCTCTTCGGCAGATACGTAGTTGTAAGGGCTCTCGCGCACAAACTTGGCGGCAAAGCTCTCGAGTGTTTCTTTGGTCATGGGAGAAGGACCTCCTTATAATTTTTAATTTTACAACTATACTACAGTATATCACACGGCATACTGATTGAAAAGGGCCTGTTGTCAATGGAGCGCTTTGTGTTTTAAGTTGGAATTTAGTGAACAGAATGTGAATTTTTTAAAAATGCTGTTGTGCCGTACAGATATGGGTGTTAAGATGTTTTAAAAGTAACAAATTACCGGCCCTGCGGCAGCGGGGCCGGCTGTTTTGCCTGAGTGGAGATGAGCTGATTGCAGGAAATGGACAAAAAGACATACTTATTTGAAAAAGAGAGCTTGGGTAAAGCTGTTGCGGCACTGGCGGTGCCTACGATTATTAGCTCGCTCGTGACGGTTTTGTACAACCTGGCAGATACCTACTTTGTCGGTATGCTCAACGACTCGGTGCAAAACTCGGCGGTCACTCTGGCGGCGCCGGTGATGCTGGCGTTCAACGCGGTAAACAACCTCTTCGGCGTAGGCTCGTCGAGCCTGATGAGCCGCTCACTGGGCTGCAAGGATTACGAAACCGTGGCCAAGAGCAGCGCCTTTGGTTTTTACTGCTCGCTCATAAGCGGATTGCTCTTCGGCTTTTTGTGCCTCATATTCCGCGATCCGCTGCTAACTCTGCTGGGCGCGGATGAGACTACGCGAGCGGCCACGGACGGATATATGTTCTGGACTGTCTGCATGGGAGCGGCGCCTACCATACTCAACGTTGTCATGGCCTACATGGTGCGCGCCGAAGGCAGCGCGATGCACGCGAGCATCGGCACTATGACTGGCTGCCTGCTGAATATAGCTCTGGACCCGATCTTCATTATGCCCTGGGGACTGGGCATGGGCGCGGCCGGAGCCGGCCTTGCCACCTTTATTTCCAACTGCGTGGCCTGTGCGTACTACTTCGTGCTTCTATACGTGAAGCGCGGCCGTACATACGTGTGCGTAAATCCGAAAAAACTCACCTTCGAGGGCCGTATAGTGCGCAGCGTCTGCGGCGTTGGAATACCCGCCGCCATACAGAACCTGCTCAACGTTACGGGTATGACCATACTCAACAACTTCACCAGCACTTACGGCGCCGCAGCTATAGCGGCTATGGGCATCTGCCAGAAGGTGAATATGCTGCCCATGTACGCGGCTATGGGCTTCGCCAACGGCGTTATGCCTCTCATCAGCTACAACTATTCGAGCGGCAATATAAAGCGCATGAAGGGCGGTATCAAGCTTTCGGCCGCTGTAGCGCTGACTGTAATGGTCGTTATAACGGCGCTGTATGTGGCCTTCCCGGGCTTCTTTATAAGACTGTTCATGCACGACGCGGAAGTCGTGGAATACGGCAGCCATTTCCTGCGCGGCCTGAGCCTGGCGCAGCCCTTCCTGTGCATAGATTTCCTCGCGGTGGGCGTTTTCCAGGCCGTTGGCCTGGGACGCAACAGCCTCATATTTGCCATACTGCGAAAGGTAGTGCTGGAGATACCGGCGCTCTTCTTGCTCAACTGGCTCTTCCCGCTCTACGGCCTGGCTTATGCTCAGCTGGTGGCCGAGTTGGTACTGGCGGTTGCATCTGTAGTGGTGCTGGTACGCCTGGTCAGAAGGCTGGAACAGGGCCGGGGACTGCACGGCTGACCGGCACCATCCCTGGGCGCGAAAAAGAAAAAATGCAAGAGTGCGTTTATAGGTATTGACAAACGCGCTCCGGGATGGTAAACTAACTAAGCTTTAGGCGCGTGAAAGTACGCGAAGCGCGGAAAAGCGCGTGATAGAGTCTATACGCGCCAGTAGCTCAGCAGGATAGAGCAACTGCCTTCTAAGCAGTAGGCCGGGGGTTCGAGTCCCTCCTGGCGTGCCATTGGCAGGCTCCATACATGGTGGGTGTAGCTCAGTTGGTATGAGCACCGGATTGTGGTTCCGGGTGTCGTGGGTTCGAGCCCCATCTCCCACCCCAGAACGAGGGAGGCCGGCTATGCCGGCCTCTACTCACAGTCGCGGTGGGATGTAGTGTAACGGTAACACACCAGACTTTGACTCTGATATTGTAGGTTCGAGTCCTGCCATCCCAGCCACGGCAGCGTCGGCGCAAAGTCCGCTGCGTTCGCTCCCTTGCGCCTTCTCTCAAGACGAAAGCGCGCTTTCGTTTTGTGTTTTGAAAACCTTATATGACCCAGTAGCTCAGTAGGCAGAGCACCTGCCTTTTAAGCAGGGTGTCCGGGGTTCGAATCCCCGCTGGGT
>CAKNRQ010000072.1 GCA_930990965.1 uncultured Clostridia bacterium
GAGACTCTGTCTCTGGACTCTGCCACCTTTTGAAAAAGGTGGACGAAAACTTCAACTTACTGGAGATACGACAATGGTTCATCAATACAAATTTGACGGACAGGGCGTTGTGCTCGACACCTGCTCGGGGGCTGTACACCTGGTTGACGACGTGGCCTACGACATCATTGCTCTCTGGCCGGACAACGCGCCCGGGGAGGTTGAGCGCGTCATTATGGAGCGCTACGGCGAGCGCGAGGACGTCACGCCCGAGGACGTGCGCGAGTGCATAGCCGACGTGCAGAGCCTTGTGGACGCGCGGCAGCTCTACACGCCCGACAACTATGAGGCCATCGCCGGAGACTTCAAAGAGCGTCAGGCAGGTATAGTCAAGGCCCTCTGCCTCCACGTGGCCCACACCTGCAACCTCAACTGCGCCTACTGCTTCGCCAGCCAGGGCAAGTACCACGGCGAGAGGGCGCTCATGAGCTACGAAGTCGGCAAGCGCGCGCTCGATTTCCTCGTCGAGAACTCCGGCAGCCGCACCAACCTCGAAGTAGACTTCTTCGGCGGCGAGCCGCTTATGAACTGGGACGTCGTCAAACAGCTCGTGGCCTACGCCCGCAGCATAGAGCCGGAGACGGGCAAGCACTTCCGCTTCACGCTCACCACCAACGGCGTGCTGCTCGACGACGAGGTCACGGAATTCTGCAACCGCGAGATGCACAACGTCGTGCTCTCCCTTGACGGCCGGCCTGAGGTCAACGACCGCTTCCGCGTTGACGCTGCGGGCAACGGCAGCTACAGGCGCATCGTGCCGAACTTCCAGCGCTTCGTGCAAAAGCGCGGCGACAGGGAATACTACATGCGCGGCACCTACACGCACTACAACACCGACTTCACAAGCGACCTCTTCCACATGGCCGACCTCGGCTTTGACCGGCTGAGCATGGAGCCCGTTGTCTGCGCGCCTGACGACCCCTGCGCGCTTACCGAAGCCGACCTGCCCGTGCTCTACGAGCAGTACGAGATCCTCGCCCGCGAGATGCTCAAGCGCGCACGTGAAGGCCATCCGCTCATCTTCTACCACTACATGATAGACCTCAAGCACGGCCCCTGCATCTACAAGCGCGTCTCCGGCTGCGGCTCGGGCACCGAGTACATGGCCGTCACGCCCTGGGGCGAGCTCTTCCCCTGCCACCAGTTCGTCGGTGAGGGCAAGTACAGCCTCGGCAACATCTGGGACGGCATACAGCACCCCGAAATCCAGGACGAGTTCCGCGCGTGCAACGCCTACTCCCGGGAAAAGTGCCGCGACTGCTGGGCCCGGCTCTACTGCTCAGGCGGCTGCGCGGCCAACAGCTACCACGCCACCGGCAGCGTCAACGGCGTCTACGAATACGGCTGCGAGCTCTTCAAAAAGCGCATCGAGTGCGCCATCTGGTACCAGGCCATGCTCGCCGGGGACGCGGAGCAATGACCACCCCCATCGCCGGTTTCGTGCGCGCCTACGCCGCCTCCGGCACTGCGCGGCTGCACATGCCCGGGCACAAGGGCGTGGGCCCCATGGGCTGTGAGCAGGTTGACATAACTGAAATACACGGGGCTGACGACCTCAGTTGTCCGGAGGGGATTATCGCCGAGAGCGAGGACAACGCCAGCGCGCTCTTCGCTTCCAGGCACACTTTCTACTCCACGGGCGGCAGCAGCCAATGCGTGAAGGCCATGCTGCTTTTATGTGCCAGGCGTTCCCAAAGCCGCCTTATCCTGGCCGCACGCAACGCTCACAAGAGCTTTATCCACGCCTGCGCACTGCTGGACTTACTGCCCGAATGGCTCTACCCCGACGGCGGGGCGGGCTCCCTCTGCGCCTGTCCGGTGACGCCGGAGGCTCTGCGCAGGGCGCTGGACGAGCTCAGCGAGCGCCCCTGCGCTGTTTACATAACGTCTCCGGATTATCTGGGCGGTATGCAGGACGTAGCGGCTCTTGCCGCGGTGGCGCACGAGTACGGCGTGCCGCTGCTGGTGGACAACGCCCACGGGGCCTACCTGCGCTTTTTGCCGCGGGACAGCCATCCCATCTCGCTCGGCGCGGACCTGTGCTGTGACAGCGCGCACAAGACTCTCGGCGCGCTCACGGGCGGCGCATACCTGCATGTATCCCCGGCGAGCGCCTGGGACTTTGAGAGCGACGCGCGCGAGGCCCTGACTGTCTTCGGCTCGTCGAGCCCTTCCTACCTCATAATGCAGTCCCTGGACCTGCTCAACGAGCATTTGGCCGGCAGCTACCGCGGCGAACTCGCGGCCTGCACGGAACGGCTGGATGCGCTCAGGGCCGCCCTCGGCCGCGTGGGCGTGCCGGTTGAGGACTCCGATCCGCTGCGCCTGACGATAGCCGCCCACAGGGCCGGGACGACGGGTTTTGAACTGGCCGCCGCCCTGCGGGCCCACCGGGCCGAGCCGGAATTTGCCGACCGCGACTACCTGGTCATGATGTTCACCCCCGACCTGGACGCCTCGGCCTACGAGCGTGTACTCTCGGCCTTCGCGGGCTTTGCGCCCGGCGCATACAGAGAGCCCATGTCCCTCCCCTCGCCCGGCAGGCGCGTCCTGACGCCGCGTGAGGCGCTGCTGGCTCGGCGCGAGACGGTTCCGGTATCCGAGGCCGCGGGCCGCGTCATAGCCTCTGTCGCCGTTTCCTGCCCCCCTGCAATCCCCGTCGCCGTCATGGGTGAGGAACTTACGGCCGAACACGCTGCCGCTATGGCCGCTCTCGGCATAGAGGCCGTGGATGTGGTAAGGTAAGTTTACATAATCTTTCACATGGCACAAGAAAAACCGCAAGGCGTTTGCCCTGCGGTTTTTTGCAGTCTTGTGGCCGCTATACCTCCGGCGTACCCGCCGGGCGCCTGCCGCGCAGGAACGCCAGCTTGGTCTCGCTGATTATGACGGCGATGAAGATGAGTACGAAGCCCGCGAGCTCCCGAACGGTGAGCTGCTCGTGGTAGAAGATGACGGAGATAACGGTTCCGAACACGCTCTCGAGCGTGAGCAGTATGGACGAGGTCTGCGGCGAGGTGTACTTCTGGCCTGTTGTCTGGAGCACATAGCACACGCCGGTGCAGAACACGCACAGGTAGCCGATGGACAGCCAGGCGTTTGCGGGCACCGTCTCCGGGAAGGGGGCGCTCAGCGGCGCGGTTATCCAGCAGAGCAGCGCCGCCACGGTGAACTGAATAGTGGTCAGCACGCCGACGCCGTAGTGCTCGACGCCTTTGGAGGTGAAGATGATGTGCAGCGCGTAGAAGAACCCGCAGCACATGGTCAGGGCTTCGCCCCTGCCTATCGAGAGGTCGCCGGAGAGGCTGACCAGCGCCATGCCGGTGATGCACACGGCGGCGGCCAGCAGGTTCCAGCCGTCGGGGCGCTTGCGCTCGATGGCCCACCAGAGGAAGGGCACCAGCACGCAGTAGGTGGCGGTGAGGAAGGCGTTTTTGCCCGGCGTGGTCTGTTCCAGGCCGAAGGTTTGCAGGGTGTAGGCCGCATAGAGCGCGAGGCCCATAAGGGCTCCGGCCTTGAGCGCGCCCCGGTCGAGGCGGCGCAGCTGCTTTATGCTGGCGAGGCCCATGAGTATCGCCGCGCCCGTGAAGCGCAGGGCGAGCACCCAGAGCGTGGGCACGCTGTCGAGCGTGGTCTTGAGCACGACGAAGCTGCTGCCCCAGAGCAGCGTCGCGCCTATGAGCGAGAGGCGGCCGATGTGACCCAGCTTGCGTGAGTTCATCAATCCACCTTCTTCATGTGCTGGCTGGCGGCGCGCAGCATCAGGCGTTTGACTACGCCGCCGCCGAAGGTGATCTCAACGAGGGCGTCGCCGCCCATGGGGGTGAGCTTGGTTATCTCACCGGCGCCGAAGGCCATGTGCTCCACCTTGTCGCCCAGGCTGAACTTGGCCGGCGCGGACGCTGCGGGGCTCTTGGCGGCCTGCACGGCGTGGGCCCTGGGTTCGGGGGCCAGGCGCTTCCTGGGCTTCCACTCGCGCTGCTGCTCGGGGGTGTGGCCGCTGCGCTCCATATCCTCCTCGGGTATTTCATCCGTGAAGCGGCTGGGCAGGTTCATGGTGGTGCGGCCGAAGATCATGCGCTGCCGGGCGTTCGTGAGGTGCAGCTCCCGCCTGGCGCGGGTGAGGGCGACATAGCAGAGCCTGCGCTCCTCTTCCATCTCGTCCGGGTCGCCTATAGCGCGCACGCCGGGGAAGATGCCCTCCTCCATGCCCACGACGAACACGACCGGGAACTCGAGGCCCTTCGCGCTGTGCATGGTCATCATAATGGCGCTGTCGTCGTCGGCGTTATAGCCGTCTATGTCGGTGTAGAGGGCCACCTGGTCGAGGAAGCCGGCGAGGGATTCGTCACCCGTCTCCTTCATGTAGCCTATGATGTTGGTCTTGAGCTCGGCGATGTTCTCCAGGCGGGCCATGTTCTCGTCGCCGCCCTTGTCGCGCAGGGCCTTCTCATAGCCGGTTTTCTCCAGCACGAGGTCATAGAGCTGATCCACAGGCAGCGCCTCGGACTGACGGCGCAGCTCGGCGAGCATGTCGGAAAACTCTATGAGCTTGGCCGCGGCGCGGTGCAGCTCCTCGTACTGATTGGCCCGGGAAATAATCTCGCTCAGGCTGACGCCCTCGCGCGCGGCTATGTTTCTGGCGGCCTCCACGGTCCTCTCGCCGATGCCGCGGCCGGGCACGTTGATTATGCGGCCGAGGCGCAGGTCGTCGGCCGGGGCGTGTATGACGCTCAAATACGCGAGCATGTCCTTGACCTCGGCGCGGTCGAAGAAGCGCATGCCGCCCACGACGCGGTAGGGTATGCCGTTGCGCTTGAAGGCGAACTCGAGGCGGTTCGACTGGGCGTTCATGCGGTAGAGCACGGCGCAGTCGCGGAAGTTGCCGCCCTGGCCGCGATAGGCCAGGATATGGGCGGCCACGTACTGGGCTTCGTCGTCCTCGTTCATGGCCGTATAGAGGTGGAGCTTATCCCCGTCGCCTGCGTTGGTCCAGAGGGTCTTACCTTTGCGCTCGGTGTTGTTGGCGATGACGGCGTTGGCCGCGTGGAGTATGTGGCCGGTGGAGCGGTAGTTCTGCTCCAGGCGTATGGTGCGGCAGTCCTTATACTGCTTCTCAAAGCTCAGTATGTTCTCTATGGTCGCGCCGCGGAACTTGTAGATGCTCTGGTCGTCGTCGCCCACGACGCAGATGTTGCCCCAGCCGCCCGCGAGCTGGCTGGCGAGCAGATATTGCAGGTGGTTCGTGTCCTGGTACTCGTCTATGAGCACGTACTTGAACTGGCGCTGGTAGTGCTCCAGCACGTCCGGGTGCTCGTTGAAGAGGCGCACGGTGTTGTAGATGAGGTCCTCGAAGTCCATTGCCCCGGCCTTGAAGAGCCGGGAGGCGTAGGCGGTATAGATCTCGCAGATCTTCCTCTGCCTCGGGTCGGCGCTCTGCCCGTTCTGGGCGGCGTAGCGCTCCGGGGAGAGCAGCTTGTCCTTGGCCGCGTCTATCATGCCGAGGATGCTGCGTGGCGGGTAGATCTTCTCGTCGAGGTCCATCTCGCGCAGTATGGCCTTCATGACGCTGTTGCGGTCCGCGGTGTCGTATATGGTGAAGTCGCGGGGATAGCCCAGCTTGTCCGCGTCCCGGCGCAGTATGCGCACGCAGGCGCTGTGGAAGGTGCGCGCCCAGATGTCGTCGGCCGCGGGCCCGAGTTTGGCGGCCAGACGGCTCTTGAGCTCGTCGGCCGCCTTGTTGGTGAAGGTTATGGCTATTACTCTCCAGGGCTCCACGGGCTCGAAGGCTGCCAGCCTCTCGGCCTCCGGCGAGGGCCCGGCCTCCAATGTGGCGAGGTCGGCTTCGGTGGCACTGGCCGGCACCTCGTCGCTGTCGGATGCGCGGCCGTACTTGAGCAGGTTGGCGACACGGTTTATGAGCACGGTGGTCTTTCCGCTGCCCGCCCCGGCGAGGATGAGCAGCGGCCCCTCCGTGGCCAGCACAGCCTCGCGCTGCATGGGGTTCAGGTTTTGGAAGTCGTTCTCGATTATGCGCCGCCTGGCGGCGATATATCTCTCGGTAAAATCATTTTTCATAGCGAGTTATTCTACCACATCCGACCCCGACTTACAAGAGCGATTTACCCACACAAACGGCAAGGCCGCCGCAGGTATCGCGCCCCGCAGCGGCCTTTGGACTATTCCCTTTTACGCCCGGGCTATCTGCATAAACGCCCGGCTGCGCGGCAGCAGCTTCATGAGCGGCAGGCCGATGATGAACAGCACGCCCGCCTCGCCCACGGCGAGCTGGAGCATATTGAGCGGCAGCGCGGCCCAGAAGGCGCCGGTGCTGTAGGCGATGACCGCGCCGACGATGGGCGCGTTCCATACAACGGGCATGAAGCACACCAGAATGCAGCGGCCAAAGTGCAGCGGCTGCGCCTGATTCCTGGCCAGCGCCGCAATGCACAGGCCCGAGCCGAGCGTGGCCAACGAGCCGAACACGATATCAGGCACGCCGTAGCCGCCGAAGAAATTGGCCAGCGCGCAGCCTATCCAAAGCCCCCAGGCGCTGACCGGCATGAAGGCCGGCAGGATGCAAAGCGCCTCCGCAACGCGGAACTGGACGGGCCCGAAGGATATCGGGGCGAGCAGCACAGTCAGCGCACAGTAAGCGGCGCCGACCACCGCGGCGAAGGCCAGGTTTCTAGGTGTGAATTTCATGGTGAATAACCTCCCATTTTGATTTAGACTATCAGTCAAGCGGGGTGTGGAAACCCGCTGAAACTGTGTAATTGTCCCCTCGGATGAGGGGGTGTGAGGCAAATACCCGCCTGAACGGGTGAGAAGCGCGTTAAATAAGTCCCATAACCCCCCGTCACACTAAAGCGCTAAACAGTTATCGACCTTATTTAACGCGCATGTCGGGCGTGTGAACGCGTTTGCGTGCGTGGTGGCGTAGAATCCAACCCGCGGGACGTCGAGGACGCCGTCCCTTACGGACAGTTGCGAAACGTACCCGGCAGCAACCCCCAGCACGCCAGCGAAGCGAGGCGTGCGGTAAAAGCTGCACCCACCCCGGGCAACGTCGGTATCACCGGCCATCCAAACCCAACGAGCAAACCCAGGGCAACGTCCCGTGTTAACCCGTCAGCGGCCGCGAAGCGAAACTGCGGTCGGCGATGGTGTAACTAAATAGAAGTTTAGGGATGACCACCTGTAAGTCCCTGCCGAGCCGAGATACGGGGCACCCTTGCGTACCCAATAGCACCAAAGCGGATTTTCCTTTCGGGGTCTGGGACGCTTTCTTTTGGCAAGAGCAAAAGAAAGCGCCCCAGGATGGCCGCAACCGCCCGCGGTTGCCCCCCCACGTCCGGCGACGTGGCACAACGCCCGACAAACGCGTTAAATAAGGCCAATAACTATT
The DNA here is from genome assembly GCA_930990965.1 of uncultured Clostridia bacterium. GTDB lineage: Bacteria > Bacillota > Clostridia > Oscillospirales > Oscillospiraceae > Scatomorpha > Scatomorpha merdigallinarum. The sequence goes on from CAKNRQ010000072.1 coordinate 7,448, forward strand.
TAGCGCTTTAGTGTGATGGGGGGTTATGGGACTTATTTAACGCGCTTCTCGCCCGTCCAAACGCATTTTTACCCCAGCGAGTAGAGGCAGCCGCAGTACTCCTGCCTGTAGAGGCCGTAGTCCTTTGATAGCTCTATGCTGCGTTTATAGCCCTCGCGCTTCTTGAAGTCGCCGGGGAGCCATTTGACGCCGTACTGCTTGCATATCTCGCGGCCCAGGGCGTTTATACGCTGGGCGTCCTTGTGCGGGGAGACGGTGAGCGTGGTGCAGCAGTATTCGCACTCCAGGCGCTTGGCCTCCCTTGCGGCGTAGCTAAGGCGCAGACGGAAGCACTCGGTACACCTCGCGCCGCCCTCGGGCTCGCTCTCAAGCCCTACAACGGCGGCGTCATACGCCTCGCCGTCATAGTCACAGGGCACCAGCGTAACGCCCGGCATGTGCTCAAGCACTATGAGTTGATTTTCAAGGCGCTTATCGTACTCTGCGCGCGGCTGGATGTTGGGGTTATAGTAGCTCAGATATACCTCAAAATACTCTGTGAGGTATTCGAGCACATAGCCCGAGCAGGGGCCGCAGCAACTGTGGAGCAGCAGCTTCGGCCGGTAGTCCAGGCCTGCGATGACTTTATCCAGTTCCAACTGATAGTTTACCTTGTTCATCGCGCTTGACTAATCCCCGCTTTCCACTTAAAATAGTGCTGATAACGGAGGTTTAGCCATGAATGACAACCGTACCAGCAAGATTGACTACTATCTCGGCATAGCCGACGCGGTGCTTGCGCGCTCCACCTGCATGCGCAGGATGTACGGCGCCATCATTGTCCGCAACGACGAGATAATCTCGACGGGCTATAACGGCGCGCCGCGCGGGCGCAAGAACTGCTCCGAGCTCGGCTGCTGCACGCGCGAGGACCTGGGCATCCCCTCCGGGGAGCGCTATGAACTCTGCCGCAGCGTCCACGCCGAGGCCAACGCCATCATCTCTGCCGCGAGACGCGACATGCTCGGCGGCACGCTCTACCTCGTGGGCCGCGACGCCAAGACCGGCGCCCTGCTGCGCGACACCATGCCCTGCTCGATGTGCAAGCGGCTTATCATCAACGCGGGCATCACCCAGGTGGTAGTGCGCACCGGCGAGGGTGAGTACAACATAATCCACGTCCGCGACTGGGTAGCCAACGATGAAAGCGTCCCCGCCATACCGGAGGGGTAATTAAATTAATTAATTTATTATGAAGTTGGTGCCACGTCGCCGGACGTGGGGGGGTGGCATTAGGTAATGCCGCAATCCTGGGCGG
>CAKNRQ010000073.1 GCA_930990965.1 uncultured Clostridia bacterium
GCGATGACTATGCCGCCGGTGTTGCGGTCTATGCGGTTGCACAGCGCGGGGGCAAAGGCGTTCTCAGCGCGCGGGTTCCACTCGCCATTCTGGTAAGCATATGCCTGGACGTGAGCGATGAGCGTGTTGTAGTCCCACTTGCCAGCACTGTGGCACAGCACGCCCGGCTTCTTGTCGCACAGTATTATGTTCTCGTCCTCATAGACGATGTCGAGCTTTGGCGCGCCGACCTTCAGATACGAGTTTTCCTCGCGCGGCGGCTCGAAGAACTCGTCGTTTATGTAGAGGCTCAGCACGTCGCCTACCTGCACGCGCGCGTCGCGTTTTGCGCCCTTGCCGTTGAGCTTTATGCGCTTGAGCCGGATATACTTTTGCAGCAGGCTCTCCGGCAGCAGCGGCACGGCCTTGCCCACAAAGCGGTCAAGCCTCTGGTTCGCATCGTTCTTTCCTACGGTAATCTCTTTCATAAGCCGATTATCCCCTACTCCGGGAGGAATGTCAAGCGCTGGAGCGCAATATTTGCCCTGTACTTTTCTCAGGCCCTGTGTTAAGATGTAAAGCAAGTAAAAGTGGACGTCCACTTTTGTCATTCCCGCGGGAATGACAATGCGATTTAAAAAGGGAGGAAAACATATGAAGAAGCGAATTGGTATACTGCTCGCGTTCGTGCTGTGTGCATGCGCGCTGTGTATGGGTGCACTGGCAGATGATGATGGTACAATAACAGTAGGTGGTACGTGGACAGATGGCATATTTTTTGACGAAAATACGGTATATGCCATTACCGACGAGGATGGTACGGTAAATACTGACGGAGCGAGTGAAGAAAACTACAACATATACTGGAATGACGCCACGTCTACCCTCACTTTGAGGAATGCGAATATAGAGGGAAATTATAACAACAGAGGAATTATACACTCATTAAAGAGCAGCATTACGATTGTACTTGAAGGCGAGAACAACATCACGTCGGGATATTTTAGTAGTATCTATGCCTATGGTGGAGTGACGATAACAGGAGACGGCACATTGTCGATAACGGCAAGTAATATAGGTATACGGGCGGGAGACGTTGTAATTAATGGCACGACCATCAATATAAAGGCTCCAAGCGGCTACGGAATTTATGCCACTACAGATAACAAAGGGGATGGCAATGTTACCATAAATGACTCACAAGTTGAAATTGAGAGCGGATCCTTTGGTATTTACTCAGGAGACGATAGGTCTGCTCCTTCAGGAGACGATACAGGTAACACCAGCATTTCTAATAGCACGGTTGTAATTAATTTGGTTAGCAATACGAATGCAATGCTCACGAATGGTGGAGGAATCAACATTGAAGGCTCCAGTGTAGAAATAAACCAAACAGTTGAAGGCTATTATCCACCGGTGTATAGCAGTGAAAGTGTATCTATTTCTGGTGGCAGCGAGGTAAACATACACAATGCTGAGGGCATTTCAATACAGTCAGAAGTGAATATAGAAGTAGACGGCTCTACAGTGTCTGCTGACGGTGGGCTTTACACACTGGGAACAATAACGGTATCACCTGTGATCGGCGCAATGATAGATATAAAAGTAGGGCCTGACCAGGGGCACTATCTCGATTCCCCTTACAGTGAAAAGGTTGTTTTTTCCGGGAGCGAAATAAATGGTTTATACTACACTTATGTCGAAATTAAGCCGCACACTCACACCGGAGAGATAGTGTGGAGCGTTACGTCCTCCACCCACAAGGGCTATTACGACTGCTGCGGGACCGAGGTTCCCGAGGGCGAGCATGTTTTTGACCGTGGCGTCTGCACCGTCTGCGGGTATAAGCGACCGGTGAATCTCCCCGACCCGCACTACATAGCGCTCGCCGTCTCCGACGGCGGTGAGGCTACGCTGAGCCTCACAAACGCTTCCGCAGGCGCTACTATCACCGTCACCGCCACGCCAGACGAGGGCTATGAGCTAGACTATATCACGGTGGACGGCGAGAGGATAGACGGCACGACGTTCACCATGCCCGACCACGATGTCGCCGTGAGGGTGTACTTCGCTCCTGCGGGAGAAACGCTGCCGTTCACCGACGTGAACAGCGTAGACTGGTTCTATGGTTACGTCGAGTACGTCTACGCCAGCGGCCTGATGGACGGCATGAGCGATACGCAGTTTGACCCCAACGGCGGCATGTCCCGCGCGATGGTGTGGGCTATACTGGCCCGCATGGACGGCGAGGCGGTGACCGGCGCGAACTGGGCCGAGACGGCGCGTGAGTGGGCGATGGCGAACGGCGTGAGCGACGGCGAGGATGCCAACGGCTATGTGACGCGTGAGCAGCTTGCGACGATGCTGTGGCGCTACGCGGGCGAGCCTGAGAGCGAGTACTCGCTGAGCGCGTACACGGACGCGGGCAGCGTCAGTGACTACGCGGCCACGGCGATGGCCTGGGCGGTCGAGCATGGCATCATCACGGGCGTGACCGACGCTACGCTGGAGCCGCAGGGCACAGCGACGAGAGCGCAGTGCGCCGCGATGCTCATGCGGTTCGTGGAACTGGGCGAGTAAACCTGTAAAGAACTGAAAAATAAATGCGCACGGGCCCCAAGTCCGTGCGCATTTGCGCGGTTTATAAATAAAATCCTGTTGACATTGTCCGCGTAATCAATTATAATACCAAGGCTAGACCACAGCCGTAGGAGGTGTGTTATGAAGCTCGATTTGCGAGAGATACTTGACACGCCCGGCGCGCGGCTGCCCTTTAAGCTCGAACTCTCCGGAGAGCGGCTCGACTTCGACGCCGTCACAGGCTATGACGGGCCCATACAGGCCCGGGGCGAAGTGATTAACACCGCCGGAGTGCTCACGGCCCGGGGCGAGATAACGGCGCGTCTGCGCTGCGTGTGCGACCGCTGCGGCGGGAGCTATGAGCTCGAGCGCACGACGAAGGTTGACACGCCGCTGGTGCCTGCCTCCGAGTGCGAGGACGGCGAAGGCGGCTATGAGAGCGAAGCCTTCCCCTTCGAGGGCGATTGGCTGGACCTGGACGACCTGCTGGAAACGGCGTTCATCCTGGACATGCCGACGAAGTTCCTTTGTCGCGACGACTGCAAGGGCCTTTGCCCCAAATGCGGCAAGAACCTCAACGAAGGACCGTGCGATTGCCGCAAAGATGTTGATCCAAGATTTGCTGTGTTGGAGCAGCTTTTGGATAAATGACCTAACTAATCACTATGCTGCTCGACGACAGCGAATACAGGAGGTGTAATCATGGCAGTTCCCAAGAGTAAAGTCTCCCGCCAGAGGCGCAACAAGAGGCGCTCTTCCGTCTGGAAGCTCACCGCGCCCCAAATAGTCAAGTGCCCCAACTGCGGCGCTTATCACCTGCCCCACCGCGCCTGCAAGGCCTGCGGCCAGTACAATGGGCGCGTGGTCCTCAAGGTCGAGGAGAGTAACTGAGAAAGCTTAAGAAGGGAAGGCGCTGCGCCTTTCCTTCTTTTGCTATAGGCCGCAAAAAGAACATGGGAGGCAGTATGCTCAACACCGTTACAAATGTGGATAAATGGAGCCCCGTGCACCGGCATGTACACGTCGGTGACGCCCTCGTGGCCATAAACGGGCACGAGATAGAGGACGTACTGGACTACCGCTACTGGTCCTACGAGGAGCGGCTTACGCTAACCGTGCGCCGCCCTGACGGCAGCGAACACACGGTCAAAGTGCGCAAGGAGGCGGGGGAGGACCTGGGCCTCGACTTTGACGAGTACCTGATGGACAAGCCCTGGGGCTGCTCAAACCACTGCGTGTTCTGCTTTGTCGATCAGCTCCCGCGCGGCATGAGAAAGAGCCTCTACTTCAAGGACGACGACGCGCGCCTGAGCTTCCTCACCGGCAGCTACATCACGCTCACGAATCTCTCGGAGCGCGAGTTCGAGCGCATTTGCGCGCTGAGGATCAGCCCCATAAACGTCTCCGTCCATGCGACCAATCCCGAGATGCGCGCCAAGCTCATGGGTAACCCGAAGGCCGCGGACATCATGACGCCGCTAAAGCGCCTCGCGGACGCCGGTATAACGATGAACTGCCAGATCGTCTGCTGCCCCGGCTGGAACGACAAGGAGGAACTATCACGTACCATGCGCGAGCTCGCGGAGCTCTATCCGGGCGTGTATAGCGTCTCCGTGGTGCCGGTGGGCCTCACCAAGCACCGCGAGCGCCTGGCAAAGCTCACCCCCTTTGACAGGGACGGCGCGGCCGAAACCATAGACCGCGTGGAGGCCTTCGCCGCCGAGTGCCTTGAAAAGCACGGCAGCCGCATCTTCTGGTGCTCGGACGAGTTCTATCTCAAGGCCGGGCGCGAAGTGCCAGAGGACGAGTACTACGAGGAGTACAGCCAGCTTGAAAACGGCGTGGGGCTTATAAAGCTGCTTGAGACGGAGTTCGCGGACGCCCTGGAGGAGACGGAGCCTGACGCCGGTACGGGTAAGAGCTTTTCCATTGCGACGGGCGTCTCGGCGGCCCCGTTAATAGATAAACTTTTACAGACAGGACATAAAAAATGTGGTAAGATAACCGGTAGAGTGTACGCCATAGTCAACGACTTCTTCGGACACACCATAGACGTCGCAGGACTCGTTACCGGCAGAGACCTCATAGCTCAGCTCAAGGGCAAGGACCTGGGCGAGCGGGTGCTAATACCCTCAAAGATGCTCCGTCACGGCGAGGGCGTTTTCCTCGACGACGTGACGCTTGAAGAGGCCGCGGAGGCCCTGGGCGTTCCGGTGGTGCCTATAGGCTCATCGGGCGCTGAGCTGCTCGACGCCATGCTCGGCGAATGAGCAGATAACTCTCAAATTCAGTTTAGGAGGACGGGACAGATGTCCAGACCCCTTGTTGCCATAGTGGGACGGCCCAACGTGGGCAAGTCCATGCTTTTCAACCGCCTCGCCGGAAGCAGGCTCTCTATAGTGGAGGACACGCCGGGCGTCACCCGCGACAGACTCTACGCCGAGTGCGAGTGGAACGGGCGCAAATTTGATATAGTCGATACCGGCGGTATAGAGCCCACCGCTGACAGCGAAATACTGCTCTTCATGCGCGAGCAGGCCCAGATCGCCATAGACGCCGCGGACGTCATAGTGCTGGTCACCGAGATAGGTACCGGCGTCACGGCTGCGGACAAGTCTGTCTCGGACATGCTAAAGCGCTCGGGCAAGCCGGTTATACTGGTGGTGAACAAGATGGACTCCACCGGCGATACGGACCCGGGGTTCTATGAGTTCTATTCGCTCGGCCTCGGCGATCCCATATCCGTCTCGGCCGTACACGGCCACGGTACGGGCGATCTGCTCGACGAGTGCGTGGCGCACTTCCCGCCCGAGGACGCCAACGACGAAGAGGACGACCGCATCCGCGTCGCCGTCATCGGCAAGCCCAACGTGGGCAAGAGCTCGCTTATAAACCTCATTCTGGGCGAAAAGCGCGTCATAGTCTCCAACCTCGCCGGAACCACGCGCGACGCGGTGGATACCGCCTTTGAGAACAAGTACGGCAAGTACGTATTTATAGATACGGCCGGTATACGCCGCCGCAGCAAGGTGGATGACAGGATAGAGAAGTTCTCCGTTATGCGCGCGAAGCTGGCCATTGACAGGGCAGACGTCTGCCTTATAATGATAGACGCCAGAGACGGCGTGACCGAGCAGGACACCAAGATAGCCGGGCTGGCGCATGAGGCCGGCAAGGCCAGCGTAGTGGTCGTCAACAAGTGGGACCTCATCGAAAAAGACGGCAAGACCATGGACAAGATGAGGAAGGACGTGCTGCGCGATCTCGCGTTCATGTCCTACGCCCCCGTGCTCTTCATATCTGCTCTGACCGGGCAGAGGACGGAGCGCATATTCGAGCTCGTCAACTACGTCAACGAGCAGAGCGCCATGCGCATTACCACGGGTATGCTCAACGACGTGCTCGCCGGGGCCCAGGCCAGGCAGCAGCCGCCCTCTGACAAGGGCCGCCGTCTGAAGATCTATTACATGACCCAGACCGGCATTCGCCCCCCGACTTTCGTCATATTCTGTAACAGCCGCGAGCTGTTCCATTTCTCGTACCAGAGATACATTGAAAACCAGATACGCGCGGCCTTCGGATTGGAGGGCACGCCGATTCGCATCGTGATCCGGCAGAAGGGAGACAAGGAGTAAGAAATGCTGATTACGCTCATGCTTGCGTTGACCGCGATTATAGGCTACCTCATGGGCAGCGTCAACGGCTCCATAATAATTTCCCGCTTCCTGTACGGCGGCGACATACGCAGCAGCGGCAGCGGGAACGCCGGACTCACCAATTTCTATCGCACCTATGGCCTCACGGGCGCCGCAGGCGTGATCGCAATAGACGTACTAAAGGGCGTGCTTGGCGCGTTCATAGGAGGGCTGCTGCTTTCGCTGGCAGCTCCGGACGGGTTTGAAGCAGAATTCACTTCTGTCGGCCAAATGACGGCGACGTTCTGTGTCATACTCGGCCACGTCTTTCCGATATTTTACGGTTTTAGAGGAGGAAAGGGCATACTGTGCGGTGTGTCCTGCGTCATGGTGGTGGATTACCGCGCCGCCTTGATTGCGCTCTTCATCTTTGCCGTCATAGTTGTTGCAACGCACTACGTGTCACTTGGCAGTATATTGAGCACTATCAGCGTGCCCATAACTTTGCTGGCAAACGGTTTTTCCGGACTGTGCCTGACGCTTGCGTGCCTGAGCGTCGCAATGATAGTTATTAAGCACGCCGGAAACATTTCAAGGCTCATACACCACAAGGAGCCTAAAATAGTCTTCAAGAAGGATTTGAGCCACAAATTGGACAACGATTCATTTTAGAGAGGTATAGAAATGCTCGAACTCAAGAATATATCCTATGCCGCTGAAGACAAGGACGGCACGAAGGAGATACTCAACGATATAAGCCTGACGGTGAGCGAGCGCTTCGTCGCCGTCACGGGACCTAATGGCGGCGGCAAAAGCACGCTCGCCCGCATCATCGCCGGTATCATAAAGCCGACGAGCGGACGCATACTCTTTGACGGTGAGGACATCACCGAGCTCGGCATCACGGAGCGTGCCCGGAGGGGTATCAGCTTTGCCTTCCAGCAGCCGGTACGTTTCAAGGGCATAAGGGTCTACGACCTGCTGCAGCTCGCCTCCGGGCGCAAGCTCACCGTGGGCGAAGCCTGCGACTATCTCAGCCGCGTCGGCATGTGCGCACGCGACTACGTAAACCGTGAAGTTAACGCCAGCCTCTCGGGCGGCGAGCTCAAGCGCATAGAGATTGCCACCATACTCGCCCGCGGCACCAGGCTCTCTATTTTCGACGAGCCCGAGGCTGGCATAGACCTGTGGAGCTTCTCAAATCTCATCGCCGTGTTTGAGAAGATGTACGAGGAGATAAACGGCAGCATACTCATAATATCCCACCAGGAGCGCATCCTGGAGATAGCGGACAAAATAGTTGTCATTGCGAATGGGCAGATCTCCGACCAGGGCCCGAAGGATGAGATCCTGCCCAAGCTTATGGGCAGCACCGGTTCCTGCGGACGCCTTGCCGCGGTGTAAGGAGGGAAGAATATGGCTCTGGACCAGATACAGAAGGCACTTTTGGCCGAGATTGCCGACCTGCACGGCGTGCCCGAGGGGGCATACAACATCCGTTCCGACGGTAAGCTCGCAGGACGCAACACGACGGCCAACATAGATATAGTCACAAAAGAAGACAAGCCGGGCATAGACATCTTCATCAAGCCCGGTACAAAGAACGAGAGCGTACACATACCCGTTATCATAGAGCAGAGCGGCCTCAAGGACCTCGTATATAACGACTTCCACGTGGGTGAGGACTGCGACGTCACCATCATCGCCGGCTGCGGCATCAACAACTGCGGCAACCAGGACAGCCAGCACGACGGCATCCACACCTTCTACGTGGGTAAGAACGCCAAGCTCAAGTACGTGGAAAAGCACTACGCCGACGGCGACGGCTCCGGTGAGCGCATCATGAACCCCACGACGGTCATCTACCTCGAAGAAGGCGCCAACATGGAGATGGATACAACCCAGATAAAGGGCATCGACTCCACCAAGCGCGTGACCGAGGCCAAGCTTGCCTCCGGCGCCTCGCTTGTGATACGTGAAAAGCTCATGACCCACGGCAAGCAGACCAGCGAGAGCGAGATTGTAGTTGACCTCGACGGCGATGACAGTTCCACTAACATAGTCTCCCGCGGCGTTGCACGAGACACCTCCCGCCAGGTGCTGCTGCTCAAGATAAACGGCAACGCCCGTTGCTACGGCCACAGCGAGTGCGACAACATAGTCATGGACAACAGCTATGTACAGGCCATCCCCGAGATTACGGCCAACAGCGTCGAAGCCAGCCTTGTCCACGAGGCGGCCATAGGCAAGATAGCCGGCGAGCAGATAACCAAGCTAATGACTCTCGGTCTCACAGAGGCCGAAGCCGAAGAGCAGATAGTCGCAGGCTTCCTGAAATGAGCCCAATATCCCGGCGGCAAACACCGCCGGGATATTTTTTAAAGAAAGCGAAAAAAACGCTTGACAAACACGTCGAGTTCTGCTAATATAATCAAGCACCAAGCAAAAGGGTAAAAACAAAACACTTCCATGGGGGTATAGCTCAGCTGGGAGAGCGCTTGAATGGCATTCAAGA
>CAKNRQ010000074.1 GCA_930990965.1 uncultured Clostridia bacterium
CCTACACAGGGGGCCTTTTGTCTATTGTCCGTTTTTACTGGTTCAGTTCACAACCCTCCGGGCTTTGTTTTTTAGGCATTCAGCGCAGCCACGCCGATGTTTAGGTAAAGCGCGAACAGGCACCAGGCCGCATACGGCACGAGCAAGATGCCAGCCAGGTCGTCAAGTTTGCCGAAGGCCCCGGCCGTCATGACTACCAGCAGCGTGAGGATAGCCAGCCACAGAGCACTCACCCAGTAGAGCCCCAGTCTGAAAAACAGCAGCGGCCAGAGAGCATTCATAACGAGCTGTACGGCGTAAAGCTTCAGCGCCCGCCGGCGCACCTGCACCGGATGCCGTATTAGATAGACCCTCCCGCTCGCCCAACCCATGGCCAGGTACAGCAAAGTCCACACCAGCGGGAACACCCATCCAGGCGGCGTGAGCGGCGGTTTAGCTAACTGCTCAAAGTCTCCCATGCCGCCCGCAAGCAGGGCTCCCAGGCCTCCGAAGAGCAGCGGTATGGCCAGCGCGGCAAGCATGGGCTTCCAACGTGATTTCAAATTATCACCCCGCATTTAAGATACGATAAAGCCCGCTGTGATATACATGCCCTCTCCCCTTTTAGGCAAAAGAGCCGCCCGGCTGGGCGGCTCTTTCAGACGCTTTATCGTATTATCAGGCCGTGCGGCGGGCGCCTTCGCGTATCTCCGCGAGGTTTGCCGCGCGCGTGTGCTCTATTGGCTTCCAGGTGACGCTCCTGGAGCAAATACCTGCAACAGTGCAGGGAACATACGTGAGCATGAACAGCGGGAAGGTGAACATAAAGGCTATCTTCTTCCAGGTTGGAGCATAGATACGCTTCCACTCGGACACAGTCGTTATCGCTCCTATGGCGAACACCGTGAGATACATGCTGTTCAATATACCCAGAGCCGAGCCGATTACCACGGCGGCGTCCTGCCTTGTGACTATGCTTACAACAAATCCGGCAAGGTTTGCAACAATACCTATAATGGACACGACAGCCGCCGGCAATATGTTCATGCACATATCATACGCGGCGTAGCTTCCGCGAAATACCTGCTTTACCATAGTGACGCCGTATTTCTCAAAAACCTGCGCGTAGCCGCGGGCCCAGCGCTTGCGCTGCCTGTAGGACTGCGAGAATTTGGTGGGCTGCTCGTCGTAGAGCACCGCATCGGCGCAGTAGCCTATCCTGCGCCCGTTCACGATATTGTCTATGGTAAACTCTATATCCTCGGTCAGCAGGAAGAAGTTCCAGCCGCCGCACTCGTCGAGCACTTTCTGGGAAAAGAGGAAGCCCGTGCCGGAGACAGCGCAGCTTGTCCCAAGGTGCATACGCGGACGGTTGAGCCAGGCGCTCTCGCGCATAAACCAGAGTGCATAGCCGCTGCTTATCCAGTTGTCGCCGAAATTCTTGCTGTTGCGATAGCTGGTGATGACCTCATAGCCGTCGGAAAACGTGCGGTTCATCTGCTCTATGTAATCAGTCTCCAGCACGTTGTCCGCGTCGAAAACCATGTATGCATCGAAAGGCTTGTCCGGATACATGGCCTCAATGCGTCCGAGCAGATAGTTGAGCGCGTAGCCCTTGCCAACCTCGTCGAGATTGAAGCGCTCCACCACAACGGCGCCGTGCTCGCGGGCTATGCGCGCCGTGTCATCCGTGCAGTTGTCTGCCACCACGAAGGTGGTAACCAACTCGCCGGGATAGGTCTGGCGGTTTATGGAGTCTATAAGGTTCCCAATGACCGCTTGCTCATTTCTCGCAGAAATTAGCACGGCGAAGCGGTGCAGCTTCGCCTCTTTGTGCGGCTTCGGCTTAATTATAAACGGTATAATGATATATACAGCCTGATAGGCATAGCAAATGAAGAACATGACCGCAAGTACGTAGTTTATAACGCGTATCGTATCCATGTGCCATCCTCCTTTGGTCGTATTACAAGGATATTTTAGCGTCGAAGTTTTAAATTCTCTGCCAACTGTGCTTTAAACTTCGTTTAATTTTTTCTGTCCGGAAGTATAAAAAGCCGCCAACTGTATTAATAGTGTTAACACAGATAACATACCACATACAGCTACGCTTGTCAATAACCCGACGTTCTTCGCGTTTGTTGGATATCACTAGGAAATATATTCATTTTTCGCTCTAATTGACGTATACGCAAAAGTGTATTCCCCTCCCCTTTCAAGCCTTGACTTGTGCCGCATTTCGGCGTATATTACATATATGTACCTATGTGTCAGGGTTTCTTCTTTCAAATAATTATTCGTTTATACTGTATTTTACCTCACGTGTGGCAGAAAGGGGCTGATTGATATGCCGAAGGTCTGGCTGCTTCTCGCCGACGGCACCGTCTTTGAGGGCGAGGGTTTTGGCGCGCTCGGTGAGCGCATAGGCGAGCTGGTCTTCACGACCGGTATGACCGGCACAGCCGAGAGTCTCACCGACCCCAGCTATGCCGGGCAGATGATATGCTTTACGTTTCCCCAGCTCGGCAACTACGGCATAGCTATGGACGACTGCGAGAGCGGAAAAGTTCACGCCGGAGCCGTAGTTGTGCGGGAATATTGCGACAAGCCTTCCAACTTCCGATGTGAAAAGACCGTCAGCAGGCTGCTTGAGGAAAACGGCGTGGTCGGAATTAGCGGCGTGGACACGCGCGAAATAACGCAGGTAATACGCGAACACGGCGTCATGAACGCCGCCGTCACCGACGCCCCTCCCACTCCGGAGCTTTTGCAGCGCGTGCGCGCCTACGCAGTCACGGGCGTGGTGGACGGAGTGAGCGTCAAATCCCCCCTGCAGCTTACCGCTCCGGGGTGTAAATACTCCGTAGCGCTCATGGATTACGGCTACAAGAAGTCCATCGCCGACTGCCTCATAAAGCGCGGCTGCGCCGTCACGGTGTACCCGCACGATACGAGCGCGGAAACGGTGCTCAGTGCAGGCCACGACGGAGTCATGCTCTCCAACGGGCCCGGCGACCCGGCCGAAAACGTATATGAGATAGCGCAGATCAAAGCCATGATGGGCAGGATACCGATTTTCGGCATCTGTCTCGGGCATCAGATGATGGCGCTAGCTCAGGGTGCGAAAACGGCCAAGATGAAGTTCGGCCACCGCGGCGCCAATCAGCCGGCCAAGGACCTCAGAACCGGCCGGGTCTATGTCACGAGCCAGAACCACGGTTTTGCCGTCGAGCCCGCCTCGCTCGCGGGCACGCCCGGCACGCTGCGCTTTGTGAACGTCAACGACGGGAGCGTCGAGGGCGTGGATTATCCCGCCCTGAATGCCTTCTCGGTACAGTTCCACCCCGAGGCACACGGCGGCCCGCGCGACAGCGAAGGGCTTTTTGACAGGTTTGTTGCTATGCTCGGAGGTGAATACAATGCCTAAGGACAACAGCATAAAGAAAGTGCTTGTGATAGGCTCCGGCCCCATTGTCATAGGCCAGGCCGCAGAGTTCGACTACGCGGGCACCCAGGCCTGCCGCGCGCTCATGGCTGAAGGCGTGGAAACGGTGCTCGTAAACTCCAACCCCGCGACCATTATGACCGATCCCGACATGGCCACAGCTGTGTACATCGAGCCGCTGACCGCGCGCACGGTGGAGCGCATAATCGAAAAGGAGCAGCCGGACAGCCTGCTCGCCGGGCTCGGCGGCCAGACCGGGCTCAACCTCGCAATGGAGCTCTATAAGAGCGGTTTCTTGCAGAGCCACAATGTGCGTCTTATAGGCACAAACATAGACGCCATACTCAAGAGCGAGGACCGGCAGCTCTTCAAGGACGCAATGAAGTCCATCGACCAGCCGACTATCCCCTCCCGCACGGCTAATTCTCTCGCCCAGGCCATGAACGCCGCGCGCGCCGTGGGTTATCCCGTGATAATCCGTCCCGCCTTCACCCTCGGCGGCAGCGGCGGCGGCGTGGCGCACTCTGAAAAGGAGATGGAGATAGTCGCACAGCGCGGCCTGGACGCCTCGCCCATACACCAGATCCTCGTCGAGCGCTACATCTTCGGCTGGAAGGAGATAGAGTTTGAGGTCATGCGCGACCGCGCCGGTACCGCCATAACGATATGCTCCATGGAAAACTTCGACCCCGTCGGCGTACACACCGGCGACAGCATTGTCGTCGCCCCCGCGCTCACGCTTGCGGACAAGGAGTACCAGATGCTGCGCTCGGCCGCGCTGAGGATAATCGGAGAACTGGGCATAGAGGGCGGCTGCAACTGCCAGTTTGCGCTCAACCCCGAGAGCTTCGAGTACGCCGTTATCGAGGTAAACCCCCGCGTCTCGCGCTCCTCGGCCCTCGCCAGCAAGGCCACCGGCTACCCGATAGCCAAAGTCAGCGCCAAGATAGCTCTCGGCTACACGCTGGACGAGATCAAAAACGAGGTCACGGGCGAGACCTACGCCTGCTTTGAACCGGCGCTAGACTATGTGGTCTGCAAATTGCCCCGCTGGCCCTTCGACAAGTTCTACGGCGCGGACAACTCCCTGGGCCCCCAGATGAAGGCCACCGGAGAAGTCATGAGCATAGCCCCCACCTTTGAAGCAGCGCTCATGAAAGCCATACGCGGCGCCGGGATAAAGGAAGAGAGCCTCAACCGCCGTGTCCCCGCGAAGAAACCGCTGCAAGTACGCCTGCGCGAGATAGACGACATGCGCGTCTTTACCCTGTTTGAAGCGCTCAAGTCCGGCTATGGCATAGATGAGCTCCATGAGCTCACGAAGGTTGACGAGTTCTTCCTCACGAAACTCAACAACATGGTGCAGCTCGAGGCGGGCCTGGCGCGCGGCCTCACGCCCGAGAACGTGAAACTGGCCCGCGAATATGGCTACACCGAGTCGCTCATAGCCAAACTCTCCGGCCAGACGCCGCCCGCAGCGCCGCCGCTCAGCTACAAGATGGTCGATACCTGCGCGGCAGAGTTTGAGGCCAAAACGCCCTACTTTTACTCCGTCCCCGGCGGGCAGAAGTGCGACGCGCGCGAAAAGCGCGGAGATAAGCCAACCGTCGTCGTGCTCGGTTCAGGCCCAATACGCATAGGCCAGGGCATAGAGTTCGACTACTCCTCCGTCCACTGCGTCAGCACCCTGCGTGCGATGGGTTACGACGTGGTCATCATAAACAACAACCCCGAGACTGTCTCCACGGACTACGACACCGCCTCGCGCCTATACTTCGAACCTCTCTGCCCCGAGGACGTCATGGGCGTCATCGCTGTGGAGCAGCCCGTGGGCGTCGTCGTGGCCTTCGGCGGCCAGACGGCCATCTCGCTGGCGCAGTATCTGGTGGACCACGGTGTGAAAATCCTCGGCACCAGCGCCGAGGGCATCGATCTGGCCGAGGACAGAGAGAAGTTCGACGCCCTGCTCGAGAGTTTGCAGATAAAACGCCCGCGCGGCGCGGCAGTACACTCGCTCGACGAGGCCATAGCCACCGCGGACGACCTGGGCTACCCCGTGCTGCTCAGGCCCAGCTATGTCATAGGCGGCCAGAACATGGTCATCGCCCACGACGAGGCCGAGGTGCGGCACTATATGGACGTCATCATCACCGCCGGCAATGGCGCAAACGTGCTCATAGACCAGTACCTGCCCGGCACGGAGCTGGAGTGTGACGTCATCTCCGACGGAGAGCGCGTGCTCATCCCCGGCATCATGGAGCACATAGAGCGCGCCGGCATACACTCCGGCGACTCGATTGCCGTCTGCCCGCCGTATAATCTCTCCGAGGCCATGACCAAGCGCGTGCTCGAGTGCTCGCGCGCCCTGGCCCTCGCGCTGGGCACCGAGGGGCTGGTGAACATACAGTACCTGGTGTTCAAGGACGAACTCTACGTCATAGAGGTAAACCCCCGCGCGAGCCGCACCGTACCGTATCTGAGCAAGATCAGCGCCCTGCACATGGCCGACGTGGCAACGCGCGTCATGATGGGTGAGACGCTTGAGAGCATGGGCTACCCCGACGGGCTGGCCAAGGCCCCGGACTATGTGGGTATCAAGGTGCCCGTGTTCAGCTTCGAAAAAGTGCCCAACGCCAACAGCATCCTCGGCCCCGAGATGAAGAGTACCGGCGAGGTGTTGGGCATAGGCCGCACGTTTGAAGAGGCGCTCTATAAGGGCCTCACCGCGGCCGGGTTCAAGTTCGTCTCGGCCAACGGGGAAAAACGCCTCGGCGTGCTCCTAAGCGTGGAAAACCGCCAACTCGGCGAGATAGGCGAGCTTGTGCGCCGCCTCGACGCCGACGGCAGGCACATATACGCCACGCCCGACACGGCCGCCGCCGTCAAGGCCATGGGCCATTACGCCTTCGACATTGGCTCCGTCACCGCCGCTACGGACATCGGCGGGCTGCTCGAGAGGGCCGGCATCGGGCTTGTAATCTACACCGGAGCGCTGCACGACGACACGATGGGCGACTACACCGAGCTTCACTATCAGGCCGTCAAGCGCGGCATACCCACGCTCACCAGCATAGATACCGCTCTGGCAGCCGTCGGCCTGCTGGACGAGGGCTGGACCGAGGACTCGACCGAGCTCGTAGACGTCTCAGCTATCGGCCTCAATTAATGCGGAACATTGCTGCGCCGCCTTCCGTCATAGGAAAGCGGCGCACATGATTATTTCCCCATATTTTTCTGAAAGTCAACTTAATTTTCCGTCAGAAATAACACATTTTCGGCATTCGACCCGTTTTTTGTTGCATGCCGGGCCGGAATGGGATATTCTATCCACGGCAGTGCAGCGCGCCTGCCAATCACACTCTGCAAAGGTGG
The DNA here is from genome assembly GCA_930990965.1 of uncultured Clostridia bacterium. Lineage (GTDB taxonomy): Bacteria > Bacillota > Clostridia > Oscillospirales > Oscillospiraceae > Scatomorpha > Scatomorpha merdigallinarum. Next base: position 6,797 of record CAKNRQ010000074.1, read on the forward strand.
TCATACATGAGTCTTGTCGCCAAGATACGGCAGTTTTCTGCAACACGTCTGCCCCTAGTTTTGGGTGTATATATCGTACTCCAGCCCCTGATAGACATACTGACCGCTATCGGCGCCATGGCCGAAATGGACGCCACCGTGGGCGCCGTGGTGCGCGCAGCGTTCATGGTCCTGTGCTTTTTGTATGTGGTCTTTATAAGTCACTTCAAGGGCAAAAAATGGTGTATTCTCGTCCTCGGCATAATCTGCGCCTATCTCCTGGTCTTTTTGCTGTGGATGTATTCTCTGGGCGGGCTGTCTCTTTGCCTTGAGAATATAAAGGAACTGGCCAAAGTCTATTTTGCCCCCTTCGTTGCGGTGTTCCTCTACGCAATCTACCGCGAGTACGGGCACATGGTCTCCACCCGCGCCATAGCCATCGCCGGCGCCATTTACGTCTGCGTAATCGTCATCGCCTTTGTGACGGGCACCAGCTTCGTCTCTTACAGCAACTCCGGCTACGGCTACAAGGGCTGGTTCTACGCTGCCAATGAAGTTAGCTGCATCATAGCGCTCACTTCCCCCGTGACCATATACTACTGCCTCAAGCAGATAACGGCTCCCGGCCGGCGCAGTTGGTGGCAGTGGGCCCTGATAGTCTTCGTACTGCTCTCGGTTATCATAAGCGCCAATTTCATAGGCACGAAGATTGCCTTCGGCATCACGCTCTTCTACTGCTTCATCGCCACCATATGGTCGCTCGTGATGTTCGTGAAACGCCGCACATATGAATACCGCGTGAGGCTTATAGTGTTTGCCATCATGACGGCCGCCATATTCTCGCTCTACTTCTTCTCCCCGCTTCAGAGCTACCTCAACAACATATACATGCGCCTCATGCAGGAGGACCCCGAGCTCATCATGGCCTCCTGGAGCCGCGAAATACAGGAAGCCAGCCGCGGCACCTGGCTGCGTGAGCTCATAAACAACAACGACGTCGTCAAGCGCATCGACCAGATACTCTCACGCCGCCTGCTCTCGGCCTCCCCGAGCGTGCAGGTCTTCACTGACGGCGGGCTCATGACCAAGCTCTTCGGCATCGGCTACGGCAACGTAGAAAGCTACGGCCGCAGCATACAGTTCATGATAGAGATAGACCCGCTGGGCATACTCATACGCCAGGGCATTGTGGGCTTCGTGCTCTATTTTGTACCCTACATGGCCTTTATCGTCTATGCCTGCGTGCAGTTCTTCCGTCGCCCGGCACAGCGTCTGGGCTCGCTCAAATACTGCACCTACCTCTACTCCACCCTCGCGGCCTTCGGCATCTCTGTCATCGCCGGACACGCCCTGGTATCCCCGGCTGTGTCCACCTTCATGCTCGTAATTTCCTTCAGACTCTGGGTACTCACCCGCGAGCAAAACAAGCTACCCCGCGTCGACAAGGGCGCATAAATAAAACGTAAGGAGAACTGACATGATAGTAACCACTACCAACACCATAGAGGGCCACAGCATACGCGAGTACCGCGGGATTGTCTTCGGCGAAGTCATCACCGGTGTGAACATGTTCCGCGACATCGGCGCGAGCTTTACCAACATCTTTGGCGGGCGCAGCGCCGGCTACGAAGACGAGCTGCAAAACGCCCGCAACGAGGCTCTGGCCGAGATGTGCCACCGCGCCGAAAACATAGGCGCCAACGCCGTACTAGGCGTCGATATCGACTATGAAGTCCTCGGCGGCAACAACGGTATGCTCATGGTCTCTGCCTCTGGCACCGCCGTTGTCTGCGACTGACTGAAATTCAAACGGCAAAGGAGCCCGCACGGTAAATGAACTGCCCCAGAATATACGGACAGTACAAAAAGAGCCCTGGTGTAGGAGCT
>CAKNRQ010000075.1 GCA_930990965.1 uncultured Clostridia bacterium
ACGCGGGTGGTGCCCATGTCGAGGGCGATGTCTTTGTCAAATATCGGCATAGCTTTACAACCTTTCTGATCGCATACAGGGTGCGCCTGGGCTTATCTTAGACAGGCAGGGAAAGTTTTAACCCTGTGCGGCCGTGATATAGCTCCTAACGCGCCAGACAGACGCAGACTACGCTCTCTGCGCCGGCAAGGCCGAGCGTGCGGGCGCACTCGCTGACAGTGGAGCCGGTGGTGATTATGTCGTCAATGAGAAGTATGCGCTTTTCGCGCACGAGCTCGGGATCGATGACCTCGTAGGCGCCGGAGATGTTTGCACGGCGCTCCTCTGCGCTCTCGGTGCCGGACTGAGGCGCGGCGTTGCGGATCTTGCGCAGGGTCTCAACTGCCACGTCGTCGAGTTCCAGCGCCGCGGCCAGGGCTATGAGCATGGCCTGGTCATAGCCGCGCTCGTGCAGGCGCTCGCTTGAGAGCGGGACCCAGGATATGAGGTCATACTCTCCGGCGAGATTCTCACGCGCGCACTGTGCCACGAGCGAGCCAAAGAGCCGCGCGTAGGCCGTCATGCCCTTGAATTTGTAGCGGTGCAGGGCGTCGCGCACCGTGCCCTCATATTTGAGCGGCGCGCACACGTACTCCACAAAGGCTGGGCCCTTTTCCTTTGGGTGTTCACGGTAGGGAAGAGTGCGGCGGCACTCCTCGCACATACCCGTCTCGCCCGCGCGCAGGCGCCTGCGGCAGAATGCGCACTTCGGCGGGAAGAAAATATCCAGCAGGCCTTCGGATAGCTTTGACATTACTCCACACCCCTTTTTGCAGGTTGGTTTTGCCACGTAAAGCATAACAAAACTTTGAAATGCGCCATCTCCCGGCCGCCTCGCGGCAACCGGAAATGATGCGCCAAAACTTCATGCGTTCAAGCTTTACCGCTGTTCGCGGTGCGCAGGAAGTTTATTGCCCGGCTTGTCCTTCTCTCAGGCGTATTCTGAGCCCGCTGTAACGGCGGGACTGTACGTGATTGTCCACCATGCGGTGGGCTTCGGACTCGTCACCTACGGCTATGAGCAGCTCGCGGGCCCGCGTAACTGCCGTGTACAGCACGCCGCGAATCATGAGCCGCGGTGCGCCCGGCTCTATGGCCAGAATGACAGCCCGGTATTCGCTGCCCTGGCTCTTGTGCACGGTGATGGCCCAGGCGTGCTCGAGCTCTACGAGCGCGTCAAAGCCCATCTGCGCCACACGTCCGTCAAAGTCCACGGTGATAAGTTCGTTCTCGGCGTCGATGGCGAGGATGACCCCCATGTCGCCGTTATATATTCCGGAGCCGGTTTCCACTGCGCCTCCCGGCACAAGCGGCTCCTTTCTCCATATCATATCATAGTTGTTGCGAATTTGCATCACCCTGTCGCCCTCGCGGAAGGTGATTTCGCCAAAAATTTTCTCGTTTTTACCCTTCATGGGCGGGTTGAGCACGGCCTGGAGCCTGTGGTTGAGCTCCTGCGTGCCCGTCGGGCCCTTTCTGGTGGGGGTGAGCACCTGTATGTCCTGTACGGGTATGCCCATTTTTCCGGGCAGCCGGGTCGAACAGAGCTCGGCTATAGTCTCTGCGGCGCGGGTTGCATCGCTCCGGCGCAGGAAGAAGAAGTCGCCAGCGTTCTCTGCAAACCTCGGATGCTCACCGGCGTTTATGGCGTGGGCGTAGGAGACTATGCGGCTTGCGTTGGCCTGACGGAAAATCTCCGTCAGCCTCACGGCGGGTACGGCCCCGCTCTTGAGTATGTCCGCAAATACACGGCCGGGACCAACGCTCGGAAGCTGGTCTGCGTCGCCGACGAGAATGAGCCGCGCCGTGTCCGGCATGGCCCGCAAAAGGGCATCCATAAGAATTATGTCAACCATAGAGCACTCGTCCAGCACTACGGCCCCGCAGTCGAGTTTATTTTCGGCGTCTCTGGAGAAAACCACCCTTTCTCCGTCCTCGGAGAAGCCTGCGCCGAGCAGGCGGTGTATGGTGGCGGCTTCGCGTCCAGTGAGTTCGCTCATGCGCTTGGCCGCACGGCCGGTGGGGGCGGTCAGGAGGGTTTCGATTCCCATGGAGTCATAGACTTCGAGTATGGCGCGCAGGGAAGTGGTCTTACCTGTGCCCGGGCCGCCTGTGAGGGCCATGACACGGCTGTTGGCGGCCAGGTTCACGGCTTCGCGCTGGAGCGGGGCGTATTTGACGCCGCGCTGCGCTTCAAGCCTTGAGAGCAAGCTGTCCACGTTGGACTCGGGCACGGTTGAAGAGGCCATATCAAGCAGCCGGGCGGCGACGCCGGTCTCGGCTTCGTAGAGTTCGGAGAGATAGCAGACGTCGCGGCCTGAGAGCTCGGTACGTACGACGGAGCCGTCCTCGGTGAGGGATTCAATGGCGGCGAGCACGTCAGTTGTGTCCACGTTTATGAAGGAGGCCGTGGCGGCGCAGAGCTTGTCCGTGGGTATGAAGCAGTGGCCGTTGCCGGCGTTGTGGCGCAGTTCGAATATGGCCGCAGCGCGCACGCGCATGGGGCTGTCGGCCTCGCCGCCCATGTCGAAGGCCAGGCGGTCGGCCTCGGCAAAACTGCCGCCTATATGCGCCGTGGCGATTATGTACGGGTCGGAAGAGAGTACTTCCATCGAGTCCTCACCGTAGAAGCGGTAGAGCCGCACGGCCAGCAGAGGCTTGAGTTCGTGCGAGCAGAGAAATTCCATCAGCCGCCGCAGCCCGGCCTGGCTCCTGAAATCGCGCGATACAGCCTCGGCTTTGGCGGCGGTGATGCCGCGTATCTCCGTCAGGCGCTCCGGCGCGTGTTCCAGCACGTCGAGGGTCTTGTCGCCGAATTTGTCCACTATGAGCGCCGCCGTTGCCGGGCCGATGCCGCGCACGGCACGGTTGGCCAGATAGGAGTATATGGCTTCCTTCGTGCGCGGGAGGCTGCGTTCGGCGTACTCGCTCTTGAACTGACGGCCGTGGCTCGGGTGGGTAACCCAGGTGCCAAAGACGTGAAGCTCCTCGCCGGGATACGCCGAGGGCAGTGTGCCGACGACGTTCACAAGCCCGCCGTCCTGTGTCTCGAGGCGCAGAACGGTGTAGCCGTTTTCTTCATTTGTGTAGATGACGGAGGCTATCTTACCGTATAGCTCCTGAAGTTCCGGTTCTTGCAATTAGTCGCCTTCTTCATGCCTGCCAACAAGCGTGATTCTCTCGTCCGAGCGCGTGAGCGCTTCAGCCACGGCCCGGGTCGCCTCGTCCATGCCGAGGTCGTGTATTTCAATGTCGCACGGCAAAGTGCCGTTTGAGTCCAACCAGCGCAGCGCCGCAACGGCGCGCTCGAGTTGATTGTCGGTGCCACCCACGTCCAGCCGGACTGTCACGTGTGTGGTGTTGCCGGGCCGCACGGGCGTGAGCATAAGCCCGCGCAGGCTCCAGACGAGCAGCAACAGCAGCGCCGCAATGGCCGCCGCGCCCAGTATGTTCCACAGCATGAGCACACCTCCCTGTGACATGCTATGCGCGACGGCCCGTCCGGGTTACGGCTTTACAGCACCTTCTTCAAATATTCGCCCGTAGCGCTCTCTGCGCACTCGGCGCAGAGCTCCGGGGTGCCCTCGAAGACTATCTGCCCGCCGCCGTCGCCGCCCTCGGGGCCGAGGTCGATAATGTGGTCCGCGACCTTTATCACATCGAGGTTGTGTTCGATGACCACAACGCTGTTTCCCGCGTCGGTGAGCCGGTCCAGGATAGTGATGAGTTTCTGCACGTCAAAGGTGTGGAGGCCAGTTGTGGGTTCGTCGAGGACGTACACCGTCTGGCCTGTGGAGCGCTTGGAGAGCTCCGTGGCGAGCTTCACTCGCTGAGCTTCGCCGCCGGACAGGGTAGTACTGCTCTGGCCGAGCTTCACATAGCCCAGCCCGACGTCGCAGAGCGTCTGTATGCGCTCGCGGATTTTCGGGATATTCTCAAAGAACACCACCGCCTCCTCGGCGGTCATGTCCAGCACTTCGGAGATGTTCTTGCCCTTGTAACGCACCTCCAGAGTCTCGCGGTTGTAGCGCTTGCCCTTGCAAACGTCACAGGGGACGTATACGTCGGGCAGGAAGTGCATCTCTATCTTGATGAGTCCGTCGCCGGAGCAGGCCTCGCAGCGGCCGCCCTTGACGTTGAAGGAGAAGCGGCCCGGGCCGTAGCCGTGGGCTTTTGCGTCGGCTGTGGAGGCAAAGAGTTCGCGGATGTCGTTAAAGACGCCCGTGTAAGTCGCCGGGTTGCTGCGGGGGGTGCGGCCGATGGGGCTCTGGTCTATGCATATCACTTTATCGACGTACTCAAGACCTTCTATGCCGTCACAGCGGCCGGGGCGCATATGCGCGCGGTTTTTTTCCGCGGCCAGGGTTTTATACAGCACCTCGTTCACAAGGCTGGACTTGCCGGAGCCGGACACGCCCGTGACGCAGGTGAGCGTACCGAGCGGTATTTTGACGTCTATACCCTTTAAATTGTTCTCGTGGGCGTTGCGAATGGTCAGGAATTTGCCGTTGCCGGGTCGGCGCCTTGTGGGCACGGGTATCTTGCGCGCGCCGGAGAGATATTGACCGGTGATGCTGCGGGGCTCGGCCATGATGTCCTCGACCGTGCCCTGAGCCACTACTTCGCCGCCGTGTACGCCCGCGCCGGGGCCGATATCTACAATCCAGTCCGCGGCCCGCATGGTGTCCTCGTCGTGCTCAACGACTACGAGCGTGTTGCCCAGGTCGCGCAGCTCGCGGAGCGTATTTATGAGCTTATCGTTATCCCGCTGATGCAGGCCGATGCTGGGCTCGTCGAGGATATACAGCACGCCCATGAGTGAGGAGCCTATCTGTGTGGCGAGGCGTATCCTCTGGCTCTCGCCGCCGGAGAGCGTGGCTGCGGCGCGGGAGAGGGTCAGATACTGCAAACCCACGCTGGAGAGGAAGTGCAGCCTCGAGCGGATTTCCTTGACTATCATGTCTGCTATCAGCCGTTCACGCGCGCCGAGCTGGGAGGGCAGGGCCTCGATAAACTCGAGCGAACGGGTGATGGGCATGTCGCAGAAGTCCATGATGGACAGGCCGCCCACCGTAACGGCCAGGGCTTCGCGCTTGAGGCGCTTGCCCTGACAATCGGGGCAGGGATACTGGCCCATGTACTCCTCGTATTCCTCGCGCATGCTCTGACTCTGGGTGTCCTTATAGCGGCGCTCGATGTTGTTCACAAGGCCCTCAAAGGGCTGCTGCAATACGCCCTTGCCGCGGGCAGTGTCGTACTGGAGCTCGAGCTTTTCCTTGCCCGTGCCGTACATGAGCACGTCCAGAGCTTCGCGGGGCAGCTCCTTGATGGGTGTGGTGAGCTTGAAATGGTACTTCTTGGCCAGAGCGTCGTAGTACATCTTGGCGATGGTGTCGCCCTTGACGCTGGTCCAGCCGGGGGCCTGTATGCCGCCGTCCAGGATGGAGAGGTTGGGGTTGCGGATTATAAGCGCGGGGTCGGCGCGAAGCTGCGTGCCCAGACCGGCGCAGGTGGGGCAGGCGCCGTAGGGGCTGTTGAAGGAGAACATGCGCGGGGCCAGCTCCTCGATGGATATGCCGCAGTCCTCGCAGGCGTAGTTCTGCGAGAAGAGCTGTTCCTCGCCCGTGGAGACGTCATTCACCAGCACGAGGCCGCCGGAGAGACTGGCAGCCGTCTCGGCGCTGTCGGTGAGGCGTCGGGCGCTGTCGGCGCGCACGACCAGGCGATCGACAACTATCTCGATGTTGTGCTTTTTATTCTTGTCGAGGGGGATTTCCTCGCTCAGATCGTAGACAGAACCGTCCACGCGCGCGCGGACATAGCCGCTCTTCCTCGCGTCCTCAAAAACTTTGGCGTGCTCGCCCTTGCGGGAGCGCACTACGGGGGCCAGGACCTGGATTCGCGTGCCCTCGGGCCAGAGCATGACCTGGTCAACAATCTGATCTATAGTCTGCTGGCGTATTTCCTTGCCGCACTTGGGGCAGTGCGGGACGCCGATACGCGCCCACAGAAGGCGCAGGTAGTCGTATATCTCCGTGACCGTGCCGACGGTGGAACGGGGGTTCCGACTCGTCGTCTTCTGGTCTATGCTGATGGCGGGGGAGAGGCCCTCAATGTAGTCCACGTCGGGCTTGTCCATCTGCCCGAGGAACATGCGGGCATAGCTCGAGAGGCTCTCAACGTACCGGCGCTGGCCTTCGGCGTATATCGTGTCGAAAGCAAGCGAGCTCTTGCCGGAACCGGAGAGGCCGGTGAAAACTATGAGCTTGTCGCGCGGGATTTCAAGGTCGATATTCTTGAGGTTGTTCTCCCTTGCGCCCTTGATAAATATGCTTTCTCTCATGTGGTTTGTGTTACCTCTTGTGTTCGTGAGTCAATCAGGTTATTATACCGCAGAAGCAGGTGGATTGCAACTGCGTTTGCAGTGTGCAAAGTTGCAATGCCGAAATCACGCCGGTGCCACGTCGCCGGGCGTGGGAGGGCAACCGTGGGCGGTTGCGGCCCTCCTGGGCGGTTCACACACAACCACCCCGTAGGGGGCGGCGTCCTCGACGTCCCGCTCGTTGGATTCTACGTCACCACGTACCCATACCGCGCCTCGTAGGGCGCACCGTCCTCGGTGCGCCGGGGTGGGTGCCACGTCGCCGGACGTGGGGAGGTGGCATTAGGTAATGCCGCAATCCTGAGAGATTTCTTTTTGTCTTGTCAAAAAGAAACCCCTCAGACTCCAAAGAGAAAACCGCTTTGGTGCGGACTTGTACGTAAGGGTGCCTCGTATCTTGGCTCGGTGGTGACTTGCAGGTGGTCATCCCTAAACTTTAATTTAGTTTCCCCATCGCCGACCGCAGTTTCGCTTCGCGGCCGCTGACGGGTTAACACGGGAGGTTGCCCGGGGTTTGCTCGTTGGGTTTGGGCGGCCGGTGAGACCGACGTTGCCCAACGTGGGTGCCGCTTTTGCCGCGCACGGCGCTGCGCTGGTGCGCTGGGGTGGTGCTGATGGGTACGTTTCGCACCCACTCTTTTCGCCTTATAAACAATAACCGGCCATCACGTTCGATCAACGCAGCCAACCCCCTGGGGTTTGTGCCCAACGCAAAGGCATTTGCCTCCAACGCACCCTCCCGCACACGCCCTGAACATCGCTGACGGGTACGTACACGCACCCGCCCGTAGGGGACGGCGTCCTCGACGTCCCGTGGGTACGATTCTACGCCACTACGCTGCCGGATGCGTTGCTGGGGAGCTCTGGCTGAGGTGGCTTTACCCCTTTAACTCTGTTCCACAGGAGGCGCAGCCAACCATCGTCACCCACAACCCGCCGTGCGGACAAAAAAGAGGCAGGGGCCTCATTGGGCCCTGCCTCTTTTCACTTGCCGGCGCTGGATTACGTCCGCGCTTAGAACTCGTACAGATTCAGCCCTATCTCGTCGGAGAACTTGCGGCCGGCTTCGCCGTCGATGACGTCTATCACCAGTTCGCAGGTAGCACTTATCACGGCTGCGTTCAAGTGACCTGCGTGGCACTCATCCATGACGGGGCTGCCGATAACTGCGTGCAGATGCAAGTACGGCTTGCCGTCCATCGTGGAGAGGTTGCCGGTGACGGAGCCCAGCTCGTAATCGGTGGCGTTGTAGCGCGTTTTATGGTAGACCTTACTTGCCGTGTTGAACACACCCAGCGTCACGTCATTGCTCGCACCGAGGCCGGTCACACCTGCCAGGCGTATATTTTCCTTCCCGGCGAGCTCGAGCACCTTCTCGCAGAGCTCTTCGCCCTTGTCTATGCGGACGACTATTTTATCTCCAAAGCGTCTGTAGTCCATTATTCAGCCTCCTTTATAAGTATCGCCCCCTGGGATTCAGGGGGCGGTATTGGTTGGTTAGCAGAGCTTCGCGCCTGCGGGGATGGAGTCGTCAACCATGATGAGGTGGAGGGCCTCTTCGCCCTTCTCCTTATGCACGGCAGAGATCAGCATGCCGTTGGACTCGAGGCCCATCATCTTGCGCGGCGGCAGGTTCACGATGGCCACGAGAGTCTTGCCTATCAGGTCCTCGGGCTGATACCACTTGTGGATGCCGGAGAGTATCTGGCGGTCAACGCCGGTGCCGTCGTCGAGGGTGAACTTGAGGAGCTTGTCGCTCTTCTTCACGGCCTCGCAGTTCTTGACCTTGACTACGCGGAAGTCGCTCTTGCAGAAGGTGTCGAAGTCTACCTTCTCATCAAGCTGTGGCTCGATCTCTATGGGAGGCAGGGCGGCCTTGCGGGCTTCCTCTTCGAGCTTTTCGAGCTCGGCGAGCTCCTTGTCCATGTCGATGCGCGGGAAGAGGGTGTCACCCTTGTGTACGGTGACGTCGGCCGGGAGCTGGCCCCACTCACCGGCGGCTTCCCAGGTGCGGAGTTCCGCGGGGACGCCGATCTGGCCGGCGGCCTTTTCGGTGCTCTCGGGCATGAAGGGCGTCAACAGCTGCGTGCAGATACGCAGGGCCTCGAGCAGATTGTACATGACGGTGGCCAGGCGGGGCTTGTTGGCCTCGTCCTTGGCGAGCACCC
>CAKNRQ010000076.1 GCA_930990965.1 uncultured Clostridia bacterium
AGACCCTGTTTGCGGACGCCAAGTTCATCAAGGCCATGCAGAACACGATACTGCTTATCGTCGTGGTCACTATCATAACCTTCGCGATGGCGCTGGTGCTGGCAGGAATCCTCACACGTGAGAAAATAAAGGGTCAGAATTTTTTCCGCGTTATATTCTACATACCCAACATTCTCTCCGTAGTCGTCATATCCGGCATCTTCTCTGCCATCTACAAGCCGGACAACGGCCTGCTAAACAGTATAATCGGACTTTTCACCACCATGACCGATCCCATCCTGTGGAAGGGCGAGAGCCTGGTCATGATAAGCCTTATCATAGCTATGATATGGCAGGCGGTCGGCTACTACATGGTCATGTATATGGCATCCATGGCGGCCGTGCCTCTGGACATATATGAGAGCTCGTCCATAGACGGAGCCGGACGTGTGCGCCAGTTCTTCCAGATAACCATACCGCTTATCTGGACCAACATCCGCACCACACTGACCTTCTTCATTATTTCCACCATCAATATGGCCTTCCTCTTCGTCAAAGCCATGACCTCCGGCGGTCCGAACGGCGCGAGCGAAGTCGCGCTTTCATACATGTACGGTCAGAAGGACGCCGGCCTTTACGGCTACTCCATGGCAATCGGCGTCATTATTTTCCTCTTCTCCTTCCTGCTGTCCGCTCTGGTCAACCGCGCGACCAAGCGCACCCCGCTGGAATTCTAGGAGGTGACTTATGGTTAAATCAAATCACAAGAGCGACACGGTATATAAAGTGTTTATATACGTCGTGCTCATTGCCGTGGCCATCTCCATCATTGTCCCTGTGGCCTGGGTGTTTATGGCCTCGATAAAGGAGAACTCGGAATTTTATCAGAACCCCTGGGCGCTTCCCGCGGGCTTCTACTGGCAGAACTTTGTGGACGCCTGGCAGAAGGCAAGCATGGGCAGCTATATGTTCAACAGCGTTATAGTCACAGCCCTGGCGCTGGTAATTCTGATAATCGTGGCCCTGCCTGCGGCCTACTGCCTGTCCAGGTTCAAGTTCAAGAGCCGCAATTTCCTGAACATATGCTTCATGGCGGGGCTCTTCATCAACGTCAACTACATAGTTGTCCCCATCTTCCTGATGCTGCGTGACGGCGACACATGGCTGAGGAGCGTATTCGGCGAGGGTTTCCTGCTGAACAACATATTTGTGCTGGCCGTGGTGTACGCCGCGACGGCGCTGCCCTTCACCATCTATCTGCTGAGCGGCTACTTTGCCACTCTGCCGCACGCCTATGAGGAGGCGGCGTAAATAGACGGCGCCGGCTATGGCACCACCATGGTGCGCATCATTTTCCCCATGGCCCAGCCCTCTATCGTAACCATTATACTCTTCAACTTCCTCTCCTTCTGGAACGAATACATTATCTCGCTCACGCTGCTTAGCAGCGCGAACGGACCGCGGACTTTGCCGGTCGGCCTTCTGAACCTAATGCAGGCCCAGCAGTCTGCCGCGGAATACGGCATCATGTACGCCGGACTTGTCATGGTTATGCTGCCCACGCTGATACTCTATATCTGCGTGCAGAAGAAGCTCATCCAGGGCATGACCGTCGGTGGACTGAAAGGTTAAGGTGAGAGCATGAAATTCTGGAAAGAACACGTGGCTCTTCGCATTGTACTCATCGCTCTGCTGTTTGTAGTGGGCATTGCTCTTGTCATAGGCGGCTGGACGATGACCGGACAGATGAAAGGGCTCATTATAATGCTGGTGGGCCTGGCGCTGCTTATTTGTGCGCTCTTTATTTACAACAAACCCTTCACAGATTGAGGCTGAAGGACTGGAGGACGCTATGAGCGAAACAAACACCAACAGGGGACGTGTTACCATACCCACGGACGTGGACGTCGTCCCCGAAACTCTCGAGCTGCTCGGGCGCTGGGGCGCCGATGCCATACGCGACTGCGACGGCACGGACTATCCGGAAGAGCTCAAGCAGGTTGACGCAAAGGTGTATTCCACCTATTACACCACCCGCAAGGACAACGCCTGGGCCAAAGCCAATCCGGACGAGGTGCAGCAGTGCTACATCATGACCGGCTTCCACACCGCCTCCGGCGGCGAGCTCTCCGTCGAGCTGATGCGCGGTATCAGCCCCGAGCTCATGGAAGTCAATACCCGCGACGACATCAAGCGCTGGTGGGAAGTCATGGACCGCACAACGGGCGAGCCTGTCGCCGCGGATAAGTGGCGCTACGACGAGGCGAGCGGCTGCGTGGTCATCGACGAGCCCGAGGCCTTCCACGACTACACCGTGAGCTTCCTGGCCTACCTCATCTGGGATCCGGTACACATGTACAACGCGGTCACCAACAACTGGACAAACTTCGAGCACCAGATCACCTTTGACGTGCGCCAGCCCAAGACGCACAGGTTCACCATGGAGCGCCTGCGCCGCTTTATCGCGGAGCATCCCTATGTGGACGTCATACGCTACACGACCTTCTTCCACCAGTTCACGCTCGTGTTCGACGAGCTCAAGCGCGAGAAGTACGTGGACTGGTACGGCTACTCCGCGAGCGTCAGCCCCTATATCCTGGAGCAGTTTGAGCGCGAGGCGGGATACAAGTTCCGCCCCGAGTTCATAATCGACCAGGGCTACTACAACAACCAGTACCGTATTCCCTCCAAGGAGTACCAGGACTTCATGGCCTTCCAGCGCCGCGAGGTCGCCAAGCTCGCAAAAGAGATGGTCGACATCACTCACGAGCTGGGCAAAGAGGCCATGATGTTCCTCGGTGACCATTGGATAGGCACCGAGCCATACATGGACGAGTTCAAAAGCATCGGCCTCGACGCTGTCGTCGGCAGCGTCGGCAACGGCTCCACGCTTCGGCTCATCTCCGACATCCCCGGCGTCAAGTACACCGAGGGCCGCTTCCTGCCATACTTCTTCCCGGACACCTTCCACCCCGGCGGCGACCCCGTCCGTGAGGCGAAGGAGAACTGGGTCACGGCGCGCCGCGCCATACTGCGCAAGCCCATAGACCGCATCGGTTACGGCGGCTACCTCAAGCTGGCCTGCGAGTTCCCAGAGTTTATTGACTACGTGCAGAGCGTGTGCGAAGAGTTCCGCGAGCTCTATGAGAACATCCGCGGCACTACGCCTTTCTGCTTCAAAACCGTGGCCGTGCTCAACGCCTGGGGCCGCGCACGCTCCTGGGGCTGCCACATGGTACACCACGCCCTCTATCAGAAGCAGAATTACTCCTACGCCGGCGTGATCGAGGCGCTCTCCGGCGCACCCTTTGACGTGAAGTTCATCAGCTTCGACGACATAAAGGCCGACCCCGCCGCCCTGGACGGTGTAGACGTGATTATCAACGTCGGCGGCGGCGACACCGCCCATACCGGCGGCATCTGGTGGGAGGACGCGGATATCTCCAGCGCCATTAAGCGCTTCGTATATAACGGCGGCGGCTTCATCGGCGTGGGCGAGCCCGCCGGACACCAGTACCAGGGCCGCTATATCCAGCTTGCCCAGGTGCTGGGTGTGGAGAAGGAGACCGGCTTCACTCTCGGCTACGACAAGTACAACTGGGACGAGCACCCCGGCCACTTCATCCTGGCCGACTGCGGCGGGGAACCCGACTTCGGCGAGGGCCAGAAGAACATGTACGCCCTTGAGGGCACGGAGATACTCGTCCAGCACGAGAGGGAAGTGCAGATGGCCGTCAACAGCTTCGGTTCCGGCCGCGCCGTGTATATCTCCGGCCTTCCGTACAGCTTCTCCAACAGCCGCGTGCTGCACCGCGCCATACTCTGGAGCAGCCACGGGGAGGACGCGCTGCTGACCTGGTTCTCCTCCAACTGCAATGTCGAGGTTCACGCCTATCCCAGAAACGGCAAGTACTGTGTGGTAAACAACACCTACGAGCCGCAGTCCACCACGGTCTACCGCGGCGACGGCAGCTCCTTCGGGCTCGACCTGGAAGCCAACGAGATACGCTGGTACGAGCTATAACCAAACGGCCCGGGCTCCGCGTCCGGGCCATTGCTATCTACTTACTGAAACGGAGGACGTTATATGGCCAATTCACCGCAGGTGAACGAGAGCATAGCCAAGCTGGCGGCCTATGCGCTGCAGAAGGGGCTTATCGCCGAGTGCGAATACATGTGGTGCATCAACACCATCCTGGACGTGCTCAAGCTCGACGGCTGGGAGGATCCGGGCCGCTGCACGGGGGAGGCGGACTTGGCGGAGACGCTCTCCGTGCTGCTGGACGACGCCTTCGAGCGCGGCGTGCTTGCCGAAAACTCTGTCGTTTACCGCGACCTGCTCGACAGCGAGCTGATGGGCCGGCTCACCCCCAGGCCGGCGCAGGTGATCGAAAAGTTCAATTCCCTCTGCGCCGTCAGCCCGGAGACGGCCACGGACTGGTATTACGCCTTCAGCCAGGACACCAACTACATCCGCCGCGACCGCATTGCAAAGGACGTGCAGTGGAAAACCGCCACCGGGTACGGCGAGCTGGACATCACCATAAACCTGTCCAAGCCGGAGAAGGACCCGAAGGCCATCGCCGCGGCCAGGAACCTGCCCGCCTCCGACTATCCGCGCTGCCAGCTCTGCGCGGAGAACGAGGGCTACGCGGGCCGGGTCAACCACCCCGCGCGCCAGAACCACCGCATCATACCCATAACCATTTCGGGCAAGCCCTGGTACTTCCAGTATTCGCCCTACGTCTACTACAACGAACACTGCATCTGCTTAAACCGCGTACACACTCCCATGAAGATAGACCGCGACTGCTTCGCCAAGCTGCTCGACTTTGTCAGGCAGTTCCCGCACTACTTCGTCGGCTCCAACGCGGATCTGCCCATCGTCGGCGGCTCGATCCTGGCGCACGACCACTTCCAGGGCGGGCGCTACACCTTCGCCATGGAGCGCGCGGAGATAGAGGCGCCGTTTGCGTTCCCCGGCTATGAGGACGTCCAGGCCGGCATAGTGAAGTGGCCGCTGAGCGTTGTGCGTATCCGCTGCGCCGACCCGGAGAGGCTGGTCAGCCTGGCAGACGAGATCCTGGGCAGGTGGCGTGCCTACACTGACGAGGCGGCGGTGATTTACGCCGAGACGGACGGCGTGCCCCACAACACCATTACGCCCATAGCGCGGCGCCGCGGCACCGACTACGAGCTCGACCTGGTGCTGCGCAACAACCTCACAACTGAGGAGCACCCCCTTGGGCTCTATCACCCGCACGCGGAACTGCACCATATCAAGAAGGAGAACATAGGCCTCATCGAAGTAATGGGCCTCGCCGTGCTGCCCGCCCGGCTCAAGACCGAGCTGGCCGCCGTCGCGGACTGCCTCTTGAACGGCGGCGACCTGCGCGCCAGCGAGCTCACGGCAAAGCACGCCGAGTGGGCAGAAGGCTTCCGCGCAAAGTACGACATCACAGCGGAGAACGTCATGGACATAGTGCGCCGGGAGACCGGGCTCGTGTTCGCCCAGGTGCTCGAGCACGCCGGAGTGTACAAACGCACGCCGGAGGGCAGGGCGGCCTTCCTGCGCTTCCTGGAAACTGTAAAATAAAGCGCCCGTCCCCTCCGGGACAGGCGCGAGACTGAGGGCCCGGCATAAGCCGGGCCCTTTTATTTTGCGTGGGAATATGTATTTCAGCCCAGTGCGGGCAGGCTGGCCGCCGCCACGGACTGCCCGACACGGCGGGCCTTCTCGTCGGGGAGGGTGGGCACAATCGCGCTTGCGGCTTCGGGGTACTCGTCAGCGAGCACGGCCTTGCAGGTGTCGAGTATGATGTCGCCGCCCTTGCCGGACATGACGCGGCCCAGCAGCAGGACGTATTTGAGCCCGTAGAAGGTGTGGTAGAAGGCCAGGGTGTGGCCAAGATACACGCCGATGGAGCGGTATACGGCCTCGGCACGGCTGTCACCGGCCTCCATGAGCGCCTGCACGGCCTTGAGCTTCTGCGCCGGAGCGTCGTCCTCTTTGAGCTCGATACCGGCGCGGGGAGCGAGCTTGATGACGCCGTCCTGGGAGAAGTACTTGACGCCGCAGCCGATGTCGCCCGACCACTCGTCGGCCATGGCCTCGGGGTTTGCGTCCACGGGGGCGAAGGCCAGCTCATTGAGCCAGCCGGTGACTGCGCCGTTTTCATCGACGTAGCCAACAGCCTCGCTGGTGCCCATCGCTATGCCGAGGATGTTGTTCTCACCCAGGCTCATGGCGCCCGCCAGGGCGCTCACGTCGCCGTCGTTGGCGACTACTACGGGGATATCGCCAAAGGTGTCGCGCACAGCGCGGATGTAGATGTCCTTGACCTTCGCGTCAAAGAGCTCGGGCGGCACCTTGAGGAAGAGGCTGGCCACCATCGTGCGGTTGTTGATGTAGATACCGGCGCTGGACACGCCCACGGCGTCTACGCGCGGCATGTGCTCTGCCGCCGACTTGAGGGCCGAGACTATGCCTTCGTAGTGGTAGTCCGGATCTTCCGTGACTTTGGGATACCAGACGACCTCCTCGGAAAAGACGCTCTCGCCGTCTATGACTGCGCTGACCTTGCGGTCGCTGCCGCCGGCGTCGAAGCCGATGCGGCAGCCGTCGAGGTGGCGGCCCACAGACTGGGGATTGCTGTACTCGGCCGGGACGGCGTCGCAGCGGACAACCTCAAAGGGGCGCTCGTACACGTTGGCCATGAAGTCGGCGTCAAATTCGCGGCTGCCGCCCTTGCGGTAGGCCGCAGAGATGTACTCGTAGATCTCTTCACTTCCGGCTATATAGACCTTGAACCCGCCCATGCACCAGAGCAGGAACTTGACCAGCCTGTCGGCATAGTATCTGTCGGCCCCGGCAAACTCTGCCGTGCCGTGGATGAAGGTGTGGTAAACCGCTACCTCACCGCCCGCGCGCTCTACCGCGATGTCCAGGGGCTGCTTCGCGTCCGCGAGGAATGCGGAGAAGAATTTCCCCATCGGTATGAAGCCGGGGTCCAGCTCCGGCACGTGTTTGACCGGCACATCTATACCAAGAAAATCCATTGTAAATGTGTCCTCCTTTGTGCTGGAAATACACTGATTGCTATGTATATAGACTACCAGTTTTTTCGCCGCTGTCAAGCTAAATCCGCTATTTTTTGCAGGGAAAACCCCGCCGGTTTGCTCGGGGAATTATTCCACCTCGCGGAGTAGTTCCTCGGCGCTGACGCCATAGAGTTTTGCCAGGGCGATCAGGTTGGAGGTGGAGGGTTCGGCCGCGCCGGTTTCACACATTTAAAGACACTGGTTTACGTTCAATCAATTTTGCCGACGAAGTGGTAGAAGATTTCTACTTCCTGCTCCCGTGTGCCGTCGGGCTGTTTGACGGCTTAATGTATCAGGATTTTCTCAATCAAGGTGTTCAGCAGTTCGGCGGTCAGCTCGGTTGGGTCGGTATATTGGCGTATGAGCTTGACCCACTTCTCGGCGTCCGCTGTGGACTGCTCCTGAGTGGCGAGCTGAGTTTTTAGGGCCTCAATCTGCTCTGTAAGTGACTGCTGTTCGGACTGGTACTTCTGCGAGAGCATATTGAAGTTGTACTCCGTGATGCGTCCCGCCGCCCAGTCCTCGTACATTCTGGCGAACAGGCGGTCTACTTCGGCTTTGCGTTTTTCGGCCTTTTTGAGTTCGTCGGCCTGTTTCTTGGACTCTGCCTGACGTTCCCTGTCACCGGTTTTAAGAAGCCGTTGAAGTAGTACATCCTCGTCAATCTCGGCCTGTTTGGCCCAGTAGCGCACTCGTGCAAGCACGTAGGTGTAGAGTACATCATAGCGGATGTAGTGCATAGTACACTGTTTCATGCCCTGACCATGTTTGCTGCAGTGGTAGTAGCCGAACGGTTTACTGCCGGAAGCGTGCAGACCATAGGCCATAGACCAGCCGCAATCAGCGCACTTTACAAGGCCGGCAAACACTTGTGGATGACCACTCTTCTGTTTGCGTCGGCGTGACTGTATTTGCTGCTGCACTTGCTCGAAGACCTCTTTGCTTATGATGGCCTCGTGCGTATTCTCTGTACGCACCCATTCCGCTTCCGGTTTGCGGATGCGCTTTTTACTCTTATACGAGACATTGGTTTGCCGGTAATGGACTGTGTTGCCAATGTACGTCTCATCCTTGAGCATTTTCTTCACATGGCCTATTGTCCATGAATAGCGCTTTTCTTCGGGCGCGTTGGCATAGATGTTCGCAAAAGTGCCATAACGGGTGTAGTTGAGCCAGCCGGGCGTCGGAATTTTTTCACGAAAGAGCCAGTGTGTTATGTGTGCGGCTCCAGCGCCGTGGAACGCCATGTCGAAGATTTTCTCGACGATCCACTTGGTGTCCTCGTCAATGACGAGGGCATTTTTCTTATCCGGGTCGCGCTTGTAACCGAGCGGAGCGTAGG
>CAKNRQ010000077.1 GCA_930990965.1 uncultured Clostridia bacterium
TCAGCCCCGTTATGACCACTTCGATACCGCTGCACAGTGCATTACATTATACCCGGCCGGGAGGGAAAAATCAAGTGTTGTTTGATGGCTTGAGCGCTGGTAGAATTACGTTATATTTAATGTGGAGGGAGATAATATGAAGTGCTACCACGTTGACGCCTTTGCCGAAAAGCTCTTTGAGGGCAATCCCGCCGCCGTCTGCGTCCTGGATGAATGGCCCTCCGACGCACTCATGCAGAGTATCGCTGTGGAAAACAACCTCTCGGAGACCGCCTTCACCGTGCGCGAGGGCGAGCGCTGGCGCCTGCGCTGGTTCACGCCGGGTGGGGAAATCGACCTCTGCGGTCACGCCACGCTGGGCACCGCCTTTGTGCTGGCCAACTTCGTCGAGCCGGAGTGTGAGCGCTTTGTGTTTGACACCATGAGCGGCGAGCTCATTGTAACCCGCAAGGATGACATGTACGAGCTCGACTTCCCGGCCTATGAGATGCATCCCACGGAGGTGACCGCGGCCATGGAAAAGGCCATCAGCAAGCCGGTCAAGGCCGCGTGGATGGCGCGCGACCTGGTCTGCGAGCTTGAGAGCGCCGCCGATGTGGCAGAGGCCGAAGTCAACCAGGCGCTGGTTGCGGAGCTCGACGGGCTGCTGCTGCACATAACCGCCGCGGGAACCGATTACGACTGCGTCTCGCGCTCTTTCGCACCCAAGCTCGCCGTGGCCGAGGACCCTGTATGCGGCAGCGGGCACTGCCACATCGCGCCAGTTTGGGCAGATCGCCTGGGTAAGAGTACGCTGCGGGCCCGTCAGGCGTCCAAACGCGGCGGCACGCTGCTGTGTACGGTTGAAAACGGCCGCTGCAAGCTGGCCGGAGGGGCAATGCTCTACTCCATTGCAGAGCTGAATTTGTAATTGTTTCATATAAAACCCGTGGCCGGCTGCCGCGGGTTTTGCCATGTGTCCGGTTTTAACGCGAACTTAACCATGTTTTTTACAGGATTTTTCGTTATAGGGTGTTCCATTTTGGAAAGCCGCATAGTATAATACACTCGTTAAGCACGCCCCATACCATATGGAACGCGCGGAAACCACAACAGAAGGAGAATCGATATGAAAAAGCTGTTATCTGTTTTCCTCGCTCTCGTCATGGTGTTCGCCCTTTGCGGCGGCGCTCTGGCGGTCGATGACACTGTCGCCGCTGACGACACCACGACCACCGAGAATGGCGAGCCTGCGGAGACCCCCGCTGAGGAGACTCCCGAGGCCACTGAGGAGCCTGCTGAGGAAACTCCGGAAGCCACTGAGGAGCCTGCTGAGGAAACTCCGGAAGCCACTGAGGAGCCCACCGAGGAGACTCCCGCCGCCACCGGTGACATCGTTGTCCTCTACACCAACGACGTTCACTGCGCCATCGATGGAGACTTCGGTTATTCCAACCTCGCGGCTTACGCCGCCGAGCAGGAAGCTGCCGGCAACTACGTCACCATCGTTGACATCGGCGACGCCATCCAGGGCGGCCCCTACGGCACTCTGACCAACGGCGAGGCCCCTGTCGAAATCATGAACGCTGTCGGCTACGACGTTGCCACCATGGGCAACCACGAGTTCGACTACGGCATGGATCGCTTCATGGAGCTGGCCGGCATGCTCGAGTGCGGCTATGTGAGCTGCAACTTCGTTGACCTGCGCACCGGTGAGCTCGTCTTCGAGCCCTACAAGATGATCACCTACGGCGACACCCAGGTCGCTTACATAGGTATCACCACTCCCGAGACTTACACCAAGTCCACCCCGAGCTACTTCCAGGACGAGAACGGCGAGTGGATTTACGGCTTCTCCGGCGACAACCTCGCTGAGATGGTCCAGTCCGCTGTTGACGCCGCCAAGGCCGAGGGCGCCGATTACGTCGTCGCCGTTGGCCACCTCGGCATCGACACCGAGAGCAGCCCCTGGATGAGCACCGAGATCATCCCCCAGGTCAGCGGCCTTGACGCCTTCCTGGACGGCCACAGCCACAGCACCATCGCTTCCCAGACCGTTAACGGCGCCGACGGCGAGCCCGTCGTCCTGACCTCCACCGGCACCAAGTTTGAAAACTTCGGCGTGATGACCATTGCCGCTGACGGCACCATCACCACCGAGCTCGTCGCTGCCGGCAGCTACACCGCTACCGACGCCGACGTCGATACCGTCATTGCCCAGCTCGTCGCTGAGAACGAAGCTGAGCTCAACACCGTAGTCGCCGAGACCGACGTCACCCTGCGCATCAACGACGACAACGGCACCCGCCTCATCCGTAACCAGGAAACCAACCTCGGCGACCTGTGCGCCGACGCTTACCGCGTGATGGGCAACGCCGATATCGGCCTTGTCAACGGCGGCGGCATCCGTGCCGACATCCCCGCCGGTGATATCACCTACGGCCAGATCATCAATGTCCACCCCTACAGCAACATGCTCTGCGTTGTCGAGGCCACCGGTCAGGAGATCGTTGACGCCCTCGAAATGGGCGCTGCTTCCTGCCCCGGCGAGAGCGGCGGCTTCCTGCAGGTCTCCGGCCTGAGCTACACTATCGACACCACCATACCCAGCACCGTCACCACCGATGATGCCGGCATGTTCACCGGCGTTTCCGGCGAGCGCCGCGTCAAGGACGTCATGGTCAACGGTGAGCCCATCGACCTGACCGCCACCTACACCGTTGCCAGCCACAACTACATGCTCAAGGAGGGCGGCGACGGCATCAACATGTTCATGGACAACACCATCCTTGCTGACGAGACCATGCTCGACAACGAGGTCCTCATCAACTACATCACCGAGACCCTGAACGGCGTCGTCCCCGAGGAGTACGCCGAGCCCCAGGGCCGCATCACTGTCCTCACCGAGCCCGTTGAGGAAGGCTTCTTCACCGACGTGGCCGAGGACGCCTGGTACTATGAGTACGTTGTTGCCGCTTACGAGAACGGCCTGATGGTCGGTGTGAGCGACACCGAGTTCGCCCCCAACACTGAGGTCACCCGCGGCATGCTCGTGGCTATGGTCTACCAGCTCGAGGGCAGCCCCGAGGTCGAAGGCTCCGCGAGCGAGCTCTTCACCGACGTAGCTGACGACGCCTGGTACGCCGACGCCCTGGTCTGGGCCTCCCAGAACGGCCTGCTCGAAGGCTTCGAAGGCGAGACCTTTGACGCCGAGACCGTCATCACCCGTGAGGAGCTCGCCGAGATGCTCTACGCCTACGAGCTCTACACCGGCGTTGAGGCTCCTGAGACTGCCGAGCTCACCTGGGCCGATGCCGACGCCGTCTCCGCGGACGCCGTTGACGCCGTTGCCTACTGCACTGAGTCCGGCCTCATGAACGGCGTGAGCGACACCGAGTTCGATCCCGCCGGCAGCGCTACCCGCGCCATGTGCGCCACCGTCCTGGTGCGTCTCTTCGACGCCGCCGCTGAGGACGCCGTCGCTGCCTGAGCCGCAACTTTCCAAAACGCGAACCGCCCCGGAATTCCGGGGCGGTTTTTTACGCGCACATAAAAAGCGCCTCGTTTGAGGCGCTTTACTTTTTCCTATAGAACACCACCAGCGCACAGGCCGCAGCACAGAACAGGTCGGAAACACGCAGCCGGTCAAAGAGCAGCCACTCCGCGGCCAGCATGACCGCGATAATGCCCGCCCCTATAGCCGCGGCTACAACGCCGCTGCCGCGCGCGTACCAGGCTATGTACCCCGCTGGGAGCGCAATCAGGCTCACCGCCGCCCAGCCGAGGGCAAAGCTCATCGACCACACGCCGCCCGTGAGCTGCGCCGTCAGGTAGTACGTCACAAGCATGCCGGCGCAGAAGGCGAAAGCCTTCAGAGCGGCCAGGCGCGGGTTCGCGCTGAATACGGCGAGCGCCGTGCAGATGAGTATCCACACTGAGAGCTGTGAGAAGATGTTCCCCGCGTTTTCCGTGTGCATATCCAGCAGGCGTATTATAACGCCGGTTGCAAGTCCGAGCGCCAGGGCGTATGCCGCGTGGATATATCGCCCCGGACATTGAGCGCGTATTTTGGACGGTGTCACTGCTCGTAGACGCCGCCGCCTATGAACTCGCGCACGAGCGAGTTCGGGGCGACAAGGCTCTCCTCTATGTGCCCGAAGAGCTGTATGGCGGGCAGGACCTGACGCAGCTCCTCGTAGCGCTCTATGCCCTCCGGTATGGAGGAAAAGAGCTCGGTGGCCACGCTGTTCATGACGGGCAGCTCGTACTCGAGCGCGGTGTCCAGCATGAGGTTGGCCTTGTTCTTATAGGGTGAGATGTAGAGCTTCTCACCCCGGCGCACGTTGGCCCACATGGCGAGCGTGGAGGCAGGGTCATAGGCCCGGAAGAGCTTGTCGCGCACCGTTCGGCGCACCAGGCGTATCCAGGTGCCCTTAAACACCACCTGGCCGTTGAACTCCACGTTGCTGCGCGCGGAAATATAGAGCTTGAAAGCGTCGGGATGCGGCCCGGCTATCTCGTCATTGAGGGCGTGTATGCCCTCGAAAATGGCTATCTCGTCCGGGCCCAGCTTGAGCGACTTGCTGGGCTCCATGACACGCATCTTGCGCGAAAACTCATACTTCGGCACGTAGATGCGCTCACCGTTGGCGAGCTTTGTGAAGTGCTCGTTCAGGAGCTCCATATCCAGGCACTTCGGGCTCTCGAAGTCGTAATCGCCGTCGGCGGTGCGCGGAGCGGTTTTGGGGTCTACGGTTTTGAAGTAGTTGTCGAGGCTTATGGTGTAGCTCTTTATCCCGCGGTGGGTAAGCTCCTCTTCTATCTTTTGGGCCGTGGTGGTCTTGCCCGAGCCCGAGGGTCCTGAGAGCAGGACTATGGGGCTTTTTTTGCGGTTCTCACTTATCATGTCCGCAGCACGGGAGATTTTGGCGGCGTACTTCGCGTCGCAGTCGGCGAGGAAGCCCTTTGGGTCTGCCACGGTGCGGTAGTTTATTTCGTTGAGGTCAAAGGCCATAGAAATCAATTATCCTTTCCTTGCCGGAGCAGATCTCATCTGCCGCGTTTATGTATTCCAGTGGGTACTTGGGCGCGAAGAAACGCTTTATCTTCCCCGGAGCAACCAGTTTTGTGGAGCCGCCCGCGCCCATTGAGATTATGCCGCACAGCTCTTCCATTATGCAGATGTTGTAGGGGCTTTCGTGCCCGGGCTTCGTCCAGCCCACGTTTTCAAAGCCGCCCGCCATGTACTTCTGGCGGTAGAGGTAGTACGGCTCATAGCCGTGAGCGGGCAGGCGTTCTAGCGCATCGGAGAGCATCTGACCCACCTCGGCGGCTTCTGGCAGCGCCGCGCCGTTCACCGTCAGCGTACTGCCGCGCTTGAGCGAGAGCGTGTGGACGGTGACGTTCTCGGGGTCCAATTCGAGCACGCGCGTGAGCGTGGCGCTGAAACCCTCCGGCGTATCCGTGGGCAGGCCGGCAATCAAGTCCATGTTCACGTCAAAGCCACCCACAGAGCGCACGAGCTCGAGCGCGTCAACTATGTCCCGGGCCGTGTGCCTGCGGCCTATGGCCTCGAGCACGCTGTCCGACATAGTCTGCGGGTTCACGCTCACGCGGCGCACGCCGTGATTTTTCAGCACTTCGAGTTTGTCGCGCGTTATCGTGTCCGGCCGCCCGGCCTCCACGGTGTACTCGCGCAGGTGTGTGAGGTCGAAGCTGTCCGCGAGCCGCGTACACAGCTCGTCGAGCTGCGATGCGTTGAGCGTCGTCGGCGTGCCGCCGCCCATATAGAGCGCGACCGGACGCAGCCCGGCCCTTTTCACCGCTTTGCCCGTGGCGGCTATATCCTGCCAGAGCGCGTCGAGGAACCGCGGCACAAGCTTCATGGACTTCTCCACACTCTGGCTAACAAACGAACAGTACGCACAGCGCGTCGGGCAGAATGGTATGCCGACATAGAGACAGACGTCGCGCGATTCCAGCATCGCGCTCTCGCGCTCGGAATATAGCGCCGCGTCCAGGCAGAGCTGCGCGCGTTCAGGCTGCACGAAGTATTCGCGCATGAACTGGCCCCGGGCGGCGCGCGGTGAGAGGCCTTCGCGCAGATAGGCGCTCATGAGTTTCGCGGGGCGCACACCGGTAAGGCAGCCCCAGACGGGCTCCTTAACACCGGAGGCGAGCGCCGCACGGTAAAAGGCGAGCTTGACTATGCGGTTATTGTAGTGAGCCTCGGCGTCCCTGTCGCTCATTTTATCCAGCCCGGCGCGGGCGACGCCGTGATATACCTCGCCGCCCCGCACCAGCTTCGCCGTACACACGGCGTATTTGCCGCCGCGCGTGACGCTTATCTCGCAACGATCCCCCTCCGGTTCGCCCTCAGGATACTCGGGCCGTTCGGAGGGAAAGAGCGTAAGCAGCGTCTGTTCAGCGGCGTATTTGTTGTCTGTGCCTGTGAGATAGAGTTTCATGTGGCAGGTGTCCTTATGATAGGTTTTGTGTGAGTGTGTTTGCACGAATCGCAGCCGTGCATGCGGTAGTCATATGTGGTGGCGTAGAATCCAACGGCGGCGCACCGAGGACGGTGCGCCTTACGAGGCGCGGTATGGGTACGTAATGGCGTAGAATCGTACCCACGGGACGTCGAGGACGCCGTCCCCTACGGCTCGGTGCAGAACCTACCCACCAGCAACCCCCAGCACGTGTGCGGGAGGGTACGTTGGTGTAGGGAAGAAGTATGCAAGGTTGGGCGCAAGCCCCAGGGGGTTGGCTGCGTTGGTCGAACGTGGTTGCCGGTTGTTGTTTATAAGGTGAAAATAGTGGGTGCAGAACGTACCCAGCAGCAACACCCAGCACGCCAGCGAAGCGAGGCGTGCGGTAAAAGCCGCACCCACCCCGGGCAACGCCGGTCTTACCGGCTGTGACACTCATCCGCACCCACGCACGGCAACGTCCCGTGTTAACCCGTCAGCGGCCGCGAAGCGAAACTGCGGTCGGCGATGGTGGAACTAAATTAAAGTTTAGGGATGCCCACCTGAACGCTTCTGCCAGCCCGAGATACGAAGCACCCTTGCGTACAAGTCCGCACCAAAGCGGTTTTCTCTTTGGAGTCTGAGGGGTTTCTTTTTGACAAGACAAAAAGAAACCTCTCAGGATTGCAGCATTACCTAATGCCACCGCCCACGTCCGGCGACGTGCCACCCGCTCCCCCGCCGTGTAATTACACTATTGTCATCAGCAGTTCGCCGGCCTTTACGGTCTTGCCGGGCTCGATCAGAACCTCGCCGACCTTGCCGTCTATGCGGGCCACAACGCTGGTCTCCATCTTCATGGCCTCGATAATAGCCAGGACCTGGTTGACCTTGACCTGCTCGCCGGGCTTGACGGCGACCTTGCTGACCATGCCGGGTATGGACGCGCCGACCTGGCCCTTGTCTTCGGGGTCGGCCATGGCGACCTTCTTTGCCGTGTCGGCGGCGGTGGGGTCGTTGACGGCGACTTCGCGGCGGGAGCCATTGAGCTCGAAGACCACGTTGCGGGTGCCGTCCTCGTTCTTGTCGCCGAGACCCAGGTACTTGATAACCAGGGTCTTGCCGTCCTCTATGTTGATGGTGGTCGTCTCGCCCTCGGCCAGGCCGTCGAAGAAGACGTGGCTGCCCATGCGCATGATGTAGCCGTACTCCTTGCGGTGGGTGAAGTAGTCCTGCATGACCTTCGGGTACATGGCGTAAGAGATGAGGCCCTTTCGGTCTATGTTGTCGGTATACTTGCTGACTTCGGCCTTGATCTCGTCCCAGTCCACAGGCGACAGCAGGTCGCCCGGGCGACAGGTTATCGGCTCCTCGCCCTTGAGCACTACGCGTTGCAGGTCCTCAGGGAAGCCGCAGGGCGGCTGACCCATCATGCCCTTGAAGTAGCTCACGACGCTGTCCGGGAAAGCGAGGGATTCGCCGCGCTCGACTATATTCTCCGGCGTCAAATCGTTCTGCACCATGAAGATGGCGAGGTCGCCGACCATCTTGGAGCTGGGCGTGACCTTGATGATGTCGCCGA
>CAKNRQ010000078.1 GCA_930990965.1 uncultured Clostridia bacterium
CTTGCGGCCGCCGCGTCTCTGCTTTATTCCCTGCTTAAGAAACTGCCTATTGCTTTAAGGAACATCTGACCATAACGCTCTGCCTTGCGCTCTCCGACGCCAGGGACAAGTAGAAACTCCCCCAGCGTTGTGGGTGCCATATCAGCCATCGCGCGCAGGGTTGCGTTTGAAAATACCACATAGGCCGGTACGCCGGCCTCAGAAGCCGCACGCGCCCTGACCTTGCGCAGCGCATCATAGAGCGCCGCTGAGTCGTACTCAGGCTTTCCGCGAACCGTACGTGCGTCCGCTTCGTATTCTGCCGGCCGCGCGCCGCGCCTGGCAATCTCGGCCTGCTTGACGCGCATGCTTACCGTCTCTCCGCGGAAAAGTACCGCCGGCGATTTTGGCGTGAGGACCAAAGCCTGGTGCTCGTTCACGGCGGCATAACCCGAAGAAACCAGCGCATTGATATATGCGTCCACATCGGCCCTGCTCTGCCCGCGCATGAGCCCGTAAGTGGTCAAGGTATCCAGCCCTTTTTCCCTCACGCGAGCAGAAGACGCGCCGCGCAGTATATCCGATATCAGGCTGCGCCCCACGTTGTAACCAAGACGTCCGCGCACCCGCTCTATGCACGAGAGTATCTGCTGCGCCTCGACCGTGATATCCTTACGCGTATACTCGCCCAGGCAGTTGCCGCAGTTTCCGCAGTTCTCGGGGTGTTCCTGTCCGAAATATGAGAGTATGTACCCACGCAGGCACTCCCCTGTCCGGCAGTAGCCTGTTATGGCATTTAGACGCTCAAAATCTGCGCGGTTGTCCGGATTCTCACCGTGCTCTATGAGGTACCGTGCCGTGACCGCATCCTTGGGCGCGTACAGCAGTATGCAGTCGGCGCTCTCCCCATCCCTGCCTGCGCGGCCCGCCTCCTGATAGTAGGCGTCGAGGCTCTTCGGCATGTTGTAGTGTATCACATATCCCACGTTGGACTTGTCTATACCCATGCCAAAGGCGTTTGTCGCCACCATCACGCGCGCGTCATCGTACTGAAACGCCTCCTGCGCCGAGGCGCGCTCGTTGTCTCCAAGGCCCGCGTGGTAGCGCACGGCTTTAAAGCCCTCGGCACACAACAGCTCGCACACCTCCTCGACGGCGGCACGCGTGGCGCAGTACACTATCCCGCTCTTGTCCCGGCGTTCTCTGAGAATGGACAACAACTCGCGCTTTTTGTCCCTCGGTGTACGGACTTCAAAGTACAGGTTGGGCCTGTCAAAGCCCGTAACCAACACTTGCGGGTCACGCAGTTCCAGCAGCTTCACTATGTCCCGCCGCACACGCTCGGTGGCGGTCGCTGTGAAGGCGGCAAGCGTCGGCCGCTTGGGCAGCGCGGCGACGGCCGGGGCAATTTTGAGGTAACTGGGCCTGAAATCCTGTCCCCACTGAGAGACGCAGTGCGCCTCATCCACGGCCACGAGAGGCACTTCGAGATCTGCGAGGATGTTCTGGAAACTTGCAAGTTCCAGCCGCTCCGGGGCTATGTACAGCAGCTTGCAGCGCCCTGAGCGCAGTTTGCGCAGGGTTTGCGAGTACTGGTTCTCGCTGAGGGTGCTGTTTATATATTCTGCCTCGACGCCGTTCTCACGCAGGGCCTGCACCTGGTCGGCCATCAGCGATATGAGCGGGGACACCACCAGCGTGACACCCGGCAGCAGCATGGCCGGCACCTGGTAGCACAGGCTCTTGCCGCCTCCGGTCGGCATAATGCCCAGGCAATCGCGGCCGGACAGTATGGCGTCTATGAGCGCACTCTGGCCCTGCCTGAATTCGCCGTAGCCGAAATAGCGCCTCAGCGTGCCGAGCGCTTTATCTTCGTTCATCCTTTACCCTCTCCCCTCCGTCACGGCTCTCCCAGGGCCTCGCGGAGTTTTTCTATTGCCCGTTTCTCTATGCGGCTGACGTAGCTGCGTGAAATGCCCAATCTCGAAGCGCACTCCCGCTGTGTAAGCGGCGCATCGCCGTCAAGGCCGTACCTGGCCCGGATTATCTCGGCCTCGCGGCCTGTGAGTTCGCTCTTTACGCACTCTCGCAGCCTGGCGGCAGACTCCTTCACGCTCACCTGCTCGGCCATGTCGTCGGCCACCGAGAGCACATCCATAAGCGAGAGGCTGTTGCCCTCGGCATCCGTGTCCAGCGCCTCAGAGAGCGAGACGTCGCACGCGGTCTTCTTCAGCGAGCGGAAGTACATGAGTATCTCGTTTTCCACGCAGCGCGCGGCGTACGTGGCCAGGCGTACGCCTTTGTCGGAGCGATAGGTGTTCACACCCTTTATTAACCCGACGGTGCCAATGGATATCAGGTCCTCCGTCTCGGCGTTAGCGGTGTAGTACTTCTTCACAACGTGCGCGACCAGGCGCAGGTTGTGCTCTACCAGACTGTTGCGCGCCTCAAGGTCACCGGCCGAGGCCAGTTCCACGAGCCGGCGCTCCTCTGCGGCGTCGAGAGCGCGCGGAAAGCTCCCGGACGGGTTGGCCAGCCTGAGCATCAGAAGAGACGCGCCCAAGAGCGCATACAGTGCCAGCATGGCAGCACCACCTTTCACATGATACTGCCATTGTATTCGCCACGGGCGTGTACACTTGCTTGACAAACTCCGCAGCTGAACATAAAATTGCCTTACCTAAGGAGTTGAGCACCATGACAGAACACAGCCACACACTGCCCGACGGGAACGTAATCACCCACACTCATACCCACACCCAGACCAAAGCCGTGCTCAACCGGCTCAGCCGGGCCATAGGCCACTTAGAGAGCGTCAAGCGCATGGTAGAGGACGGGCGCGACTGCACGGAAGTGCTGGTCCAGCTCGCCGCGGTGCGCAGCGCCCTGGGCAGCACGGCCAAGGTCATACTCAAGGACCACATAGAGCACTGCATAGCCGACGCCGCAGAGTGCGGCGACACTCAGGCCCTCGACCAGCTTGAAAGCGCAATCGAGCGCTTCATCACCTGAGTACGGTCAGATTATCATACCTCCGTCCGCTCCGAGCACCTGGCCCGTCACGAAACCGGCCTCGTCCGAGACGAGGAAGCGCACCACCTTTGCCACGTCCTCGGGCTGCCCAATGCGGCACAGGGAGCTGTTTTCGGCCATACGTGCCTTGTCTTCTGCCGTAAAACATGAGAGCATATCCGTATCTATGGCGCCCGGCGCCACGGCGTTCACACGTATGCCGCTGGGTCCCAGCTCTTTGGAGAGCGCCTTGACGAAGGCAATTATAGCGCCCTTTGTGGCGCTATAGGCCGTCTCGCAGCTACCGCCGTACACGCCCAGTATGCTGGAGATGCACACTATGCTGCCGGCCTTGTTGTGTACCATGCCGGGTATTGCAGCGCGGCAGCAGTTGAAAGCCCCGCCCAGGTTCACGGAAACTATGCGCTCCCACTCCGCGTCGCTCATGTCCGGGAGCAGCCCGCTCCAGGCTATGCCTGCGTTGCTGACGAGCGCATCCACCGGACCTATTTTCTCAAACATGGCGCGCACGGCGGCGGCATCGGCCACGTCACAGCAGATGGCCTCGCCGCCTATTTCTTCTGCCAGGCTGCGCGCCTTGTCGTGGCTCTCAAGATAGTCTATAATAACGTGCCAGCCGTCGCCGGCCAGGGCGCGCGCTATAGCCGCGCCAATGCCTCTGGACGCGCCGGTCACCAGAACTTTTTTCATCTTATCACCTCAGTGCCAGTATAGCACAGCCTGGCGCATATTAAAAGGAGCAAAGCGTATGGAGATACTCCCCATAGCACACATCAAAAGCGATTTTGACGGCAAATTCGGCATACCGCGCCAGAGCGGGGTTGTGCCCGAACTCGTCAGCTACGTCGTATTCGAGCCCGAATATGCCTCCGAGGACGCAGTGAGGGGCTTGGACGGCTTTGACTACATCTGGCTCATATGGGAGTTCTCCGCAAACCGTCACGACAAATGGTCGCCTACGGTGCGCCCGCCGCGGCTCGGCGGCAACACGCGCCAGGGCGTATTTGCGACGCGCTCCCCCTACAGGCCGAACAGGCTCGGCCTCTCAAGCGTGAAGCTCGACGCTGTGCTGCACACGGAACACGGCAGCGTACTGCGCGTACTGGGCGCCGATCTGCTGGATGGCACGCCCATATACGACGTCAAGCCCTACATAGGTGCGGATGTCCACGCCGGAGTGCGCTTCGGCTTTGCCTCCGGCGAGTGGGAGCGGCAGCTTGAGGTTCGGATAGAACCCGAACTGCTTGAACGCATCGAAAGCGACAAGCGCAATGCACTGCTGGGCGTACTCGCCCAAGACGCGCGGCCAGCCTACAAAGCTGACAGCGACCACGTCTACGGTCTGAGCTTTGCCGGGCACAATATTCGCTTCACAGTGGCTGACGGAATACTGACAGTTACCGGCATTGAGTGAGTAAAGGAGGATACCCATGTACGACGAACTCACCAAGGAAGACATACAGAAAATGCAGGAAGAGCTGGACTACCGCACCCGAGTGCTGCGCCCGCAGCTCATAGACGACGTGAAAGTAGCGCGCGGCTTTGGCGATCTCTCGGAGAACTTTGAATACAAGGCCGCCAAACGCGAGAAAAACCGCAACGATTCGCGCGTGCGCTACCTGGAGCGCATGATAAAGACTGCCAAGGTCATCTCCGACAAGAGCAGCGACGACGTTGCCGGGCTGTACGACAAGGTCACTATCCGCGCCGAGGACGACGGAACCGAGCGCGTCATAACCCTGGTCACCACGCTCCGTCAGAACGCGCCCGAAGGGCTCATAAGCAAGGAGAGCCCCGTGGGCAAGGCCGTAATGGGCCGCCGCGCCGGGGAACGGGTTTATATCAAACTCGGCGAGGATGACGGGTACTATCTTGATATACTCAAAATTGAGAAAGGCGAAGATGACGGGAGCATCCCTATACGGGGGTATTGATGTTTAAGCGTCCTTGCCCGCCGTCTCGCATATGCGAGATGGCGCCAGCCACTGGTGATTTAGGCCATCACGGGCCTTGAACCCGGCGTCAAAGTGATTACCGAGCACGCTGTTGCACCCCTGTACGCGCAGCTAGCACCTTATATGTCAGAAAAGGGAGGGTCTACCCTCCCTTTTTGCTTTTTCAAACGCTCACTGCTCTTCCTGCAGGCAGTAGCCGTCGCTGTCGAACTCGTGGGTCACACCGCCTATTTCCGCGCTGCGGCCCTGGATATAGCTGCCGTCGGCATTGCGGTAGCGCCAGCCGTTGTCATCGGCAGTCCAACCTGCGCAGCTCACGCCGTAGTACATGTAGATATTCAGCGCAAGCGCCTCGCGGGTTTCGTTGTCCTGGAAGTGCCACCACTCGCTGGTCAGGCCGCCAAAACCCGCATCCTTCATATACTTATCCAACAGGTTCGCATTCTCGTTATTCCTGGATATAACCGAATACACGGACAAGTCGTGCATATCCGTTTGCATCTCCAGTTCCTCACCTGTCTCAGCATTCTCCAGAGTGAGGTCGAGCGCGATGCCCATGTTGTGCATTGAGCCGCTTCTGGCCAGGAAGTTGGGCAGGCTGTAGCTGCCCTCCGTAACCAGGCGGCGGTAGGTCAGGTTCTCCTCTTCCGGCAGGTCGTCCGGCACCTCACCGTAAAAGTCCTCCTCCGGCAGCGGGTCGTCAATTATAAGCTCTGTCGTGTCATAGATATAGCGCGTAGCCATCTGCGGGCGGTAGGAGTCGTATATTTTCAGCCTGTATCCGTCTGCCAGAGCGGCGTTTGCGGCCTCGTAGAGTTTTTCACAGCACGGGTAGAGGTACGGCACGAGGTATACGCCTTCGGCGAGTTTTACGTGCTCATAGCCCGTGATGACCGTATCGCTGACTTCGGGAATGACATAGCCGTGTACCAGGTATTTGGAGGCGTAGCTGTTGGTTATATCGTAGCTGAGCAGTTCGCCAAGATACTCCGGCAGGTTTATGAGGCAGAAGTTGCTGTCTATCCAGCCGTACACCCCGTCACTTACACGCACACGGAACATACCGTTCGACTCTTCGAGTACGCAGTAGGCCGTGGCGGCGGGGACGGTGTATTCAAGCTGCTCATTCATCTGGGCGTCGGAGTACACGGCCAGCTCTGTCAGCGGCCAGATAGTGCAATACTTGCTTGAACGCTCTGTCGTGAAGCTCTGCTCATCGCTTGAAGACACGCTCTCCTCCACGCCCTCGTCATATCCGGCTATGCGGAAAGCGTATTCCCGGCAGCTCATGAGCGTACCGGTGTCGTATGTGAGTTCAGCGTCGCAATCCACCTGGGCAAGCGTCTGCCAGTCCCCGTTACCGGTCTTGGCCTGAATCTCGTAGTAGTCGCCTTTGGCTTCGGTCCAGCTCAGGATGTAGCTGTTGTCGCCCGTGCTCTCGACGGTCAACTCGCTGGTGTCTCCCAGCAGATCTTCGCGCTCCAGCAGATATGTCTCGCTGGGCAGGCCGGTAATTGTGTAGCCCTCCCCGCTTGCCACGGCGCAGACAATGAAGCTGTATGGCGAGCCGTATTCCGGCAGGCCGAGTATCTCATCTTCGCCGAAAGCGGCAAGCAGCTTGCCGGAAGCCGTGTCCGCGAGCTGGCGACGGCCTAAGTCGGACACCTCATAGAGCAGGTACTCCAGCCCAGCCATGCGCTCCGGCTGTGCCAGAAGCGTGTCCGCGTCCTCGTCAACCGTCCACTCTACCGTGGGTGCCCCCGGGCTCTTCAGGTTCAGCGCGAGGCTGAACGGCTCACCTTCGCGCTCGTGCTCACGGCCGAGCACGCTGAAGTGTCCTACGGGTATGATCTCTATGGTCACCCTCTTTTCGTCCATGCCCTCGAGTGTACACTCCGTCGTGTCAGAGGCAGCCTCAAAGACCTGCTCGCCTGCGCTTTCAAGGATGCGGACGCGGTAGCTGCCGGCATTCTCGCCGGACGGCCAGGAGAGCTCAAAGCTCCCGTCACCGAGATCGGTTAAAGACAGCGTGGCCCCCTCCGGCATGGAGGAGGCCGCGTTTATATACGGCAGCACCAGGAGCAGAAAAGCCGCGATAAGCAGCAGCGGCACAATTGCCACAACGCATATCAGCGCGATCTTCCTCTTCTTCATGGTACTGCCTCACTTTCAGGTTTTATTCGACGTAGTTCACTGTCTCGGCACCGGAAGTGTCACGGTAAGTGTAGACGGTGAAGCCGTCGTAGTAGAGGTTTCCGTCTTCGCCCTCACCCAGGCAACTCGGCGCATAGTCGGAGATATTGGGCTCGCCGATCGCGGCTATGAGCTCGTCCACATTTGCGCCCTCGTAACCCTTGGCAATCTCAAGCAGGCTGTCGCCGGTCTCTTCGGGCTCCGCAGTTTCAGTGCTCTCGGCCGCCGGATCCGTGGTCTCGTTGCTCTCAGCCGCAGGATCGGGGGTTGTCGTATCCACAGCGGCGGGCTCGCTCGGGACCGCGCTGGGCTCGGTGCCGGACTCGCCGCAGGCGGCAAGGCCGAGCGCCAAAATCATGACCAGGGCCAGGCTCAGTATCTTTTTCATGTCGTTATCCCTCTTCCTATTATATGTTTGCGCTTATGTCGCAGCCCGTCAAAACTCCGTTTGAATACCAGAA
>CAKNRQ010000079.1 GCA_930990965.1 uncultured Clostridia bacterium
ACTGCACGTAGTAGACGGGGTTCTCGCTGTCCTCGCGCACGGCGAGGCCGAGGTCAAAGTCCATCTGCGTGTCAGGCTTGGCGTTGAAGAACCAGCGTGCGGCGTCGCGCGGCACCTCGTCGAGCAGGTCGGTGAGGCTGATCGCCTTGCCCGTGCGCTTGCTCATACGCACGACTTCGCCGTCGCGCATGAGCTTGACAAGCTGCATGAGCACTATCTCGAGGCGGTGCTCGCCGTCGAGGCCCAGCGCGTCGAGCGCGCCCTTGAGACGGGCGACATGGCCGTGATGATCTGCGCCCCAGATGTTTATGACTCGGTCGAAGCCTCGCACGGCGAACTTGTTGCGGTGGTAGGCTATGTCCGCGGCGAAATAGGTGTAGATGCCATTGGCGCGGCGCAGCACGTCGTCCTTGAGGTCGAGCTTTTCTATCTCTTTCTCACTCTTGCCGGCCTTGCGCATGTTCCCGGCGATTATCTCCGACGTTGCCAGCCAGAGCGCGCCGTCCTTCTCATAGGTGAATCCTAGCTTTGTGAGCTCTTCCACCGTGTCCTTCACGTAGCCGCTCTCGTGCAGCGTACTCTCGCGGAACCACTCGTCATAGACGATGCCGTAGCGCTCGAGGTCGGCTTTCATTTTCGGCAGGTTGATGGCGAGGCCGAACTGGGACATGGCCTCGTGGCGCTCGCTCTCGGGCTTTTCGAGGTATGCGTCGCCGTACTTCTCGCGGAAGGCCGCGGCCAGAGCCTTTATGTCATCTCCGTGGTAGCCGTCCTCGGGGAACTCGACAGCGTCTTCGCCGAGGATGAGCTGACGGTAGCGCGCGTCTATGCTGGTGGCGAATTTCTCAATCTGGTTGCCGGCATCGTTCACGTAGAACTCGCGCCACACATCTGCTCCCGCTCGGGAGAGAACTTCTGCGAGAGTGTCGCCCAGCACGCCGCCGCGGGCGTTGCCCATGTGCATGGGGCCGGTCGGATTGGCAGAAACAAATTCGACCATCACCTTCTGTCCGCGGAGGGCGTCGCTGCGCCCGTAGTCCTCGCCCTCGCGCTGCACGGCGGCGAGCACATCGCCGTACCAGTCCGAGCCGAGCCGGAAGTTTATGAAACCGGGCCCCGCCGCCTCGGCAGACGTAAACCAACTGCCAGCGAGCTCGAGGTTTGCCACGAGCGCATCGGCTATTTTGCGCGGCGCCATGCGCAGGGCTTTCGCCCCGGTCATGGCGTGGTTGGCCGCAAAGTCGCCGTTTGCGGTGTCCTTGGGTATCTCAACGGTGCCGCTGAGCGCGTCTGCCTCCGGCAACTCACCGCGCTCGCAGGCGCGCTTTTGCGCCGATGCGAGCAGCGAATTTATCTGTATTTTTGCCTCTTCAACAAGGTTTGCCATTTTTCTCTCCCCCAACCTGTTCTCTCACGTTTATTTTGAAGCGGTTTCTGCCCACTACTGTATGGTCAAAATCCACAATGTAGTCTATCTCGAGTTCTCCACCGCCCTCGCTGAGCGTGGAGTGGATGCTGTGCGTGTCCAGGCCCATCGTCGTAGAGCCATAAGGTGTGTCATAGAGGAATGTATTCTTGGTCCCCTCACGAAAGACCATGCGGCTGGTAAGCGTGCCCTCACGCGCGAGTATGACCTCGCCCGGCGAAATGAGGAAGCTCGTCACAGTGCCCTCCATGCCCGTCAGAGCGCTCTCATTATATGTGAGTTTGCCGTGTCCATCCTTGAAGCAGTACTGGCCGTCGGTCACGAGTTCGATGGCGTCTCCCGCGTCCGGGGATGCGTATTGGGTGCCGGTGATAGAGATTATTACGTCTTTCATAACACGCTCCACTTATAATTAGAGTTGGCGAAGTATTATACACCAATACATGCCATATGTAAAGGGCTGCGCCTCTGTTTGAACGTGGCACAGGTTCGAAAAAGAGGTCGGATACGGGCTTGTCGAGCCGCTGTGAATTGCAACTCCCCTGGACGCCGGAACTTATAAAGTATTTTCGCATTGGTATAGAGTTATCATAGACAAAAATCTGAAACTGGCTGCCCGTTTCAGATTCGGGCTACATTCAGAAGCGAGGCTATATTCTCACCTCTATTATACGCCGCCCCAGCTTTTTCGCGTAATTGACTGTATTGAGCGTGCCGCCGCTGCCGCCGTTGGTCACTGCCACCAGCGTACCTGATTTTTCTACCATGTAACGGTTGCGCTTTTCCATGCATTCGAAGGTGTACTGCGGGCTTATGACCGTCTTGGAATCACAGTTTGCCACAAGATGTTCGTAACGTGCGCGCTGAACGTCATTCCAGCGCGCGCTCTGTCCCAGGCAAGGTATGGCCGCCTCCAGCTTTATGCCTTTGCACTCTGTCCGGGCCCGGAGCACAGCTTCGGCAAAGTATGTGTCACAGCCGAGCGCCATGCCGCACACATACCAGCGTATGCCCTCTCTGTAGAGCAGCGTGACTATCTCATAGAGCTCCTGCTTCAACTTAACACACCGCACGTCGCTCTCGTCACCACCCCAGGGCAGTTTGGATGCACGGTGTCCTGTAAAACAGCAGGTCCTGTTTATTTGAAATGAGTTCACTACCGGCGCCTCCCAGAAATTTTTAAAAATTCGCGGGAACATTTTCTGTTCCATCCAGTCTAAGGGCTCGCAGACTTTTGCGCTGCCAAGTAAGTAAACAGCAAGGAGAATGAATTATGAAAAAGTCCCTGTCTCTCATCCTGGGCATAATAATGTGCCTGAGCCTATTCGCCGCCTGCGGCACCCCCGCCGCTGAGCCGACCCCGACTCAGACCCCAGAGCCCACCTTGAGCGGCACCGAACTCGCCGCGCACTACAAGCAGGCCATAGAGGCTGCCCGTGACGACGAGACCAACGAGTACAATTCCGTTGCCACCACTGACGAAGAAATGGGCTCCATCACCTGGGAAGTTCTCGGCATCACCGCCGATCAGCTCGACGCCTACGCCGTCAGCATCTCTCTCATGAACGTCAGCGCCTATTGCGTCGCTCTCTTCAAGCCCCTCGAGGGCCAGGAAGAGGCCGTCATGACCGCCCTTCAGGCCTACATTGACGGCATCGAGCAGAGCTTCACCAACTATCTGCCTGACCAGCTCGTGATCGCCCAGAACGCCATCCTTGAGCAGCTTGACGACGGCACCATCGCCCTTGTCATGTGCGATAACCAGGACACTGTCCGCGACGCCATCGTTGCCGCTCTGTAAATCCAATCTGAGCAAAGCGCCTCCGTTTTTCATACGGGGGCGCTTTTTCATGCCGCTCGCCGGAATGCGGCGCGCTGTCTGTCTTTCTCAGCGGTTATTATAGGCCTCAATGCCCTCGGCAAGCACTCGCATGGCGCGCACCAGATCGTCGTGCTTGAGGACGTAGGCAAGACGGGCCTCATTGACGCCCTTGCCCAGCGTGGTGTAGAAGCCCTCACCCGGGGTTATCATGACCGTGTCCCCGCTGGCAGAGAAGTGCTCGAGCATCCAGATCTGGAAGGCGTCAGTGCTGTCAACCGGCAGCTTGGCCATCAGGTAAAAGGCGCCCTGCGGCTTGCGGCAAACGACATTCGGTATCTGCATGAGCATCTCATAGGCTGTGTCGCGGCGGCGGCGGTACTCCTCCTTGACGGCGGCGAAGTAGTCGCCCTGCACACGATAGAGCGCGGCGGCGCCAACCTGGTCGATAGTCGGGCAGCAGAGCCTGCCCTGGCAGACCTTCATGGCCTCGCTGAGGAAGTCCTTGTTGCGGGATATAACCGCGCCGATGCGCGCGCCGCAGGCCGAGAAGCGCTTGGAGACGGAGTCGATGACAATCACGTTCTCAGCCGCCTCGGGGAACTCCAGCATGCTGGCCATCTGCTCGCCGTCATAGCTGAACTCACGGTACACCTCGTCCGCGACCAGGAAGAGGCCGCGCTCATGGGCGAGTTCAGCGAGCATCTTCATCTCGGCGCGAGTGAGGACTGCGCCGGTCGGGTTGCCGGGGTTGGTTATCATAATGGCGCGGGTGTGCTCGTTGATGAGCGCCTCTATCTTCTCGCGGTCGGCGTAGTGATAGCCCTCCTCCGGAGTGGTCGGAATGGGGCAGGTCTTGCCTCCGGCGAGCGTAACAAAGGTGTGGTAGTTTGGATAATACGGCTCGGGGACAATTATCTCGTCGCCGTCGTCAAGTATTGTGCTCATGGTCATCCACAGCGCTTCGCTGCCGCCGTTGGTGGCAAGGATATTGGCCTTGGTGATGTCAGTCTGGCCGATGCGGTTATAGTAGTCGCGCACAGCTTCCAGGTACTCGGCCACGCCGTCCGAGGGCGCGTACTCGAGCACTGGCGCGGAAAAGTTGCGCACGGCCTCGAAGAACTCGCGCGGCGTCTCAATGTCGGGCTGGCCTATGTTCAGCGGGAAAATCCTCATCCCGCGCGCCTTGGCCGCGTCGGCATAGGGGGCGTATTTACGCATCGGGGAAAGCTCGCATCTCTCTATCTTAGACGAAAACTTCATTTTCCTCTCTCCTTTATCACCATAATAAAATTGATTATACTCTAATCCTGGCAAGTGCGCAAGCTGTCACGCAAGCTTTCTGACAGGATGCCTTATCACCGTCCGGAGTTTTTCCGGCGCAGTCC
This sequence comes from uncultured Clostridia bacterium, assembly GCA_930990965.1. Lineage (GTDB taxonomy): Bacteria > Bacillota > Clostridia > Oscillospirales > Oscillospiraceae > Scatomorpha > Scatomorpha merdigallinarum. The sequence goes on from CAKNRQ010000079.1 coordinate 4,634, forward strand.
GGCGCGGGTCCGAAAGATATATCTCGTGGTGCGGCCGCTCAGGCGTGATATTCACCGCATAGCCCTGCTGTGCAGCGTACTCGTGCATGAGTTTTACGCTCTCCGGCTCGCTGTCATAGGGGCCGACGTGCATAATCTGCACGCAGGTTCCCTCGTGCACAGTCAGGAACCCGGCAGCACTGCAATCGAGTTTTTTCTTTTCCGAGGCCTCGGCAACCGCCCAGTCAAAGTCTTCGCGCGTGATAAAATCCGGCAGGCGAATCACGCTGGTCCATTTGAATTCGCTCTTCCGCGAGAGATCTATCTGCCCGGGCGCGCCCTGCTCCCAGAAGCCCTCAAGCGGCGGCACCACATAGTCGAAGAAGCCGGTTATTTCATGCCCCGAGCGCGCGCTCATCCTGAGCGTATACGCCACGGCGTAGAGCACGCCGATGGCGCGTTTATATTCCCCATCCGGTTCGTTAGGGTCCCCCGCACCGCGCACCGCGATGAAATTCATCTCCGGCACATCCACAATCTGCGGCTTCTGCTTTGGCAGGTAGAACTCTTTGTACTCTTTTTTGAAGTCAAAGGCCATAGCGCACCTCCCTCTGTATTTACCTGCAGTATAGCACGGCGCGTCCCCGCGTGGGAAGCAAAGTTTATTCTTTCACGCTCGGCTGTTTGACAAATATGACGTATCCGGCCTTCGTCGGATGATCCACAATAAGCTCTCCTCGCCCGCGCAGGGCCTTGAAGGCTATGAGCAAATCCGCGCCCGCCAGAAGGAAGTTAACAATCATAGTGAGCACGGATATCGTTCCCGGGTAAACGAACATGAAAATCGCGCTCCCGCCGCCGAGCAGCACGAAAGGCGCCAGAACTCCGGCTATGTACTGCCCGCGAGCGAGAGGGGCGGTGTACGAGCAGCTCGGCATCAGGGCACTGAGGTTAAAGCGCACAGGACCCCATCCCCTGCCTCCCGCAAGCGTCCAGCCCAGGCCGTGGAGCAGTTCGTGTACAAACGCCGAGATTATGACTATACCGATAAACATGGCGTAGAAACCCAGCCCGCTCGCGTCGGAGAGATGCGCGCGGTCAGTCAGCAGCAGCCGGTACGCCGCGCCGAAAGCCGACGCGAACGGCAGCGCGCACAGCAGCCCTCCGAGCATAACCTGAGACTGCTTTATGGTCACAAGTTTTTCGCTGTACCCCGACGCCTTCAGCGCGTCGCTCATCTCCCGGAAGTCTTTTTCGGCCTGATTCGTTTTTTTCATTGTGTCGCCCTCCGATCTGCACTCTGTCGCTGTTTGATGGAAACAGTATATAATATTTTGCTCATTATGTAAAGTATTTCTTTCATTTAAGTCAAAATAAATAGCCGTCGCTGACGGCTATTTATTTTGACCGCAGGTCACTCCCTGTGCTTTAGAATCAGAATGCCAGCTATTTCAACAGCTGCGGTGATATTAAAAACAAGCTGGACAGCGTGAACGGCCAAATATGCGTCAAGCACAAGAGTCTCTGCGCCGGACGAGCTCTCGACAGCGATGTACTGCATGTAGTGGCTGGCCAGAGTGGCGAAAAGGGCAAAACAGATAAGCGCCGCGATGCTGGCCTTTCCGATGATCTTTCTGCCGCGCTCATCACGGCTGCCCTTGCTGAAAAACAAAAACAGAAGGACAATAAAAAACAGCGCGCCGGTGATCATGCTCACAAGAGCGGCCTGCCGGCTGGACAGCAGGGAATAGAGCCAACTCTCCATTTTTATGCCTCCCTAAACTCAAACAAATCCTCGATCGTCACGCCGAACACCTGGGCTATGCTGTAGGCCAGGAGCATGGAGGGGTTGTAGCGGTTGCGCTCCAGCTGCATGATGGTCTGGCGGGAGACGCCGACCAGGTCGGCCAGCTCCTGCTGCGTCATGCGCCTGATGGCGCGGTAGACGTGTATCTTGCTGTCAAAGGTGTATTTGCTTTTGCCCGCCATCGTTTCACCGCCCTCCGAGCATTTGCTACAGTATAACATATTTCTAACTCTATGTACAATAAAGATTGTACTCGAGGCAGGCTCATATTAATGGCTCCCGGGGCATATCCTCAGACGAGGTGGTGCGCAATATGAAGAAAGCTAAACAAATTTTCCGGCAAGTAACAGACTTTGCCCTCAGCCACAGGGCGCTGGTGAGCGGCGCCGCCTTTGTGCTGGCCGTCGCGCTGATACTCACGGTGGTAAACGCGCCGGCGGTCGTGGGGGCGTCTGCCACAGAGCGGAGCCTGCCCGTCTACAGCGTCGAAAGGGACGGCAAATACGTCGCCCTCAGCTTTGACGCCGCCTGGGGCAACGAGGACACCGAGCAGCTCATCGACATCCTGAACACCTACAACATCAAGGCCACGTTCTTTCTGGTCGGCGAGTGGGTGGACAAATACCCCGAGAGCGTCATGCAGCTTCACGAGGCCGGTATGGAGGTCATGAACCACTCCGACACTCACGCGCATTTCTCGAAGCTCTCCAGCGACGAAATAGTCTCCGAAGTCAACGCCTGCTCGGACAAGATTGAAGCCCTGACTGGCATACGCCCGACGCTCTTCCGCTGCCCCTACGGAGAATATGACGACCGCGTCATAGACACCATAAACGCCATGGGCGTCACGGCAGTGCAGTGGGACGTTGACAGCCTGGACTGGAAGGGGCTCGACGCCGGCGAAATCACCCGCCGCGTAACCGAAGGCGTCAAGTCCGGCAGCATCGTGCTCTTCCACAACGCCGCCGAACACACTCCGGAGGCCCTGCCAGGTATCATCGAAGCCCTGCTCGCCGACGGCTACACCATCGTACCCATAGGCCAGCTACTGCTGACAGGTGAATACGAGATAGACCACACAGGCCGGCAATATAAGCCCGCCAGTTAATCGAACACAAAAAGCCCGGAGTTTCAATGAACGGCCCCAGAATATACGGACAGTACAAAAAGAGCCCTGGTGTAGGAGCTA
>CAKNRQ010000080.1 GCA_930990965.1 uncultured Clostridia bacterium
GGGCGCTTTCTTTTGCTCTTGTCAAAAGAAAGCGTCCCAGACCCCGAAAGGAAAATCCGCTTTGGTGCGGACTTGTACGCAAGGGCGCCTCGTATCTCGGGCTGGCAGAAGCGTTCAGGTGGTCGTCCCTAAACTTTGATTTAGTTTCACCATCGCCGACCGCAGTTTCGCTTCGCGGCCGCTGACGGGTTAACACGGAAGGTTGCCCAACCGGGTGCGGTGGGTGTGTACGGCCGGTGAGACCGGCGTTGCCCGGCCGTGTGCCTCATTTTCCGCACGCGACGCTGCGCTGGCGTGCTGAGGGGGTGCTGATGGGTACGTTTTGTACCCCACTCCATTGCGTTGTTACCTTCTATCTGCGAAACCGAAGCCCGGCGCAGCGGGTTCGGTTTCGAAAGGAGGAGCAGCGGAACGACTGAGCTTTTCCGCTTGCGGGGAAGTGAAGGATGTGCAGCTTGCGACGACGCGACGGCGTCCTCGACGTCCCGTGGGTTTGATTATACGCCGCTACCTCACCAGTATGCAGGCCGATCACCCAGGCTGATTTTGCTGTCTGCGCGGTTAAACTGGGAAAAACTGCACACACTGCATGCAGGAGGTGATAAAAATTGGCTAAACGCAAAAAGCGCAGGGATATGTCGGATATTTCCCTGAATCCGGAGTCGCGCATAGCCGCGGAGTTTGACAGCGCCGGCATACGCAAGAGCGAGGTCGCCTCGCGCGATAAGATGGGCGTGCGCGTTGTTGACAACTGTCCCGAGGAGCACCAGCAGTAAGTCAGCGGCGCACGTATTCCACGGTGCGGTCGCCGTTAGCTTCAAAGTTGTCGGTAAGACCGCCGGAAACTATTGTGCGGCCATCGTCCGTCACCAGTATCATTTCAAAGTCGCCGTATGTTTCGTAGTAGTTTTTGGCGCCACTTTCGCCGAGAACGTAGAGCGCGGTGGAGAGCGCGTCGGCCATGGTGCCGTCGGAGCAGACTATCGTCACGCTCAAGAGGTCACTCTCAGCCGGCCGGCCTGTCGAGGGGTCTATTATGTGCTGGTATGTCACGCCGTTTTGTATGAAATAGCGCTGGTAACCGCCGGAGGTCACGACGGCGGTTTCGCCCACAGAGATGATTCCGACATAGTCGCTGCTGTTTTCGGGGTCCTGAATGGCGACGTTCCAATTGCTCCCGTCCGGCTTTACACCCAGAGTCTGTACGTTGCCGCCCAGTGAGATGATGCCGCTGGTGACGCCGGCTGCGGCCATGGCCTGAATAGCATACTTCGCGGCGCAGCCTTTGGCGAGGCTGGCGAAGGAAATTTCGGTGCCGGAGGGCATGCTGACCAGGACCGAGTCCGCGTCGCTCAGACTGGATACGGTTACCCGGCTGAAGCCAACATTTTCAAGCAGGCTCTCTATTTCGCTGTCGCTGGGTATGCGGTACTGAGCGTCTATGAAGCCCCAGGCTTTGACCAGAGGATAGACCGTGGGATCAAGGGCACCATTCGTGCGTGTGTATACTGTGGAGGCCACGGAGAGCATCTCGGCTATCTGGCCCGTCACCGCGGTACTGCCGCCACCGGCGTGGTTCATGTTGTAGACAGTTGAACCCTGACGCTCGGGGTCGAGCATAGAGTCAAGCGCGGTTATGACGCTGGAGGCTGCAGAGAGCCCGGCTTCACCCTCGGAGCCGTAGGCTGTGAGGCTCATAACCGTGTCCATAGCCGTCATATGTGAGCCATGGCGCTCGTCCTCGCCGCAGCCTGTGAGGGTGAAAGCCATCGCAAGCGCCATGACCAGAGCACAAATTTTGCTTATATATCTCATAATGTGGCCAAGCCCCTTTACTCAATCATAAAAATCATTTTACCATGCCTGGCCGGGTTCTGCAAGGCGGCGAAAAAGAAAAGGCGCGAGAGGGTATCCTCTCGCGCCTTTGGGCTGGTATCAGGATTTACGAACGGACTTCGAGCCAGAGCTCCTCCATGAGCTGCGTGGCCTCGGTGCTCAGCGCGCCGAAGGCCTCGCCGCGTGCGAGGGTCTCCTCGTCGGGATAGGCAATGGGGCTGTTCGCCATCTCGGGATCCATGTACTCCTTGGCGGCAGAAACGGGTGTGCCGTAGCCGATGTAGTCCATGTTGCCGCCGCTTATCTCAGGTTCGCACAGGAAGTTGATGAAGAGCTCGGCTTCCTCCTTGTGCTCGGCGTTGGCGGGTATGCACATGGCGTCGATGAACACGTTGAAGGTCTGGTCCTCGGGCAGATAGAAGGCGAGGTCGGGGTTCTCATCTATCATGAGCATGCAGTCGCCGGCGTAGTAGACGCCTATCCAGGCCTCCTCGTTGTCCATGAGGTCGTAGATGTTGTCCATGGCGTATTCCTGCACGAGGGGCTTCTGCTCTATGAGCAGGTCGGCCGCAGCGCGCAGCTCGTCAGGGTCCTCGGTGTTGAGACTGTAGCCCAGCATGGCCTCGGCAATAGCGAAGGAGTCGCGCGGGTTGGAGAACATGACGATCTTGCCCGCGTACTTTTCGTTCCAAAGCAGATCCCAGTTGCCGACGTCCTCGGGGTCAACGTACTTGGTGTTGTAGATGATGCCCACGGTGCCCCAGGTGTAGGGGACGGAATACTCATTGTTGGGATCGTAGGCCTGGTTCTTGAAGCTGTCGTCAACCAGCTCGTAGTTCGGGATGTTGTCGAAGTTGAGCGGGAGGAGCATGTCCTCATCTATCATGCGGGCTATCATGTAGTCCGAGGGGATAATGACGTCGTAGCTTTGGCCGCCGTTCTTCAGACGGGTGTAGAGGCTCTCATTGTCCTCATAAGTGGTGTAGTTGACGTCGATGTAGGGATACTTTTCCTCGAAAAGCTCGACGACGTTGATGTAGCCGTCCTCGCCCTCGGCGATGTTCATACCCCAGTTGTAGACGTTGAGTGTCACCTGGTCGTCGCTCCCGCCGCAGCCGCTCAGGGCCGCCATGGAGAACGCCAGGACGAAGACAAGTACAATGGATACAACCTTTTTCAATTTTTTGTCCCCTTTCTTTTTTAGACCAAATCCGGCGGGACGTTCAACACCGTTCAATTCTACTGATGCGGGCGTCTGCTGCGTTTTGCTCCCTTGACGGGCACAAAGCCCACCTGCGCTCACAAAGCCTTGCATCCACCTCACCTCGGCGAATTGCCCGGCATTGTCTGCCCTCCGAAATAGGTCTATGATGTTTGTTTGTCTTACGGGTTTTTGTTTACGCACCTTTGACGCGGCGCTTCTGCTTGCTCTCGTCGCGCGCCTGTATGACGTTCATGAGTATCATGACCACGAGTATCACGAAGAACATGAGCGTGAACATGGCGTAGAACTTGGGCGGCATCTGCTTGCGCGTATTGGTGTATATCTCCACGGGCAGCGTGACAAAACTGTTGCCGTAGACGAAGTAGGAAATCACGAAGTCGTCGAGACTCATCGTGAAGGCCATGATGGCGCCGGAGATGATACCGGGCCAGAGCTCGGGCAGCACGACCTTGAAGAAGCCCTGCACCGGCGTGCAGCCGAGGTCCTGCGCCGCGTCCATGAGCTGGTTGTCCATCTGCCGCAGCTTGGGCATGACGGAGAGTATGACATAGGGCAGGTTAAATGTGACATGCGCTATGAGCAGTGTGGTAAAGCCGAGGACGTTTTCCGTGTGCAGTAGGCCCCGCCCCACAAAGACAAAGAGCAGAGAGAGGCTGACACCGGTGACAATCTCCGGGTTCACAAGCGGGATGTTGGTGACGGTCATGACGAGGCTGCGTATGCGCCCGCGCATGGAGTGTATGCCGACGGCGGCGAAAGTGCCGATGAGTGTGGCAAGCAGCGCAGAGCTCACGGCCAGTATCACACTGTTGAGCAGCAGCGCCAGCGAGTCGGTATCGCGGAAGAGCGTGACATAGTTGCTCAGAGTGAAGCCCTCAAATTCGCTCAGGTCGCGCCCGTCGTTGAAGGAGCCCACGAAGAGCACTATCATCGGCAGATAGAGGAAGAGATAGACGATGACCGTCCAGACCTTGCCGAGACGTTTCATATCGTCGTCACCTCCTCGTCTCCGGTGAACTTGTTCATAAGTCCAATTGAAATAAAGACAATGACCATCAGAAGCAGGCTCATAGCCGCGCCCAGATAGGGGTTCTGCGCGCTTTTGAACTGGCGTTCGACTATGTCACCGATAAGCACGTCGCTGGTCGAGCCGAGTTTCTGCGAGATGTAGAAGGTGCTCACCGCCGGGACGAACACCATCGTGATGCCGGAGACTATGCCGGGCAGGCTCAGCGGGAGGATGACGCGCCGGAAGGTCTGCACGCTGTCGCAGCCGAGATCCTGCGCGGCCTCTATCAGGCGCGGGTCGAGCTTCACGATGACCGTGTAGAGCGGCATTATCATGTAGGGCAGATAGTTGTACACCATGCCCATGATCACGCTGCCGGCGTTGCGTATCAGCGGCAGCGGGCCGACGCCGAAAAAGCCGAGGAAAGTATTTATGAGTCCGGTGTCGCGCAGCAGAGCGACCCAGGCCAGGGTGCGCAGCAGGAAGCTCATGCACATGGGCAGCATGACCAGCAGGTAGAGTATCCTCTGCGCACTGGCTCCGGTCTGCGCTATGACATACGCAACGGGGTAGCCCATGATCAGGCAGATAACGCAGGCGGCAATCGCGTAGCCCACGCTGCGCAGGAAAGTCGGCCAATACGTGGCCGCGTTGGCCAGGTTCTCAAGCGTGAACTCTCCGGCGCTGTTTGTGAAGGCGTAGTAGGCCACAACGGCCAGCGGGACAATGGTGAATATTACCATCCAGAGAATGTAGGGCGAAGCCAGCGCTTTACTCTTCATTGTTCAGCGCCTCCTCGACCGTCTCCTCCCCTCCGATGACCGCGTCGGGGTCGTTTATCTCGTCGTACTCGGCGCTGTAGGAGCTGTAGTCGCCGAACATGCCGGAGTAGGCGCTCTTCTTCATGACGTGTATGTCGTTCGGCGTCAGCTTTATGCCTATGTACTCGCCGGGCCTGTGCAGGTCCGTGGTCTGTATGAGCCATTTGAAGCCCTTGAAGTCCACGATGGTGTCATAGTGCACGCCCTTGAAGGTCACGCTGGTGACCGTACCGCAGAGGTGGCCGCTGTCGGCGGGGACTATGTCCACGTCCTCGGGGCGGATGACCACGTCCACCGGCTCGTTTGGCTCAAAGCCGCGGTCCAGGCAGCGGAACTTGCGGCCGAAAATCTCCACCACGTAGTCGGCGCGCATGATGCCGTCGAGGATGTTGCTCTCGCCGATGAAATCCGCCACAAAGGCGTTCTTCGGCTCGTTATAGATGTCCTCGGGCGTACCTATCTGCTGTATACGCCCCTTGTCCATGACGACCACGGTGTCGCTCATGGCGAGCGCCTCTTCCTGGTCGTGCGTTACATATATAAATGTGATGCCCAGCTGCTGCTGGATGCGTTTGAGCTCGTTCTGCATGTCTTTGCGCAGACGCAGGTCCAGCGCGCCCAGAGGCTCGTCCAGCAGCAGGACCTTCGGCCGGTTGACAAGCGCGCGCGCTATGGCCACGCGCTGCTGCTGGCCGCCTGATAGCTGGTCCGGTTTTCGCTTTTCAAAGCCCCTGAGGGAGACGATTTCGAGCATCTCCGTGACGCGCTCGTCGATTTCCTTGTTGGGAACCTTGGCAATGCGCAGGCCAAAAGCGATGTTCTCGTACACGTTCAGGTGCGGGAAGAGCGCGTACTTCTGGAACACCGTGTTTACCCTGCGCTTGTGCGGCGGGACATCATTAATCCTCACACCGTCGAAGAACACGTCGCCGCTGGTCGGCTGCAAAAAGCCGCCGATAATACGAAGAGTAGTCGTCTTGCCGCAGCCCGACGGGCCCAGCAGTGTGAGGAATTCGCTGTCATTGAAATAAATGTTAATCGAATCGAGGACGGTCTCGCCGTCAAAATCCATCCGGCAATTTACCAGCCGTATGAGCTCTTTGGACATTATCCTCCCCCTCTTTTGGTTTGGCGGCCGCTCCGATGACGGGGCGCGGCGGCTGGACGGAATATTTTCCGTATGGCTTCGTGGGCGCCGCTTGAAATACACAAAGTATTCCTGCGGAGTTTCCACTTCCCTAGAACGAAAAATCTGTTCGCCCATGCATCCGCTGCCGTCTTATGAACGGATACCTGAATGATTCTTAATCTGCCCTTAATACATCAAATATCGGGAAAGCCCCCTCTCAGATGGCACGGATGATTACGGCTCCTAACACATAATAACCCTGCCGCCTGAGAGGGGGCTCTCTGACAGATTACAACTGAATAATACATATAATGCAGGCGTTTGTCAATCAAAAAATTTGCCCGGGGAAATATTTATTGACAAAGCCGACATTTTGAACTTTGAAACTGGTCCCTTTGAGGTAATTTAACGCTCCGGCGTCGGTTTGAAAGTCGAAATCAACGCGGTAGGAGTACAAAAGCTGGCCGGATTCCTCGTGCTCGGCCCGGTTGCGTTTGCCGTTGCCGTACTTGCCGTCGCCGAGGAGGGGCGTGCCCGCCGCGGCCATCTGCGCGCGTATCTGGTGGGTGCGGCCGGTGCCCAGCCGGCACTCGACCAGCGAGAGCCCGCCGCGGCTCGCCAGCGTCTTGTAGTACGTCACCGCCGTGCGCGCGCCGGGTTCCGGCTTCGGGCGCACGTACACGCGGTTTTTCGCCGCGTCCTTGAAGATAAAGCCCTCCAGTTTGCCCTCGGGCGGCTTCGGGCGGCCCGAGACCACACACAGGTAGTACTTCTCTATCTCCCGCGCCGCAATTTTCTCGTTCATCACGCGCAGAGCCTCGGCGTTTTTGGCCGCGATGACTATGCCGCCGGTGTTGCGGTCTATGCGGTTGCACAGCGCGGGGGCAA
>CAKNRQ010000081.1 GCA_930990965.1 uncultured Clostridia bacterium
TTTCCTACACAGGGGGCCTTTTGTCTATTGTCCGTTTTTACTGGTTCAGTTCACCAGGCCGGGGGATTTTTGTTTGTGTAGATTAGTACATACCGCCCATATCGCCGCCGGCGGGGGCAGCGGGAGCCGGCTCGGGGATGTCGGCAACCAGGCTCTCGGTGGTCAGGACCATCGCGGAGACGCTCGCGGCGTTCTCAAGGGCGCTGCGGCAGACCTTGGTCGGATCGACAATGCCCATGGCGATCATGTCGCCGTACTTCTCGGTGGCGGCGTCGTAGCCGTAGCTGGCGCTGCGGGAAGCGCTGACCTTCTCCAGGACGACGGCGCCTTCAACGCCGGCGTTGGAGGCTATCTGGCAGATCGGGGCGAGCAGGGCCTTGGCCACGATCTCGGCGCCGGTCTTCTCGTCGCCGCTGAGGGTGCGGGCGAGCTTGGCAGCGGCCTTGCTGGCCATGACGTAGGCGGTGCCGCCGCCGGCGACTATGCCTTCCTCGACGGCCGCACGGGTGGCGTTGAGGGCGTCCTCGATGCGAAGCTTCTTCTCCTTCATCTCGGTCTCGGTAGCAGCGCCGACCTTGATGACGGCCACGCCGCCGGAGAGCTTGGCCAGGCGCTCCTGGAGCTTCTCACGGTCGTAATCGCTGGTGGTGACGGCGATCTGGCTGTTGATCTGGGCAATGCGGTCCTTGATGTCCGCGCTGTTGCCGGCGCCGTCAACGATGATGGTATTCTCCTTGGTCACCTTGACCTGGCGGGCACGGCCGAGCATTGCCATGTTGGCGTCCTTGAGCTCCATGCCGAGGTCGGAGCTGATGACCTGGCCGCCGGTCAGGATGGCGATATCCTGCAGCATTTCCTTGCGGCGGTCGCCGAAGCCGGGGGCCTTGACGCAGACGCAGGTGAAGGTGCCGCGCAGCTTGTTGAGGATGATGGTGGCAAGGGCCTCGCCCTCGACGTCCTCGGCGATGATGAGCAGCTTCTTGCCGGCCTGCACTATCTGCTCGAGCAGGGGCAGGATCTCCTGGATGTTGCTGATCTTCTTATCGGTGATGAGGATGTAGGCGTCGTCAAGGACGGCCTCCATCTTCTCGTTGTCGGTGACCATGTAGGGGGTGATGTAGCCGCGGTCGAACTGCATGCCTTCGACGACCTCGCTGTAGGTCTCGGCGGTCTTGCTCTCTTCGACGGTGATGACACCGCTCTGGCTGACCTTCTCCATCGCCTCGGCAATCAGGGTGCCGATGTGCTCGTCGCCGCTGGAGATGGTGCCGACGCGGGCGATGTCATGGGTGCCGGAAACGGGCTGGCTGTTGGTACGGATCTCGGCCACAGCGGCCTCGGCGGCCTTCTGGATGCCGCGGCGCATGACCATCGGATTGGCGCCGGCGGCCAGGTTCTTCAGACCCTCGCGGATCATGCTCTGGGCCAGGATGGTGGCGCTGGTGGTGCCGTCGCCGGCCACGTCGTTGGTCTTAGTGGAGACTTCACGGATGAGCTGGGCGCCCATGTTCTCGTAGGGATCCTCAAGCTCGATCTCCTTGGCGATGGTCACGCCGTCGTTGGTGATCAGGGGAGCGCCGAACTTCTTGCCCAGCACTACGTTGCGGCCCTTGGGGCCGAGGGTTATCTTAACGGTGTCAGCGAGCTGGTTTACGCCGCGCTCAAGAGCCCTGCGGGCCTCTTCGCCGTAAATAATCTGCTTAGCCATAGTTTAATCTTCCTTCCTGTATATAGAGACGTGAATACTTATTCGACTATTGCGAGAATGTCGCTCTGACGCACGATGGTCAGTTCCTCTTCGTCAACCTTGACTTTGGTGCCGGAGTACTTGCCGACCAGAACGGTCTGACCGGCCTGAACGGTCATAACAACCTCGTTGCCGTCAACAACGCCGCCGGGGCCGACTTCTACGACTTCGTAAAGCTCGGGCTTCTCCTGAGCGGTAGAGGCGAGATAAATACCGCTCTTGGTCCTCTCCTCAGCTTCCTTCTGCTTGAGGACAACGCGGTCAGCCAAAGGCTTGAGTTTCATGTATATTACCTCCTAAGATTTTATATACAAACAAAAAGAGTTTCAGCGGGTTAGCACTCTTTGACCCCGAGTGCTAACCCGCTTATAAATGTACCACAATTTTGAGAATTGTCAAGGAGTAACGCGCAAGAAAGTTGATAATTTTTTGTGAACGCGCACTTCAGTTTTTGTCGCGGAAAAACTCCATGTCACGAGGGACTATGAAGTTCACGCCGCCGGGGATGAGGTCCATAACCGCACGGCGGGAGTGTTCGGCCTCACCGTCTATGTTGATGACCTCGACGTTGCGGCATTCAATTTCGAGGTGGGTGGTTCGCACGCAGGTTATATACTGGGGATAGAGCTTGTACTTGCCCTTAGCGTAGCCTGATATGACGCCGAGGAGCTTCGCGCGGCCCACTCCGGAGGCGACCAGCACGTCCATGAGGCCGTCGTCTGGGCGCGCGTCGTTCGTGGGATTGAAGCCGCCGCCGTAGAAGCGGCCGTTGCAGACGCACACGAGGTTGAGTTCCGGTCCGCAGACTAGCCCGTCAACTTTGACGGTCATGTGCTGCTTTACGCCCTTGCAGTAGTTGGCGACGAGGCTCACTACATAGCCGGCGGCGCCGCCCACAACGGGCAGGCCGCTGTACTTGTGTACATCGGTGCCGACGCGCGCGTCTATGCCCATCGAGCAGATGTTGATGGCATAGCGGTCGTTGCACCTGATGATGTCGAAAGGCCGCACTTCGCCGTTAATCAGCTCGGCTATGTCCGAAAAGCGCGCCTTATCATCTCCGAAAGTCCGGATGAAATCGTTGCCCGTACCGCAGGGGAAATGGGTCACCGCCACGTTGGGACGCAGCGCGGCCCCGTTGACGCACTCGTTGAGCGTGCCGTCGCCGCCGCAGGCGTAGACGCGCAGCTCATCGCTGGCTTCGGCGTCTTCCCTTATCTTACCGGCAGCGTCCATTGGCGCGTTGGTTACGTATATCTCAAACTGCGACCCGTCGCGCATCTCGGCGGGGAGACGGCCGACGGCCTCGTGTATAAGGCGTATCTTGTCCTCCGGCTTGCTCTTGCCCGCAACAGGGTTTACCACAAAGAGGTGCTTCATCAGTTCAAACTACCTGCCTTGACTTTATTATAAATGTATAGCGTACACTTTATCATGCCGTTGTACAATTTCCGACGCTTGTCCGCGCGAACGCCTAAAAGACGTTCGGCCTCTTCATCGGAGGTCAGGAGGCAGAGCCTCCAGGAATCCTGTGAGCGCCAGGCCTCGCCGAAACTGGTGAGCAGTTCCCCGGCGGCGCGCTTTTCCATCATGCGCTCGCCGTAAGGGGGGTTGGTGACGATGACACCGTTTTCTGTGCGCCGTTCAAAGCGCCGGGCGTCGCCGACGGAGAATTCGATGAGCTCCTCCACACCGGCGCGGCGCGCGTTCTCGCGGGCGAGCTTCACGGCTGCCGGGTCTATGTCCGAGGCGTAGATTCTGTACTCTCCGTTGTACTCCCTGGCTCGCGCGGCCTCGCGCTCTTCGCGCCAGACGTTCGCGGGTATGACCGGCCAGCGCTCGGCGGCGAAATGCCGGTTGAGCCCCGGGGCGCGCCCCTTGGCCGCCAGCGCGGCTTCAATCGCTATGGTGCCGCTGCCGCAGAAGGGGTCGCAGAACTCGCCGCGCCCCCGGTAGCCTGCTATGTCCACTATCGCCGCGGCCAGAGTCTCGCGCAGGGGCGCCGCGTTGTGCGCCGGACGGTATCCGCGCTTGTGCAGCGCGGTGCCGGAGGTGTCGAGCTGTATGCGGCAGACGTCCTTGTATATCGAGAAGCGGAGCTTGTACTCGTTTCCGCTCTCGGGCAGCCAACCCAGGCCGTACTTTGCGCCCAGCCTGGCCGCTGCGGCCTTCTTTATTATGCGCTGGCAGTCCGGCACGGAGTGAAGCGCGCTCTCCAGGCTCCAGCCTTCGACGGGGAAGGCCGCATCGCGCGGCATCCAGTCCTCGAGCGGCAGCGCCCGCACGCCCTCAAAGAGCTCGTCGAAGCTCGCTGCCCGGAATTCGCCCAGCACCAGCAATATGCGCTCGGCAAACCGCGAGCAGATATTGGCGCGCGCAAGCCCGCCGGGGTCCGTTTCAAAGCGCACGCGCCCGTTTTCGGGCGACACATTTTCCATGCCCATGTGCCTCAGTTCATTGCCCAGAGGTCCTTCCAGCCCAAACAGACAACTTGCACAGGCCTCAATGCGCCCGGATACGGCCGGTCCGGTCATATGTTCCACCTCAAATTCTCAATTTCTCGCTATTTTAATAGAATACTATATTTTTCAGCTCTTGTAAATAAGCTCTTTAAGCGGTGCAACAGCTGGGGTGTCTTTACAGCTATTTAGATAAAAATGCCGCAATTTGAGAGGTCAATTTTTTGACAATTCGTAGAATTTACCAAGAAGATATTGATTATTTTGGGGCCTTCCATTATATTATGGGTGTTCATGATTTGTTCACGAAGCCGTGAACATAGTGTAAATGGGCAAAGCGCAGCGCGGGGGCGGGACTGCCGCGTGCGCTGCTCACAAAGCGCACGCGCGCTCTTGCGTCTGCGATACCGTAGACGCTCGGACGCACCTGCGCAGCAAACGAGTGAATATCAGGCGCAAGGCTGTAAAGCCGCGCTGCGCGGTGGGCGATCTATGGCGTCCGGCGCTTAGCGTGCCTGTATTTCATATTCCACCCCAAACCGTAAAGAGAGGAACAAAACTAAAAGGAGTGTGAGTTTATGGTAACTTTCATTATCGGTCTGGTTATCTTGTTCGTCGGCGCGGCGCTCTACAGCAAGCTCTGCGAGCACGTCTTTGGACCCGATGACCGTCAGACTCCCGCGTACACCAAGCAGGACGGCGTTGACTACGTCCCGATGCGCGGCTGGAAGAACAGCCTTATCAACCTTCTGAACATTGCAGGCACTGGCCCCATCCTCGGACCCATCCAGGGCATCCTCTTTGGACCCATTGCCTTCATAACCATCCCCATCGGCAACGTCATCGGCGGCGCCATGCACGACTATTTCAGCGGCATGATCTGCCTGCGCGACGGCGGCACCCAGATGCCGGATATGATTAAAAAGTACTCCAACAAGGGCGTCTACACGGTGTATAACATATTCCTGTGCCTGCTGCTCCTGCTCGTCGGCGCGGTGTTCGTTTACACCCCTGGCGACATAGCCGCTACTCAGGTTTTCCACCGCAGCGGCGCTGCCACTGACTGGGCTACCTGGGTTATCTACGGTGTCATCTTCCTGTATTACCTCATCGCCACCGTGTTCCCGATAGACGCCATCATCGGCCGTATCTACCCGATTTTCGGCGCCATCCTGCTCTTCTCCGCTGTCGGCGTGTTCGTCGGCATCTTTGCGAAGGGCTACCCCCTGATAGAGCTCTGGGATACTCCCTGGGTCAGCGACACCTTCAACTACTCTGATTACTTCGGCACCGTCTTCGGTAACGGCGGCACCGGCCAGGTGGCCGGCTCCATCGCCGAGTACACCGCTGTCGGCGGCCACTTCCTGCCCGTCTTCTTCGTCACGGTTGCGTGCGGCATTCTGTCTGGTTTCCACTCCACCCAGACTGCCATCATCTCTCGCACCATGAAGAGCGAGCGTCAGGGCTCCTATACCTTCTACTGGATGATGATCCTCGAAGGCTTCATCGCCATGGTTTGGGCTGCTGGTGCTATGGGCGTGTACAACCTCGGCCTGCAGCCGGTCGTTGCCGGCAGCGCCACTGCTGCGGTCGGCGTCGTCTGCCGTGATATCCTTGGCGGCATTGGCGGCACCATCGCCATCCTCGGTGTTATCGTCCTGCCCATCACCTCCGGCGACACGGCGCTGCGCTCCCTGCGTATGTCCCTCGCCGACACCTTCCACCTCGAGCAGAAGAGCAACGGCAAGCGCATGATGCTGGCTGTGCCTGTCTTCATCCTTGTCGCGGCCATCATAGTCTGGGCCAAGTTTGACTCCAACGGCTTCAACACCCTGTGGCGTTACTTCGCCTGGAGCAACCAGACCCTCAGCCTGTTCGCCTTCCTCTGCATCACCGTCTGGATGTTTGAGAACGGCAAGAGCAAGTGGGTTTGGATCCCGCTGATCCCGGGCTGCTTCTACGCCTTCATCTGCTCCAGCTACATTGCCAACGCCACCATCGGCTTCAACCTGCCCTGGAACATCGCCTACATCATCGGCGTTGTGTTCGCTGTGGCTTATGTCGCCGTGCTCCTGGCCTACGGCAGCAAGCGCGCCAAGAAGGTTCTCCGCGCTGCCTGAGCAATGTATAACAGCGGCCACTGCGGGCCATAGAACGCAGAAGGCCATCAAACAAGGGAAGGCTCTTAGGGGCCTTCCCTTTTCTCTAACAGTCCTCCGCAAAAAACTTGCGGAAAATTTAAAAAAATACTTGCAAAGTGTGCACACCTGTGCTAACATATAAAGGCTCGATACGGAGCTGACATTTATGCGCCGTTAGCTCAGCTGGATAGAGCGTCTGGCTACGGACCAGAAGGTCGGGGGTTCGAAT
>CAKNRQ010000082.1 GCA_930990965.1 uncultured Clostridia bacterium
GAAGTTAAGCAGCCGCGCCGCGATGAGCTCCCACTTCGGCGCCTGCTGGGTGGTGAGCTCCACTGCCGCTTTCACCAGCGCGGAGAGCGCTTCGCCGCGGTTCATGCCGCCCTTGAGGAAACCGGAAAACTTGCCGCTGAGCGTGGTCAGGTCATACTCCTCCTGGGGGAAGTCTCGCTCTATCCCAAGCAGGCAGTCCTCCAGGCCCGGGCCCCCCACCGCGTCCGTGAGCGCACGGCGCACCGCGCGCTTTTCCGAGCGCTTCTGGCGGTACAATATGTAGCTCTTGGCGGCGTCGTAGAAGCCGTTCGCCATCAGGGTGCGCTCTACCTCGTCCTGTATGGCCTCAACAGTGCGCGCCCCGTCCCCCATCGCACGCTCCACCTGTGCAAGCATGTCCGCAAGCACGGCGTCGTCACAGGCCTGGCTCACGCTGGCAAAGGCCTTCCTCATCGCGCCGGTTATCTTCTGCGGGTCATACTCCTGTACAGACCCGCTGCGTTTTATCACATCCATGACTCTTTCTCCTTATCCAAAATCACACGGGGAACATTATACGCTATATGTGGTACACTTGCAATAGGCAAACCGCTAAATAATGTGTCTGCGCCGCTTTGAGGATTTTCGCGGCCTTCTCTGCGCCCACATGCAGCGCATTATAAAAGGCGTGCGCCGAAAAGGTGCACGCCTTGCTTATTGAATTTCCGAGATTGCCGCCGGAGGCTTCAGCGCTGCGGCCGCTCACGGGAAAGTCCTGAGCAGCCGGGACACGAAGGCCCTGACTATTTCGTAAATTGAATAGGCCGGATAATCCAAATGTGCCAGCTCCATGGCCTCCTTCTGCTTCTCACTGACCGTCGTGTACGGATACACGCCGAACATGAACGGAAACAGGGCGTATATGAATTCCTGCCTGTCCAAATCGCTCATGCGCGGGAAGAATTTCTTCAGGCAGCCTGCCACGGCCTCCCGCGCAGCGGCATAGACGGTTTTAAAGGCCACAAGGTTTTCTATGCGGCTGTTGCCCTCCATGTCGTAGAGGTTCATGCTCATCAGCTTGAGCATGCAGCCGCGCTTCTCCAGCGTGCGGGAGAGCTCGTCCGCGAAGCCGTCGGCGGAGAGCGTCTCGTGACTGCGCACTATCGCCTCGAGGTCGGCTATCCAGAGCTCGTGCTCCCGCTGCAGCAGGGCCAGGAATATCTCTTCCTTCGTCTGAAAATAGTTGTATATCGAGGTACGGGTAAAGGTGGTCTTGGCCGCTATATCTCGAATCGTCATGTCCCTGAACCCTATCGTCTCATAGAGGGCGGCGCAGGCGTTGACTATCTCTTCTTTTCTGGCGTTCGCCAGCTCTTCGGAACCCCTGGGCATGGCTCACACCCCTTTTCCGTGCTGATTGCAGCCCGGCTCAGCCGTTGAGGGCGCGTTTCGCCCATTCACCGGCTCCGGAGCCGCCGACGCGCTGTCCCTTCTCCCACTTTGCATCCGGGCAGTGGGCGCTTAGGCTCTTTTCGGCCTTCCCGATCCCGCTGCTGCCGGAAGTGGCGAAGGGTATCACGCGCTTGCCGGAGAGGTCGCAGCTCTCGAGGAAGGTGTCCACGATTTTCGGCTCCACGTACCACCAGATGGGGAAGCCGAGGAAAACCGTGTCGTAGCCGCTCACGTCCGGGACGTCCCCGGCCATGGCCGGGCGGCTCGCCGGGTCGTTCATCTCGACGGTGCTGCGGCTGTGCTTGTCCATCCAGTTCAGGTCGCCGGAGGTGTACGGCGTCTCGGGGCGTATCTCGTAGAGGTCGGCCTCCAGCGCTTTGGCGATGTCCTGCGCCGCGCGCTTAGTGGTGCCGGTGGGGGAAAAATATGCTACCAGGATCTTGCTCATTACAGTCTGCTCCTTAACTTAAAGCTCTATGAGTTCGTACTCGCGGCTGCCGAAACCGAGGTCGGCCGCCGCCTCTATGGTGTGGATACCGTTGCGGGTGTTCACGCGCTCCATGAAGTGCTCCCTGCCCGGGTCGTCGGAGTTCATGACGAGATCCATGCAGGCCTGGTCTATGGCCACCGGGTCCAGCGAGGACAGTATGCCGATGTCCGCCATGCAGGGGTCTTCGGCCACGGCGCAGCAGTCGCAGTCCACGGAGAGGTTCTTCATCACGTTGACAAAGGCTATCTTGCCCTCGAAGTGGCGATAGATGCTGCTCGCCGCGTCGGCCATGGCCTCGGGGAACACCACGCTGCCGGCGTGGTTGGCCCAGCACTCAAAGCGGTCGTTGGTCACGCCGGCAGAGTGGATGAGCGCCTTGCCCCTGGCGCTGGCGCAGCCGATGGCCAGCTGCTTGAGCGCGCCGCCGTAGCCGCCCATGGGGTGACCCTTGAAGTGCGCCAGGACGAGCATGCTGTCATAGTTCACGATGTGGTTGGGGACGTGGTTTTCCTTGAGCACCTTGCCGTCCGGGATGGGCCAGACGAGGTCGGGGCCCTCTATGTCCATGAGGTCAACGGTGAAGTACCTGTTCCAGCCGTGCTCCTCTATGAGCTTGAGGTGGGTGTCCGTGTGGTCGCGCACGCCCGCGCTGGCGTCGCCGTAGGCGGTGTTGGTCTCGCACACGGTGCCGCCGATGGCGTCTATCATCGGTTTCCAGAACTCAGGCGGCATGTAGTTCTGGTTGCCCTGCTCACCGGTGTGAATCTTTACCGCCACCTTGCCCGGCAGCGTTATACCCAGGGCGTTATACGCCTTGACAACAGCCTCGGGGCTAAGCTCTTTTGTGAAATATACCTTGGATTTCATAGATATTCCTCCCACTGGCTTGAATTCAAATTTTCAACGTCATATGTGCTGACACAGTGTCAGCACATATGTTATAACATTATTCTGACGTGATGTCAATATACTGAGAAGAAAAAGCGTCGAAGCGGGCTATAAGCCCGCTTCGACGCGCTTGACCTACTGCGAAAACCGGTGATGCGGCGCTCCGCGCACCTGCCTTTATGTTTTTCACGGCGTGGACCAGATTAGTCCCGCTCCTCAGCCGTCCAGTATTCCAAACAGCAGCATGCCCAGCACGAGCTTGGCCTGTTCCTCGGCGCTGCCCCCGCCCTCGCAGAGCCGCGAGAGCAGCTCGGGCAGCAGCGCCTCGACCGCGTCGAACCAACGTCGAGTTTCTCTCTCGCTGATTCCGGGCCGGAGCCGCGTCTTTTCGAGCATGCGGTTCAGCAGCTCGCGGTTACGCTCGCGCATCGGGCCGCGCAGCCGCTTTATCTCATCGGCCAGCTGCGGCGGAGTGCGCAGCACGGCGTCCTCAAACACGGCGCGCATATTTGGATTGGCGGCGAAGAAGCGTTCCCTGCTCATAAAATAGCCGGAGAACAGGGCCTCGGCGTCCCCGTCGTCCGGGTTCTCGAGGTATTCGCCCAGGCATCCCGCCAGCGCGGAGAACATCTCCTTCACGCACTCGCAAAAGAGCTCGTCCTTGCCCTTATAGTAATGGTACATCATGCCCTTGGATATGCTTCCCCGTGCGCAGACGCCGTCCACAGTGGCTCCGGCGTACCCGCGTTCCCCGAACTCGGCGAACGCCGCGTCAAGTATTGCCGTTCGGCTCTTTGCGCGTCTCTCAGACTGTTTCATGCCCGGGCCTCCACAGCCGCTTTCTTGGCCTCATCGGCTTTGCCAAGCTCTCCGGCCCACTCGAAGCCTTTGCGCGCGATGAATACGGCAATAATCTCGTTTATAACCGCTGCGGCAGCTATCGTACCCTGTATCAGCTGCGCGCACTCCGGGGCCGGACCCGCAAGCACGGACACGGATATGCCCGTGAACACGAGGGACACTCCCGAGTGGGGCAGCAGAGTGAAGCCGAGGTACTTCTTGACCGTGTCCAGGGCTTGCGTGGCTGCCGCGCCGACATATGCGCCGAAGTACTTGCCGACGGCTCGTGAAACGATATACACGGCGGTGTAGATGCCCGCGCCGAACACGAGGTGGTAATCGAGCGGAGCGCCCAGGTTGAGGATAAGCAGGATGAGCGAAAAGCTTATCACCGGGCTCATAACGCGCATTACGCCGTCAAGCTTCTCCTTGGGTATCATATTTGCAAAGGCCGTGGAGAAGGCCATGCCCAGCAGCATGAAGTTCAGGGACGCGCCGGTCAGCACATTCTCGTTCAAGTACATTGCGAACAAGGCTGTGGCCAAAAGCAGCGCCAGCATGGAAGCAATCGTAGCCGCATTGGAGCGGGTGTGCCGCATCACGAAGCCGGCTATCACGCCCCTCACCGCGCCTATCAAGACCGGCGCAAACACTATCGCCAGCGTCGCAATAAAGCTTGTGCCCGCCACAGACAGCGTAGAGGAGACAAACGCTATGACGGCAAAGAACACCACCGCACCGACCAAATCGTCAAGCGCCGCCATGGGTATCAGCGTGCTGGTCACCGGTCCGGCCGCCCTGGCCTCGTTGACTATGGACAGGGACGGAGCAGGGGCCGTGGCGAGCGCTATGCCGCCGAACATCGCCGCGAGATACAGCGGCGTGCCGGTGAAATAGAATATCACGCCGAACACCAGGGTTACAATCAGGAATGTGCCCAGCGACTCCGTTATCGTCGTCACCACTATCTGCTTGCCTGAGCGCTTCATCTGCGACCATATGAGCTCCGTGCCTATCATAAGGCCCACGACGGACTCCAGCAGGCTCTCGGTAGTGGTGAACCAGGCTGAATCCATGACCGCGTCGTTCATCAGTCCAAGCGCGTGCGGACCAAGCGCCATGCCGGTTATGAGCCAACCGAGTATAGCCGGCAGATGCAGCTTCGCCACCAGCTTGCCGACGCAAAACGCCACGGCTATAGTTGCGAGTAAGCGCAGCACTTGCAGTAGTATTTCCATGATAAGCATCCCTTTGCAATAAAATAGACGTTACCGTCTATTTTGTGAGTATATCATAAACAGACGGCAGCGTCTATTATTTAAGCGTACAAATTTTGTCCCAGCTTTGGAGCCGCGCTTTGTAGTTTTTGCAGTCTGGTTTGTGTTGACACGGTGGATTAAATGAGGTAAAATAACAAAGCTTGAATAAGCCCCCGTACCTCACCAGGATAGAGGGTCCGCCTCCTAAGCGGAATGTAGTGCG
>CAKNRQ010000083.1 GCA_930990965.1 uncultured Clostridia bacterium
CACCAGGGCTCTTTTTGTACTGTCCGTATATTCTGGGGCCGTTCAGTTGGCCGGGCTTTTAAAAACAGCTCAACCCTCGCCTTCAGCGCTGTAGGTGTCGCCGGAACCCTCATCTGAAGGTTCTATTGAAGACCAGGGCAGTTCGGATGCCAAATCCTCTGCGCTGCCGGAAGCAATATACGCTTCTCCGTCGCCGTCCACACAGAGCAGCAAACCGTCCACATCGTAAACCGTCAGCTCAACCGTGCCCTCTTCGCTCTCTATTTCCAGGACATAATCGGCCTGCGCTTCGGGCAGGCCGGAGGCCTCCTCGCCATATTCCAATATGGCGGCGAGCGTCGCAATCTCTGCCTCGTCGATTATGCGCGTCACCGTTTCTCCGTCTGAAACCGTTATCGCGTCTATGCTGTCCGAGTAGTCGCTGCTTGCGCTCTCCGGGTTCAGCTGCAACTGCTCCGCACCGTCCGTCTCTTCGCTGCTCCTGTCGGCGACGTAGTCCTTGTCACCGCAGGCTCCGGTTGCGGCGAACTGCACAGGGTCACCTCCGGAGGCGTTGTTCTCAGCTCCCGGAAGCGCCACCTTCACTCCAGCCGCAATCACCAGAGCTAGGCATGCGGCCAAGGCCGCGGCACGCCCTATTGTGCCTCGTGTAAGCTTTCTTTTCCTTGCATTGTTACCGGATGCCGCCCCCACGGCCTGCCGGCCCCCGCTCTCTCGCAGGGCTCCCATCACCTCCGACGCGAAGCCCTCCGGGGCCGGCGTCTCCTCAATGCTTTGGGATATTATAGAAAAAGCTTCGTAATACTTCCTGCACTCCTGGCATTCGTCCAGGTGCTCGCGCAGTTGCGCGGCAGCGTCTTCGTCGAGTTCCCCATCGACGTATAAGCTTATCATTTCAAGATATTTGTCGCATCGGCTCATACACCCGCTCCTCCCTTCGGTGCGTTTGACGCGCCAACGCCGGGAATGTTCCCCTCTTTTAATAGAAAATCGCAAAGTTTTTTTCTGGCCCTGAAAATACGCGACTTGACTGTGCCCTCCTCTATGCCGAGCACCTTGCCTATTTCCTCATAAGTGAGGCCGTTTATCTCACGCAAAACCAGAATCTGCCTGTATTGCGGCGACAAGGAGTCGAGTCCGCGTCTGACACTGTCCCGCACATTGGTGCGCTCGAACTGAGCCTCCGGTGAATAGCGCTCGTCGGGTATCTCAAGTTCTCCGGCGTCCTCGCCTTCCTCATCGGACCAGGTCATCGACACCATACGCTTTTTGGCGCGCGAACGCAGGAAATCTATACATATATTACTTGTCAATCTGTACAGCCACACGGAGAACTTGCTGTCGCCGCGGAAACCCTCAAGAGAATTGAACGCGCGGATGAAAGCGTCCTGGGCCATGTCGCGGGCGTCCTCTTCGTTGCCGACCATGCGCAGGGCGAGGCTGTACACTTTATTCTGATGTTCAAGCACCAGGGCCTCAAAGGCCTCAGTGTCGCCGGAGAGCACCTTCTGGATGATCTCCTGCTCTTCCTGTCTGGTCAACAATTTCACCTCTTAATATACTTCCATGCTCCTGCCGGTCAGCTCAGGTTAAGCTCTGCGAGCTTCAATATCCTGCGCAGCTCCTCAAGGCTGGATATGCGCACAAGCTCCTGCTTGTACTCGCTGGAATGCGGGACACCGTGCAGGTATGAGGCGATTCTCGCCCTGGCTTCTATGCAGGCCAGTCGCTCGCCCTTTTCCCCGGCCGCCATCTCCACCTGCCTGTAGGCCACCGCCAGCTTCTCGGCAAGCGGCGGCTCCGGCGGTACCGGCAAGCCTGCTATGGCGGCGTTGGCCGCGGCGAAGATCCAGGGGTTGCCGAAGGAACCCCGGCCTATCATGCAGGCCGCGGCGCCCGTATAGTTCAGTATGTGGGCCGCGTCTTCGCCCGAGGCCACATCCCCGTTCGCAATGACCGGGACGTTCACCGCCCCGACGACCTCGCGTATCGCGTCCCAATCGGCCCTGCCGGCGTACATCTGCACGCGGGTGCGGCCGTGTACGGCTATCGCCGCCGCTCCGGCCTCTTCGAGTATTTTCGCAACTTCCACGCAGTTGACGCTGCCGGCGTCCCAGCCCTTGCGTATTTTCACCGTGACGGGCACACTGACGGCACGGACAACGGCCGCGACTATCTCTCCGGCGAGCTCCGGCGTCTTCATGAGAGCGGAGCCGTCGCCGCTCTTGACTATCTTGCCCACAGGGCAGCCCATATTTATATCGAGTATATCCGCATGGCAGATATCCAGCGCGCGTTTTGCGCCCTCGGCCATCGTCTCCGGTTCGTGTCCGAAGATCTGGGCCGCAACCGGGCGCCCTCCCTCGGGGATATGCAGCAGCGCGGCCGTCTTCCTGTCATTATAGCACAGCGCCTTCGCGCTGACCATCTCCGTGTACACCAGCGCCGCGCCCTGTTCCAGACAGAGCGTGCGGAAGGCCGCGTCCGATACGCCCGCCATAGGCGCAAGCACCGCGCGGCCTTCGAGGTGTACGGAGCCTATATCGAAGCCGCTCACTTTAGTTCAAGCCCCACCGGGCAGTGGTCGCTGCCCATTATTTCCGGGCAGATGAAGGCGTCGGCTATGCGCTCGCGCAGCCGGTCGGAGCAGATGAAATAGTCAATGCGCCACCCGACGTTCCTCTCCCTCGCCGCAGCGCGGAAACTCCACCAGGAATAGGCGTCGCGCTTGTCCGGGTAAAGGTACCGGAAAGTGTCTGTGAAACCGCTCGCAAGCAGCTCCCTCATCTTGTCGCGCTCCTGGTCCGTGAAACCCGCGTTCATGTGGTTCGTATTGGGGTTTTTGAGGTCTATTTCTTCCTTCGCAACATTCATATCTCCGCACGCCACGACAGGTTTCTTCTTGTCAAGCTCCATGAGGTAGGCGCGGAAGGCATCCTCCCAGGTCATGCGGTAGTCGAGGCGCTTGAGCTCGTTCTGGGAGTTCGGCGTGTAGACGCACACGAGGTAGAAGTCCTCGAACTCGCAGGTAATGACGCGGCCCTCCATGTCGTGCTCGGGATAGCCGAGGTTATACGTCACGCTGATGGGCTCCGTGCGCGTAAACACGGCGGTGCCAGAGTAACCCTTCTTTTCGGCGTAGCACCAGTACTGGTGGTAGCCGGGCAGGTCCAACTCTATTTGGCCGGCCTGCAGCTTAGTCTCCTGAAGGCAGAAGATATCGGCGTCGAGGGCGTTGAAGTTCTCTATAAAGCCCTTCTTCACGGCCGCACGCAGGCCGTTCACGTTCCAGGATATGAGTTTCACTCTTCGTCCCCCTTTTTGCTCTCGGGCATGACAAAGTTCTCGCTCTTCACCGCGACGAGGCGGTTTATCTTCACGCCCTGCTCGCGGAATTTGGCCTCGTAGTCGGTCATGCAGGTGTCGCGCCAGTCGCGCGAGACGTCTCGCACCTGCCAGCCGCAGAGCTCGTACTGCTCAAGGCTCCACTCGAAGAGCGGAGAGTTGTCGGTCTTGAACCAAATCTCGCCGCCCGGCCTCAGTGCGTCAAAGCAGAGCTTCTGAAAGCTTGGCGCCGTGAGGCGGCGCTTGAACTGCTTCTTTTTGGGCCAGGGGTCGGGGAAGTTTATGTATATGCGGCTCACCTCACCCGGGGCGAAGTAGTCGCCGAGGTTTGCAGCGTCTTTGGCGATGAAGCGCAGGTTTGTCAGCGAGCGCTCGCACGCTCTCTCCATGGCCACCACCAGCGCGTCTGGCACCTTCTCTATGGCCGCAAAGAGCACACTGGGGTTGGCCTCAGCCATCTCGCAGGTAAAGCGGCCCTTGCCGCAGCCGAGCTCCACATGCAGCTCGCCAAAGCTCGGGTATGCATCCAGCCAACTTCCGCACAGCGACTCGGGCGCCAGTTCCAGCACCTGCGAGCTGCGCTCCAGTCTGGGTATCAGGTTTGGTTTCTTTCGCATTCTCAAGGCATTCACACTCCGTACAGCATAGTAACATATTACGACGAAAACTTCAATTAAGAAAAGGTTGCAGTTTTTGAAATTGCAGTGTATAATCTTATAGCGTTTTAGTCAATAGCTAGATCCGGGTGTTGCGCAGTTGGTAGCGCGCCAGCTTTGGGAGAATACGCCCAGCCGGATTAAAAACTGAATAACCGGGTGTAGCGCA
>CAKNRQ010000084.1 GCA_930990965.1 uncultured Clostridia bacterium
TTCGGGGTCTGGGACGCTTTCTTTTGGCAAGAGCAAAAGAAAGCGCCCCAGGAGGCCCGCAACCCACGAGGGTTGCACCATCTCTCGCCTGGCGGCGAGCGGGACGTCGAGGACGCCGTCCCCTACGGTGTGTTGGTGTGTGAACCGCCCAGGATTGCGGCATTACCTAATGCCACCCCCCCACGTCCGGCGACGTGGCTCCCACCTCACTCCACCGGTACTTCGCCGCTCTCGCCGCTGCTGACGTAGAAGCCCGTATCGCCGTAGGTCTCGTTGAGCAGCTCCAGCGCCGCTTCGGCCTCGACCTTTGTGCCGTACTGGCCTATCGCAACGAAGTAGCCGCCGCTCTGGGTCTTGACCTGGCTGGCGTCCTCGGCGCGGTATTGCTCGCAGAGGTG
Source organism: uncultured Clostridia bacterium (assembly GCA_930990965.1). Taxonomy (GTDB): domain Bacteria; phylum Bacillota; class Clostridia; order Oscillospirales; family Oscillospiraceae; genus Scatomorpha; species Scatomorpha merdigallinarum. The sequence goes on from CAKNRQ010000084.1 coordinate 399, forward strand.
GCCCAGCGTCTCGCTGTAGGGCATGGCCTCGCTTCTGAGGTAGTATACCTCCCCGCTCGCCTCGCCGCTCTCGGTGAAGCTGAAGGACAGCGTGCCGGGGTTGGCGTGCTCGCTTATCTCGTAGTCCACGCCGCCGCGCAGCACTATCGTGAGGCCCACCGCCGAGTCGTCGAGCACCATGTTGCGGTAGACGTCCACTACGGCGTCGCACTCGAGCAGCTTCGCGCTTATCTCTTCGAGGTCCGCGCCCCTGACGCCGTGGAGGGTCAGCACTATGCGATTGGGGGCCTGGAAATGTTCAGCCGCGTAGGCCGGGGCTTCGCTCAGGCTGCCGCCGGAGGCTCCCGTGAAGGTGAGCACGGCGGTCTCGCCGTCGCTCTGCGCGCCCGTCTGGGCCCCGTCGGTCACGCTGCCGCCGCTGCCCACGTGCAGCACGCGCACAATCTCGCCCAGGACCGGTATGTCGGCGGCGTAGCTGTATACCGGCGCTATGTTCGCGCCCGCGAAGAGTATGACCACCGCCGCGGCCGCGGCCCCTGCCGTGCGCCTTAGCGCACTGAGGCGTTTTCTGCGCCTGCCGCGCTCTACGCCCTTGTCTATCACTTCCCCCAGGGAAGCCGGTATCTCTATCGCGTCGTATTTAACCTTGCCGGAGTTCATCTTTGCCTTTCTCCTTTCTCCATGTGCCCGCGCAGCTTTTTCAGCGCCCGGTAGACGCGGGCCTTTACCGTCGGCTCCGGCTCGCCGAGTATCTCGGCCATCTCGGCGAAGCTGCGCTCTTCAAAGTAGCGCAGGACTATGCAGCTCCTGTCCCTGGGTGACAGCGCCTCCAGCGCGTCATAGAGGTCCAGCGTGTCCTCGCACTCGAATGCAGCGTCCTGAGGCGCCGGTTCCGGCTCCACATCGTCCAGGCTCACAGTTCTCCCTGCGCGCCGCAGGTGGTCCAGCGCGCAGTTTATGACTATTCGCGTCATCCAGGTGCGGAAGTACTCCTCCCTGCGCAGCGTGCCGAGCTGTACCAGCCCCCGGCAGGCCGCCTCGCCGACGATATCCAGCGCGTCGGGCTCGTTCTTGACGTAAGAGTAGGCTATCCTGTAGTACCTCGCCCGGTCTGACTGTAGGAGCTGGGCGTATTTGTTCTTGTCCATTAACTCACCTCGGGCCGCCCTTGTGTGTTCATATATTAGACGCGCGTCAGGGCGAAGAAGACGCAGGCCCGGTGAAAAAACTTTCCCTCCAGCAAGAATAAAAGCCCGCGTCGGATGACGCGGGCCTTTTGCGTTATACTATTCTCACACGAGCTCGATAACGGCCATCTCGGCGGCGTCGCCGCGGCGGGGGCCGATACGGGTGACGCGGGTGTAGCCGCCGTTGCGGTCGGCGTACTTCTCAGCGGTCTCCTTGAAGACCTTGTGAGCCACGTCCTCGCGGGTGATGAAGCTCAGGGCCTGACGGTAAGACGCCATGTCCTTCTGCTTGCCAAGCGTTATCATCTTCTCGGCGAGAGGCTGAATCTCCTTGGCGCGGGTGTAGGTAGTCTCCATGCGGCCGCGGTCGAGAAGATCCGTGACCTGCTGACGGAGCATAGCCATACGCGCGTCAGTCGGCTTGCCAAGCTTCCTGGTTCCGGGCATATTGGTTTCCTCCTTACTGGTTGTCGTCGCTGGCCAGACTCAGACCCATGAGGGCAAGCTTGTGCTCGACTTCCTCCAGGGACTTGCGGCCAAGGTTACGGACCTTAATCATCTCATCCTCGGTCTTGCTTATCAGGTCCTCGACGGTATTGATGTTGGCGCGCTTGAGGCAGTTGAAGCTGCGCACAGAGAGGTCAAGCTCTTCAATCGTCATCTCCAGCACCTTGTCGCGCTGGGTCTCGACCTTCTCCACGACGGTGGAACGGTTGCCGATACTGTCGGACAGATCGGTGAAGAGCGTAAAGTGATCGACCAGTATCTTTGCGCCAAGCGATACGGCGTCGCGCGGGGTGATGGTCTTGTCCGTCCAGACTTCGAGGGTAAGCTTATCGAAGTCCGTCTGGTTGCCCACACGGGTGTTCTCCACGGCGTAGTTGACCTTAAGCACCGGGGTGTAGATGGAATCAACGGGAATGGTTCCCACGACCTGCTGCGGGCCCTTGTTCTTTTCAGCCGGGACGTAGCCGCGGCCATGATCGACTATAAGCTCGATGGAGAGCGAGGCGTCGGGGCCCAGAAAGGCGATGTGCTGTTCGGGGTTGAGTATCTCTACCTCGCTGTCGGTCTTGATATCGCCGGCCGTCACTTCGCATTCACCCGAGGCCTCGATATAGACGGTCTTGGGCTCGTCACTGTTCAGGCGCGCAATGATACGCTTGATGTTCAGGACGATCTCCGTGACGTCCTCTTTGACGCCGGGGATGGTGGAAAACTCATGCTGCACGCCGGCGATGCGGATACTGGTTACCGCCGTGCCGGGCAGAGAGGAGAGCAGCACTCGGCGCAGAGAATTGCCCAAAGTCGTGCCGTAGCCGCGCTCCAGCGGCTCTATGACATACTTGCCATAGGACTCGTCCGTCGGAGATTCGATGCACTCGATGCGCGGCTTTTCTATTTCAATCATGTGCGAATTAACCCTCCTTATTTATTGTGGCGCCCCACAAAAGGCGCTCGCGGTTTGCAGCTTACCAATTCGAGGGTTTACCGATTATTTGGAATAGAGCTCGACGATGAAGTGCTCCTCGATCGGCAGGTCGATGTCCTCGCGCTGAGGCACGGCGACGACCTTGGCGATCATGTTCGCGGCGTCATACTCAAGCCACTTGGGGGGCTGACGGAAGGCGTTGGCCTCCACGTTGGCCTTTATCTTTTCGAGGTTGCGGCTGCGCTCGCGCAGGGTGATGACCATGCCCGGCTTGACCTGGAAGCTGGGGATGTTGACCTTGCGGCCGTTCACGGTGAAGTGGCCGTGGTTCACGAGCTGGCGGGCCTCCGCGCGGCTCATGGCGAAGCCGAGACGGTAAATAACGTTGTCGAGGCGGCTCTCGCAGATGCTCAGCAGGTTCTCACCGGTCTGGCCGGGACGGCGCTCGGCCATGTCGAAGTAGCTGCGGAACTGGCTCTCGAGCAGGCCGTAGTACCTCTTGGCCTTCTGCTTCTCGCGGAGCTGCTGGCCGTACTCGCTCGTCTTGCTGCGGCCCTGGCCGTGCATTCCGGGGGGATAGCTGCGGGTCTCGAGGGCGCATTTCTGAGTGTAGCACCTGTCGCCCTTGAGGAAGAGCTTCTGGCCCTCCCTGCGGCACTGGCGGCAGACGGCATCAGTATATCTTGCCATTTCTTCTTACCTCCTTCAATCAGACGCGGCGGCGCTTCGGGGGACGGCAGCCGTTGTGCGGGATAGGCGTGACGTCCTTGATCATCGTGACCTCGAGGCCGGCGGTCTGGAGGGCGCGGATAGCAGCCTCGCGGCCCGAGCCGGGGCCCTTGACAAAGACCTCAACGGTCTTGAGCCCGTGCTCCATGGCGGCCTTGGCGGCCGTCTCGGCAGCGGTCTGCGCCGCGAAAGGCGTGCTCTTCTTGCTGCCGCGGAAGCCCATGCCGCCCGCGGAAGCCCAGGAAATGGCGTTGCCGTTCGTGTCGGTGATAGTCACCATGGTGTTGTTGAAGCTGGAGCTGATATGCACGGCTCCCTTTTCTATATTCTTCCGCTCTCTGCGGCGAGTGCGGACCTTCTTCTTAGGTGCTGCCATTACATATCCCTCCCTTACTTCTTCTTATTGGC
>CAKNRQ010000085.1 GCA_930990965.1 uncultured Clostridia bacterium
ACCATGTCGAACCTGTCGCTCATGCCGTAGCGGGTGAGCATGGCGCGGGCGAGCTTCGTCGCCTGCTCTATGTCGTTGCTGGCGCCGGTGGAGATGCTGCCGAAGACCACTTCCTCGGCCGCGCGGCCGCCGGTGAGGGTGGCTATCTTGTTCTCTATCTCCTCGCGTGACATGAGCACGCGGTCGCCTTCGTCCACCTGCATGGTGTAGCCCAGCGCGCCGGAGGTGCGGGGGACAATGGTTATCTTGGTGACGGGCGCGCTGTTGGTCTGCTTGGCGGCGACGAGGGCGTGACCTATCTCGTGGTAGGCCACGGTGCGCTTGTCCTTGTCGCTGAGGACGGCGTTCTTGCGCTGTGCGCCGGCGATGACGGTCTCGACGCTCTCCTCCAGGTCCTCCTGGATGACTATCTGGCGGCCCAGCTTGACCGCGCGGATTGCGGCCTCGTTGATGATGTTGGCCAGCTCTGCGCCGGAGGCTCCGGCGGTTGCGCGGGCGATGGCCTTGAAGTCCACATCGTCGCCCATGCGCACGTCCCTGGCGTGGACCTTGAGTATGGCTTCGCGGCCCGCAAGGTCGGGCAGCTCCACGGGTACGCGCCGGTCGAACCTGCCGGGGCGCAGCAGCGCGGGGTCAAGGCTCTCGGGGCGGTTGGTGGCGGCCAGGATGACGACGCCCTTCGTGGCGTCAAAGCCGTCCATCTCGGCCAGCAACTGGTTGAGCGTCTGCTCGCGCTCGTCGTTGCCGCCTATCCCGCCGCCGTCACGCTTCTTGCCTATGGTGTCTATCTCGTCGATAAAGACTATGCAGGGCGCCTTCTCGTTGGCCTGCTTGAAGAGGTCGCGGACCTTTGCCGCGCCCATGCCGACGAACATCTCTACGAACTCGCTGCCGGATATGGAGAAGAACGGCACGTGAGCTTCACCCGCTACCGCTCGCGCGAGCAGGGTCTTGCCGGTGCCCGGAGGGCCAACCAGCAGCGCGCCTTTCGGCAGCTTGGCGCCTATCTCGGCGTATTTCTGCGGGCTGTGCAGGAACTCCACTATCTCCTTGAGCGCGTCCTTGGCCTCGTCCTGCCCGGCCACGTCGGCGAAGGTGACGCCGGTCTCGGTCTCGGCGTAGAGCTTGGCGCCGGACTTGCCGAAGCTCATGGCAGGCATGCCGCCCATCGCGCCGCCCATCTTCTTTATCATCCAGCGGTAGAGCAGCACGCTGCCGCCGTATATGATGACCAGAGGCAAAATCCACGTGAGGAAAAAGCTGAGCAGCGGAGAGTTCTGCGTAGGTATTTCGTTGGTGTACTCTATCCTGTTGGGCGCGCTCTCCAGGCGCTCCACCAGCTTGTAGTCCGGGAAGATGCCCGTCTTGTAAATTTCCTCGGTTCCGTTCTCGTCATTAGCGACAAAAACAATCTGCTCGTTGTCCGCTTCGTAGGCTATCTCCTGTACGCGGCCATCCTCAACCATCTCCAGAAAGTCGTTGTATCCGACCTCCGTCACCTGCCGCTGCAGCATGGACGGGAAGAGCAGGGCGTTCAGGAGAATGAGAATCAGGATTGTTACGACGTAGTAGTAAAATATATTTCTTCTGGGCTTTTGCTTGTCGTTGTCAGGTTCTGCAATCATACTATCACCCTTTCGTCTGATACCGGACAGTTAAATTCTAGCTCAAAATCCGGGGCGATTCCACGGACATATTTGAATAAACGGGGAACAAATTGTGAACACGCTCGTCACTTCAAATATGAGAGGAGGAGATACAATGAAGAAGCTGTCAATCCTTATCGCTTTTCTTATGCTGCTCTCGCTGACGGGCTGCGGCGCGGCAGATGCCGGCCTGCTCGACGGTGTGACCCCGGCCGGAACCGGGGACGCCACGGACGCCGCGGAGCCTGTAGCGGACTTCACGGCCGGGCTCTTTGCCCATCTCTACGACGGCGGGGACACGCTTGTCTCGCCTGTGAGCGTACTCGCAGCGCTCTCGATGGCCGAGGCGGGCGCCGGAGGCGACACGCTTGTCTCGCCTGTGAGCGTACTCGCAGCTCTCGCGATGGCCGAGGCGGGCGCCGGAGGCGACACGCTCGCGCAGATGGAAGCGGTGTTCGGCGTGGACGCGCAGACAATGCGCGCCGCACTCGCCGCCTACATGAGCTCCGTCGCGGGCACGGAGACCAAAATAGCCAACTCCATCTGGCTGCGCGACGACGGCACGTTTGAGCCTGACCCGGACTTTCTCGCCGGCTGCGCCTCCTTCGCCGGGGCAGACGTGTTCGCGCGCGAGTTCGATAACGCGGCTAAAGACGAGATAAACGCCTGGGTCAGCGAGCACACAGACGGTATGATAGACGAGATTGTCGACGAGATACCGCAGGACGCGGTCATGTACCTCGTCAACGCCCTCGCCTTCGACGCCGCCTGGGAGAATGAGTACCAGGGCTACCAGGTGCAAGACGGCGTATTCCACGCCGCAGACGGCGGCAAGGCAGTACAGATGATGTACGGCGACGAGAGCACTTACCTCAGCGGCGAGGGCTTCACGGGCTTCATGAAGCCCTACGAGGGCGGGCGCTATGCCTTCGCCGCGCTGCTGCCGGATGAGGCTATTGGCCTCGACGGGCTTGTGGCGTCGCTTACCGGCGAGGCAATCAGCGCAGCGCTAACGAACGCCGAGGCCACGGCCGTGGAGACGGTCATGCCCAGCTTCAGCAGCGAGTACGAGGCCGAACTGAGCCGGGCGCTCTCAGAGCTTGGCATGCCCGACGCCTTCGACGGGGCAAAGGCCGACTTTGGCGGCATGGGCCGCTCCACGTTGGGCAACCTCTACATCAACCGCGTGCTGCACAAGACCTTCATCGACGTGACCCCGCTCGGCACCCGCGCCGGCGCCGCCACCGCGGTCGAGGTAAACGCCGAGAGCGCCGTGCTCGTTGAGAAGAGCGTAGTCCTGGACCGGCCCTTCCTCTATATGATAGTGGACACCGAGTACAACATACCCCTGTTCATAGGCGCCATGACTGGCGAGGGACTGTGAGGCAAATACCCGCCCGAACGGGTGAGAAGCGCGTTAAAAAAGGTCAATAACTGTTTAACGCTTTAGCGCGATGGGGGGTTATGGGGCTTATTTAACGCGCATGTCACCCATCCCGGTAAGTGCGGCATGGGTACGTGGTGGCGTAGAATCCAACGGCGGGACGTCGAGGACGCCGTCCCTTACGGACAGTTGCGAAACGTAACCGGCAGCATCACCCCAGCACGCCAGCGCAGCGAAGCGTGCGGTAAGAGACGCAGAAACCCCGGGAAACGTGGGTATCAGCAACAGTCAGCACACGAGTGCAACGATGTGTGCGGTAAAAGCCGCATCCACGTTGGGCAACGTCGGTCTTACCGACTGTAACAACCAACTGCACTCGGTTGGGCAACGTCCCGTGTTAACCCGTCAGCGGCCGCGAAGCGAAACTGCGGTCGGCGATGAGGAAACTAAATTAAAGTTTAGGGATGACCACCTGTAAGTCACCACCTAGCCAAGATACGAGGCACCCTTGCGTACAAGTCCGCACCAAAGCGGATTTTCCTTTCGGG
>CAKNRQ010000086.1 GCA_930990965.1 uncultured Clostridia bacterium
CCTGCCCTTCCTGACGAGCTGGTTAAAAGTCGGCAAATTGCATTTCCTCCTTTCCCGGGAAAAATATTCGTAAATTCCCCGCAAAAATACAGCTTTTTTCGCAGGAAATCCACCTCGGGCATAAGCATGCCCGGGCGAAGATAGATTGTAGCATATTCCACAAAAATAGTCAAGAATTTTTTACGTCAAAATTTTGTTTGTCTCTCCCTTCCGCGCATATCACGTACTCTTTTATCAATTTCGCCGCCGTGCGTCAGAGCATACATTATATAATAATTCACCACAAGACTTTTCCGAAGCACACGCCGCTTCTATTTATATGGATATTTTATTGATAATATCTATCGTTCAAAAGATAACAAACATGTTGTAAAATTCACAACCTCAATTTTTTGCACTTTGACCAACCTGGACGGCACAAGTTTCGAGTACATACTTTTTGAAGCCGCGCACTGCCGGGGACATGAAAGTGCGCGGTGAACTTATCATATAGAAATTGCGCTCCCAGGCCGGGCTTGCAATTTGAATTATTTTGACATCGAGGCGCAGAAGCAGATCCATGTACGGTACTATGCCTATACCGAAGCCCTGGGCGACAAGGCCGGCGACAACCTGGTCTTCTGCGGTCTGGTACGCTATCCGAGGCTGCGCGCCTATGCGCGCGTACATGTCGTCTATCACATTGCGCATACCCGAGTTCAGTGCGAAGGCCACTATCGGGTATTCGAGCGTATCGGCCAGATTTACGCTGTGCCTGTTGGCCAGCGGGTGGTCGCGCGGAGTTATGAGGACTATGTCCTGGCTCTCCACGGCGAAGGCCTCAAATCCGGCGTTATCAGGTGGTTTTGAGGCGAAAACCAGGTCATATTTGCGCTCTTCCAGACCTTTCAGCAGATCTCCGGTGAGTCCGTTTCCAGTGGCGAAGGTAAAGAGTATGTCCTTGCCCGGGTTCCTATTCAGATATCCGCGCGCGAGCTTGGGGACGAACTCCGTACCAAGCGTGCGCAAAAATCCCAGGCGTATAAGCCCCTCTCCCCTCGCCTCGCGCTTGAGCTCTTCCACGCCTGAATCGAGCTCCTCAAGCGCCGCCTCAGCCGTTTTCAGGAACTGTTCGCCAAAGCGCGTGAGCGTAGTGTTCCTGCCCTGGCGCTCAAAGAGCGGCAGACCCAGCTCGTTTTCCAACTGATTTATGGCGTGGCTGAGGCTGGGCTGAGTGATGCACAGCTCCTCAGCCGCGCGGGTGTAGTGGCGTGTGTGCGCCAGCTTTACGAAATATCTAAGGTGGAACAGGTTCATCGTCTCGCCTCCCAGGCAGGATTATAGCATTTTTTATAGTTAATATCTATAGTTTCAGAGAATTAATTTATTTGTTAAAAGACAAACACAGTGCTATCATCGCAGCGTAAACAACGTGCCGGGAGGCAGAAAGGATAGATAGACAATGAACATCGACGGACACACCAGGCTGCTCGGGCTTATCGGTACACCTGTGGGGCACTCCAAATCCCCCGCCATGTACAACTACTGCTTTGATAAGTACGGGCTTAACTGCGCATACCTCGCGTTTGACATCCCGATGGAGAAGGTTGAAGAGGCTGTAAACGCCCTGCGCACCTTCAATGTCATGGGTGCAAACGTGACGATGCCGCTCAAGAACGCGGTTATCCCCTATCTGGACGAAGTGAGCGCTGCCAGCCAGGCCATAGGCTCTGTAAACACCATAGTAAATAAGGACGGCAAGCTCACCGGCTACGTTACCGACGGCATGGGATACACCGGCGAACTCAGGCGCGGCGGCGTGGAAATCGCCGGCAAGACAGTCACCCTGCTCGGTGCGGGCGGTGCGGCAAGCGCCATCGCCATAGAGGCCGCTCTTGAGGGAGCCAAAGAAATTCGCGTGTTCAACAAGCGCGACGCCTTCTGGGAGAGGGCGCTGAACAACCTTGAGACCATAGGCAAGGCCGCCCCGGCGTGCAAGATAAGCCTCAACGATCTAGATGACGTCGAGGCTCTGCGTGCGAGCATAGATTCGAGCGATATACTCACCAACGCCACCCGCGTGGGCATGAAGCCTCTGGACGATCAGAGCCTCATCACTGACACGAGCCTCTTCCGTCCCGGCCTCATAGTCACCGATGTTGTCTACGACCCCGAGGAAACCAAACTGCTGCGCGAGGCCAAGGCCGCCGGATGCAAAACCTTTGACGGCCTGGGTATGCTGGTCGAACAGGGCGCCGCGAGCTTCAAGCTCTACACCGGCCTGGACATGCCCGTCGCAGAGGTCTGCGACGCCATATACAGATAAGACAGAGAGGGAAAAGAGATGAGCATGAAGAAATACTACCCCACAGCCTTCGCGCTGTACATGACTTACTTCGTTCTGGGCGTGGCTGGTTCCATCATGGGCCAGTATAAGCAGGAACTCGCCGCACTCTGGGGCGGCGCCGTACTGGCTGACGGCACCTACGACGTCTCCGGTGTTCTCGCGGTTATCGCCGCGCTTGGCCTCGGCCGCCTCATAAGCTACCCCTTCGCCGGTCCAATATCCGACCGCTTTGGCCGCCGCGTACCCGCCCTCGTGGGCTGCGCGCTCTACCTCATATTCTTTGCGGCGGTATGTTACACTCACAGCTACGTGCTGGCCTACATACTCGGCATTGTCTCCGGCGCCGCCAACGGCTTCCTCGACGTGAGCATCACCCCCAGCTGCATGGAGATATTCAAGGAAAAGGGCACGATAGCCAACATCTTCACCAAGCTGAGCATATCCATAGCGCAGTTCCTGCTGCCCTTCGCCATCGGCTTTGTAGCCGCAGAGAACCTGCCCTTCTCCACTATATTTATTTTCTGCGCCGCGCTCATCGCCGTCGTCGGCATTGCCCTCATTTTCCTGCCCTTCCCGCCGTATGAGCGCGTAGTGAAAGTAAAGGGAGAAAAGAAAGAGCGCATGAAGTTCACCCCCAGCGCCATCATCCTCATAATTCTCGGCTTCACCACCTCCACCACCTTCATGATCTGGCTCAACTGCTACCAGGAGCTCGCCATCAGCTACGGCATCTCCGACCCGAGCCTGGTACAGAGCTTCTACTCCGTGGGTATAGTCCTCGCGCTCTTCGTGAACGCGGCGCTGCTGGCCAAGGGTCTCAAGCCCAGCAAAATACTCGTCATCTACCCGAGCGTCGCCGCCGTCACTCTCGTTGCGGTATTGCTTATAAAGCAGCCCTGGATCTGCTACCCCGCCGGCTTCCTGATGGGCTTCTTCGCCGCAGGCGGCGTGCTGCAGCTCGTGACCAGCGTCGCGGTCGAGATGTTCCCCAAAAACCGCGCCGTCATGACCAGCAT
>CAKNRQ010000087.1 GCA_930990965.1 uncultured Clostridia bacterium
CCGACGAGGCCAGCGCCATGTCCAGCGCCCAGGGCGCGGTGCAGCAGTACAGCTATATCGCCACCGCCCCGCTGCTGCTGAACACAGGCGGACAGCCCACCTACTTCATGGCCCTCAAGGACAACAGCCAGCTTGTCAAGATGTACGCCATGGTCAACGTGCAGCAGTATGACGCCGTCGCCACCGGCTCCACCGTTGGGGAGTGCGTAGACAACTACATCGAGCTCCTGGCCGAGCGCGGCATCACGACAACCACTCCGGGCGTCGACGGCGAGGTCACCGAGGCCTCCGGAACTGTCGCCGATGTGAGAAGCGCCGTATCCGACGGAAACACCGTCATATATATCCGCTTTGAGGGCGGCGAGCAGTATTACACCATCAGCGCCGCCGAGGCCCCCGAGGCCGTAATACTCAACCCCGGCGACGAAGTCACCGTACACTTCTCCGCCAGCACCGCCGGCGACACGCTCGTCCCGCTCACCGGCATCGAGATCACCTCCCGCGCCCCGCTCGACGTCGACGAGTCCGCTCCTCCGGAGCCGAGCGCAGAGCCCGGCACCGAGGCCGGCGAGGAGCCCGTCCAGGCCGCATAAAGCAGCTCACGGAGCACCCTTCGGGGTGCTCCGTTTTTTTCATCCGGCTCCCAAAGCCCCGCAATCGCACCGCAGCCGCCGGTTTTCTGTGAACTGCGCACAGATTCATCGCCCGTATCCCGGCTATATTTGTGGCAATTGACGCCTTGACTTTCTCGCGGCGCTGGAGTATTCTTTCATCACGACAACTTCACACCTCAAAGACAGTGAAGGAAAGAGTAACCCGAAAGGAACGGCACAGTGAGCTCCGGAGAGTGGGAACGGGGCGCGGGGGGTTCGGGTGAACATGGTTCCGGAGTTGCGCACCGAGCGCTTGGCGTAAGGCTGCGACGGGTCCGCCCGTTAAAGCGGCAGGGGTTTGATGGAACTCCGTGAGGCACGTATGCGTGAGCTGCGTGCGAATCAGGGTGGTAACACGGTTTATTAATCGTCCCTGGCGTACTTTGTGCGCCAGGGATTTTTTTGTTGCCGTCCCCGGCGCGAAAAAAGAGGGGTAATCCAATGGCAATGATAGAACTGAGGAACCTGACCAAGACCTACGGCTCGGGCGAGGGCGCGGTCAAGGCCCTCGACAACGTCTCGCTGGAGATAGAACAGGGCGAGATATTCGGCATAATCGGCCTGTCCGGCGCGGGCAAGAGCACGCTGGTGCGCTGCATCAACCTGCTGGAGACGCCGACGACCGGTCAGGTCATCGTGGACGGCAAGGAGATGACCTCGCTCAAGGGCAAGGCCCTGCGCGAGGCGCGGCGGAACATCGGCATGATATTCCAGGGCTTTGACCTGCTCATGCAGCGCACGGCGCTGGAGAACGTGCGCTTCCCGCTGGAGCTGGCCCACACACCCAAGGCCGAGGCCAACGAGCGGGCAAAGGCTCTGCTGAAGACCGTGGGCCTGGAGGGGCGCGAGGGCGCGTATCCGGCCCAGCTCTCGGGCGGCATGAAGCAGCGCGTGGCCATAGCCCGCGCGCTGGCGAGCAATCCGCGCGTGCTCCTCTGCGACGAGGCCACCAGCGCGCTTGACCCGACCACGACGGAGAGCATACTGGAGCTCCTCCGCGAGATAAACCGCACCCTGGGCGTCACGGTGGTAGTGATAACGCACGAGATGCGCGTGGTGGAGCGTATCTGCTCCCGCGTGGCGATAATTGCGGAGAGCCATATCGCCGAGATGGGCGAGGTGCAGGAGGTGTTCCTCCACCCGCAGACCGAGGCGGCCAAGAAGCTGGTGCTGCCCAGCCGCAGCGGCAAGCTGGAGGGCTTCACCGAGGACGAGGCGGCCACGGCCGTGGACGAGTGCCGCGGCGAGCTGATACGCCTGGCCTTCGACGGCACTACGACAGACCGGCCGGTCATAGCCGACATGATACTCTCCTGCGGTGCGCCGGTGAGCATAGTCTACGCCGACACGCGCAGCATCGAGGGCAAGCTCTACGGGCACACGGTCCTGCAGCTTCCCAGCGACGCGGCCGTCGCAGAGAAGATGAAGCGCTGGCTGCGCGACCAGGGCATCAGCTACACGAAGGAGGTCCAGTGAAATGAGCTTCGGACAGATACTTGCGCTCGTCCCCGAGGCGCTGTGGGAGAGCATATACATGACCATCGGCTCAACCGCGCTGGCTTACGTTATCGGACTGCCGCTCGGCCTGGTTCTGGTGGTCACGGCCAGGGACGGCATACACCCCATGCGCGCGCTGAACATGGTGCTCGGCGCGGTGGTCAACTTCCTGCGCAGCATACCGTTTGTGATTTTGCTGTTCTTCGTGACGCCGCTCACAAGGCTTATCGTGGGCCGTGCCATCGGCTCGGAAGCGGCGATCGTCCCGCTGGTCATCAGCGCGTTCCCCTTTGTGGCGCGAATGGTCGAGCAGAGCGCGAGGGAGGTCGACCGCGGCGTGGTCGAAGCCAGCCAGGCCATGGGCGCGAGCAACTGGCAGATCATCACGAAGGTGCTCCTGCCCGAGTCCAAGCCCAGCCTCCTGAACGGCGCGGCCGTCTCCGCGACCACTATCCTCGGCTACAGCGCGATGGCCGGCTGCTTCGGCGGCGGCGGCCTCGGCTCGGTGGCCATCAACTACGGCTATCAGCGCTATGACTTCATGGTCATGTTCGTCATGATAATCGTGAACGTCGTGCTCGTGCAGGCGCTGCAGGAGTCCGGCACCCGCGGCGCGCGGCTGACGGACAAACGGATAAGATAGAATCCTCTAGGCGGGATTTTATCCCCCCTAGATACCCGGCGCAGGGCGCCGGTATACCCCCCTCGTCTTGCACGGCAAGACGGCTGCGCCTCAGAGGCGCAAGATATGGACAAATGCGATATACATCACCAATTTATAAAACCAAAATGAAAAGGAGACACAAACATGAAAAAGATCCT